>NZ_JZKH01000018.1 GCF_000961885.1 Streptomyces rubellomurinus
GCGTGTGGTGGGTAACTCTCGGTGGCAGGTGGGGCATTCGCCGGTCCAGGCCCGAATGAGGTCCTGGATGGCGTCGAGGACTCGGTAGAAGGTCAGGCCGGCGCCTCGACTTTTGGGTCGAGGCGCCGGAGGGTGAGGAAGGCGTGGGCGGCGGTGACGAGGGTGACGTGGTGGTGCCAGCCTCGCCAGGTGCGGCCCTCGAAGTGGTCCAGGCCCAGGCCGTGCTTCATCTCGCGGTAGTCGTGCTCGATGCGCCAGCGGATCTTGGCCAGGCGCACGAGGCGGCGGATCGCGGTGTCGGGCGGCAGGCTGGTGAGCCAGTAGTCGGTAGGTGCGCTTGCGTCCGGTGGCCATTCGGCGAGCAGGGTCTCGGACGGCAGGATGCCGTTCCAGGCGGCGCTTCCGCCGGCGTCGGCGGCGGCGAGCGCCCGCGGGATCTTCCCCGCGGGCCGCACCTGGAGGACACGGAACCGCGAGCGCATCGCTCCGCGGCTGCCCTGGCGCCAGGTGACCTGCCGAAACGCCCTGCGCCCGCCAGCGGCGGCAAGCTCATACAGGGCGACGGAGTCGGTGCGGTAGCGGGGAAGTGTCCTGCGCCCGGCGCCGCGGTAGGCGGGCGCCTCGGGCTCCGCATCGTGGCGGTGCGCGGTCTCGTCCCCGCGCACCGCCACGATGTAGTCCAGATCCCGGGAGCGCAGGGCATGACGGAACGCCGCCGACTGACCGTAGCCCGCGTCGGCGACCACGACCTGCGGGGCAAGTCCCCAGGAGATCAGCTCTTCGAGAGTCTCGATCGCCAGCCGCCATTTCTCGACATGGCCGACCTGCGTCGGCAGGCCGGTGCGTCGCCTGCGGTCGTCGTTGCGGTCGTCCCAGTCCGGCGGCACGAACAGCCGCCAGGACAGGGGGCTGGAAGCCTGGTCGGTGACGGCGTGGACGCTGACCCCGACCTGGCACAGCGAGCGCTTTCCCAGTGCTCCGCAATACTGCCGAGAGGTTGCCACCGACTGGTCGCCGGACTTCGGGAACGAGGTGTCGTCGATCACCCACGCCTCCGGCCCGAGGGCGGAGGTCATCTTCCCGGCGATCTGCCGCAGCACGGGCGCGTGGTCCCACGGCGACTGGCTGACGAACTGCTGCAAGGCCTGCATGTTCCCGTCCGGCAGCCGTTCGGCCATCGGCTGGATCGACTTTCGCCGCCCGTCCAGCATCAGCCCACGCAGGTAGCAGTCCCCTTGCCGACGCTGGTCCTTACGCGCAAGGGATGAAGACCTCGGCCACGAAGTCACCGAGGTCCCCGCGAAGCCGTTCCACCTCACCAAGATCCACAGGCTGCAGCATGCACCGCCACAGCCACCAAGATCAAATCAACCTAACGAAGTACTACTAGTCGCCCGCCGTCCTGACCTGCTTGCGGTAGGCCCCCGGCGGCGATCCGAAGTGTCGTTTGAAAGCTTTGGCGAAGGCGAACTCCGACGTGTACCCCGTGTGCTGCGCGATCGTGCTCAGGGGGTTCGGCGATCGGTGCAGCAACCGCGCCGCGGTGGCCATCCGCCAGTTGGCCAGGTAGGTCATCGGCGGCTCGCCGACCACCGAGGTGAACCGGCGCGAGAACGCCGCCCGGGACAGCCCGGCGCAGGTGCCCAGCGACTCCACGGTCCAGGGATGGCCGGGATCGTCGTGGATCGCCTTCAGAGCCGGGGCGACTGCCGGGTCGGACAGCGCGGCCGCCCAACCCCGGGTCCGCTCCTTCGGTAGTTCGGCGTACCACGACCGGAGGATGTACAGCAGCAGCAGGTCGATGAGTGCCGTGACGACCGCGTCCGAGCCCGGCTGCGGCGTGTGGAACTCGGCGCACAGCTGATCGACCGCCGAGCGCAGCACCGGGTGGCGGCCGGGAACCGCGGGGAGGTGGATGACCTCCGGTAGATCGCTGAACAGCGGATGCGGGCGCTCGACGTCGATCGCGTAGGCGCCGCACACCAGCACCGTGTGCGGCCCTGGTCCGTCCACGGTGACCTGGCCGATCGGCGAGGAACGGTCCACGCGTTCCGGTACGAAGTCCACCGGATCGCGGTCCGGCACGTCGCACAGGGTGTGTCCGCTGCCGCGCTGCAGGAAGACGATGTCGCCGGGTCCGAGCGCGAGCGGTTGGCCGTGCGGTGGCAGCAGGTAGCAGTGTCCTTCCACGACCACGTGGAATCCGGCTCCTGAGATGGGTTGGAACTTCAGGGCCCACGGGGCGTGCGCGTCGGTGCGGGTGACCATCGGGCGTCCCGTGCGCAGGACGTCGAGGGTGTCGCTCAGGATGTCCATAGCGGCACTCTAGTGCCTGTGCGGCGAGACGATATGACAGGGAATCGAGATCTTGAGTCATTCATCGTCTCGATGTGCGGGCGTACGTTCTTGCCATGGCGGTTGCCGAACCCCGGCGCCGCATCGACGAAGGAATGGATCCCCATCCCATGTCTCTGGCTGGCAAGAAGATCGTGATCATCGGTGGAACCTCCGGCATCGGCTTCGCAGTAGCCCAACAGACCGCTGCGGCCGGCGCGGCCGTCGTGGTCGCCTCCAGCAATCAGGACCGCGTGGACGCCGCGACGAAGCGGTTGGGCGAGCCGGCCGAAGGCCGCCGCCTGGACGTCGCAGACGGCAACGCCATCGCCGCGTTCTTCGAGGAGGTCGGGGAGTTCGACCACCTCGTCTACACCGCGGGCGAATCCCTGCTGATCAAGCCGTTGGTCGACACCACCCCGCAGGAGGCCAGGGCCGTCTTCGAGCGCCGGTTCTGGGGCGCCTTCCTCTCCGCCAAGTACGCCGCACCGCGACTGCGCGACGGCGGCTCGATCACTTTCAGCTCCGGCGTCCTCGCGATCCGCCCCCTGTCCGGAACCGCGCTCACGGCGGGGATCACCGGCGGCATCGAGGCCCTGTCCCGGGCACTCGCCGTCGAACTCGCCCCTCTGCGCGTCAACGTGGTCCAGCCCGGTGTGATCCGCACGGAGCTGTGGGACGACAGCGTCCCGGACCCGGAGGCCTTCCTCCAGGGCGCCGGGTCCGAGCTGCTCACGCGGCGTGTCGGCACCGCCGAGGAAGCCGCGGCGGCCTATCTCTTCGCCTTGTCCAACGCCTACGTCACCGGCACCACGCTCGCGGTGGACGGCGGCGCGGCGCTGGTGTGACAAGGCGCCACACAGAACAGTCAACGAAGCAGGGCCACACCCACGCGACGCGTTCCCCGCCGCGGTAGCTGACGACGCGAGGCCGACCTGACGTGCGGATCCGAACGGCCAGGCCCGAAGCGGAGACCCGTCGACCTGATCGTCCCGGAGATCCACTGCCTCATCGACGCACTGTTCAGCCCGCCGATCACCACCCTGAACGCCCTCCCGCACTGGTCGAACTGGCGCGGACGCCACCAAGCTTCGGCACGCCGCAGCCACGACGGCAGCGGCTCTCGGCACGAAGGTCGCGACGTCACACGGAGTGCTGGTGGTGTCAGGACGGGCGGTTGAGGGACTCGAGGATCGGACGGGATTCGGCTTTCGGTCGGCCGCTGTTGCGAGGTCGAGCCGGTCAGCCTTCCTGCGCTCCGTGGCACAGTTCCCGCATCGTGTCAGGAAGACGGCCGATCCGGGCCTGCAGGTCGGCGCACAGCCGTGTCAGCCAGCCGGTGCGAAGGGGGTCCGGAAGGGCCTCGCCCTGACGGAACGGGGGAGTGACGCGCGAAGGCGCAGACGGCGGCGCAGCGGGGTCAGGGTGCTGCTGCTCCGGAGTCCGAGGCCTTGGTGCAGGAACTGGATGCGTACGTGAGCGAGGCGCTGCGCCGAGATCCTCGGACGCGGTGTCGTCGGTCGGGTCCGTCGCGACGTCGGGCGCGACCGAAGGTGAAGCCGGCACCGCAGAGGGGGCGGGCGGCGAAGGCAAAGTCGGCGCTGTTCGTTCCCGCTCGTGATCGAGCGCCGCGATGAGTACCGGGGCCGTTGGAGTCCCGGGGCTCGACACCGCCTGCAAGGTGGCAGAGTCTGCGCGGCGCTCGTCGCCCGTGAACGCCGAGCCGACGACGAGAATCGCGGTGAGAACGACCGGCGTCAGGCTGCGCCGAAGCGGAAACCGTTCCGCCCGCGCCCGCCGGCGCGGGGCGCTCGCGACGCGGATCGGTCCCCCGGCCGCCGCGGCATCCGCCGCCAACAGTCGGCAGAGGTCGGCGTTACGGGCAGCCGGAAGCCGTGACGGCGACCCGCGTCCTGCCCAGCCGGCTGCTGCCGCCGAATACAGCTCGGCCGCCTGCTCGTAGGCGCTGCAGCAAACCGCGACGTGCGCGCGCACTTCAAGAGCCCTGAGTGTCGCGGGATGCAGGGAGCCGCGGTCCATGGAAACGTGCCGCAGAAGTTCGTCCGCCAAGCGGGCTGCCTTCGCGTGGTCCCCGGATTCCACCGCGGCGCGAATGCCCCGGACCGCCGGAGCATAGTCATCGGGGAGCGCTGCGAACTCCATGTCGGGTGGAACGCCGATGTCGGCCGACGACCGGGTCGGGACGCTTGCCGGTGTTGAGCCGAAGGATGTCCTGGGGAGCACGATCCCTCCTTGTCGATGATCGCCGACACCTTCCATCAGATCACGGCTGCTCCACCTCGGCGCCACGCTTGTTCGACAATCGTCAGCCCATGGTGTGAACCACGTGGTGACGGTTTGACGCGGGACCTGGAGGCGACGGCAGCCGGCTGAGAGATGGCGAAAATTCCTGGTCGCGTCGGTCGGTGCGGGAGGACAGCCGTGTGCTAGACCAGGTGCGGTCCGCGCAGCAGGAGGGGATCTGTTCGGCGGGGGCGCTGCATCCTCGATGCAGATCAACAGTCACGTGGTTCATTTCCATGGGAGGTGGAGAATGCACTCACTGAATCCACCCGAGCAAGAAGACATCGCACTTGGGGTGCCGTCAATGATCGACCAAAAGATCTGGGACGAACTGGCTGAGTCGGATGCCGCTGCTGCCGGATTGACAGCGAATCGACCCGTTTCGGAAGCCGGTGGTGAAGTGCGCATTCCTTCCGAGCCCATGGACTTGTCGTTTCGGATGGATGAGCTGCCCTTGTGGGTCGGCGAGGGGGCTCCCGAGCCGGCCAAGGCCCGGTCGGAGGTGGCAGACAGCGGCATCCCGGATCTCAAGGCGCAGCTCGGTGACGTGGCCGCGGCCTGGAGGGAAGCCGTGCCCGCGGAGCGCGGTACGGCCGACGACCTGCGAGCGGTCCTCGAGGCCGATGTGCAGGCGCTCCAGGTCCGTTGGCAATCCGTCGCCGCGCTCCCGTACGGAGGCGAAGCACCCGTTGGGACGCGGGCCCACGGAGCTGCCCAGCAGCAGGCGGATGCCGTCAACGCCGCACTGCGCGGTGCCGACCGGCATGCTCCGGCTCTCAGCGGCGTACCCGAGTGGCAGCAGATTCGGACGGTCCGCGAGGCGGTCGACCGCCTGTGGCGGACCCTGGCGACACGGGCGGGCGAGCACGCCGACCGCCTCTTCCGCGACCACCGCATCTCCGACTTCCTTCGCCAGGTCTCGATCCGCGCGTGCGAGACGATCGCACGGCTCGCCCAGCTCGCGGCCGACCGCCTCCTACGCGGCCGGACCGCCCTCCCGAGCGCGGAGGCCCTCCTGGCACTCGGCAACGCGGCGGGCACCTACTCCACCTTCGCGCGGAGCCACGGGAGCCTTCCCACCGCAGGGGCGCTGCTCGCCCTGGGCAGCGACCTCGGCCGGGACACGTCTCCGGCGCAGACGGGCACCGAGGTCGACGTCCCCGGCCTGGTGGCGCTGGGTCGTGCTCTTCGGAAGCCCGGGCCCGGCTGGGAGGTGTCGTCAGCCGCAGCTCGGCTGCGCTCCGGCGGCGCCGGCCAGGTGAGGCGCAGCACTCCCGCCGGAGAACAGGCAGCGCACCCGAGGACGGCTTCGGTGGCGCAGTCCGGGCGCAAGCCACGCCAGCGCTGAAGGATGTCAGTTCGAAAGAACGAAACGGCCAAACCGGAAGGTCAGATGGTGAATTCGAATCCCCTGCCGTCACCCGACGTCGAGCAGGTTGCTGCCGAGGTCCTGCAAGTTGCGACCACTGTGGCGCACACGCTCGCCGATCTGGCGGTGACCGACGACCGGTATGACCAGATCGGGGCCCTGTCCGCCGCCGCCTATGCCATCGAGGCAGCCTCCTACCTGCCACTGCCCACTTCTCCGAGGGAAAGCTTCGATCAGCCGAATTACCGTGAAGCTGCCTTCCTGGTGCGGCACCTGGAGGAGATCGCTGACGAGCTCGACGAGCTCGCCCGCCGTTCCACGGAGCTCCGGCAGACGCGAGACCGCCACACCGCTGCCCTTCGCACCCGCGACACGGCGACCGCACTGCGGAACGCCCTGCCAGTCGGAGAGGCCTCCGAATGACCTCGGACCCGACCTGGGGCGACTTCACCGAGCTGGCTTTCCTGAGGCTTCAGTACGCCCTTGCGGCTCTCGCCGAGGCCGCCACCCGAAGCACGCCTGGGCAGCACGCCGCACGCACCGAGGCGCTGGCGGGTACGTGCCGCCTGCTGCACAACTACTCCCGGCGCTTCGGCCCCCTCGCACACGACCCGCTCGGCATCGCCGAGGGCGACGTCGCCCGCCTCCAGGGCAACCTGGAAACCCTCGGGCGCGTACTTCGGTTCGAAGCGCGCTACGCCAGGCCCGAGCCGGACCCGGTGGCCCGGCACCTTGCCGATGCAACGCGGATGCTGGCGCTCGGCAGTGACCTGCTCAACAGCCATCATGGCCCGGACGGCCAACACCGCAGTCCCTACGCCGCCTACCTGGACAGCCCCACCGTCGCCCGTCATGTGATCGCAGAGGTCTCCGAGCTCGCCAGCACTGCCGGACGGGTCGCTGCTCGGCTCGGTCTCCTGTGCCCGCCGGATCCTCGCGAGACCCGGGGCCACCCGCTGGAACGCCGTCTGGCCGAGCCGGCCACCTTGATCGAACAGGCCGCGATCGGCATCCACCGTCAGCTAAGGTCCCCGCGGCCTGTCACACCCGCTCCCGGCCTCCCCAACCTGCCCACCGCCGTGATCTCTCCGCCGTCTCCGGTGCGGCCCGGTGAGCCGCAGTACGAAGCCCTGGCCGCCGTCACGGCCGGAACGGAGTGGCTCGGAGCCCACACCGTGCGACAGGCAACGCTCCGCGTTCCCGATGTCACCTTCACCGAACTCTCTCTGACGGCCAACCACACCGCGCTCGCTCACCTCTTCGCAGCGCGGTTGGTCGAGCACACGCACCGGCAGCTGACCGCGGACTCCGCAGGTCAAGACGCCCTCATGTCGGCTGCGGGTTCGCTTCGCGCGGCCGCCCAGGCGTGGCAGCGGGTCGCTGTTGGCTGGGGGTCGTACTTCCGATCAGCATCGACCAGTCGCGATTCGCGTCCCGCTCAAGAGGCCGAGTTCGCCGTCGTCAGGCTTGGCCGCACGCTCTTTTCGGCCGGTTGGACCCACCGTGACAGCGGGCGGCGGCCGACCAGGGCTCCCCAGGACATCATCGCCGCGCCGGCCGATGTGCCTCCCATCCTCGCCGCCGTCCACGCGGTTCCGGCCGCTGGCCAGGTCCTTGCCGAGCACACCCCTTGGCTCGCCCAGACCATGATCGGGCGAGGTGTCCTGCTGAGCTCCGATCCCGAGCACAACCCGCACGGCAGCACGCCTGCTGATCAGTTCAAGAAGGGCTGGACCCGCTGGTATCCGGCGTCCCCCGATCAGATCGTGCCGGTGACGGTTGCCTACGACGAAGCCCGTAAGGCCTCGGCCGCTGCGCAGTCCGCGACGGCCTCTGCCGCGGCAGCCGCCGGCCACCCTCTCGCCCGGGCCCTGCTCGACGCCGACCGGCGGCGCACGCTCGGCTTCACCGGCAGCCCTGACCGCGACCGGCAACGGGTGAACGCTGCCGCGGCCCGTGCCCGCAGCGCGACGGCATCTCCCAGCCGCAACCAAGAGCCCCCAGGGCTCCCCAGGCACCGGGCGGCCGAGCTGTCCCGTGAAGTCGCCGCTCACCACCGCCGCCGGAACGCGCGGTAGAACGCAGCCGGACCTGCGGGGATTCAGCTGCCGCTGTCGTCGCCGCTGTACCAGGCGCTCGGCACCCGGCTGGGAAGTCGGTGCTCGACACGGTGCTCGCCCTTGGTGCAGCTGGCGAACGGTCCCCTCGGCCCGCGCAGTTCGGTCATGCACGGGCGATAGTGGTCGCGGTACCACGTGCTGGGACCGGTGTAGCCGCATGTGGCGGGGTCGGTCAGCTCCTGCCAGGCCAGCCACAGCGCGTGCAGGGCACCCACCGCGTCCCAATGCTCGGTCCAGAGGTGGCACCAACGGGCGTCGGCGGAAGGCTCGCCGAGACAGCCGGGGACCAGAACGCCCTCCACCCACTCGGCGAGCAGCCGGAGTTCCGAGTCCAGCTCGTCGCCGTCGAGCAGGAAGATGAACGGCGGGTACCGCCTGTCCTCGGTCTCCGAGCGCTGTTCCGTCCAGGCATCGCCGGTGAACAGCGCCGCTGGTTCCGCAGGGGCGGAGGAGAGTGCTTCCACCGAGGCGCGCAGCGAGGCCACCTCGGCCTTGAGGTCGTCAATGTCCTCTGCCATCGCCACCTGGTTCGGAGCAGCCGTCTCCGGGTGGTCGGCGTCAGCCACGTCGCCCTGCCTTTCGTTCCTCCCAGGCGACGTGGGCGCGCTTGGCGATGGCGGCCTCCTCCGCCCGCATGGCCGGGTCCAGGTGTGCCATTGATTCCTCCAAGTACCAAGGCCTCAGCACAATCTGGGCCACGGGCATGCCTGTTGACAGCAGCAAGGCGGTGCCGCGCTTCATGGCACGGATCCGAGCAGGCTCGAGGATCTGCTCGCGGTGCTCGCTGATGGAGGTGGATCCGCCGTCGCGGCTCTTGGAGTGGGACTCTCGGGTGATCTCGTGATTGCCGACCAGGGTGGCGATGTCGTTGACGAAGCGTGTGTCGTCCAGCCCGACGCCGATCACCTTCTTGGTGGCCGCACCCCACAGGGCGCTCATGCCGGCCTCGCCCCACGCGCGCACACCTTGCGAGTAACTCTGCAGAATCGTGTAGGGATTGATGCCGCGCGAGCCGAGGTGGCTGTAGAGGTCCGGCAGGTCGGCGATGTTGCAGATGTTGGCGGCCTCGTCGAGGATCGCGCGCATCGGCTCGGGCAGGCGTCCTCCGTGCCGCTCTCCGGCCTCGGTCGCCGCGGTGAACACGGAGTCGGCGAGGGCGGCGACGACGGCCGAGGAGGCGCCGCCCTTCTTGCTGAGCAGGTACAGGGTGTCCCGGCTGAGCGCGAACTCCTCCGGCCGGAACTGGGGGCGGTGCCGGTCGGGCAGCATCCAGGCGAGGACCTTCTCGTCGCGCAGCGCCGAGATGGCGGTGCGGGCGTTCTGGTAGATGCCGGACTGGGTCTCCTCGGCGATGTTGACGGAGCTCTCCACCTGCTCGGCCAGGACCTCCTCGTGCTGGTAGAGGATCCGCAGCGGTGCCCGCTCCTTGGGGTCGGCGACCCACTTGAGAACGTCCCGGACGGTGGCGCCGTCCCACCAGGCGGCGCGGAACATGCCGACCAGCAGATCGCTGGCGCCCTGGGCCCAGAACGGGTCGGCGGCATCGCTCTTGACCTGGTTGACGAAGTGGGTGGCCAGGCGCTCCGCACGGTCGAGGGTCTCGGCCTCGGCAATGATGTCCCACCAGCAGGAACGCTCGATCTGGGCGACGCGCTGGGTGTCGAACGCCCAGACGGAGCCGACCTTTTGCCGGGTGGAGAGGGTGGCCGCGTAGACGTCCGACTTGTTGCTGGTCAACAGGAGCGCGGCGGGTGCCTCGACCGCGATGGGGATGGCAATGGCGCTCGACTTGCCGGCACGGGGGGCCATCAGAGCGAGATAGGTGTCCTCGTCGGAGCCGCGCAGCTCCACTCCGGTCGGGAGGTGGTCGCCGAGCAGAACGCCTCGGTCGCGCGGGGTGACGTCGCGGGGCTTGACGTCCCGCAGGGAAGCGCGCAGGCGGGTCGAGGTGCTCGCCGCCCGTTTGGGCGTCAGGTCGCGTACCTGGTGGAGGGTGGCGAGGTGGGCAGCCTGGTGGAACCAGCGGAGGCCGGCCCACAGCCCCCAGCCGATCCCGGCGACGACCACCGCGTCGAACAGCGCGGCGCCGGCACCGCTGGCCACCGGAGAATGCGGCCAGACCGCAGTCCAGCTGCGCGCCATCTCGAAGACGGTGTACGGGCTGAGCGATGGAGCGTCGGCTCCGGTCAGGACGGCGCCGGCGGCGGCACCGGTCCAGGTGGAGGCGGCCAACACCACCACACCGCCGACGAGGATGCCTCCGGCGAGCCACATCCGGTCGTTCTCGGTCATCATCGACGGGCGTCTCCCACGGGCTCGGTGTTCCTGTCGGTGTGGTACAGCCGCCGCTCGGTGGCGGTGAGTTCCATCGCGGCGGCGATGCCGGGCCGGGTGCCGATCTTGATGAGGTACTTGCCGCGCCCGGGGTGGACCTGGTCGGCGGTGTCGAGGCCGGTGCTGGTGGCAGAAGCCCAGGAGGTGATCATCATTCGTTCCTGCTCGGTCAACGATCTCTTGCCGGACACCCGGCCCAGCTCCTCGTCCGTCGAGCCGCCGATCACCCAGGTGTCGCACCGGTCCATCAGTCCACGGGCCTTCGCCCGGTCTTCCTCGGTCGGCAGGGCCTCCACGTCCTCCAGGGAGTGCGTCACGTAGATGGTGACGTCGTCGGTGGTTCTGTTGAGGCGACTGATGGAATCCATGGCGTCGACCAGACCCGGCCCAGAACGCAGGGCTCGCCACATCTCGTCCATGGGCAGCACCAGTCGGCGGCGGACCACGCCCAGGCTGCGCGCGCTGTCGATGGTGTTGTAGGTGTAGGCCCAGCTGGCGATCATCCCGGCCGAGACGACGTCGCTGCCGCGGGCGCGCAGGGCATTGATGTCCACCGACACCGCCGGGGCGTCGAGGTCGAGAGGAGTGCTGGTCGGCCCGTCGAACATGCCCTTGAGCGGTCCGTCGACGAGGTTGTCCAGGCCGGCGACGACCGAGCGGGTCAGGTCGAGGTAGGTGTCGCCGTCGGCCGCCAGTTTGACCCGCAGTGCCTCGGGGGCCTGCCGAAGGACGGCGATCACGTCCGGGACGACCGGGTCCGTGCCCGACGCGGCGTCGGCGGCGAGCTGCACCGCGGTGGTCAGCGCGCTGCGTTCGATCTCGTTGGGCTGGCGCCCGAGACCGCAGCGCGTGGCCAACAGAGCGCCCAGTGTCTCCAGACGCCTCCCGGTGAGGACATCGAGCAGCGCCTGGCGCTCGGTGGCGGGCAGCACGGCCAAGCGGTGCTTCAGCGGGCCGGAGTCGAGCGGGTTGATCCGGTCGACCCCGGTGCCGATGCGCAGCACGCTGCCACCCAACTCGCGGACCATCGTGGAGTACTCGCCCTTGATGTCGGCCGGCACGCACATCATGCAGCCGTACGCGACGTAGACGAGGCAGATCCGCTTCACCAGAGCGCTCTTGCCGACACCGGGTTGGGACATCACCCACACACCCGGGTTGGTGGTGAGCCGGCCGGTCCAGCCGGACGGGTCGATGCACACCAGCTCGCCGGTCAGGACGTCACGGCCGACCGGCACCCCGCGTGGCGGCAGGCCCGAGCCGAGCAGGAAGGGGTAGATCGACGCGACCTGGGTGGAGGGGCCGGTGTAGACGGTTCCGCTGTCCTCCACCGCCACCCGGCCGCCGAACGGACCGCCCCAGCCCAGCCGCGGGGCGAAGATCCTGCGCCCGCGCCACGGCGATGGCAGGCTCGTCCCACGAGACGTCCTCGGTTTGGCGTCCGGGAGCCACCGGGGCGTCAGAAGTGTCGTCGACTTCTTGTCGGGCATCGCCGGATTCCCTACTGGACGAGGGCGTGGTAGCCGATGGGCAGCCCAGCGGCGAAGACGGCTGCCTGTGCGCCGAAGGCCGGTCGCATGCGGATTCCCCGAGTGCCTGAGACAGCGAGCTTCAACTCCTGGAGCGCGAGCGGGAGTTCGGTGGGGCTTCGAGAAGTGGTCGTGACCATGAGCGTCCAGTCGACGACCTGAGCGCCTCCGGCCACCTGGCGGGCGGCCTGCTCGGCCCGCTGGTAGTCGGCCTTCTGGCTCCACCTGGCACGGCCCTTGACCTCGGCAGTGGCCTGAGCGCGGTGCTCGGCGGCCGAGATCTCGCGCTCAAGCACCGCCTCACCCTCGCGCGGGTCCAGGACCCGGTAGCTCAGCGTGATCCGCCGCTGGAAGCGGCCGGGGGCGAGCAGGGGGAGCAGAGCGCTGTAGGGGATCGGGCGGCGAGGCATTTCCTCCAGCACCCAGCTCGCCGACGCCGCGCCGTCGTGCGCGTAGGACTCCACCCGGTCGTCGGCGGCAACCGGTCCGCACTCGCCCCACTGCAAATCTTCGAACTGCTCGTCCCGGGCGAGTGCGACCTCGGGGTCGTACGCGGAACGGACGATCCGACGCAGGTCCGTGGGGGTGGCCCGGCGCACGATGTCGGTCCCGGTACCGCTCATGTCCAGGGTGTCCACCACCCGGAGCGTCTCGCCGACCTGCTCGGCCAGGTCGGCCGGAGGGGACGTGGTCGCGGACGGGTCGACGACCACGCTCATCCACGAGGCCACCGAAGCGGTGGACCTCGGTGTCTTGCGCACCAGCTCGTCGATGGTGTCCAGCGCCAGCCGGGGGGCGTCCGGCCGACGCCGCACCTTCACGTCGTCGGCCAAGGCCTCGCCCGCGCCCGGTGTGATCTGGATGGTGACCGAAGCGCCCTTGATCTGTTCGTTCGTCGACATGGCGTTGAGCACCTCGCCCCAGGTCCGAATGCCTGCCCGGACCGCGCCGGTGGGGGCCATGAGGCTACCGCCGGGGGCGAGCAGGGTGGATACGGTCATCCGGCCGGTGGAGCGGTTGTGCACGACCCCGATCCTGCGGCCGCTGACGGGGTCGTACGCCGAGATCAGCGCGGAGCTCGCACCCACGCCGGGCAGGTCGAGGGCGTACGGCTGGGGAAGCAGGATGCGCCGGTAGGAGGCGTTGCCGGCGCGGGCCGCCCGACGCCACGCCAGCTGCGCCCAGTAGTAGGCGAGAGCCGACATCCCGTGGCGCCGTACGGCGGCGAGGCCCACGATCGCGCCGGTCAGCGGCAGGCTCACGAGCAGGCTGGCCGGATGCTGGGCACCGACGAGCCCGTCGGCGGCGAGCACCGTCGCTGCCGCGATCGTCGCCTGCTTCGACAGGTTCCCCATCCCGAAGCTGCGGCGGGTTCGGAAACCGCTCACCATCAGCCCGTCCGGAACCTCATGGACGCTCACAACTCTCCTCCGCTGCTTCCGATCTCGCCCGCACCACGCTGCACGGCGCTGTTCAGACCGTCGAGGACCTGGATGGCGATGCCCGCCCCACCGGCCGCCGCTCCCGCGACGCCTGCACCGGTTGCTGACGCGCCAGGCACTCCGTCTCCGCCGGGCGCAGCAGGCACCCCCGCTGCGCCCGGGAGCCCGTCAGGGGCTTCGGCGGGCGACGGGATCAGCCCGGTCCGGGCTGCCTGGTTGCGCGCGGCCTG
Organism: Streptomyces rubellomurinus; assembly: GCF_000961885.1. Taxonomy (GTDB): domain Bacteria; phylum Actinomycetota; class Actinomycetes; order Streptomycetales; family Streptomycetaceae; genus Kitasatospora; species Kitasatospora rubellomurina. Next base: position 13,663 of record NZ_JZKH01000018.1, read on the forward strand.
GGCGAGCGCGTCCCCACCTGCCCCCGACTCCCCGTCCCCGCCCGAGTGCGCGGACATCGACTGCTCGACACGCCGAGCGTGCTCGACCGCGGTGGTCGGCCCACCGCCGTCGCCCCCTGCCGACTTGGAGTCGTCCCCGCCGCCGCTGGCGCGAGTGGCGTAGCTCGCGGCGGCGGACAGAGCGGCGGTTGCCCCGCCGCTGCTCATCGCGCTTCCGACCTCCTCGGCGATCGGGCCGAAGACGCGTGCGAGTGCGGCCGGGGCGAGCACGCCGAGCATCAGCGTCGTCAGCCCCCGCAGCCATTCGACGACCGTGTCGGCGTGGCCGAATTCGGCGAAGCCGGCACACACGATGACCGCGACCATCGGCTTGTAGGCGATGCCGAGGAGGATCGACTTGATCAGCAGCGGGGCCCACTTGCGCGTGGTCTCGCCCCCGACCCGGCCGGCGCCGGCGACCGGAAGCAGCAGGCACTGGATAGGGATCGCCGAGTTCCGCAGGTAGATCAGAACGAGCTGGACGAACCCCACCGGTACGAGGACCAGCAGGCCGCACAGGACGATGAAGGGGTTGACCACGTGCGGGACGAGGACGTCGACGATGTGTCCGGTGGCCGCCCCGGAATCGCCGAAGGTGAGCTTCACCATCCCGTCGGTCAGTACGTCCCCGGCCCGGAGCAGCATGGCGACGGCGGAGACCCCGACTGCGCACAGGAGGCAGTTCTGGAGCCAGCCGCTCAGGGCTTGACCCAAGTGCCGAACCTGGCCGGTGACAGCCATCCGTCCGATCTGCCACATCAGGCCGACCACGGAGATCACCAGCCCCAACCACACCAGCACCCCGGCCAAGGTGGCCTTCTCACCGTAGAGCCCGGTGTCCTCGAGATGCAGCGACGGCCCCTGCAGGGCGACGGTCAGCGTGAACCGCACCAGTCCCTTGACGAAGTCGGTCCCGGCCTTGAGCAACTCCCCGAGAGCAGAGGTCCAGACGTCGTTCCACTCAGCCGTGATCGTCTGGTCGACGCTCTTGCCGATGTGCTCGCAATGGTGGCTGTCCGCGATGGTGTCGTAGATGCCGATCAGGCCGACGTCACAGCCCGCCTCGACGATCGAGCCGACGATGCCCTGCTTGTCGTCGGCCGCAGCCGGCTGGGCAACCGTGATGCTGCCGACCAGCGTGGCGAGCACAACCAGCAGGAAGGCCAGGCGGCGCCTCACGACGCCTGCCTGATCGCGGTCCAGCCCTGCGTGTTGAACGCGGCGTCGCCGGGTGCCGCGATCTCCGGCACCGACCCGGCCGGTGGGGACGCGCCGCCGGCGGTGTCGAACTTCCAGTCGTCATCGCGCCACACCACCCCGACGATTCCCACGGTGTAGAACACGGACTCCCGCGCGGTCTCGCCCGCCTTCTGGCCGTTGCGGAGCAGGAGATGGGCGGTGACCGCATCGGGACGCGCTTGGACGATCTTGAAGCCGACCAGGTGGGAGCGCATCCACGCGCCGGCCGGGAGCGGGCCCGAATCCGGAGCCCCCATGGTGGCCCGTGCGCGCGCGTCCGCCTTCGCCGCGCCCTGACGAACCCGCTGTTCCCTGGCCGGCGTCTGGTCGCCGACCGCGGTGTAGGTGGTGTAGGAAGCGAGGTGTTCGTCCACGGTCGTCGTGGCGCCCTCGATGTCAACGGCGGAGGAAGCCACCAGCATCCCGACCGCGCCCTCCATGGTGTGCGGGAAACCGACCTCACGGCCGCCGACGGTACGAGTTCCACGCGGAGCGGCGAGCCAGCGGTCGGGTTCCTCCCAGGAGGGAGGAGCGCTGTAGGTGGACACCGGCACCGGGGCGGCGGTGGTCGTGGCGGCCGTCGCGGACGGCGGAGGGGACGCGCTGGTCCCCGGATGGGAAGCGTCGTCGTCGGCGCCCTGTTGCACAGCCGCGTAGCCGGTCAGCCCGACGACGGCCGCCAGTATCCCCGCGGCGCCCCACAGCACGGCGCGCGACAGCCGGCTGCTCCTCCTCGTACTGCGCACGGTCAGCCCGCGATGCCGTTGAGAATGGAGATCAGCGAGCCGGCCAGCAGAATCGCGGCCACACCCGATCCCATCCACTTGAACGGCTCCGACCCGCCGCCGTGGCGGTTCTTCTCCGCCGTCGCCAGTTTGACCACGCCCCAGCCCGTGGCGCACACGCCGGCCAGGACCACGATCCACAGGCCGTAGCCGAACAGCGTCGAGACCATGCCGTCCATCCCCGGGATCTTCGTGGGTTTGGCAGCAGGAATCAGCCCTGAGCCGGGCTGCGGGTCTTCCGCGATGAATGCGATGAACATCTTCACTTCCCCTCGAGCTGGGCACGCAGTCGTGCGGCCGCGCGGGCCACGGCGCCGTCGGCCAGGGCGTCCTCGACGCGTTCGACCGCGCGGAGGACAGGCAGGTAGGGCAGGTAGGCGATTCCGGCGAGCCGACCGGACAGGGCGCGTAGGCGGTAGCGGGCGGCGGGTGCCGGGCGGGCAGGGGCGTCAGCCACCACGACGAGCCAGGGCCTCGGGACGGCGCCGGTCGGCCACCCTCGGACGATCGCCTCGAGCAGCACGGTGCCGTAGACGGTGCTCGGAATGACGATCACCGGCTGGACTCCGTACGGCACCGGCTCTCCCGGGCCGATCCCGCGTGCTCGCAAACCGCGCCCGTCGTCGCCGTCGAGCATCCGGAGAACCACGGCCGCAGCGATGTCGTAGCCGTGAATCGGCATCAGCCCGTACAGCGGCCTGGCCGGAGCTCGTTCGGCGGCAGCCACCGGATCGGGTGGCACGCCGGAACCTTCATCCAAAACCTGCGTTGTCAAGATCGCCTCCCTTCGAGTGCAGAGAGTAGCGTGATCGTTCGACCACGTGGCGTAACTGGGCTGATGGCGTGGAGGGCACGCCGAACCGCCCATTCGGACGGATCCGGTTCGCGGGACGAGAGGGGAACGGTGAAGAAGGTCCTCGTCGGATGCGGTGGGGCCGCCGCCCTGGTGCTCGCCGCGTTCGGTGCAGCTGTCGCCCTCCTTGTGCCGACTGCAGCTGCTGGGTCGCGCAGTACGTCGCTGGCGGGTGTGCCGCAGGAGTACCGGTCGTGGGTGCTCAGGGCTTCGGGTGACTGCCGAGACCCGAGTCTCACTCCGGCCCTGATTGCCGCCCAGTTGTTCGAGGAGAGCGGATTCCGTGCCGACGCCCGCAGCTCGGCGGGCGCCGAGGGGCCCGCGCAGTTCATGCCGGGCACGTGGGCGACGTGGGGGCGGGATGACGACCACAGCGGCTCGGCGTCGCCGTACGACGTCGGCGACGCCGTGATGGCGCAGGGCCGGTACATGTGCAGCCTGCTCGGGCAGGCGGTGTCCTCCGGCTTCGCGGACGATCCCCGGCGCCTCGCGCTGGCCGGCTTCAACGCGGGATGGGCCGCGGTCGAGGGCAGCCGGGGTGTCCCGCCGTACGCCGAGACCCGGCGGTATGTGGCGGACATCATGGGCAACCTGAGCCGTTTTCAGGCGGGCGATTCGATGTCCCCGATCACCGGGACGGGAATCGGCCCCGAAGCCGTACGCAGGGCCGCCACCCAGCTCGGTGTCCCGTACAGCTACGGCGGTGGCAGCCCCGCTGGGCCGAGCCGCGGCCACTGCGACGGGGTCGGCGGATACCGGGACGGGCAGTGCCTGGCCGACACCACGGTCGGCTGGGACTGCTCGGCCCTCGTCCAGTACGCCTACTGGCCGGCGCGCCGACTTCCTCGCACGGCGGCCGAGCAGTACTCCGCCACGGCGGACCGTGCCGTGGCCCAGGCCGCCCTACAGGCCGGCGACCTGTTGTTCTGGCGGCACAGCGACGGCCACATCTACCACGTGGCGCTCTACCTCGGCGACGGACAGATGATCTCCGCGCCGAAGACCGGCGACGTGGTCAAGGTTGCCCGGGTCGGCGATATGCCGGCCGCCGATTTCGCAGGCGCTACCAGGCCGTAGGCGCTCGGCCTGGCTGACATCCCCTGTGGCGCTGCGGCGGTGGTCAGGCGGTGAAGCGGGGGTCTCGGGTTTCGATGGCCTGGACGAAGGCGGTCCACTCGGCCTGGTCGAACGCGAGGTGGGGTCGGTCGGGATTCTTGTCGTCGCCGACCCAGACGTCGCCGTTGTCGAAGCGTGCGATGACCACGCAACTGCCGTTGGATTCAGCGGAGAAGGGAGACTTGACCCAGGTGGCGTCGGCGGGGTCGTGGGCGTAGGGATCGTTCTTCTCGGTCACGTGATCTCTTCCAACTTGCGTTCAAGGGCGGCGACGGTCGCGTCCGGCGAAAGAGCGCAGCGCTTGAGTCGGGCGAAGGCTCGCTCGGCTCGACGAACATCGCGCCCTGATTTACGCGGGAGCATACCGCCGACCGCTTCGACGAATGAGAAGCCCTCCACAGGCTCTCCCGGGAAGCGGAGAAGCGTGAGCCCGGACGCCAGGATCCCTGGTCGTCCGGCGCTGAGCGGGACCATGCGGACCGTGACGTTCGGGTACTGGGCCACCTTGAGGACGTGCCGGATCTGACTGGCAAGGATCTCTTCGTCGCCGCCAACCAGGAGGGCCACCTCTCCGAAGTAGGCGTCCAGCTCGAGGATCGGTTCTTCGGTGAGTCTGCGTTGGCGTAGGACGCGAATCTCCGCGGCGGCCTCGCTCTGGTCCTCGCTGAGGCCGTCGAGACCGGCAGCGATGATCTCGCGTGCGTAGTCCTCGGTCTGAAGCAACCCGGGGAAGCCGGAGAGGTAGTACTCGCACATTTGAGTGGCGTCGGCTTCGAGGCTGAGGAACTCGGCGAACGCGGAGCTGATCGTGTCGGCAAACTCATGATCTTGCCACCAGTGCCTCGACTGGCTGTCGGTGGCGAAGGACTCGATCTCAGCTCGCTCCGGGCCGGTGATCCCGCAGTGGTCCAGAAAGGTCGCCAAGTCAGCTGCGGTGACGGGTAGTAGCGCTCGCTCGATCTTGCTGAGCCGAGCGGGGTTCCACCCCTTCAGGCCGGCGGTGACCTCGGCAAGCGTCTTGTTGTGCTCTGTTCGCCACGCTCGCAGCTCGTCTCCGAGGCGGATCTGCCTGATCGCTGACGGGTCCTCGCTCAACATCCCTCCCATGGTCCGCACCAGTCTCGCTGTTCGAGCCGCGAGGACTCAAGCCAACTCAAGATCAACTAATTTATTTTCTTCTTGTAGCTGTTTGGGTTGCAAATTCGATTTTCGGTACCCCACACTCAACGTGACCGCTTGAACACGCCGCAGAAGGTGTGGGGTGACTCATGTCCACCTTGCGTAACCCGGTCCTCCGAACCTGGGAGACCGTCCTCACCGAGCACTCGACCTCGGTCCGCACCGCCCGTCGCCTGATCCGCGAGCAGCTGAACTCCTGGGGCTGGAGCGGCGACCCCGTCGACGACCTCGTCCTCATCGCCTCCGAACTCGTCACCAACGCCGTCGTCCACGCCTGCCACGGGCAGGGTGAAGTCGGCCTCTCGCTCCAGGAGTTCGACGGCGACTGCCGGCTCGAGGTCCGGGACCCGCGCGGCGACCTCCGGGTCCGCCGCCCGCACCCCCGCCGGTTCACCGAAGGTGGCCGAGGGATCGAACTCGTCCGTCAGCTGGCGGTCGACTTCGGCGTCATCGTCCGCCGCGACGCCGGCAAGCGGGTCTGGGTCCGGGTCCTCCTCGACCCGGACAACAACCGTCCATCTCCCGGGAGTTGATCCCCATCAAGCTCGCCACGACGGCTGGGATCGCCATCGCCAGCCTCGCTCTCGCCTGCTTCGCCTCGGACCTCGTCTCCCCGAGCGAGCCGGCGACCGCCGACGTCGTCTGGTGGACCACCCTGGCCGCCGCCCTGATGACCGGCATCAACCGCCACAACAACTCATCCGACGACGACGATTGACCCGAGGCGACACCATGACCAGCATGCACCCCGCCGCCATCGCCTTCCGCGACCCGGCGGCCCTCCGAGACCGCTGCGAGATCGGTGGCGTCCGGCTCCTCCGCGGCGACCCCGACCACGAATCCGGCGCCGTGCTCCCGGCCGGCGAGTGGGCGCCGCTGTCGGGGGACCTTCCCGCACAGTGCGCGCCGTCCGTCTTCACCAAGGACAGCGGCCTGGTGGAGTTCTTCCGGGCCCCCGCCACCGTGACCGACGAGTACTCGCTCGCCGCCCTGGTCCGCGTGTTGGGCGACCCGCACCCGATCCCGCTCGGCACGACCGACGACCCGCCCGGCGAGCCCGTCACCCACCGCCTGCCGGAGACCGGCCTGCGCCCCGGGCTCCACATCGACAGCTACCAGAACCTCCCGTACCTGGAGCGTGACACCTCGCGCCGCCGCCTCTGCGTCAACCTCGGCCCCGGCGAGCGCTACTTGCTCCTCGCGACGATCAACATCAAGTCCATCTGCCGCACGCTGCACGACCACTACGAGACCCACTACCCGCACACCGACGACCTCCGGCAGTTCCTCGCCGGCGGCAGACGGCGGCTCGGGGTCCTGCGCATCCGGATCGAGCCGGGGGAGGGCTGGATCGCTCCGACCGCGATGCTCCCGTACGACGAGTCCACGGAGGACCAGGAGCTGCCGTCCGCCACGGCCTCCTGGCTCGGCACCTGGGAGCGCGGCCTCTTCGGGCCGTTGATCTGACCATAAGTCACCCTCCGTGTCCGCCCCGGTCGGCGGGGCGGGCGGCAAACCCAGAGTTGTGCAATGTGGAGTGCGTCATGCCCATGGGGCGTGAATGCGCATACGCGCGCCCCTCTGTGCGCCCCGCAATGTGAAGCAACGCTGCTCCGTCCTTCACGTCAGCGCCAGGTCCCCGGTTCTGTACACCTTCCTTCCTGTACTGAGGTACTTCGCCATGCTCGAAACCCGCCCGGCCGTTCGCCGCCCCCGCACCTTCGCCGCGCGGCTCGACTCCCGCACCGAATCCACGCCCCTCGCGCGGCACCTCCTCCGCGCGTACCTCGCCGCCCTCCCCACCGGCGACCGCTACCGCGACGTCGCCGAGCTCCTCCTCGGGGAGCTCTTCGCCAACGCCGTCCAGCACTCCGACGCGCCCGACGACTGCCTCATCGAGATCCGCTTCGCCGTCATCAACGACCGCCTGCGCCTCGAAGTCCACGACGGCGGCAGCGGCCGCCCCACGCTCCGAGGCGCCAGCCCCGACGATGAACACGGCCGTGGCCTCCTCCTCGTCAACGAACTCGCCGAGCGCTGGGGCTGCTGCCCCCGCGCCGGCGGCATCGGCAAGTTCACCTGGGCCTTCGTCGCCCCCGCCTCCGCGCTCGCGGCCTGACAGGGAGCGCCCACCATGCGACTGGCCCTCGCCGCCCGCCACCTGTTCGACACCGGCGCCACCCCCGCCGAGGCCTACGCCGCCCTTGCCCGCCGCACCCGCGAGCCCCTGCGCTCGGCCCGCGCCGTCTGCGCTGCCCTCGCGATCCCCGCCACCGAAACCGACCGCCGCCTCGGCGACTGCTACGACGCCCTGCTCGCCAACCCCCGCCCCGGCTCCGAGGACGACACCGGTGAACTCCTCGAAGCCCTCGGCGTGTTCGACGTCCCCAAGCAGCTCGACGCCCGCGAGCGAGCGATCATCGAGCTCTTCCTCACCGCCATCGACGCCATGGGCGCCATCCGCGCCGGCCACCAGCACGGTCTCGCCCGCTGGTTCACCACCGGCAACCTCACCGCCGCCTACCTCTCCCTCGCCGCGGCCCGACCCCTCCCCACCACCGGCGACCCCGAGCTCTACTGGACCACCCTCGTCACCGCCGGCGAACTCCTCACCGCCGACCCCGCCCCGGACGTCCGCCTCCGCAACGCCCTCGCCCGCTGCCGCGCGCGGGCCACTCACGCGACCACCCCGTAACCGCAGGAAGTCGTCCCCGTTGATTTCCTGAGCGCTGCTGGCCGACCGGCGATGAACCGGTCGGCCAGCTAATGGTGCGGACCGGGTCGGCCAAAGGAATTTCGTTCCCGGGAAAGCGCCCTCCGCCGGCGCGCAAAGGCGGCTACGGTCCACGAGAGCGGAAGCAGCGGAGGGGTGACCAGTGAGTCAGTGGCAGGACTTCACCACGGGCGAGCGGATCAAGATGCTCCGTGGGAAGGAGACCCAGGCCGAACTGGCAGAGCGCAGTGGGCTGTCGAAGCACACGATCCAGAAGGCCGAGCAGGACAGGACGGTGTCCTTGCCGACGCTGCTGCTCCTGGCGGAGGCGCTGCACTCCGACGTCTCGGTGATCCTCGGCCAGCAGGCCCCGCGGCGCGGGATGGGGCGGGACGATCGCTCGATGCTGCGCGAGTTGTCCCGGACGGTTCACGACACGGCTGCTGGTGTGCTTGCCGATCCGGCCGAGGGCGGGGCTCCGGCCCAGGCCGACCTCGCCGAGGCCGCCGAGCGGATGTGGCGGGTTTACTGGCGCGGGGCGTATGCCGAGGCCGGTTCGCTGGTCGGGCCCTTCCTACGGTCGGTGGCGCTGTTCGCACGGTCCGTGCCAGCCGACCAGGAGGCAGCGGCGGCCGGTCTGATGTCGGATGCCTATCGTGCGGCCGGCTTGATCGCCAACTTCCTCGGTGCAAGGGACTTGGCGTATTCGTCGGTCGGCCACGCCCTCCGGCACGCGGAGCTGGCAGCCGATCCTGTGCGGTTGTCGATGCTGGGCTCCGCCCGAGCGAGGGTGTTGCTACGGGACGCGCGGGTGGAGCAGGCGCTGCGGGAGACCGAGGCCGCCGCGACCCGTGCCGAGCCGAGGTTTTCCGAGCAAGGGACGGGGTTGTTGGCCGCGTACGGAAAGAACATCACCTTCGCCGCGGTCGCGGCGAGTCGACTCGGGGATTCCGACCGGGCTGCGGACCTGCTCTCCCAGGCACATGCGGTGGCGGCGCGGCTGGGGCGCGACGTCTTCGGAAACGGGATGCAGTACGGTCCGAGCTATGCGGGTGCGCAGGCCGTGGGGATCAACGTGACCCTCGGAAACGCGACCAAGGCACTTGACCTCTCCCGGCGATTCGATCCGTCCGGCCTGACGCAGGCCGCGCACAACCGGATGCAACTGGACATCGCGCTCGCCCAGTGCGACTCGCGGCAGTGGGAATCCTCCCTCGACACCCTGCTCGAGGTCTGCTCAGCCCATCCGGAGTGGGCCAAGCACCAGGCCATCCCCGGGGTGATCATCCAACGGGCCGGTCGCGCTGGGAACAGCCGAATCCGCAAATTGTCTGAGATCCTGGGGACCTCGCCGGACATCCGGTGAGCGCTGCGCCGACCCCTCAGCCTGGGAGTGCCCGTTGTCGCCCTACCGCGGCCTGATACTCGACTTCGCGGGAGTGATGACCACTCCGATCGGCCGGTCCTCGCGGGCATGGTGCGCCAGCGAGGGACTACCGGCCGACGCCTGGCGACGAACGCTGGAGGACGATCCGGCGGGACGGGCGCTGTACGTGGAGCTGGAGCTTGGCCGGATGCCGCAGGCTGACTGGAACCAGCGGACAGCGGCACTCATGGGTGTCTCCGGGGAGAACCTGATGGGGCGTGCCCACGGCGGGGTACGGGCCGTGCCGGAGATGGTGAACTTGGCGGAACGTGCCCGTGCCGCAGGCATCGTCGTCGCCTTGCTGTCGAACAGCTACGGATTCGATCCGTACAACCCCTATGTCGCGACGGGGATTTGGGGACTTTTCGACGTGCGAGTCATCAGTGGACTCGAGGGGATCGCGAAGCCGGACCCGGTGATTTACCGGCGTACGCTGGAACGTATGGGTCTTGCCGGCTCCGACTGCGTCTTCGTGGACGACCACCGGCAGAACCTCGCGCCTGCCGAAGCCCTGGGAATCACGCCCGTTCTCGCGGACGGACCCAGCGTCGCCGCCAGGGTGGCCCGGCTGCTGGACCTGGAGCCCGTCGAGTCGAGCCCCGCTCCCTGCGTCTGACGTTGCGTCATGGTTCGACGTGGATAGTGGAGTCGTACGCGCCGTACGACTCCACCGTCCCGCGACCTTTGGAAGTCGTACGGCCCGCAGGTTTGCTCAGAGCGACGGTGCTGTGACAGTAGTGACATGCCTTCGAATGCACCTCGATCGCCGGTCCGGGTCCTCGTGGTGATCCACTTCGCCTCGCCGGGCGAAGGCTTCGCCGGCGTATTGGAGACCCGCCGCCGGTGCGCGGAGACCTGGGAGTGGGTGGTCGCCGCGGTGTTCATCGACGCGCGGGTGCTGCCCCCGTTTTGCTGAGCGTCCTGGGCGGCGGCCGGCCGGACATCAGGATCGCCGAGAGCGACAGTCTCGGCACTGTGGCGCCGGCGAAGGTTGATGCCCGGCATCCGACTGCGCCCAGCCGTCCCCGATTGTCGCGAGGCCGCCGGCGCCCATCGATCGCCACTGACAGTGGCGGTCCGTATGCTCTGGGCTTCTAACTGCACATCGTTTTCGTAAAGTTGACTGATCATCACATGAGAGAGAGTCCCATGCCCGACACGGTGGAGACCGACGTCACCAGCGCCGACACCCCCGAGCAACTGCGCTCGGCGATGACGGACAAATTGCTCGCGGAAGGCAAGATCACCAGCGATGGCGTCGAGCGCGCGTTCCGCACGGTGCCGCGCGAGGTCTTCGTCCCCGAGGCGCCCGCCAGGCAGGCGTACGACGTGGACGACGTCGTGATCACCAAGCGGAACGGGTACGGCGTTGCGATCAGCTCCGTCTCCGCCCCCCGCATCCAGGCGTTCATGCTGGAGCAGGCCGACCTCCAGCCCGGCCACCACGTCCTGGAGATCGGCTCCAGCGGCACCAATGCCGCGATGATCGCCGAGATCGTCGGCGACAAGGGCGAGGTCACCACCCTGGACATCGACCAGGACGTCACCGACCGCGCCACCCGCGGTCTGGCCGGCACCGGCTACGACCGGGTGAACGTCGTCCTCGGCGACGGCGAACAGGGCTGCGCCGATCACGCCCCCTTCGATCGCATCCTCGTCACCGTGGGAGCCTGGGACATCCCGCCGGCCTGGGTGAATCAGCTCACCGAGCACGGCACCATCACGGTCCCGCTGCGGATGCGCGGCGTCTCGCGCTCGATCACCCTGCGCCGCGACGGCGACCGCCTGGTGAGCGTGTCCGCCGAGATGGCCGGGTTCGTGCGGATGCAGGGCGAGGGCGCGCACGAGGAGCAGCTGCTGCTCCTGCACGGCAAGGAGGTCGGACTCCGGTTCGACGAGGAGCCGCCGACCCACGCCGACAAGCTCACCGGCGCGCTGGACACCGCACGCGTCGAGGAATGGACCGGGGCGACGGTCGGGCAGACGGAGCCGTTCGACTCCCTGCACCTGTGGCTCGCCAGCGCGCTGCCCGGCTTCTGCATGCTGTCCGCGACCTCGGACACCAAGCTCGTCGCGCCGCAGAACCGCACGGCCTGCCCGGCGATGACCGACGGTTCGAGCCTGGCCCACCTCGCGCTGCGCAAGGTCAGCGACGACCCGAGGACGTTCGAGTTCGGCGCGCACGGCTACGGGCCCGAGGCGGCGAAGCTCGCCGCCGAGCTGGCCGAGCAGGTTCGGGTCTGGGACCGCAGCCACCGTTCCGGGCCGGGGCCGCAGTTCACGATCCACCCGGCCGGGACACCGGACGAGCAGCTCGGAGAAGGCCGCGTCATCGACAAGCGGCACACCCGCATCACGATCTCCTGGCCGTGATCGACAGGCCAGGCCGGAGAAGGCAACCAATACCCAAGGAGGGGACCAGCATGGCGCCTCAGACGCTCACCGCGCCGGAGACCGAGAACGCGACGGTCAGCGGCCTCGGCGGCTCGGAGTTCGACCTGGACCCGACCATCGTGGAGAGCGGCGACGTGTTCGCCAACCTGCTGCGCGACACGAACGACAACTGCGGCAGCACCTGCTCCGGCAGCGCCTGCGCCAGCGGCGGCGGCAACGTCGGCTGACCTGAACAGCTGAACGTTCGGCGGGCGGGCCGGGACCGAAGGGCCCTGGGCCGCCCGCCGGGCCCTCTTCCGTCTTCTCATGGGGGTGATGAGCGGTGTACCGCGCTGTGGATGCCGTCCTGTTCCGGGCGGCGGCCTTACCGGTCAAGCCGGACTGGCCGGACCTGGTCGGCGGGAACGCCGGGCAGTGGACGGCGTGGCTGCAACAGGTCTGGTCGAACGAGCAGTTCGCCGAGGCGGTAACGGTGGCGAGCCCCGTGGTGGCCGACCGGGCCACGGCGGTGGCCGCCGGCCGGGTTCTGCCGGCGCGGCAGCTGCGGCGCCTGACGGTGTCGGTCCTGCGCTACCTGCTGCGGGCCGATGGCCGGGCGACGCCGTTCGGCCTGTTCGCCGGAATCGCCCCGGCCCGGATCGGGGACCGGCTCGCCCTGTCCTTCGGCAGCGGGCACCGGGCGGTGGCCAGACCGGACGCGGTGTGGCTGTCGGCCGCCATCACCAGACTGGAAGCCGAAGCCGAGCTACTGGACCGACTCCCCGTGGTGGCGAACCCGCTGTGCTTCATCCAGGGCGACCGCCTCGTGGTGCCGTGGCAGGCCAACCCGATTCCCGAGGGCGATCCAGTGGAGGTTGCCGTCAGGCGTACCCGCCCCGTCGAAGCGGTGCTCGGCGCCGCCTTCGCCCCGGTGCGCGTCGAGGTGCTGGCCCGACAGCTCACCGCGGACTTCCCCACCGCCGCCCCCGGCGCCGTGCGGGACCTGCTGTCCTGCCTGGTGGCCCATCGGGTTCTGCTGACCGCCCTACGGCCGCCAATGACGGCCACCGACCCGCTCGCCCACGTCCTCGCGGTCCTTGACCAGGCCGAGGCCGACACCGTGCCGGCCGCCGCTCCGCTGCTTGAGCTGCTGCGCGAGACTCAACAGGCCCTGCACCACCACGACACCACTGACGATCCAGCGGAGCGGGCCAAGGCGCGCGTTGGCCTCGCCCAGACCATGACGCAGGCTCTGACCGGAGAGAAGCCGCTGATGGTGGACCTTCGGCTCGACGCCGCCCTCACCCTGCCCCGCAAGGTCGTGGCCGAGGCCGAGGCTGCCGTGAGCGCATTGACCCGCCTCACCCCCCAGCCGGACGGGCTCCCGCCCTGGCGGGACTACCGGGACCGCTACCTGGACCGGTACGGCACCGGCGCCGTCGTGCCCGTCCTGGAGATCACCAACCCGAACTCCGGTCTCGGCTTTCCCGCCCGCTACCGCGAGGCCCTGCAGGAGATACCCCGTCCCTCCCTGACCGGCCGCGACGCCCGGCTCCTCGCCCTGGCCCAGGCCGCCGCCGTCGAGGGGCGCACCGAAACCGTCCTGGACGACCAGGCCGTCGCCGACCTCGCCCGCGTTCCGGCCGGGCACCATGCTCAGCCTCACGCCGAGCTGACGTTCACCATCTCCGCGCCGACCCGCGAGCACCTGAAGCGGGGCGACTTCGTCCTCACCGTGACCGGTACGCCCCGGGCGGCCGGGACCACCACCGGCCGGTTCCTGCCCCTGCTCGACCCGGGCGACCGTGACCGGATGACTGCCGTGTACGCCGCCCTGCCGACCCTCGCCGACGAGGCGATCCCCGTGCAGGTGTCCGCCCCGCCCCTGCACGCCCGGGTCCAGAACGTCGGCCGCGCTCCCGCCGTCCTTCCCCTGCTCCTACCGTTGGCCGAGCAGCCGGACCCTGCCGGGCCCGAGGTGCTGGACCTGCGCGACCTCGCGGTCTGCGGCAACGACGAGCGGATGTGGCTGGTCTCCCTGTCCACCGGCCAGCCGGTGGAGCCGCGGGTCATGACGGCGGTCGAGTTCCGCAACAACACCCAGCCCCTCGCCCGGTTCCTGTGCGAGATCACCACCGCCCACACCCCGACCTACACCGGCTTCGACTGGGGTGCAGCCGGACAGCTGCCCTTCCTGCCCCGAGTCCGCTACCGCCGCACCATCCTGGCCCTGGCCCGCTGGCGCCTTCCCGCCGCCGAGTTTCCACCGGCCGCTGCTCCGTGGCTGAGGTGGCGCGAGGCCGCCGAGCGGTGGCTGACGCTCTACCGCGTCCCGGACCGGGTATTCCTCACCCAGCACGATCTGCGCCTTCGCCTGGACCTGAGCGAGAGCGCCCACCTGGTCCTGCTGCGCGATCACCTGGACTCCCACCCGGCGGCCGAGCTGACCGAGGCGCCCGACGCCGACGCGTTCGGCTGGATCGACGGCCGCCCCCATGAGATCACGATGCCGCTCGCCAGCACCCGCCCTCCCCTCCCGGCCAGTCGCCGCCGCGCAGTACGGCTGCGCACCCAGGGCCACCTACCCGGCTCCACGGCCTACCTGTCGGCGAAGATCTACGGCCGCCCCCACCGGCACACCGAGATCCTGACCACCCACCTGCCCGCGCTGTTCGCCGAGTTCGACACCACACCCGAGTGGTGGTTCCTGCGCTACAAGGACCCCGACCCGCACCTGCGCCTGCGCCTTACCCTGCCGGACACCGCCGCCTACGGCCCGGCAGCTCTGCACGTCGGCGGCTGGGCCGCCCGGCTGCGCGACCTCGGCCTCATCACCCACCTCCAGCTGGACACCTACCAGCCCGAGGCCGGCCGGTACGGCCACGGGCCGACGCTGGCCGCCGCCGAGACGGTGTTCGCCGCCGACTCCCGCGCCGCCGTCGCCCAGCTGCGCCTGATCGCCGCCAGCGACGATGATCCGCGAGCGGTCACCGGGGCCGGCATGGCTGCCCTGGCCACCGGCTTCCACGGCACCGCCGCCGGGATGCGCTGGCTCACCTCCACCATCCCGCCCGGCTCGCCCACCCCGGTCCCGCGCGAGGTGCACCGGCAGGCCGTCCGCCTCGCCAACCCCGACCAGGACTGGTCAGCCCTGCGCGAGACGCCCGCCGGCGCCAATGTCGCCGACGCCTGGGCGCACCGGACCCAGACACTGTCCGCCTACCGCGACCAACTCACCGCCGCCGACCCCGACGACGACCAGGTGCTCCTCTCTCTGCTGCACATGCACCACGTGCGCGCCCTCGGAATCGATCGCGACAGCGAACGGCTCTGCCACCGCCTGGCCCGCGCCGCCGCTCTCACCTACACCGCGAAGGCCGCGCAGTGAACCGGGCCGCCCAGTCCCTGGCCAAGGGAGCGGCGGGCCTCGCCCTGCTGCGCATCGAGCAGGCCGCAACCGGTCAGGGCAGCTGGCAGAACGTCCACGCCCATCTGGCCGAGGCCCTGCACGGCGGCGTCAGCGCGGGCCCCGGGATGGGCCTGTTCTACGGGGCGCCGGCCGCCGCGTACGCCGTCCACAGCGCGACGATCGGCCCCGGCAGCTACCAGCGGGCGATCCAGGCACTGGACGAGGCCGTGGCGACCACGACCCGCGCCCGGCTTACCGCCGCGCACGCTCGGATCGACCGCGGCCTCACACCGGAATTCGCCGAGTACGACCTGCTCTACGGACTGACCGGCCTTGGCGCGCACCTGCTGCGCCATCACCACGACGGGGAACTGCTGCGCGACGTCCTCGCCTACCTGGTCCGGCTCACCGATCCGCTACCCAACGGCCTGCCCGGCTGGTGGACCCACCTCGCCCCCTCCGGCGAGCGCTCATCCGAGTACCTGGGCGGGCACGGCAATCTCGGGCTGGCCCACGGCATCAGCGGCCCCCTGGCGTTGCTGGCCCTCGCCACCCGCCACGGCGTCACCGTTCTCGGGCAGCCGGTGGCCATCCGCCGGATCTTGACGTGGCTCGACGCCTGGCGCCAGGACGGACCCACCGGTGCATGGTGGCCCGAGGCCGTCACCCGTCAGGAGGAAGCAGCCCGCCGAACCCGCCAACGCGGACCCCTGCGCCCATCGTGGTGCTACGGCACCCCCGGACTCGCCAGGGCGCAGCAACTCGCCGCCCTCGCGCTCGCCGACACCGCCCGCCAGCAGCTCGCCGAAACGGCGGTGCTCGGCTGCCTCACCGACCCGGCCCAGCTCGGCCGGCTCCCCGACGACGGCGGACTGTGCCACGGCACCGCCGGGCTCTACCAGACCGTCTGGCGCATCGCTCAGGACAGCACCAACGCGGCCTTCGCCCAACACCTCGCCGCGCTCGCCGCGCTGCTCCCCGAGCCGGACGAGGACCTGGCCGGCCTGCTCGACGGGACCACCGGCACCGCCCTGGCCCGCAGCACCGCCAGCACCGGCACGGCGCTGTCCGGCTGGGACTCCTGCCTGCTCCTCAACTGACCGAACGGAAAGGTGCCGTGACCGAGACCAGCATGCTCCAGCTGCACGTCCGCTTCGCCGACCGGTCTGCCGCCGAACCGACGGCCCTCGCCCGGCTGCGCCCGGCGCTCCTCGCTGCCGAGACCGCCGGGCACCTGGAGTGCTGGCACTTCGTGCGCAAGGGCGACGTGTGGCGGGTGCGCTACCAGGTCCAGGACGGCGCCGACCCGGACCAGGTCACCGGTGCCCTCACGAGCGCGCTCACCGACCCACGGGTGGACGGCTGGAAGCAGGTCATCTACGAGCCCGAAGTCCACGCCTTCGGCGGTGAGTTGGGGATGGACGCCGCGCACCTGCTCTTCCATCAGGACAGCCGTCACGTGCTCGACCACCTTGCCGCGGCCGGCGAGCGGGACCGGCGGCGCGAGCTGGCGATCCTCATGGTGACCGCCCTCCTGCGGGGCGCCGGCCAGGAGTGGTACGAGCAGGGCGACGTCTGGGCCAAGGTCGCGGCCCACCGGCAGGCCGAGGACGACCCGGAGCAGCTCGCCCGGCTCGGCCCGGCCCTTGAGCGGCTGGTCAGCGTGGACACCAGCCCGGACAGCACCCTGTACAGCGGGCCGCTCGCCTTCGCCGCGCCGTGGCTCGACGTCCACGCCCGAGCCGGCCACCGCCTGGTACGCCTGGCCCACGACGGTCAGCTGACCCGAGGACTGCGCGCGGTCCTTGCACACCACGTGCTGTTCCACTTCAACCGGATGGGCCTGAGCCCCGCCGTTCAGGGCGCCATCGCGTCCACCGCCAGCAGCCGCGTGTTCGGCAAGGAGTGACATGGACCTGCTCTCGATTGCCACGCGCTTCCCCCTCGCCCCCCGGCACCGGCCGCCGTGCCCGCCGCTGCCGGTCCGGATACAGCGCCTGGACGAGCAGGCACGCACGGCCGAGGCACAGGGTGACGCGACCGGCGCCTCCGCCGTCCACAACCTCGCCGCCCTGATCGCCTGCGACCTCGGCCTGCACGGCCTCGCCCGCCGTCTGTGCGCCGACCACACCCGGCTCTTCTTCGCCGCCGCGCCGCTGGCGGCCAAGGACGCCTGCCACTCGCTCGCCCCCGTCGTCAACGTCGCCAACCTCCTGATCCGCCAAGGCGACGCCGACCAGGCGTTCGACGTGCTGCGGGCACTCCACGAAGCCGTCACCACCCGCACCGACACGACCGTGGCGGGCATCGCCGTGCCCGTCACCGCCCTGACCGCCAACGACGAGGACCACCAGGAGGTCGTCCAGTGGACGCGCGGCACTCTCCTGGTCGACGGCTCCCGGGCCCTGACCCGCGCCGGGCGCTGGGAGGAGGCCCACGCCCACCTGGAGCGGCCCGGGATGATCGGTCGGCGCATGTTCGAGGGCCGCCAGATCGCCGTGCTCGCCACAGCGCTCGGCGGCGACATCGGCGGCGCGCTCGCGCTCCTGGCCGCCACCCTTCCCGGTGACCCGTGGGAAGCCACGGTCACCGCCTGCCTAACCGCCCTGTGTCAGCCCGTCACCGACCCCACCGAGATGCTGTACTCCTATGAGCAGCACGCAGTTGACCCGCGGAACGCGGTCTTCAACACCCGCCTCGGCCTCGCGCTCATCGACACCGTGGGCGGCACCGACCATCCCCGCGCCCGGGACGCGGCCCGGTTCCTGATCGCCAGGACGCTGGAGCACGGCGACGGCTACGCGGCCCGCGACGTCCTCGCCCACTCGGCCTGCGCCTCCGCGCTGACCTGCACCGAGCAGCAGCAACTGGCCGAGACCGTGGTCGCCTGCGGCTTCGACAGAATGGAGCTACCGACCGATCTGCACGACACCTTCGGCGCCGCGCTCGACCGCAGCGCCTCGGCGCTCACCCACAGCCTGACCGCCCGCTGCTAACGACCTCGTGCATGGTCAGCCGTGGTCAGTACGTGGCGGAGGCCTGGACTTCTGATCGCGCGGCTTGGCCTGCTGGAGGGTCGCGAACTGGTGCCTGTCCAAGGCTTGTTGGTCCTATAGGAAGAAGTCGGTCGATGCTGTCGTCCTGGCGGCGTCGGTCCAGGAGATTGCTCTACTGGGCAGAGGGCGCGCCCCTGGCCGTCCTCGGCCACTACGAGGCGGCGGCCAGAGGGTTCGACCAGCCATCCGGCCACTGCCGGCTTCGTTCCGCCGTAAACGTGCGTCTACCTGGCCCGGGCGGCGGGAGCCCAGCCGCGCGCATTCGGCCCCGAGCAGGCTGCCCTGACCGCAGCTGAAGCCCTGTCAGTGGCCGTGGCCACCGGTTCCGGCCGGATCTTCGGTGAACTGGCCTCACTCGACCGCCAGTTGCAGCGCTGGGCGAACGTGACCGAGGTCGCGTCGTTCCGCCAGGCTCTCGACGGCGTCATGCTCCATGAAGTGTGATCTCCCCAGGACTTTCGACACCACACCCGCGAAGAACGGAGCCACGGTGCATCGACGACACCTCGCCGCAGCGGCTGCTGTTGTCGAACGCCGACGACTTCGACCGGGTGGACCAGGTGCAGGCCGAGTCGGACGCCATCCTCATCGGCGGCAACACCCTGCGCAGCGACAACCCGCGCCTGCTGGTCAACAGCGACGAGCGCCGGGCCGCTCGGGTCGCGGCCGGCAAGCCCGAGTACCCGCTGAAGGCCACGATCACGGCCAGCGGCGACCTCGACCGGAACCTCAAGTTCTGGCACTTCGGGGACAAGAAGGTCGTCTACACCACTGACGCCGGCGCGCTGAAGCTGGGCGACACCCTGCACGGCCTGGCCGACGTGGTCTCCACCGGCGACACGGTGGACTTCGGTGTCATGCTCGAAGACCTGGCAACCCGCGGCGTGAACCGCCTGATGGTCGAAGGCGGCGGCCAGATCCACACCCAGTTCCTCAGCCTCGGCCTGGCCGACGAGATCCACTTGGCCGTGGCCCCGCTGCTGCTCGGTGAGGCCGGCGCCCCGCGGTTTGCCTACCCGGCCGAGTTCCCCGGCGGCAGCACCCACCGGATGAAGCTGCTGGGGGCTGAGACCGTGGGCGACGTGGTGCTGCTGCGCTACGCGCCGAAGGAAGTCTCGGCCTGAGCAGCACAAGGCAGACGGCCGTCGCGGCGGCCGTCATTCGCTGATCACCAGGATTCTGGAGCACGCAGACGGCTACGCGGCCCGCGATACCTTCACCCATCTGGCCAGCACCGGCGTATTGCCCCACACCGAACAACAGCCGTTGACCGAGACCGTGACCGCCTACGGCCGCCTCGCTGGGCTCCCGGTGCCTGCGCTGGACGAGTTGACCGACCAGGCCGCCGACACCCTGTCCGGTCGAGCGCCTGACCCCCGAGCTGCTGGACGGCGTCGACGTGATCCTGGAGGACCGCGGTGTGGACACAGACGGCTTCTTCGAGATCAAGCGGAGCCGGGACCGCAAGCCGTCCTTCGACTGAGCGCGCGGCCGACTTATCAGATCTGCTGTCGACTACCGAGGGGATCCGCGGTCGGCCGGCCACCTGGCGGGCCGACCACGGAGTGGACAGCCGAGCCGAGTCGGCGCACTGACCGCCCGGCCGATGCGCCATCCAACCAGACGCTCGGCCGTGGCGAGCGGGTACCAGGCCGCGCCGGTCACCTCGGACTCCTGGAGGGCGCCAACGTCCACGTTCGCGTGAGCGGTCCTGAACGCGAATCCGAGGTCGAGGTGATGGTGAGCTGGCTCATCCTTCTCCGGCCGAGCCGGAACCTCTCCGTACTCGATGTAGACCGGCGTCACCGACGCAGGGACCACATCAGCAGGGTCAAGCCCGGTCTCCTCCGTCAGCTCGCGCACCGCGGCAGCGAGCAGGTCGACGTCGGTGGGCTCAAGGTGCCCGCCAGGCTGCAGAGTAATGCCGTACGCCAGATGCTCGATGAGCAGGACCTCAGCGTCGTCCCGGACAAGGAGTGCACCAACGGTCACGTGCATGGGGAAGCTCCGCCGCGACGCGAAGTCCCGCCCTTCACCCAGAAGTCGCAGAGGTTCGGACAGCTGCTCAGCCTCGTCCGGATAGCGCTCAAGGTAGGCGGCAAGGGCGCTCGCGATAGCCGCATCACTGATCGCCACGGCGAACCTCCACGCCACCCCGGGAGCAAGACTCCCTGTGACCGATAGATCGGAGACGAGCTACGAGCGCTAACACAGTCGGCTCCCACAAGATGCGTGGCTTACAAGGCGGTTGGCACTCTACAAGTCAGGTCTAAGCCTCCACCCACCAACGCGCCGTCTCCAGAACCCCGCCATGACCCCGATGAGGCCCGGTTCTTCACCGGGGGCTTGTTCTCGCCCCGTACCCCGACGCGCGCCGCTCCGAGCGCCTGGGCCGGTGGGTGCGACTTCCCTTGCGGACCCTCGACCAGGGCGTGCGTCCACCGGCCGTCGATCGGGCCCGGTCTGGCTCTGACACGAGGACCGCAGTGATGTCCGCCGCTTTGGGGTGTTCCTCCCGCTGCAGTCGGCGCAGTGGCGGCAGCGGCAGCGGCAGCGGCAGCGGCGCGGGTCGGGGTGCGGGGCGAGCTACTTCTCCGGCACCGCCGAGCACGCCTACGAGCCTGGCCACATGCGCCACCAGCCGGAGACGACCCTGCGCAACCTGCGCACCACCTGGACAGCTACTCGGCCGTCCCCGGGAAGCGCCACCGAGCCGCCTTCGACGCCCACGCAGCGGCCCTGCTGCTGATCCACCTCGCCGGGCACCACGCCACCTGGACCGCCCTGCTGGCCGCCGCCGTCCCGCCCGGACTGCCCGGCCACCGCCACCCACCCCGGCCGCAGGAGGACCCGACCTTGTGGTGAGCGGCCCGGCCCGAATCGAAAACGTGGTCTTCGACCCGGGCTCGCCGGGAACCGCCGAGAACCGCCGGGAACCTCCCGGCGCTTGGACGCGAAATCGAACAGGGAGCAGGATCAGCCGCCATGGAAGAGCTGCTGCAAGTAGCCAACTTGGTTGCTAATAAGCTGAATTCACGCTTCAAGGACGATCCCGAGAAGCTCCGGATGCTGCAAGGGCTCAAGGTCCAGGAGGAGGCCGGCGAACTCGCCCAGGCCATCATCGGAGCGCTCGGACTCAACCCGAACAAGGGGTGCGACACGAAGTCGCTGTCTAACAGTTGTTCAGTCAGAAGAGAGGAACGGTTGAACTCCGGCTAGTGGTCAACAGCCGGTCCCCAGCCTCGGGTGCGTCGATGGCAACGTCGGGGTGCTGAGCCGAGGTGGTCAAGCCCAAGGGATTCCCAGACCGTTGGGAGCCACAGGCGAAGGGGAAGACCGGACGGATGAGCGTTGAGCGAACCCTTTTAAAGCGTCGTTAGTGGGAGCCCGCAACGGTATGGAGTCGGTGGGTGCAGCCTCCGGGACTGAGAGGTTCCACATGCAACAGTCCCATCCCTTGGGGCGGTTGAGACCACCATGGAGGTCGGCGCAAGAGAGGGCATCCTCGCCGGTCGCATCTGTCGACAGCGGAACGTGGAAACCCTGTATGGGTCCGGGAAGTCGGTAGGCCGGAGGCAACGAAGGCGGAAATCCTATGCAGGTCAGGATGTTCGAGAAGCGAATGCCGCTAGAGCGAAAGCTCAGGGGAAAGCCGGGAATAAAGGACTCTCTCCTCCCGGTATAACCCGGCGGATACCGGCAACTGTCGGACACGAAAGTGGGCAGACACGAACAGGTAGGCCATGTAGCACCAATGCCCGAATATCTGCATCGCGGCACAAGTTAGACGGAAGGAGGGCCGAATGCCCACCAGCATAGAAGCCCTACGGACGAACGGACCCGCGAGCGGCGCCAAGCTCTGGCACAGCATCGACTGGAAGCTGGAAGAGGCATCCGTAAGGCGTTTGCGGCAACGGATCTACAGGGCCACGAAAGCAGGCGACTGGAAGCAGGTGCGCAACCTGCAAAAGCTTATGCTGCGATCGCGGGCCAATGCCTTGGTCAGCATCAAGAGAGTGACGCAGCAGAGCTCTGGAAAGAAGACCGCCGGCATCGACGGGAAAACAGCTCTAACTCCCGCCGCAAGGGGTGGCCTTGCTAAGGAAGTCCTCGCCAGGCCAGCAATCCCAGCCAAACCGGTCAAACGCGTATACATCCCGAAGTCCAACGGAAAGAAGAGACCCCTCGGCATCCCGGTTATTCGGGATCGCGTCAATCAGGCGCGAGTAAAGAATGCACTTGAGCCTGAATGGGAGGCACGGTTCGAGGCGAGGAGCTACGGCTTCCGCCCCGGTCGCAGCACCCATGACGCGATCGGGAGAATCTTCACCGTTGTAAGCCAGAAGAACGCGAGAAGACTGTGGGCGCTCGACGCAGACCTCTCGGCGGCGTTCGACAGGATCAGCCACGAGCATCTCATGGATCAAGTCGGCCTCTTCCCAGGCCGCAACCAGATCCGCGGGTGGCTCAAAGCTGGGGTCCTGGAGGATGGCCGCTTCAGCTCCACGCCGGAGGGCACCCCACAAGGAGGGGTCGTGAGCCCACTGCTGCTGAACGTCGCGCTCCACGGGATGGGACAGGTGGTTATCCGAGAAGGAACAGAAAGGATCAGGGAAAGAGATAACCAATCACCAATTCTCATCCGGTACGCCGATGACTTCGTGGTGTTATGCGAAACAGAGGCAGAAGCATGGGCGAGCAAGACCCGTCTGGCCGAATGGCTGAAGCCCAGAGGACTATCCTTCAACGAGGAAAAGACGACGGTGCGTCACCTCGAAGACGGATTTGACTTTCTCGGGTTTAATGTCCGCCGGTACAGCGGGAAACTGCTCATCAAGCCAAGCAGGGCTGCTGTGCAGCGTGCCAAGGATCAGGTCAAGGAGATCATCAAGACAAGCCTGGGGAAATCAGCCAGGGTCTTGATTGGGCGGCTAAACCCGCTCATCCGAGGCTGGTCCACTTACTATCGGCATGTTGTTTCCAAGGACATATTCGAGGACCTCGATGAAAGGACCTACATCGCACTCCGCCGGTGGGCTGTTCGCAGTCACGGCAACAAATCCCACGGGTGGGTGATGCGTAGGTACTGGGGGCGACACAATCCGGCCAGAGCGGACAACTGGGTGTTTGGCTCGGAGGGTCAATATCTCAGAAAGTTCCAATGGACGCCGATCGTGCGCCACGTGTTGATCCGAGGGGGACATTCGCCCGACGATCCCGAGCTTCAAGATTATTGGAAACAAAGAACCCGAAAGCGACTGCCAGAAACAGAGAGCCGAACGGTTCTCCAGCTGGCTTATCGACAGAAGGGGCTATGCACTTTGTGCGGTACGGACCTTATCGAAGGCGCCGGGTACGACCCGGATGACGTCCAAGACTGGGCGAAGTGGTTCACGGCGTCCATTCGAGCCATCCATGTGCACCACCTCGTGTACCGCAGCAAGGGTGGGTCAAACCACCGAAGCAACCTGGAGGTTATCCATGCAGAATGCCACCGGCAGCTCCATGCCGGAGACCATTCCAGACACCCGCAATAGTGGCCAGAGGCCAGCCCGAGCCGTATGCGGTGAGAGTCGCACGTACGGTTCCACGGGGGGAGGGATGCAGTAATGCATCCCTCCTACCCAACCCACTCCCACACCTGGGACCACGTGCGCGCCGAGGCGTGCGACACCGCCCTCACCGCCCTCGTCACGCTCTGCATGCTCGGCGGCGACCCCGAATGGTTCCTCACCGAGCACCTGAGCACCATCCGCACCAAGGCCGAGGGCTGGGAGGCCACCGCTTGACCACAACCACCGCCGGGCCGGTCGCGGACGAGCAGCTGGAGTTCAGCGGCGACCGGCGCCGCGTCGAGGCCACCCGCGCCATCACCGTCACCGCGATGGCCCGCCGCCTTCCCCAGGTCGTCGCCCGCGCCTACGCCCTCACCTGGCGCATCGAACCCCGCTCCGCCGCGCTCCTGCTCACCTGCCAGATCCTGTCCGCCGGTCTCGGCGCCACCGGCCTGTTCGCCACCGCCAACGGCATCAGCGCCGTCTTCGCCGCCGGGGCGACGACCAGCCGCCTGACGGCGGCCCTGCCCTCCATCCTCGTCATCGCCACGTCCGCCGGGCTTCGCCGCCTGCTCGGCATCGTCAACCAGACCATCACGGTGCGACTGTCCCCCCGCATCGCCCGCGAGGCCGAGGCGACGGTGCTGCGCGCCACCCTCGCCACCGAGCTGACCGCCTACGACCACTCCGGGTACTCCGACGACCTGGAGGCGGCCGACCGCGGCGCGGAGATGTGCGTCGAGATCCTGGGCGAGGCCCAGAACCTGCTCGCCTCGCTCGGCTCGCTGATCGGCGCGGCCTCCGTCATCGCCTACCTCCACCCGCTGCTGCTTCCGCTGCTGGTCCTGGCCGCGCTGCCGCAAGGTCTGGCCTCGGTGCGCGCCGCCCGGGTGCAGTACCTCGCCAGCCGAGACGCCATGGCGGATCGGCGGATCATGGCGAACCTGCGCTGGTACATCCACGTCAAGGCCCAGGCCGACCAGGTCCGCTCCGACACGATGAGCGGCTTCCTGATGGCCAAGTACGACCAGGTCGGCCGGCGCCTGGACCGCAACGCGAAGGACGCCGCCGCGGCGACCGCGAAGGTGTCCGTCCTCGGCGCGCTCGCCTCCGGGCTCGGCGCCGGGATCGTGTGGGCCACCATGGCGTGGCTGGTCACCAGCGGCCGGATGAGCCTGCCCCACGGCGGGGCGGCCGTCGTCGTCCTCACCTCGGTCTCCAACAGCCTGGCCGGGATCGTCGGCTACGGCGCCTACCTGTTCCGCATCGGCATGTACCTGGACGACCTCTTCGGCTTCCTCGACAACGCCGGAGGCTTCGCCCTGCGCACCGGCACCCACCGGCCAGCCCCGCCCCACCAGGTGACGGTCAAGGAGCTGACCTACTCCTACCCGGCCAGCGAGCGCACCGCACTCAACGGCGTGACCCTGCACGTCGACCGAGGGGAGATCGTGGCGCTCGTCGGGGAGAACGGCTCCGGCAAGACCACGCTCGCCAAGTGCCTCGCCGGCCTCTACACCCCGGAGCCCGGTGCCGGCGCGGTGGAATGGGACGGCACCGACACCCGGACCATGGACCCACAGGCGATGTGGGAGCAGGTCGCCGTCGTCCCGCAGAACTACGCCCGCTGGCCCCTGACCGCCCGGGAGAACATCACCCTGGGCCAGCCCCACGACGAAGGAGACGACGAGGCGCTGTGGGCCGCCGCCAGGGCCTCCGGCGCGGACGAGGTGCTGGCAGAGCTGCGCTCGGGCCTCGGCACGCTCCTCGCGGTGGAGTGGCTGGGCGGCGAGGAACTGTCCGGCGGCCAGTGGCAGCGCATCGCGCTGGCCCGCGCCTTCTACCGCCGGGCCGGGCTGCTGGTGATGGACGAGCCCACCGCGGCGCTCGACCCCCGCGCGGAGCACCGGATCTTCACCAACCTGCGCGCACTCGCCACTGACAAGGCCGTGGTGCTGGTGACGCACCGGCTCACCAACGTCGCCATCGCCGACCGGATCGTGGTCCTGGACCACGGCGAGGTGATCCAGTGCGGCACCTTCGAGGAACTGGTGGCCGACACCGGCGGCCGGTTCCGGGAGCTGTGGGACCTCCAGAACGACCGCACGGGCATCCCCGCGCAGCGCACCCCGGAAGAGGAGAACGCGTGATCTCGTACCAGCTGCTCGCCGAACAGGCCCTGGCCGAGGGCGTCCAGAAGATCGCGGCCGGAACGGTCGTCCGGGACCCGCAGGGCCGCCTCCTCATGCTGCGCCGTACGCAGGACGACGTGCTACCCGGCCTGTGGGACTACCCGGCCGGCGGGCTGAACGACGGCGAGGACCCCCGGGACGGTGCGATCCGGGAGCTCGCCGAGGAGACCGGCATCCACTGCCCCGACATCGAGTACGTGCGGGCCCTGGACTTCATCAACACCCGAGGCCGCCTGACCCGCCAGTTCGTCTTCACCTGCACCGTCCCGGACGACACCGCAGTGACCCTCTCCGAGCACGACGCCCACGGCTGGTTCCACCCGGACGAACTGCCGCCGACCAGCGACGGCTACCGCGAGGTGATCACCTGGCTCACCCACCGCCTCGCCGCCGGATGGCAGCCCGCCAGCCACTACCTCGCCACGATCGACCGGCCGATGACGTGGGCCTGCTTCCTGGTACGCGACCACGAGGGCCGCGTCCTCGGGATGCGCAACGCCGTGGACACCGAACGCTGGGACTGGCCCGGCGGGAACTCCGAGCCCGGCGAGTCCCCGTTCGAGACCGCGCTGCGCGAGGCCCGCGAGGAGATCGGCCTCGACCTGCTCGCGGAGAACCCGGACCCGGTCGGCCGACAGCGGCTGATCGCCGTCATCCACCAGCAGGCCGACCACATCCGACCCGTGGCGTCGATCGGCTGGGTCTTCGACGGCGGCACGCTCACCGGGGAACAGCAGGCCCGCATCGTCCTCGACCCGGCCGAACACTGCGAGCACCGCTTCGAAACGGACTACACCTGGCGCCACTACAAGACTCCGAAGGAGTACCGGCAAGACCTCCAGGTGCTGCGCGCCGCCCGCTCCGGCCGGGTGCTCTACATCGAGCGCCCGACGCCGCCCGAGCAGGACTTCGAAGGCGTCGTGGTGTTCGTCACCACCCCGGACGGCGAGCTGCTGCTGCACCACCGGGACGAGAAGGAGGGCATCGCCTGGCCCGGACACCGAACCCCGATCGGCGGGTGGCGGGAGGACGACGAGACGCCGCCCGAGACCGCGACCCGGGAGGTCTTCGAGGAAGCCGGGATCACCATCACCGACGTCCGGGTGCTGCCCGGCCCCCGTCACGAGCGCGTCTCGGCGATGACCCGTGTCCTGCACGCGGTGTACACCGGCCCGAAGGACGCGATCCGGCTCGGCGACGAAGGCGTGGGCATCGCCTGGGTGCCCTTCGCCGAAGTCACCGCGCTCCGGACCCCGCCGTACGTCGCCCACTACCTCGACCAGATCGGAGCCTGAACCAGGCTGCGCCCGTCAACATGTGTTGACGGGCGCAGCAGGCGGGGCCAACGGCCCTGATGTCGCCGAGGACCTGCCGGATCGTGGTGAACGGCCGGCGATGCCCGGGCCTTCGGAGGCGGCGAAGCCGAAGTCGGTGGTGTCGGTGTCGGCGTACACCCGAACGTGCACAGGCAGGTACTGCTCAACGGTGCACGACCGCGATGTCTCCTCCCGCTGCGGTGGTTACCGCAGCGCGCTCCGGTGGTCGGATCAACCGTCGGCTGGGACGGCCCGGAGGAGGAGTTCGGCCGCATCGGTGCGCAGGTACATGACCGTGCGGCCGGTGCGGTGGCGCGCGAGCAGCCCGGCGCCACGGAGGGCGGTCAGGTGGTGGGAGACGTTCGGGGCGGACAGGCCCGTGCGCTCGGCGAGTTCGCCGATCGAGGCGGGGGCGTCCAGCTCGGCCAGCAGCCAGGCGCGGGTACGGCCGATCACCCGCGTCAGCCCTTCCGGCACCGCGCTGCCCGCCGTCTCCCACAGCGTCGCCACCCCGCGTGGCGGATACACCAGGCCCGGCTGCCACGGCGGGTTCTGCTGGGAGAACACGCCGGGCCAGGCGAACACCGTCGGTACCAGGACCAGGCCCCGCTCTCCGTCCAGCCGCCGGTGTGCGTCGACCATCCGGTAGCCGATCCGCAAGGTGTCCCGTTCCCATGTCACCTGCGGGTGCAGGTCGGCGAACAGCGCCGCCGGACCACCCACAGCCATCTGCCGGGCCCGGCGCAGGATCTCACCCTCGGCGAGCCGCTCGATCCGGTCCCAGTGCGGGGCGATCGCGGTATCCCAGTACACCCGGATCTCCGCCACCAGCCGGGCCAGACCGACCTCCGGATCCCGCGCCAACTCCGCTACCAACGGGGACAGTTCACCCCCGATCCGGGCGAGGTCGCGGCGCACCGCCGCAGGATCGGTGGCGGCCAGGTCGGCCAGTGCCTGTTCGATCGTCGGGCTGGACGCAGTCGGTACCGGAGTCAGGAAGTCCGGCACGTACACCGTCGGCAGCCGCACCAGCTGGGACAGCAGTTCCCAGCCCACCCCCGCCAGCTGCGCGCTGGCCTGCCGCACCCACGGCAGATGGACCGCGTGCCGGCCCGGGTCCTTGAGCACCTCGACGCTCGCCGTGACCTCGCACAGAGGCGAGCGGGCGAAGCGCGTCCGGGCGAGGTCCTGTGCGGAGAACTCCCAGGTGAGCACTGGCCCTCCGCGAGGATTCGATCAGGATGGAATATCTGGGCGGCAGTGATCATTCCAGAGAGCCTCGGTGCATGACCACCGCCACACCCCTGCCGCTGCGCGAGCGCCTCGGCCTGCCCGACACCGCCGGCCGCGCCCGTCTGATCGGCGCCCACCTCGTCGACAGCCTCGGCACGGGGTTGATCCTCGCCTTCGTCCTCGTCTACTTCACCCGCACCACCGACCTCCCTCTCACCACGGTCGGCGCCGCCGTCTCCACTGCCCGGCTGCTCGCCCTGCCCACCGCCCTCGCCATCGGCCCGTTGATCGACCGCCACGGCGCCCGCGTCGTGGCGGTCGGCGCCAACGCGTTGTCCGCGCTCGCCTACTGCGGGTTCCTGCTCACCCACCAGGCAGGGCAGATCGTCCTGGTCTGCCTGCTCGCCCAGATCGGCCACGTCGGCTACTGGACCGCCAGCACCGGCCTGGTGGTCCTCGCCTCCCCCGAGGGCGAGCGCACACGGTGGTTCGCGTTGGTGCAGACACTGCGCAACACCGGCATGGGCCTCGGTGGGGCGCTGGGAGCCGTCCTGATGACCGGTGGCGGTACCGGAGTGCTACGGCTGCTGGTGGTGCTCAATGCGGCCAGCTACCTGCTCGCGTCCATCCTGCTGGCCACGTGGCGGCCCGCCGCTGCACCCGCTCGGGAGGCCAGGACGGCCGAGCCGGGCGGCTACCGGGAGGTGCTGCGGGACCGGCGATACCTGCTGCTGGTGGCGGTCAACCTGAGCTTCGTCTTCGCGTCGATGATCCTCAGCATGCTGCTGGCCGTCTACGTCACCGTCGGCCTGCACCGCAACGCCTCGGTGGCCGGCGCTCTCCTCGTCCTCAACGGCGTGCAGGTCGTACTCACCCAGAGCGTCGTCGCCCGTCGCCTGGAGGGCCGGCCTCCCGCCCGGGTGGTCGCCGCCGGGGCACTGCTGAACGCGTTCGCCTTCGGCCTCTTCGCGCTGCTCGCAGCCGCCCCCGGCTGGGCCGTCCTGCCAGGCCTGTACACCGCGATGCTCGTGTACAACCTCGCCGAGACCGTCGCGACCCCCAGCCGAGAGGATCTCAGCGTCTCGCTCGCCGACCCGGCTCAGCGCGGCCGCTACCTGGCCGTCTACCAACTCTCGTGGAACGTCGGCCAGGCCGTCGCCCCCGGCCTGCTCACCCTGCTGCTCGACCGCGGCGCCGCCTGGCCCTGGCTCTTCCTGCTCGTCCTCAGTCTGGCCGCGGTGCCCGGCCTCCTACGGCTCGGCCAGCGCCCTGCCACCTCAAGCACCCGACATGTCTGACGAGCCCTCGGACAGCTGTGAGGTACGTACGAGAACGGGCTCTGTGTCTCATGCCTTCACCCGGACAACTGGTGGCTCCGGCGCTGTGACGTACGGCACGCTCTGCACGTTCGCCGGGTCTGTCGCAATCGGTGTGATCGGGCTCGCAGTAGTGGCAGCTTCTGTGATCATGTTCGGCGTGCGACTCCCGTGATCTTGAGTTGCATCTTCCTCATCCGGCGCGTCCGCCGGGCCTACGACACCAAGGCCCGCCAACTCGCGGACCGCCACGAAGATTCGCCAACTCCCTTGCCGGACACCGAGCGCGACGTCCGCGGGCGCGAGCGGCCGGATCGTGACCACGATGCGGGAACGATACGCCGCCGTGCACCAACTACTGGCCCGAGGGCGCTTACTGAAGGGCATCAGCCGAGACCTGCGGCTCGACTATTACTCCGTGCGACGGTACGCCCGAGCCGGGAGCGTCGACGAAGTCCTGGTCAAGGTGGTCAACCGGTCCACCCTGTTGGACGACTTCAAGTCCTGCCTTCACCAGCGGTGGAACGAGGGCTGCCAGCTTCACCGGGAAGTGCAGGCCCTCGGCTAAGAGGGCAGCCGGGACGGCGTCGGCCGCTGCATCCGCCTGCTCAAGAGCTCTACCGGCGTGCCGCCAGCACCTCGCTCGGCCCCACGGCCCCGCCGAATCCTGAAGTGGATTACTACACGGCCTGAGCTCCTACGGCCCGACGAGGCCCTCGACCTCAATGAGATCCATGCCGCTGCTCCCAGCTGGAGGCCGCCACCAGCCACGTTCGCGGTTTCGCCAATATGATGACCGACCTGCGCGGCCACGAACTGCCCGACTGGATCAGCGGTGTTCTGCGCGACGACCTGCCGGCCATCCGGGCGTTCGCCCTGGGGCTCCGGTACGACGAGAACGCCATCATCGCTGGATTGTCCCTGCCCCGGAGTTCTGGCCCGGCCGAAGGACAGGTAACGCGAGTGATTCTGTGGAATCAGCGATGTCAAGCCGTGTACCAGGGAACAGGGATGGCTCGGCGAGGTCGCCGCCGTCGAGACCACCATGGCCGCCGCCGCTCAGAAGCTGGATGCCATGCGTGAGCGTGCGACTCAGCCGTCCACGGTCCACCTCGGCATGCCCGACATCCGCCGCAACACCGGACGAAGCAGCGCCGATGCCGAGAGATCCTGCCCATCGGGTCCTAAGCTTCGCGGATGAGTTACGAAGAGCTGTGCTGGGAACCGATAGCGGCGCTTCCAGAAGGCGAGCCCGAGACGTCCTTCGGTGGGCGTTGGGAGGACCGGCTCTGGTTGAACGTTCCTGGCCCCTTCTATACCGGGATCGCCGATAACTGTTGGACGGGCCGGCTGCACGCACCACGTCATGTGCTCTACGGCGGCGAGTACTTCGGTGAATATGTGTATCGCCAGCCGGCGACCACGGCCGAGGTCCTGAACCTGGTGACAGCAGCCCAGGAAGATCCGTACCGCGGCTATGCCTGCGACGGCGACAGCCGATGGACACCCGAGGCCCTTCGGGACTGGTGGCGCGACCGTGGGCGCGTCACCGAGTACCTGGAGTCCCTCCTGCCCACATGGTCGTCCAGCGACAGGTCTGACGAGCGGGAAGCCGCGGAGGGGCTGAGGGACTTTGCCGCCTACATCACTGAAGGGCTCCGCGCGGACCTCCGGAAGTACCTCTTCCGGCTTCAAGAGGGCTGCTACCCAAAGAACTCCGGACCGCTGCCTGAGCTCCGATAACGACCTTGGGAGCGATTGAGTTCGGGGCGTGCTCACCTGGCGGGTCGGCTGGAGGGTGATCAGCAGGCGGTCTGCCGGGCGAGCACCAGTTCGGTGCTGGGTTTGCGGCGGGTCGCGCGCTGGGCGGAGCGGTCGGAGACCAGTCCGGTGATGGCGAGGTGGGTCTCGGCGTAGGTCTCGCGGCGTCCGGTGAACCTCTGGAGCGGCCGCCACTGCTTGTACTCGGCGTTGGTGTGTTCCACGCAGATCCGTGCCGAGGACTGGCGGCGCCTCCGTTCGCGCCAGGCGTGGTGCTCGCCCAGCGGGGCGTCGTCCTTCGGCTTCTTCGGCGGGGCGCTGACCTGGTCGGGGAATTCGTTGGCCAGGCCCCGGTAGCCCTCGTCGACCTTCGCCCTCACGCCAGGGTGCTGTCGGAACTGCTCGGCGACGCCCTCGGAGCGTACGGCGGTCTGATCGTGCATGCGGCCGGGCCGGATCACCCCGCTGAACAGCGTTCGGCCCTGGTCGTCGCTGAACGTCGTCGTCTTGATCGTGTTCTGCTGCTTCTTGCCCGAGACGAAGGCCCTGCGGCCAGGACGGCCCGCCCGCGGGCGGCGAACCTGAACCTCGGTGCCGTCGATCCGCAACTCGACGCCTTCGGCGTCAGCGTAGGCGAACAGGTCCTCCAGAGTGCGGATCCGCAGCCCCGGGCGGTCAGAGACGGCGAAGCCGCGGGACGCCAGCAGCGGGCGGACCTCGCGGATCGCGCCGGAGACCGCGGATCGGTCCACTCCGTACAACTCGGCGAGTGCCGCGTGCGGCAGCCCGAGGCGCAAGTACACCAAGGTGACCAACAGCCGGTCCACGAACACCAGCCGCCGCCTCGGGCCGGCACCTGCCGCCCGCCGCCGGTCACCACCGCGCCGCTCACGCAGCGCCGACTCTCGCGAAGCCTCCCACCGCGGAGCGATTTCTTCGAGCAACTCGCCGAAGTGTGCGCGCGAGACCCCGGACAGGGCAGGATGGGAGCAGGCCGCACGGGCCCAGGCAAGCGTCACAACTCGCCCAACCCGCGCGGCCGCTATCACGTCACGCGCCAGCCGCTGCCAACCCCGACGACGTTGCTTCCTCTACGCCAATGCCAACGCTGCAGGCAGGACCGCTGCCAGAACGGCATCTGCTCACTGACGCCGACTACAGGCCTGGCCCGGGCATAACGGGGCATCACCCCTCGCTCGCCGGAACCCAGGCGGCCAGTTCGTTCCCGCCGGGCTCACGGAAGTGAAAGCGCCGCCCGCCAGGAAAATCGAACGCCTCGACCGTGACCGTGCCGCCCGCCTCGATCACGGCCTGCCGTGTCGTATCGAGGTCGCCGACCTGGATCACAGCCAACGGCGCGGCCGGGGCCTCGGAACGGTCCTGCTGAAAGCCGAGGCTGACGCCGCTGCCGCAGTCCACGTCCAGGTACTCGGGACCATACGGTGTCGCGGCCCATCCGAAGACCGCTTGGAGGAACTGAGCCGACTGCACGGCCGAGGACGTCGGAAACTCGACCATCGTGAAGCTGTTCATGACGGACACCATAGTTCTGCGACCGCAGGCCGCCGTCACGCTGCGGACGAAGACCCCGCCGCTACCGGTCCCCAAGTCGTTACTGCCACCGCACCATGGCCGACGCCGTGCTCCACCTCGTCGACGGCGGCATCAAGTGGCGGGCGATGCCCGCCGGCCGACTCCCGCCACCCGCGGGCCGTCCACCGCTTCTTCCACCGCTCCGTGGCCCAGGGCCTGCTCACCGAGCTGCACGACCGGCCGTCGATCACCCCCGGATTGATAACGGCGTCCGAGAGGGCGTTGTGCGGGAGTCGGATGAGAAACGCGGTCGCCAGTTCAGCTGCAGATCATTCGTCTGTCGGGTCAGGCGTGTAGTCGTACTCGTCGACGTCTAGAGCCGCACCGGTGGCGTGGAGAAACGCCAGCACGTCGCGTCCCAGGTGCCACCCCAGCAGGCCTGGACCCTCGATGAGCTCTGGGGGTGCGCTGGCGAGGCGGTCCTGTCCGTCCTCATCGTTGAACATGCGCACAACTTCCAGAACAGCGCTGGAGCCGCCTTGACAGTCTTCGGCGTCGAGCTTCCGGGTCAGGGCAGCGATTGCATCGACGTACGGTTCGAGCCGCGCCACGACGCGGGCCACCTGTTCGTCGACGCTCAAGCCCGGCTCGCGGCATACGATCTTCCATCGGTGGAGGACCGGAACCACTTTGGGTTCGGTGAAGCGGCTGCCTCGAACCGCGATCTCGTCCGGTTCGATTCCCAGCACGGCTGTCATCTCCGCGGCGGACATGTTGAGGCTGGACAGCCCGAAATAGGCGTACTGACTGATGAACACGCGGGAAGGATAGGCGTCGCACCGGCCGGCGGCTCGGCAAAAAGTACGGGGCACTGGGCGATAGGCGGACTCCATACGACAGGTCGCTCGGGTACACAGGACGCTCACCCACATCCATCAGCACACCGCGCAGACGGCCCACCGTGAAGCACCGGAACCGGACAACCCGCCTTCAAGGACTACGAGGACCGCCCAAGACTCGCAGACCCGGCAGAACACCCTCTGGAAGGGGCGGCGATCGGCGGCCCGGGTCGGCAGGCGGCAAGCGCCACGGGCCCATCGGAATCCGCGCTCATCGGCCGCTGTTGCGAGGCCGAGCCGGTCAGCCCTCCTGCGCTCCGTGGCACAGTTCCCGCATCGTGTCAGGAAGACGGCCGACCCGGGCCTGCAGATCAACGCACAGCCGTGTCAGCCGGCCGGTGCGAAGGGCGTCCGGAAGGGCCTCGCCCTGACGGAACGGGGGAGTGACGCGCGAAGGCGCAGACGGCGGCGCAGTGGCGGGCGATGCCGGCGGATTTTCCGCCGTGGGACCGGGTCTTCGCGTTCTTCCGCCGCTGGCGCGACCTCGGCCTGGTCAAGGAGTTCCACGATCGGCTGCGTGCCGGGGTCCGCACCCCGGGCGGGCCGGGACACCGAGGCGGGCGCGGGCGTGATCGACTCGCAATCGGTCAAGGCGGACGCCGTCGTCGGCGCCGACAGCCGCGGCTTCGACGGCGGCAAGCTGATCAACGGGCGCAAGCGCCACGTCGTCGTCGACACGCTCGGCCTGCTGCTGGCGGTGACGGTCACCGCCGCGGACGTCGGCGACCGCGCCGCCGCCGAGGTGTTGCTCGCCCAAGTGGCCGACGCGCACCACCTGCTGGAACTGGTCTGGGCCGACGGCGGCTACACCGGCGGCCTCATCAACCACTGCTTCACCGCCCTGGCGCTGGTGCTGGCGATCGTCAAGCGCAGTGACGGCCAGAAGGGGTTCGTCGTGCTGCCGAAGAGGTGGATCGTCGAGCGCTTCTTCGCTCACCTGATGCGCACCCGCCGTCTGGTGCGCGACTTCGAGCGCCGCACCAGCAGCGCCGAGGCGGTGATCTACTGGTCGATGAACCTGCTCATGACCCGCCGCCTGGCCCGGCCACACCCTTCGCGAGCGTGAACCGGCCCGGTGCGGCCTCGGCCAGCCAGCCACGGGCCACCAGGCGCTTCGCCTTCGAGCGCAGTGCCTCCACCTTGGCCGGCGCCACCTCCAGACCGAAGGCCGCGGCCAATTCCTGGCAGGTCAGCGCCCCCTGGCCAAGCCGGTCCCGGTCCACGAGAGCCTGCACGATGCGCTGGTAGTCCACCGACAGCGCCGACCAGGCCAGTCCCGCCCGCCACATCGGCACCACCGATTTCGGCTTCGCCGCTTCCGCGGGCCCGGACCGAATCGGATGTTCACCAGGATCCCGCTGGTCCTCGGAGGCGTCGGGGCCAACGACGCCGTCGTCGGCAGGGGCCAGCACCTCACCGACGCGTGATCGGGCGATGACCCACTCGTTCCAGTCCCGCTCGGCCACGGCCAGCTCGGCCTGGATCCGGTCGGCCTCCTCCCGCAGTTCGTCCACACGACGGCGAGCGGCCCGCTCGCGCTCTTCCAGCAGCCCCACGACCGACGGCATCCCCGACCTCCACCGGAGCAACGACACGACGGGGCACTACTCCCACGGGACCGCCGACCCTATACGTGACCAGCAGAAACGCAGTCCTCAGGCCTGGAAAGACAACAGCTTCTGACCTTCCCACTGAGGGCAACGTCCTGGCCAGCCTGCGCGAGGTCGCGACTGAGGCGGGCAAGGACTTCATTCTGATCTTCACGCCAGAGGATGAGCCCTTCGACCCGCTGATCACGGGCTGAGCGGCATGTCCGCCATCGACCAGTCCGGCGCTACTGGTCGTAGACGACATTGAAGTTATGGGCAACCGAGCTGTATCTGGCCAACTGGCGGCGGAGCTCGGCTGCCGCAGACGGTACACGAAGCTCCAGCTCGGCCCAGTGGACGAAGCGAAGATCGTCGGGCATCTCGACCAGGCCGGTGATCGCATCCCAGAACGCATCCCAGTTCATGCCGTAGAAGGCAGGGAAGTCGAGCTCTCGCTTGAGGACGGCGTGGAGAGCCCGCTCACTGTGCACGGGGGCGACGTCGATCACCACGCGTCGACCCACAGCTGACTCGGGCTCCTTGGTGATCCCCCAGAAAGAGGGAAGCCACCAGCACAGGGCCGACCGGTCATCGGGCCAAGGCCGGTGCCTTTCGCTCTCCCAGTCCTCGAAGAAGTCCGTGGCCAGGTCGATCGGGCGCCAGCCGGCATCAGACGGCTCGTCAGCTGTCGGTGGCCGCACGAACAGCCTGCCCCGCTGATCACAGGCACCGAATTCCTGGAAATTCTGCTGAGCCTCGACCAGCGATACTCGGTTGGCGCCGCCCGGCATGAACGGCCACCGGAACTGCAGCGCGTCGTCCTCCCAGAAGCAGATCGGGCAGATGACGTGAGAACCGGGCCACCCGTCCTGGACGTCGAAGACGAGATGACCACAGCAGGGGCACGGCCGACGGGTATCCACCGAGGCAGTCTGGCCTGGCGCCCCGACCAAATGCGACTCGGTTTCCAGGAAATGATCACTCGCCACTCGTAAAGCGATCTCCGGACGGTACCTCCCAGCCGCGATCAGCTCTACTCGTGACCATCCCGCCCTTGTTCCTCGGCGCGTGCCGCGAGGTACTCGGCCCAGTCGCGTCGGACGTAGGTGACCCAGCGGATGGCAGTGTGACGGTGCATGCCGGTCAGGTCGGCGAGGATGGGGCTGGGGAGGCCGGCGGCGGGTACGCCCGGCGGCTGGCCACCATGGTTCGCGAGCGCCGCAGCGAGCACCTGGACCTCGATGTCTGGCTCGCCGATGTCCGTCTCGATGGACAACGAGGACTCCGCTCGCTGGCCGGCGGGATCCGGCGTGACCGCGCGGCTGTCCTCGCCGCCCTGACCACCACCCTCACCTCGGGCGCTGTCGAAGGCAACGTGACCAGGATCATTCTGTGGAATCAGCTCTGTCAAGCAGCGGACGTCATCCGGTGGCTGACAGGGTCTGCTGTGTGGCCACCGCTCGAACAGCGGCCTCTTCAACCTGGCGTCGGCCGGCTTCACCTCGGCTCCAGATGAATGCGCGCCAACGACGTGGCGCGTCGCTGCTCCAGTTCCGGAACTCCTCGACCGCGACGTTGTCGGAGAGCCGCCATCGGATGGTGCTGCCTGATGCTTCGGGAATGTCGGTGAGGCCGTCGAGCTGTTCGGCGAGTGCGAAGCTGTCGACCTCTGCGGTGGTGCGGTCCCAGGTCGAGACGGCGTCGGTGAGGGCGTGGGATTCGATGAGTGTTGGGATGGACGGGGCGATTTCGAGGAACGTGCCGCCTCCATCGTCCACCCCGACTCGTCCGTCCGTATGCACCAGGTAGCGCACTGGGGAGGAGACACGTTCCCCGAACCAATCGAAGTACCAGTCATCGGCGGAGCCGGACCACATGCCCTGGCCCAGGTCGTAGTGCCAGTCACGAAGCACCTCGCGGCGTTCGCCCTCGACGGTGTAGCTGCTTCGCACTTGGTAGCGCAGTCCGCCGTACTTCTGCTCGAATCCCTCCCGGCGGATCACGAGCATCATGGGTGTGGGAACCAACTGGCCGAAGCAGTCCCGGACCCGCAGGAACTCGGTGGAGAGCCGGGGTTCCGGCGGATCATCGCGCCAGCCAGTTCGTTCAAGCAGACTCTTTGCACGAGAGGAAAGACCGGTGAGGTCATCCAGGATGTGCATCCTGCACTTCTTTTCCCAAGACGGGGTGTGGGTTCGCAGGACGGCACGATACCGGGTCGAGGTGGTTCAGTGCAGCGCGAACTCCAGTGGCCGCGACCGTCGTGGGTTCAGCATGGACCTCCGGGACCGCGCTCTCGGGGACTGGCGGTCACGTTGACGATCGGCAAGAGTGTCGCGGTGGCTGGGACACCGATCTGACGTGGCGTAGGCCCTGCTGGCGTGGGGGCATCGGCAAGCCGTTCCAGTAGCTGGTCCAGAGCGGCCCGGCCGTCGTCGACGGCGGCTCGTTCGTCGTCGGTGAGTGGGATGGCCACGAGCATCTTCTGCAGGTTCTCCTTTGCCTCCAGCAGCTGGCCCTTGCTGGAGGCCTTCGGCGTGTAGAAGTCGCAGCGGGCGCAGGCCATGCGGTGCTGGCATTGCTCGAAGAAGGTGTAGCTGCAGTAGCCGTGTCCGAGGTCGTAGTGCTGCCAGGGTTCGCCGGCCGCGGCGGCGCCGGAGGCGACGGCGTCGCGGTCGACCAGGACCTCGATGGTGCGCACGTTCCGCTCGAAGTAGCCGGCCTCGGAGTAGGCCTTGGACAGGGTGTTGGGTGTGATCTTCGCGTAGTACTGGGTGGATTGCGGGGAGCGGTGTCCGAGCCAGGCCTGCAGCTCGAACAGGGTCATCGGTTCCTTGGCGTTGTAAAGCTGACTGGCGATGGTGGACCGGGCGCGGTGGCTGGTGATGTTGCCGCGGACGTCAGCGGCCGGGACTCCGGCCTTGCGGCAGAGCATCGGGATGACGGTGTTGTTGATGTAGCTGGTGGAGACGCGGCGGGCCCGGACGGCGAACAGCGGGTCGACCAGCTCGCCGGTGCGGCGGTCGGTGAATTTCGGCTGGTCGGGGCGGGCGGCCTGCCAGGCGTCGACGGCCTGGCCGAGGATCGGGTCGACCGGCTTGGTGAAGGCGGTGCCGGTCTTGTGGGTGGGGACGTCGAGCAGGCAGACCGCGTCGCGTGCCAGGACCTGCTGCGAGTCGCCGGCGATCGGTGTCCCGTCGTGCTGCCAGCGGATGCAGCCCACCCTCAGCCGGGCGATCTCGTTGCTGCGTTGTCCGGAGAACAGCCAGGTCAGCGTGACCGCGCGGACCAGTTCGAAAGGGTAGAAGTGCCCGGAGCGGGTCTGGGGGAGGTCGGCGGCCTCCAGGTTCAAGCCCGCCCACAGCAGCTTCGCCCAGACCTCGTCGGCGATCACCCTGGGGTCGGGTCCGAGGAGGGCGGTGATGCTGCGGGGAATGGCCAACGCGCGAACGGGGTCGAAGCGGCGGGGCAGCCACTCCCATTCCTGGCAGTCCCGGAAGAACGTCCGCAGCGCGGTGATCTGCCCGGCCTTGCTGGGCGCCTCCAGCGGCTTGCCGAGCCGGTCGCCCAGCCCGATGGTGCGCTGGACGTAGTCGCCGACCTTCATCCGATCCAGCGCGGCAATCCACGAAGCGCAGGTCTGCCGCGTCCAGTCGGCCGGATCTGCGACGTCGGGCTGTTCGGCGGCGATCCACCGGCCGACCTTGAGCAGGTTCGAGCGGACGCCGCCGCGAACGCGCGGGGTCAGCGTCGAGGTGGCATACCAACGGTCGGCCCATTGTTCCCAGATCCGCGCGCCGCCACTGGCCCGGGCTGAGTGGCGGCCGGTGCCGGGACGCGGAGGTTCACAGAATCCGAGCTCGGCGACCGCCCGCTGCACTGCGTGCAGAGTGTTCAGCCGGCTGCCCTCCAGCAGCCCGTCGCGGCGGACCCGGTCGAACAGTGCGGTGTCCAGATCCTCAAGATGAGGGCTGCGGTTGAGCAGGAACAGTTGGCAGGCCACCATCGGCAGCAGGGTGTCCTCGTCCCGGCCGAGCCGGTAGCCCCAGGCTGCCAGGACCGTACGAAGTCGTGCGACCTCGCCGTTGACGCGGTCGCGTCCGAAGATCCGCCAGGCCAGGGTCAGCCGCTGGAAGCTGCCGAGCCGGTGGAACTCGTTGAAGCCACCGAGCAGGTAGGCGTGCGCCGCGAGATAGGGGCGGACCTCATCGCCGGCCCAGGCAGGGGCGTGCCGGCGGAACTCGGCCTGAGTGCGGCCGAGCAGGTGGAACCATTCCTCCTCGGTCCAGCCCCAGAAGGTCCTGCCGGTCTGCGCGCACCGCGTCAGCAGCACCGCGACCACGTCGAGCATGGCCCGTCTGCGGTGCGGGGTGGACGGGGAATCCAGTGCGGCGTTGACCGCCTCCAGCGGACCCAGCAGCCGCGCGATCACGCGCCAGCCCGGCGCGGACGGGTCGTGGTACTGAAGTCGCCGCAGATTGCGCACGCCCAGGTCGGCCACGGCCCTGGCCTCGACAGGTCGCACTGCCACCGCTGCGTTGTCGCAGGGCGGGGAGATCGGCCAGGACCAGCGTCCGGCCCCGTCCTCGGCCGCGATGGCCGACAGTGGTGCGGTCACCTCGACACCTCCGCCGTCGTGCCGTCCGCGGACGTGAGCATCTGTATTCGCCAGGCATGGATGTGCTCCATGCCGCGGGCCAGCT
Source organism: Streptomyces rubellomurinus (assembly GCF_000961885.1). GTDB lineage: Bacteria > Actinomycetota > Actinomycetes > Streptomycetales > Streptomycetaceae > Kitasatospora > Kitasatospora rubellomurina. The sequence goes on from NZ_JZKH01000018.1 coordinate 53,948, forward strand.
TGTCGGCCAGGTCCCGGCCGGACAGGTGGATGTACTGGAGCGTGGAATCGGTGTTGCGGTGGCCGGCGAAGGTCGCGATCGCGTGCAACTCCCAGCCCATCCGAGCCAGATCGGTCAGACACAGATGCCGGGTGGTATGGGTCGAGAACCGCGGGACACCAGCCTCCAGAGCGATCCGGCGGACCACCTTCGACCACGTCCACAGGGTCAGCGGCTGCCCGTGGTTGCGCCGGGACTCCGACAGGAACAGCGGCCCCCTGGCCCGGCTGACCGTGGCCCGGTGGGCAAGGTAGGCCGACATCAACACGCCGGTCGACGCCGAGTACGGCACCACCCGCTCCAACCGGTTCTTCGTCGTCTCCGCCCGCACCCTCAGCGTCCGATGGGCCGGATCAAGGTCGTCGGTTCGAAGCGAACACAACTCCTCTCGCCGCAGCGCGGAATCGTAGGCCAGAGCCAGCATCACCCGGTTGCGGACCGACTCCGCCCGCGCGACCTGCAGGATCCCCAGCCACTGCTGTTCGCTGGGGATCCACGGCAGCTTCGTGAGCCGCGGCACCAGCCCGCGCTGCTGCCCGCCCCGCTGGCGCCCAGGGGTGTAGCGACCCCGGCCGACCGGGTTCGACTCCCGCAGACCCTCCTCCATGAGGAAGTCGTAGAACAGGCGGACCGGCACCAGACGCTGCTGGATGGTGGCGTTGGCCAGTCCTGCCCCCGAGTCGATCGAGACCACATTGGCCCCTCGACGGTGAGGCCGTGACGTCAACTCCCTTACGTAGAAGGCTATATGGGCGCGGTTCGCGGCTACCGGGTCGACGTCCTCCCGCTCGCACATCACCAGGTACTCGGCCAGCCCGCGGGCGTAGGCATCGATCGTCCTCGGCGCCCGACCTAGATCAGTCCAGATCTGCAGCCACACTGCTGCCTGCTCGTGCCGGCCCAGCACCGGCCACTTCTCCGTCAGCACCGTCGTGCCGCTCAACACGTCTCCCAAGTCCGTGGTTGCACCGAGGAGACATGATCACCCCGGACAGATTCCACGTAACTTTTAAAATGATCAAGCGCCAGATGTACGGCCGGGCTGGCTTCGACCTGCTGCGGAAGCGAGTCCTGCTGGCCTGACCGTAGCTCTGTTGCTCAGCGAACGGGACCATTCAGCTGATCGCGAGAGGCACAGGATCCAGGCCCAGCTTGTTCCGGCACGAGTCGACGGCCCGGGCGACCCAGGCAGTCACGGCCTCGCGATCTGGCGCGAGCGCGTGAAGCTCACGTGCCTTTTCCTGGGCTTCGACCATCCACGGAGCCAGCGGGTCCTCTCGAAGGACTCGCTCGAATTGATCGCGGGCCGTGTCCCAATCCCCGACCAGGGCGGCCGCGATCCCGGCATCGAAGCAGTCCCAGAGGAATCCCCGCCGCACCGGCCTGGACGTCAGGTATCGGGCGACGTCCGGCAGAGCTTGGAACTTCTCCCTCAGCGCGGACACGTTCGCAGCCGCCTGTCGGCTGAGTTCGAGTGCCAGCGGCGTGAACTGGTCCTCGGCGCGGAACGGCTCGGGGCTGACTCGGACTGCGTCCACGTGGAAGGCCAGGAGGTCCACGTCGTGCCACAGCCACATCGCACCGACGTGCAGACCGCTGCCAGCAGTCCGTGGTGGGGTGAACTCCACAACCCCCAGCCACCACCCGTGATCATCAATCCACAGCCGCGACCGCCCACGCTGGGCCAGGCCGAGCGGCTTCAGGGACTCCCGCGCTGCCGAGGTGATGATCCGGAGAACCGGACTGCGATCTGCCATGACCGGCATTATCGACCGTCCTACCGACACCCGTCGGTACTGAGCGTCACGGTTCCACAGAAGTTGGACCAGAACCGCAACTCGTGCCCAGAGCCACGCCGACCGACACCGAGGTGCTGCGCACCCCCGGAACACCCCCGCGTCGCGGGGAGGACTCGGAGAGTAACGCCCGGAACCGGCGCCTCGACGGAACACCCCCGCGTCGGCGGGGAGGACAAAGAAAGCAGGCATCCTGGCATCCAAGGAACCGGAACACCCCCGCGTCCGCGGGGGTGTTCCGTTGCGGGGGTTGGCGATGATCACTGGGGCCGGTAGTCCCGGCGGTGGCGTTGCGGGCGGTGTCGGACGAACCCGCCCGCAGTCGGGCCAACCAGGCCCGGGCCTGGCGGGACCGGGGCAGGCTGGACTGGGGCAGGCCCGGGCGGGTTCCTGGACCTGGTCACCGCCTGTCACGCCTTCGTTGCCGCGTCCGACCGGCCCGTCCCGGACCGCGGGACCGCCGGCTCAGCGCCCGACGAACGCGTGACCATGCACGAGAACGTCCTCATCGCCGCTGGCTCACCGGCGAAACGGCCCCGACCCGGCGCGGAATCCGATCCTCGACACCGGGGACGGAACGCCCGGTCACCAGGTGATCAGTGCGTAGCCAGGACCGCCCGGTTCACCAGCCGACCCGGCCTCCCCGGTGGAGCCTCCGCCGGGCCCGCCGTGTCCCCAGAGGTACACGGTCACCGACGTCACCCCCGCGGGCACCGTCAGCTCCCCGCTCTCGGTGAAGGCCATCTGACCGCTCGGCTGGTCCGGCTTGGAGATGGTCCGCGGGGTCGAGGCGATCTGGGCGAGCGACATCGGCCCGGCGACCGTCTGCGGGGTGCTCCAACTGCTGCCGCCGTTGGCGGAGGACACGTAGCCGACCTCCAACTGGCAAGTCGCGGCGGTGCTGCGCCGGGGCAGCGCCATCGTCAACGTCTCCTCCCTCAGCAGTACCCTCGTCGTCCCCCACTACGCCGCGATCGGCACCAGCGAGGCCGCCCTCGAGTCCCTCACCCGTTACCTGGCGGCCGTGAACGGCCGGGCGGTGGCGATCTTCGCGGTCGGCAAGGCCCCCGCGAACGGCCAGGCCTTCGACGAGGCGATGTACGCCGTCCTGGGCGGCCTCGCGGTGACCGGTGGCACCGCGAGGGCGGTGACCGGCCCGGTGCTGCCCGCCGCCGGTGACCACCCGATGGCCCTCCAGCCGCCGGTGCGGCACTGACCGAGGGCGGCCGGCCCACCCCCACGGCGGGCCGGCCGCCCTCGATCAGTGCGCGGGGCGGGTGGGGGCAGTGGGGCCGCCGTGGATCTGGTCGACCGGGTTCTCGACGTCGCGGGGTGGTGTCGGTTCCGGTGAAGGGGTGGCGGCCGCGGGCGGGGGAGCGGGCGTGCGGGTCGCGGCCGGGGGCCTACCGGCCGGGGCGGTCCGGGGCGACGCGGGGGTGGCCGGAGACGGGGTGGCGGCGGGGAGGGTCGGCGAAGCGGCCGTCGTGGCGGTGCCCGGCGCGGTCGGAGTGGCCGTTACAGGCGGTGTCGTGACGGCGGGCGGGCCGGAGGGCTGGTCGGCGCCGCCCTTGTCCGAGTCGCAGGCCGAGACGGCTCCGAGCGTGGCGAGGACGAGGACGGCGATCCCCACGGCTCTGGGTCGGTGCATGGCGAGGGTACTCCCGGGTCCGGCGGACGGTCTGCCGATGGGACGGTGGCGGCGCCCGTCCGGTTCCGAGGACGCGCGAAGGCCCCGCCGGCCACGGGTGGCCGGCGGGGCCGGGTGAGAGACGCCGGCGGTCAGCCGGCGATCCTCCATAGACCGCGCCCGTCGGTGGCGGCCATCAGGTAGCTGCCGTCCGGGGAGACGTAGGCTCGAACAGCCCCAACGCGCACTCAGCGACCCCTCGCCAACAGCAGGCAGACACTATTGTCCTCAGCCATGACCCAGCCGACCTACCTGCACGCCACCCGGGTGGCCTACGACACCGTTGCCGTCGACTACGCCAAACTTGTGCCACCTGCGTTCGAGGGCGACCTGTACGGCCGCGCGATGATCAGCACGTTCGCTGAACTCACGCGGGCCGTCGACGCCGGGCCTGTCGCTGATCTCGGCTGCGGGCCCGGCCACGTGACGGCACACCTGCACTCCCTCGGGGTGACCGCGTTCGGCATAGACCTGTCGCCGGAGACCGTTGCGGTTTCCCGTCGCACGCACCCGGACCTGCAATTCGACGAAGGGTCGATGACCGACCTGGATCTGGCGGACGGCACTCTCGGCGGCATCATCGCCTGGTACTCAACCGTCCACACCCCTCCGGAGCACTTGCCGGTGGTGTTCGCAGAGTTCCACCGCGTGCTGGCCCCGGGCGGCCATCTACTCATGGCCTTCAAGGCGGGTGACAAGCACCGACGCCTGGAGAACGCATACGGGCACGAGCTCTCCCTCGACGTCTACTGGGTGTCTCCCGACCGCATCTCCGAGCTGCTGAGCCAGACCGGGCTGGTGGTGGATGCCCGGTTGATCTGCGAGCCCAGCGAGAGCGAGAAGCCCCGGCAAGGCCAGCAGGCATACCTCATGGCCCGAAAGCCGGGGCAGCCGGCCGGAGATCCGGAACTGCGGGCAGCCGCCAACGTCGCGTGAGTCACCGCCTGGCGCGACAAGCCGTCGAGCAAGCCTCGCCGAGGAGGCGGGCCTGCGGCGCAACAAGCTCACCCACAAGCACACCGGATTGAAGGACCTGTTCTACGCGCTGGCCAAGACCTTGGAACGGCCGGCCACGGGCCCGGACGGGCCAGAGGGCCTTCGATCTTCGGCGTCAGCAGGTCAGCAGGCCGCGTACGGCGTCGCTCACCTCGGGCAGCTCGCCGGGGAGGGCCCACTGGTGGGCGTCGTGCTCGGTGAGGACGACGGGTTCGGTCTTCTCCACGGTGACGGCGAAGTTGAACTGGCGCGTGGTGCCGCCGCGGCTGTTCCGGTAGTCGAAGTGGCCGACGTAGCCGGTCACCTGGTCGACGGTCAGGCCGGTCTCCTCGGTGGTCTCCCGGTAGAGGGCGTCCAGGATCGTCTCCCCGGGCTCGACCGTACCGGAGGGGATCTCCCACATCCCGCCCAGGTAGTCGTCGGGGTTGCGACGGACGAGCAGGGTGCGGCCGTCGTGGTTGATCACGGCAGCGGCGACGAAGCCGGTGATTCCGGCGGCTTCGGCGTCGGCCACCAGGCCGGCCACGAACTCGGGGGAGGTGACGGTCATTGCAGCTCCTTGTGATGGTCGCTGATCTTGATGGCCGCGCGCACGTACTGCTCGGCCAGTTCGAGATCCTGCTCACGATGCCAGACGGGGAGCTTGGTCGTGTGGGTGTGAGTGTGGGCGTGGGCGTGGGCGTTCTCGGCGACGGGGAGGTCTCGCGGCTTGTACCGGCGGTGGACGATGGTGGGGCGGCCGTGGATCAGCCCCGGCCACCCGATCCGGCCGCGGTAGGGGGCGAGGGCACTGTCCACTCCGCCTACATCCCCTCGGCCGCCTGTCCAGGACCGGCGACCGCCCGCGCTGGGTCGGCGGCGCTGATCAGCTGGCGGAGGGCGCCGTAGTAGACCTCGTGGTCGACCACGGCGGGCAGGACCTGCGCCAGGTGGCCGGTCAGCGCCGGGAACTCGTCCGGGTCGAGGGCGGCCAGGGCCTGGCGGGTGGTGACCTGGGCGGCCTTGGGGTCGCGGTGGTCGACGAAGCTGGCGCTGCCCAGGGTCAGCAGGTAGAGCCGCCGGTAGGTGACGATCGCCTCCTCGGGGCTCATGCCGGCCGCGATCGAATCGGCGAGTTGGGGCTCCACGAGGCGCCTCAGCAGCTGCGGGCCGAGCCAGGGCCGGCCGCCGCGCAGGGCGACCAGGCCCGGATGGGCCGTCAGCACCTCGTACAGCGCGGTGAACCGCCGCTCGGTCGCGCCGGCCCAGTCGGTTCCGGGCTCGATGTCCGGGAGCCGGGCGGCGAGGTGGTCGGTGACCAGGTCGAGCAGTCCGGCCAGATCGGTGCAGCGGCGCTGGAGCGAAGCCACTGAGATGTCCAGCGCGGCGGCCAGCGTACGGAAGCTGAGCGCAGCGTGCCCGTCCTGATCCACGATCAACAGGGCTTGCTCGGCGATCCGTTCGGGAGTCGCGCGGTCCAGGGAAGTGGATTGCCTCGGCATGCGAGTCAGCGTACGGTACAGCGTACCGCCACGGTAGGTCCCCGACTCCTCACGGAGGCGACATGCCCCGCACCACGGCCCTCGACCCGCTGTTCACCGCGGTGGACGCCGCAGCCCTCACCGACCGGCACCTGGCCAACCTCGCGGCCGGCACCCTCGCGGCCGTCCGCGTCCCCGACCTCCTCGACCGGAAACCTGCCAGGCGGCGATGGCCGCGCTGGACCGGCTGCCGACCGCCGACCACGACCCGACCCGGGTACCCACGGGCGCGACGCGGAGGCCGCCCGGGCGGCCTGGCAGCGGGCCGGGATGCGTCCGGGACCAGGAGGTGCTCGCCCAGCTGGCGTTCAACGCCTGGGTGCCGGTGCCGGAGGCAGGCGGGGCGACCACCGTATGGCGCCACCGCTGGGAGCCGGCCGACGAGCAGCACCGCCAGGGGTACGGCTACGGGGCCGAGGCGGGATGCCGTTCAACCCGGCGAATTTCCACCCGGAAGCGCCGAACCCCACCGGCCGCCGGATCGCCTTCGCGTTCTTCCTCGGCCTGACCACCACCGGCCGGCTCATCGCCTGGTCGTGACCCTCTCATCGCAGGAGCAACGACGTGCACCAGCTCACGTACGGCGACATCAAGGCCGCCACCGACCGCATCTCGGGGCGCGTCCGCCCCGTCGCCCTGGCCCAGCTCGATCCGGGTGCGATCCGCACCGCCCACCGCGACCCCCTGGACGACGACCGTCAGGTCGCACCGTGCGAGGTGTGGGTGGCCCTGGAGTTCATGCAGCACACCGGCTCGTTCAAAGCCCGCGGCGCGCAGAACTTCATCCAGGCCCACCGCGACGCGGGCAGCCTGCCGGACGCCGGGGTGACCATCGCCTCGGGCGGTAACGCCGGGCTGGCGTGTGCCTGGGCCGCCCAGCAGCAGGGCGTGCGCGCCACCGTCTACCTGCCGCAGACCGCCCCGCAGGTGAAGGTGGCCAAGCTCCGCGGCTACGGCGCCGAGGTACGGCTGGTCGGCTCGGAATACGCCGAAGCGCTGGCCGCGTGCGAGGAGTTCGCCGCCGCCACCGGGGCGCTCGCCTCGCACGCCTACGACCACCCGCTGATCGCCGCGGGGGCCGGCACCCTGCTGGAGGAGATCCACGCCCAGCTCCCTGGCCTGGACACCGTGGTGGTCGCGGTCGGCGGCGGCGGCCTGTTCGCCGGCGTCGCCACCGCCGCGCAGCACCACGGCATCCGCACCGTGGCGGTGGAGCCGGAGAACTGCCGCGCGCTCAACGCCGCGATCGAGGCCGGCCGCCCGGTCGACGTCACGGTGGACTCGATCGCCGCCGACTCGCTCGGCGCCCGCCGCACCTCCGCCATGGCCCTGCGCGCAGCCCAGCAGGACGGCGTGCAGTCCGTGCTGGTGGCGGACGGCGAGATCGTCCGCGCCCGCCAGGCGCTCTGGGACCACCGCCGCATCGCGGTCGAGCACGGCGCCGCGACCGCGCTGGCCGCGCTCACCGGCCCGGACCAGCCCGTCGCCGACCGCGACCTGCCGACCCGGCCCACTGGCCCGAGCCGCACTTACCGGCCCGGCAGCGGGGAGAAGGTCTGCGTGGTGCTGTGCGGGGCGAACACCGATCCGGCCGACCTGGCGCACCGGCCCGCCGCGCACTGACACAGTGACCCGAAGCGGGCAGCCGAGCGGACACCCGCCCGGCTGCCCCTTTCGTCATCCCGGCAGCCGTCGCCGACTACCTCGCAGCAACTGGGGCTCGCTCTGGAGATCGTCAGGCGCAGCGACGACGCCTCTGGGTTCGTGGTGCTGCCCAGACGTTGGGGGGTGGAACGCACGCTGAGCCGGCTGATGCGCTCGCGGCGCTTGGTGCGCGGCTACGAGACGCTGCCCCGCCGTGCATGAGCAGATGGTGCTGTGGTCGATGACGATACTCATGAGCCGCCGGCTGGCCCGGTGGCGCGCGTGAACCGTCCCGAGGTGGGTTCGGGCCTTCACCCGTGAAGGCCCGAACCCACGATCGAGGGCGTCATACAGCACGATCCGGTGCGCGGAACGGTTGAGGATCCGCAGCACGCGATGCCCACGTGGCGTCCCGGCTCCCCCTGGAGACATAAGCGCCGAATGCAGAGGTATCGAGATCCTTGAGGGACTCCAGTACCAGAGTGGCAATGGCAAAGCGAGGATCGCAGCGATCAGCGGCCTCGGGAACGGCGACGACCGTCATCCGGGCTGACACGCCGGCGAGGACGCCGTTGAGCGAGTCCTCGATCACGATGCATTCGTCGGGTGACCCGCCGAGGGCGGCGGCTGCGCGGAGATAGGCGCCCGGGTGGGGTTTGCCGTGTTCGTCGTCTTCGGCCGAAAACACGGCATCGAAAGATCGGTCAAGGCCGGTACTCGCGAGCGCAGCCCGAATCACCGACTCCGGCGAAGACGACACGACGGCCATCGCCCTCGATGCACGCGCGCACGCCGCGACGGCGTGTTCGGCGCCGGGTTTCAGCGCCACTCCCGCCAACCTGCGACACACGGCGGCCACGATCTGCTGCTCGACGTCGTCGGGGTCGGCTTGGATGGTGGCCCGATCGAACCAGTAGGCCACCATGTCCCTTTGCCGCAGCCCGCGCGTCGCCGCCTGCATCTCCGTTGTGAGGTGCAGGCCGAGCGGACCGAACACTTCACGCTTTGCCGCGTCCCAGATCGGCTCGGAGTCGATCAAAAGGCCGTCCAGGTCGAAGAGGACAATCGGTTGCATCAGTTGCTCTTTCGTTGGCGATCCCGCGAGGACGAGACCGATTCGCTGCCCCGCCGTGCATGAGCAGATGGTGCTGTGGGTCGATGACGATGCTCATGAGCCGCCGGCTGGCCCGGTGGCGAGCGTTGAACCGTCCCGGGGTGGGCTCGTCGGCCCGGCCCCGGTCGGCCAGCCGCTTCATCTTCGACCGAACTCCTTCCGCACGTGCCGGAACCGGCTCCGGTCCGAGTACGGCAGCGATCTCCTGACAGGACATCACTGGCTTCCCGCCGGATGCCTGTTCGGTGAGCGTGGCGAGGAGGAGCTGATAGTGGGGAGCGAGCGCGTCCATGGAAAGCGCGGGACGCCACACCGGGACGATCGAGCCCGATGGTGAGGCAACGTCAAAGTTAGCTGAGACGGGACAATCTGTGCCGAAAGGCGGTGCCTGTCACTTCAGCGCGGTAGTTGTCACCAGCTGCAGTCCGAACGAGGGGGGACGTGAGCTTCCCCGTCCTCTCGCACGGCAGCTGGCGAGTTCTCACTGCACCGTGCGCTGAACTATGAATTCTGCCCCGTTCGGAGGAATCTCGATTCGCCGGTCCGGCGCTCACTGCACCTCCCACGGTCGACTCGACGTGCACGTGGGGGCCGGGGTGACGTGGCGGCCGCCACGTCACCCACGACCCCGCGCTCTACAAGGAACGCAACACCGTCGAGCGCTGCATCAACAAGATCAAGGAGTGGCGCGGCCTGGCCACCCGCTACAGACAAGACCCCGACCAGCTGCCTGGCCGGACTCCACCTTCGCGGTGCCGTCATATGGCTCCGCAGTCTCCAACCCACATGATCTGAACTCGCAGTCCCTAGACGACTGTGGCCGTGACTGGCCATGCCCTGCGGTCCAACAGATCGAGGACGAGTGCGGCGATGTTCCACGCGTCGTCCTCGCCGCGGTGATGGCGTCCCTCGAGCGGCAGTCCGGCGATCTGTAGAGCGTGGTCCATACCGGGTTTCTTGCGCAGCCCGTAGGCCGCGGTGAACACGGCCTTGGCGTTGGTGTGGGTGCGCTCCGTTGGATAGCCGAACGGATAGGCCACCCCGGCAGCCTGACTCTGCCGAGCGAATTGCCGACGGTCGTACTCGCCCCAGCTCGTCCAGGGGCGCTCCCCGGCCTCGTACTCCTCGACGAGGATCCGGCAGGCCTCGGCGAAGGTGACGCCCCGTTCCACCTCGGCTTGCGTCAGTCCGGTCAGTTCAGTGCAGAAGTCGCTCACCGCCGACCGGACAGGGCGGACCAAGACACGATGCCGGGACACGCGGCGCCGAGCCAACACGTCCACGACGGTGAGACCAATCTCGATGATCTCGTTCACAGAGCCGGGCGGCGGCTGTCCGTCCCAGCAGGTGGCTTCCACATCAATGACGTTCAGCAGGGAGGATTCGTGGCGCATGGGCCGAGGGTAGGGATGTGCCCCCGGTTCCGGCACCCCAATTTCTGCATGCCCACACCGCCACCGCCAACAGCAACCTCTTCCAGCGACCCAGACACCGCCCACATGTGGACCGTCGGCCGCGAGAACCCGAACCGGCGGAGGCAGCCACCACCACGGCAGCACGGACTCGACATTCGGAGCGCGTGAAGAAGATCGTCAGCCGGCAGCAACGAGCTGGTGGTTCCCGACGGTGGTGCCCGGGCCAACCTGAGCGCGCAGGTGGACACCAGCAGCAGCTGGTACGCGGAAGTGCGCTGGAACAACAGCATCAGGTCCCTCCGCATCGAAGTCCCCGCCGACGCACCCCGGACCGACCAGGGGATCAACGCCCCGTACGTGCGGGCCGGCGCCGTGGTCAAGGCGGACGGCAGCGTGGTGCGGGCCAAGGCGGTGTCGGCGGTCACCAGGTCCCACGGGGCGGAGCGATCCGCTCCGCCCCGGCTACCTGGTGCCAGCCACAAGGAACAGGGCAGCATGACCCGCCGCACATCATCTGGCGGCACAAGCACGCCGCCGACGAACGCCTCCGCGAAGTCGTCACCAGGGCGAACGTTGCCTGATGCGGCATAAGCTCCCGAAACGACGTATGTGTCCTCGATTCCGGGCCGGGCCGGGCCGGGCCGGGCCGGGCGCGGGCGTCGGGGAGGCGACCCTTCAGGCTGGGCCGCCGACGACGGGCAGGCGGGACCGAACCGTCGTGGGAGCCGCGCGGCTGCTCAGGGCTGGGACAACCGCTCCTCGTAGGCCAACGAGTTCGGCCCCCAGCCGTCCACCTCATTGCCGTTCACGTCCACGGTAGCGTCCATATAGCCCATGGCATAAAGGACCGCCAACGCCACCGCCTGGGCATCGTGGTCGTCGATCTCGTGGACGGAGTAGCGGAGCGAGTTCTGCACACGGCCACAGAGGTTGGCAGCGACACCGAGAACGGAGAAGCTTGACCTGCGCAGACCAGAGGCCTCCAGGGCACTACTGCCGCCACGCAGGATCTCGCACGCGGCGTCGAAGGCCTCGGCAAAGTCCGTGGCGGCATACGGGCCGGACTCGCTCATGTGCATACGAAGAAAGTGGTTCTTGATGAGCCAGTCCCGCAGGTTGTCCACCTGCAGGACGAGCCGCTCGGCCGCTTCCACCCACCGGAAGGGGGAGCAGCTGCGCATGAGCAGCCTTTCGAGTTCGGTCAGGTCCTCGGGAATGCGGTCGGCATCGTCCATCGGAGGCGGTCTCTCTGTCGGAGTGCCAGGACTCGGTGCCGCCGAGGGCAGGTTGGACCCTGATGGTTCTGCAGACACGGATACCCCGGTTGATCACATGCGAGTGGCAAGCATGCCACCGGCTGCCCGCTACCGGCTACCGGTAATACCTGCGACGGGTGGGTGGGGCAAGCCCCCAAGGGCTGGGGGCGAACGTTGCCTGATGCGGCACTAGCTGTCGCTTGAGCACGACACCTGTCACCGATGCGCGAGCCAGGACGCTGGGGCGTGCGGAGGCATGCCCCCGTCCTATGCCGCTGTCCTTGCGCGGGCCGCGCAGCGACCGGGCGTGTGTTGGGCGGATCGCGACCTGGTGCACTCCGGAAGCCGGAACTCACGCTCTGGTGTGTACGGGAACCAAAGCGCACGCTGAGGTCGGATGCCCCTCCTGCGGCCCCGACCCTGTTCCGGACCGGCCGTGGACTCTGTGGGCTCCGTCCCTCACTCATCCCCTCACCACCGCATCGAGGCGCGGCTCCGTTCCCCGGTTGACCGGACCGGGACCGCCGTTCCCGTGCACCGGCCGCCCGTCACCGGGGCCCAAGCTCGCCCGGTCCGGCCTGCCGGCGATCGCCAGCAAGCACAGCACCAAAGGGGAACCACCGTGAGCACTCCCGTCCCGTCCCGCATCACCCTGGTGAACGGCAGCTTCGAGCAGCCCACCGTCACCACCGGTGTCGGGTTCTTCCCCGACGCCTCCCAGCCGCAGCCCAACCACGTCCCCGGCTGGCTGACCACCGCCCCCGACCACCAGATCGAGATCTGGCACGACGGCTTCAACGGCGTCCCCGCCGCCGTCGGCACCCAGTTCGCGGAGCTCAACGCCAACTTCGTCTCCACGCTCTACCAGGACCTGGCCACAACCCCCGGCGCCGTCCTGTACTGGCGGCTGTACCACCGCGGGCGGCTCGGGCAGGACACCATGGCCCTGGACATCGGCGCCCCCGGCGCGGTGATCGAGCAGCGCCAGTTCACCGACGGCAACACCGCCTGGGGCTTCTACACCGGCACCTACACCGTGCCCGCCGGGCAGACCACCACCCGCTTCGCCTTCCGCTCCGTCTCCGCCGCCGGCGGCAACCAGGGGATCGGGAACTTCCTCGACGGCATCTTCTTCGGCACCGCCCCCTCCGTCACCCTCACCAAGGAAGCCATCCCCCAGGGGCCGCTGCAGGTGGGCGACGCGATCACCTACCGGATCACCGCCCGCAACGAGGGCGGCGGCAACGCCGAGGCCCTCGTCCTGACCGATACCATCCCGGCCGGCACCACCTACCTGCCCGGCTCGCTGCGCATCACCAACGGCCCCAACGCCGGCGCGAAGACCGACCCGGCGGGCGACGACCAGGCCTCCTTCGACCCGGCGGGCAAGCGGGTGGTGTTCAACCTCGGCAACGGCGCCACCAGCGCCCAGGGCGGCAGCCTGCCCAACACCGACACCCTGCCGAACGGGACGACGGTGGAGTACCGGGTCACCATCGACGAGGCCAGCGCCGGCGGACAGGTCGCCAACACCGCCACCGCCACCTACGAGAACCGCCTCGGCCCCACCCCGCAGCCGCTGACCGCCACGTCCAACGAGGCCGACACCCAGGTCCTCCCGGCCGCTGACCTGAGTGTCACCAAGTCCGCGGACACCACCACCGTCACGGTCGGCCAGACCGTCACCTACCGCGTCACCGTCCGCAACGCCGGCCCCAACACGGCCACCGGCGTCACCGTCACCGACGCCCTCCCCGCCGGCCTCGTCTTCATCTCCGCCACCGCCGCCGCCGGCACCTACAACCCCGGCACCGGGCAGTGGACCGTCGGGACGCTGGCCGTCGGCGCCACCGCCACCCTCACCCTCCGGGCCAAGGCCACCACCACCGGTCCCGTCACCAACACCGCCACCGCCCACGGCAACGAGAAGGACCCCCACCCGGAGAACAACACCGACTCCGTCACCGTCTGCGTCAAGCCGGCGCCCACCTGCAACCCCTGCCCGCCGCCGTCCGGTTGCACGGCACCGTGACCTCCGCCCGCGCCTCCGGCCTCGACGGCTGGACCAAGGCCGGCTGACTGAAGATCAGCCACTGACCATCCACGGGTACCGGCCGGTCACGGTCGACACCCCCTCCGGTGGCCGGCCGACGACGTTGGCCGGCCACCGGCCCGTACCGGCTCTCCAAACAGAGGGCCACTGACAGATAGCGCGCTCCGTCACAAGGGGGAGGTGTGCCGAATCCCGATGGACGTCATCAGCGCAGGAATGTCGTCACCAGGCTCGCCGAGTCGGCCAGGACGGCTTTTCGCATCGTCGCTCCGTCCGGGCGATCCGCGTCCGCCCGCAGGCGTCCGGGCGCGGGACGGGGAACGCTCTCCTCCCGACCGAGGACCAGGCCACGAGGAGGCCGTAGTGCCACGCACCCGCAGCACCGCACGGACGATCAGTACGTTCCTTGCCGCAGCCCTTCCCCTGTCCGTGCCGTGCGCGCTCACCGCCCCCGACGCGCGGGCCGACGGCGGGCCGGCGCCGGCGACCCGCGGCGTCGGCCAGCAGCCGGGCCACCCCGCCGTCCTGTACTCGGGCCAGGAGCGGACGGTGGCCGCGTACTGCCCGCAGGGGACGAAACCCACCGGAGGCGGAGCGTCGGTCGACAGCGACCTGCGCAGCGCCGTCTACTTCCGCAAGTCCCTCCCGGACCCGGCGGGCAACCGCTGGGTGCTGCTGGCGTACAACGCCAGCCCCGACGTGCAGACCGTCCACCCCAAGGTGATCTGCTCGACCGACAGCACCCTCACCTACGAAGCCAGCAAGGAGACGCAGCTCGAACCCGGGGAGACCGGGTTCACCGAGGCGAAGTGCGGTACCAACCGCTACGTCGTCGGTGGCGGCTTCGAGGGCGGCGACAGGACCTTCGTCACCTCCTCGGGCTCCCTCAATGGCGGAGGGTGGGCGGTGTACATGAAGTACACCAACTACAGCCCGGACGCGCCTGCGTCCTTCCAGAGGTCCGCCGCCGTCTGCTCCGACACGCAGCCCGTGTGGAAGTTCGGCACCACCGCCGACCTGGCACCCGGGGAGGTGGGAAACGCCACTGCGGAGTGCCCCGCCGGGCAGGTGCCGCTCAGCGGCAGCGCGGACGGCGGCACCGATGTCCTGCTGACCACCTCGGCCCCGACAGCGACGGGCTGGACGGCGTGGGCCAAGAACGACGGCTTCGACCGGCGCAAGCTCCTCGTCGACGTGCTGTGTACCACCCCCTGACCCTGAAGGTCAGACAGCGGGGGGCAGGACAGTTCCAGGGGGCAGCGTGCGCGACTCGTCCGCGGGCGACGCTGCCCTCTGCCCGTCCTCCGCGCCGACGCCTCGCGCTGGCCGCGCCCCGGGTCGTGACTACCTCGAACGCCTCGAAGCGGGGTGGGGGACAGGGGCGCGGTAGGGCGTGCCCTTGGGGCGGTGGGAGGGTGCGTTGCCTCGTGCCCGCGACGGAGGTCCGCCCGTGGTCGCCGACGAGGCCTTGGCCGAGGCGGTCACCACCGGAGCGGACGCGAGGCCGTCGTGCGTCGGCCGGTGCAGCGCCTCGGCGGTGGCGTGGACCAGGCGCGGGACGAGGGCGGAGACGGGGCCGGCCTCCCACGAGCGGTCGCGCAGCAGCCGGGCCAGGTGAGCGGGCACGGATCGGCCGTCGTCCTCCAGCCGGGCCATCCGGGCCGCCAACAGCGGCCACTGGCGGGCGTTCACCAGCAGCGCGGCCTCCCGTTCCCGCCCCGCCAACGCCAGATGTACGCATCGAACGTAGCGCGCGTTCTCGGCCTCGCTGACACCCAGCTGCGCCAGCGCCCGTCGACGGTCGCCGAGGTCGAGGTCCGGCGGCAGGTCCAGACCGACCGTCAGCGGGCCGTACGAGCGGACCGCATCCCGGCTCGGCCCGGCCGACGTACGCCGGCCCGCGTCGAGCACCCGGCTGATCGCCTGGTCGACGCCGACGCCCTCGGCGTGCGCGGCCGCCAGGAGCTGCCGGACGTCGACGCCGCGTTCCCGCAGCGCGTTCATCGTGGCCGCCAGCCCGGGCCACGCGGGGGAGGACAGGATCGCCTCGCGAACCGGACCCGCCGGCATCGTCGAGCGCAACAGCCCCGCCCACTCCTCCGTTCCCTCCGCGGCGGTCCGCGCCGCGTCAGCCGCCACCGAGTCCCGCACCAGAACGGCGATCTCGCCCACCCGCGGAAGGAACTGCTCCAGGTCGACACCGGCACGGCGCAGCGCGACCAACTGCTGCGCCATGGCCGGCCAGTCCGCGCCGGACATCAAGGCCCACGCCACGTCGGGGGAGACCAGGGCCTTGAGATCGCCGGCCGCTTCCGGGACGGCCTGGCCGGGCGGCGGCAACGGCTGCTCACCACCCGCCCTGCGTTGGGCCGCGCGCCGCACCGCGTCCGCCACGGCCAGGACCAGGCGGACGGCCATGGCGGAGGTCTGCACCGCCTCGCCGACCGCCTCGGCGAAGGGCTCGCCCGGATAGGGCATCGTCATCGTGCTCTCCCGTCTCAGCGGACCCGGTTGGGTCCGTCCCGATCACTGCGAACGTGTGCGGCGGCTGCTGCCGGCGAGGAAGGCGTTCTGGCGCCGCCCGGAGCAGCCGGAGGGGGATCGGACGCACGGTCGTGAGCGGCGAGCCAGCCGTCCAGCCGCCAGACCAGCACCTGGGCGATCGAGCCCGCCGAGTGGAGCTCGCGTCGAGCCGCCACGGCCGCCAGGACCGACCCGGCGTCGATGCCCAGCCGCTCCAGGGCGGCAAGACGCAGGCACAGGTCCGGCCAGGCGGGATCCATCAGCACCGTCGACGCGTGGGCAGGAAGAGCCCTCGTCAGCAGAAACGCTCCGTCCGACTCCGTCCCCCGCCGCGCACGCGGCCGGGCGACGTCACCCGCCGCCGCTCCGGTGCCCACCTCCACCGCCTCGCGCAACACCCGCCCCGCCCGCCCCGCAGCCTCGGCCTGCAACCCGAACCCCTGCTCCTCGTGCCAACGCTGCGCCGCCGCGACGGCCGTGACGAGGGCAAGGAGGAAGCCGAGGAACGCGGCCGTGTCGTTGCGACCCGACGCCGCAGCCGCCGAGGAGAGGACCCGCGCCGACGAACGGAACAGCGCCCGCGCCTGCCCGTCGAGGTCGCGCTTGCCCGGTGCCCGGGCGGCCCGCTCGAACGCGGTCGCGCACTCGCGCAGACGAGCTCGGACAACGGGCGGCGCAGCACCAGGTGCCAGGACGAGGAGATCGCCGAGCGCCGCCACGTCACCCGCCCCCCGGGGCGCTCCCGCCCCGCCGAGGTGCTCGGAGGCCGCGAGAACGCCGCGTTCGAGCATCGGCCAGAGCGCGGACGGCGACACCTCCGGTGTCGGGGCCGGCAGGCGCTGCCAGCGCTCGCGAACCCGCGGGAGCGACAGATCGTAGGCCAGACTCGAACCCCCGAACCACACCGCGCGATGCCCCCGATCGCGGTCGCCCGGCAGCGCCACCGCATAGCCCGCGGGGGAGCCGCCGCCCGGGGCGGCACGGCGGGCGACCCGCACCCCGGAGGAGCGGAGCCGGGCGAAGAAGTCCTCCTCGTCCGCCGCGCCGGCCGCCGCCACGCGAACCGTCCGCTCGAGCTGCTCGCGCACGCTCTCCGTAAGCCGTCGACGTACGGCCTTGCGCGTCTCGCCGGTCGTGGGCCACCGCTTGGCGGTCCGGTCCCCGGACGTCAACCGGCGCAGACCCCACCTCGCCTCGAACCGCCGGGCGAGCTGCTGCATGCGCACGATGTCCTGCCACAGATTGGGCTGGATCCCGTCCTGGCGCGCCTTCGTCGCCACGATGTGGATGTGGTCCCACGCATGACGAACCGCCACCCACCGGCAACCCCACGGATCACCGTGCGGGGCGATGCCCGCCGCGGCCATCATCCCCCGCGCGACCTCGGCCCACTGCTCGTCCGACAACACCGGATCATCAGGCGCGACCCGCACCGCCACGTGGTAGACGTGCTCGGACGGCACACTGCCCCGCAACGCCCGAACCGGCGCGTCGAGCAGCAACGCCAAGTCCCCGATCGCCACCTCCGCCGACCGCGCCGGATCGGGCACCCACGGCGCCCAGGCCGCGACCATCCGGGGATCCTCGTGCTCGTCCCGCTTGCCCGGGCCGTACAGGTAATGCAGCAGCCCCGACGTGTCGCTCCCGCCCCTCGCCCGCTTGGGAATCACCAGCGCGCCGCCCGCTCCCGCATCAGCTGCAACGTGGCGCGATCGACCCGCCGCACGGCCTCCTCGACGAACCGCGCCACCGAACCGGCACCGCCCCCGCCCACCCCGGCCGACTCACCGAGGCGGACCAGCTCCCCGCGCGACCGGATCAGCTCCTCGAGCACCTCGCGGGCATCCGCCGACACCGGCACCAGCTGGTCCTTCGCGACCGCCAACGCCTTGCGAGCGGCCCAAGCCGACACCGCCATGCCCTCGCGCTTCGCGGCCTCCCGCACGATGGTCAGCTCGGCCTCGTTGTACGCCAGATTCACCCGGTACGACCGCGGCGACTCCATCTGCCGCTCCCGCCGCCGCGCCCCCTGACCAGCACCCACCTCGACCCTCCTCGACCTCACGGAACCGCTGCGCGGAAGGACAGCGATCGCGGGCCCTCCCGCCGCGTCACTCTGCTGCGCCGACGCGTCGTCCGCCCGCCGCTACGCCGGTGTGCGAACCGAAAATCGCTGACACGGGTGACCCTCCGGAGTCGATCCACGATCAGGGACGATCGTGCCCGTACGATCCCGGCCATGACGAGAGAAGACGAGTTCCTGCGACGGATGCGCGAGATCCAGGACGACCGTGAGAAGGCCATCGTCCCGCTCGCCGCCATCATGACGGAGCGCCGCCGCCTGAAGGACCTGCTGGCCGAGACCGAAGCACCGTACGGGCGGGCCTACGCCGCCGCCGAGGCCGCAGGCTGGAGCGCCGAGGAGCTCTCAAGACTGGGTGCGGAAGCGCCCACCCGCCGTCCCAAGGGAAGGCCCCGGAAGCACGCCTCGGCCGCCAACAACGCGATCCCGGTTCCGTCGTCCGGTGACACGGAAGCCGCGGCGGCGGCGGTGCACAGCCCGGCCGATTGACGGTCATTGGGCGGGCCAGCCAGCGAGTTAGTGTCATTTGTGACATCAATCCCCGGCCGGAGGGCGCATCGGGTTCGGCTCCAACCCGCAGGCGTCGCGCCGGGCCGGCGCCGGAGCGGCGGTGCTCTGCGATCGGATGAGGGTCCGTCCGGCGGATCTTGTGGCCGTCTGACAATGGGATCGGTCACGCGATACGCCAAGCGCGCCTGCGTCTTCGCCGGAACCGCCTCCGTGGCACCGATCCGCCTCTGGTTCCAGCCTTGAGCGGCGGCCTTCGTGCCCCCGCTGGACGAGATCAGTAGCGTCCGAGCATTTCGTCGGCCGGAATGCAGTCGCTCATGGTGTTGGCCCAGTCGTTGGGCCTGCCGAGGACCAGCCGCGTCAGCAGCCTGTCACCGGCTCGCTGAGCGCACGGCATGATGCCCAGCTCCTGCGAGCCGATGTCGCCACCCGGTGTGATCTCGACCCTCCTGTTGGTGCTCTCCAGGTAGGCGGCGAGCTCATCCGAAAGCTCGGAGGGAGGCCGGCCGACCAGTCGCATCCCCTCCAACGTGACCTGGGGACCGGTCAGGGCGTCGACCGCAATGCAGGTCAGTCCCATCGGGCCCACGTAGTAGGCCACCACGTCCGTGCGATGGAAGGGGGCGTCCACCGCACGGAACCTCGTACGCAACTGCTTGAACGGGCCCGACTTGCCGAGCTCGGAAGCCGGGTCGGACGTGAAGCCGCATGCCAGCATCGCGCCGGTCGCCTCCTCCACGCTCATGCCGAACCGCAGTGGGCCGACGCGCTCCAGAGGCGCGCAGTCCCAGAGCTTTCGGTCGGAGTCGGCCACCACGGTCCACGGGGCCGACCACACGTCGAGCAGCTCCTTTCGGTGATCACGTCGATATGGCGCCGACGACTATAACCCTGGAGACCTCCGTGATCCGCCGGGCGGACCCTGGCGGCTTCGGCTGCTGGTGCGGGTGTGGGGCCTTGATCGTTATCGCGGGGAACCGGGCGGGTCAGTCGTTGGCCCCGGGGCGTCGCGCCCGGCAGGCAGCGCCCACAAGGCAGATGGCGGCGATGTTGGCGACCTCCGGAACGGTCACCTTGGCGACACCTGGGTGCCGCCGCAGCAGCCCGGCGCTGCGCCCTACCTGGGAGTCGTAGCACCGACTACCGGCGGGTGTCCGCGTACTGATCTGAGTGCTCCAGCGGGTACGGAGTTGAGTGCACCACCGACCGTCTTACGACTCGGTCCGCGATTGAGGTTCAGACGTGCCGGCCTGGCGGGTCGACTGATGGCTGATCAGCAGGCGGTTTGCCGGGCCGACGCGAGCCGCCGCGCGGGTCCTCGGTCATCGCTCGCCACGGCAAGATCGAACTGATGAGGCTGGTTGATTTTGGCTAGTGCTGCTGTTCGCCTCACTTCGTCCGGCTTGAACGGAGCGGGGAGTCTGGGGAGTGGCGAGCGACCGTCATCGGGGGCGATCGGCTGAGTCCTGCTTGATCACGCGCGTGTAGGGTGCGCTGTCATGGTTGATGATTGGCGGGACGACAGGATCGGCAGTGCCCTGAAAGGCACGAATCCCACTGTGCTCCGGCGGCTTGACGCCAGCTTCGCGGTGATTGGCGACGTGCAGTTCCTGCCAGGGTATTCGGTTTTGTTGGTGGACGAGCCCGATGTGGAGCGTCTGTCCGATCTCCCGCGGAGCAAGCGGATGGCGTTCCTGGCGGACATGGATCGGCTGGGAGAGGCGGTGGAGCGGGCCTGCCGGCGTATGGACCGGGAGTTCCGGCGGGTGAACCTGGAGATCCTCGGCAATACCGACGGTTTTCTGCACGCGCATGTGTGGCCTCGGTTCGAGTGGGAGAGTGCGGATCTCGTCCGTTACCCGGTGTGGCTGTATCCCGCGGAGAACTGGCGCGATCCCGCAAGTGCGCTCGGGCCGGAGCACGACGCCTTGCGCGAAGCGATCGGCCACGAGCTCGATGTGCTGTCGGCTCCGGCTACCGGTCCGGAAAACGCGGGATGAGACACGCAGGGGAGGGGCGGCCGTGAGGTCGCTCCTCCCCGACGACCGGGTGCCATCCGGTCGAAGCGCCACAGCCTGCGACCTTGGCTTCGACGACCGACAGCGCGGCCAGGTCCTTGGCCTTGCGCGGGTCGAGCTCGGGCTGGACCGAGAAGTCGTAGTCGTCCAGTGTCTTGTGGTGCGGCAGCTTCGACAGTCTCAAGCCCTGGCGAAAGCGGCGGTCGTCGCGAACGGCCAGTTCCTCGGCGAGGAGGAAGTCGAGGAAGTCGAGGTAGCCCATCTTCGCCACCGCGAAGGCCGTCGCCGTGCAGATGCTGGGCCTCCGGACCCTGGGCTTCGGCGAGAGCCGGGCTGAGGTCGTGATCAACGTACTGATCATTTCCACCGGCGCCTGGCGCCTCTGGTGGAAGGTCCCCGGCAGCCGCCCCGCCTGAGCCGCCGTCCGGTCCCGGCGGGCCCGAACCGACCCGCCGGGGTCGGACGGCGGACGGGACCGGACTGACGCCTGATCGCGCCCGGCCGGCGCTGCTGACGCGCGGCGGCGGTCCCGGCGGAGTGAGCGGGGCCGCCGGGGCGGAGGCTCAGCGGTGGAAGACCTGGAGCTCCCGGACCGCGTCGTTGAAGTTGCCGCCGAGGGCGGGGGCCGGTAGGTCCATCGTCTTCTCCGCGTCGAGGGTGGACCACAGGTGGACGGCGTTGCAGTTGTTGTAGCCCTTCATCGACGAGACGCTGAGCGCCACGCCGAAGTAGTTCACGAGGTGGTAGCCGGTGGTGTCGCAGCCACCCGCGTCGCCGTAGAAGGCGTAGATGACGCCGCCGCCGTAGTCGACGTCCTTGAACTCCTCGAGCAGCAGGGTGCGGTCCATCCGCTGCTCGGCCGACCGGTCCACGCCGTCCGCCTGGGCGAGGGCGTCCTCGGGGGAGTCCGCCGAACACGCGCGCCCGAGCATCGGGGACCGGCCGTCCGCGCCGGGCGCGTGGCCGAGGACGGCGGCGCAGTACTGCACCGCCGGGATCGGCAGCGGGCGGGAGAGGAGCGGTGTGGCCGGGGCGGCGGGTGCGACGGCGACCGACCCGGTGAGGGCGAGGCCGGCGGCGAGCAGGGGTCCGACGATCCTGCGCGCGATGCGCATGGGGTACCTCCGGAGCGGTGGGTGGGACGGTGGCCGGGGACTCGGCCGCCGCGCTCATTCGACGGGCGGCTGGGCCCTGTTGACGATCCGACACACCGTCTGCCGCACTAGTCGTACGTATGCCACCGGATCGACGGGTGGGTCCGTGCGGGGCCGCGGGTTACGCCCAGGGGCGGCCGGCCGAGTCCGAGGTCGTCATCGGAGCAGTGCGAAGGTCAGGGCGGCGGTGCCGCCGAGTGCCGTGCCGGCGAGGATCTGGGCGTTCGTGTGGGCCTTGAGGATGATGCGGGACCAGCCGATCGCGGCGGCGGCGAGGGCGGCGGGGAGCATCCGGGGGCCGAAGGCGAGCAGGAGGATCATGACGGTGCCGCCGGCGACCGAGTTGTGGATGGATATCTGCCAGCCGATGGTGACGAGGAGGGAGGAGACGAGTCCGACGAGCATCGCGACCACGAGGGCGGAGACGTCGGCCGGTGCGTTCAGGACGTGCAGCAGGGTGATGCCGGCGGCCACGGATATCAGGCTGAGGGTCATCGGGACGACCCGCTGTCGCCGGACCCGTATGTGTTTGTCGGTGAGCTCGCCGCGCTTCACCCCGAGCAGGACGATGCCGATGGGGACGACACCGCAGAACAGGGCGGCGAGGAGTCCCCAGCCGAGTCCGGCCCAGGAGCGGGTGCTGTGCCAGCCGACGAGCAGGAGCAGCGCGATCACGAGGTTGGCCGGGGCCAGGGCGTCCGTGATGATCTTGGCGGCCTTCTGCGCGGGCGTGGACTCGGAGAAGGCGGGCGGTGCGGGCGGGGTGAACGTCACGGGGTTGCTCCGGTGAGAGTGGTGAGTCGCTCAAGACGTCCAGCGGCAGGGTCGCTGGCTTCCGGCTGCGCCTGCGCTCGCCGATCAGTGCCCTTTCGCGTCCCCCGCGCGCCCTCGCTCCTTCAACTGGCCCAGTGAGTCCACGTATTTGAGCATCAGGCGGGCGAACTCCAGGCGGTCGTGTTCGGCCCAGTCGGCGGTGATGTACTCGAACGCGGCGCGCTGGTGGCGGCGGAACCGGGCCATCAGCTCGGTGCCCTCGGGGCTGAGGTGGAGGACGGTGCGGCGGCCGTCCTGCTGGGAGGCGGCGCGCAGCAGGTAGCCGGCCTTGATGTTGTCGGTGACCATCCGGCTCGCGACCGAGGGGTCGACGCCGAGGAGTTCGGCCACGGCGCCGACGGTGATCTCCTTCTCGGAGTCGCGGGTGTGCTCCATGACGAGGCCGAGCACCAGGGTGCGGCTCAGGTCCTTGGCCGAGATCGGGTTCTCGACCTCCAGCAGGGAGGTGCGGCGCAGCTTTCCGAACGCCGGGCCGACCGCGTTCAGCAGTTCGTCGGCCGTCAGCTCCTCGGTCGCCGGCTGCTCCTGCGGTGCGTCGTTCGTCGTCATGCGCCCATCCTAGTATCCATGACCTCAGGAAGGCATGTGTTGACATGAAAATACGTGCATGTGAGCATGCATATGTTCGCAAGCATCGTTGCGACAGCCGATGCCATCACTTTCGGGGGTTCCCATGACCGTTCTCATCACCGGTGCCCGGGGCAAGGTCGGCCGCGCCGTCACGAGCCGTCTGCGCGCCGCAGGCCGGCCCGTCCGTGCCGCCAGTGCCGATCCGGCCCGGCTGACCGTTCCGGCCGGTGTCGAGGTCGCCGAGCTGGTCCTCGACCGGCCGGAGACCTTCCCGGCCGCGCTCGACGGCGTGCGCGAGGTCTTCCTCTATCCCGAGCCCGGGGGCATCGACGCCTTCGTCGAGACCGCCCGGGCCGCCGGTGTCGAGCACATCGTCCTGCTCTCGTCCTCCTCGGTCCTGGCGCCCGGAGCCGAGACCGATCCGCTCGCCTCGCACAGCCTCCGGGTCGAGCGCGCCCTCGCAGCCTCCGGCCTGCCCTGCACCTTCCTGCGCGCGGACGCCTTCGCCAGCAACGCCCTCGGCTGGTCCCACCCCATCGGCCAGGGACAGCCGATCCGGCTCGCCTACCCCGACGCGCACATCGCGCCCATCCACCCCGAGGACATCGCCGACATCGCGGCCGAGGCGCTGACCGGCGCGGCCCTCAAGGGGCGCGCCGTCACCCTCACCGGCGGCCAGTCCCTCACCTTCCGCGAGCAACTCGCCGTGCTGGCAGGCGTCCTGGACCGCGACATCACCGTCGAGACGATCACCCACGCCGAGGCGGAGCAGCAGATGAGCCGCTTCATGCCCGCCCCGATGGTCCGCTCGCTGCTCGCCCTGTGGGCCGCCGCGTGCGCCGGCCCGGCGCCGATCGCCGAGACCACGCACACCCTGCTCGGCAGGCCGGCGCGCACCTTCCACCAGTGGGCGACCGAGAACGCCGCCGCGTTCACCGGCCGCTGAGCCAACCGCCCACCGCATCCGCACCCGGCTCGCCGACCCCCGCCCTCGACCGATCGTCGGCGTGCGGGCGGGGTGGTGGTCAGCTTCGCGGCGGCCGGTCGCCGTCGCGCGACGTCACCTGGTCGTCGGCCAGGGGAAGGGCGAGCTCCGCCCACACGGTTTTGCCCCCTCCCGTGGGGGTGGTCCCCCAGGAGGTGGTGAGCCGGTCGATGATGCGCAGGCCACGGCCGTGCGGTTCGTCCGCCGCCGGGAGCCGCCGCATCCGCGGCGGGTCGGGTGCGGCGTCGGTGACGGCGATCCGCAGTGTCTGCCGGCCGGGGTCGAGGCGGAGGTCCAGGGCGAGGGGGCCGCCGGCGTGATGGGCGGCGTTGGAGAGCATCTCGGCCGTCACCAGCAGCGCGTCGTCGACGGCCGTGCCCTGCGCGTCGGGCCGCCAGAGCGTCATCGCCGTCCGGGTGAACGCGAGGCCGCGGCGTGCGCACCCCGTGCTGCCCAGCGGGAAGTCGAGGCGGTCGTGGAAGGCCGGGGCGGCAAGCGGTCTGGGCATGAGAGCTTCCGTGAAGTCCGTGTCGGGTCCGGTCCGGCGTGTGCCCGGTCGGAGACGTACTGCACCCTGGGGGAGGGTCTCCGATGGCGCACCGCCTGCTCCAGGGACGGGTAGACCGGGAAGACCGCGGTCTCGGTGATCCGCAGGACGCGGCGCACCGCGGGGCTGGGCGCCGCCAGGACCACCACGGCGCCATCGGCGTCGGCCCGGCGGCGGGCGGTGAGCAGGGTGTCCAGGCCGCTGCAGGTGAACAGGGTGACGGCGGACATCTCCACGGCGAGCAAGCCCGGGCCCCGGTCCAAGGCCTGGGACAGGGCGTCCCGGACCTGCTGTTCGTTGTCCATGTGCAGGTCACCGGCCAGCGAGCACACGACGGCGTTGCCCGCGCGGGTGATCTCGATTCTCAGGTCCGGCTCCGAACACACGCGTTCCGCGTGCTCTCGGTATGCGGTCACGGCACTGCTCCAAGCCCAGCCCACCGAAGGCTCCACCGTGAGGGGCGGGCCGGGGCATCGAACCCGCGCAGACGGGCGGGGGACAGTGCGGCGACAGCCGACGGGCATCCGGAACGCCAGGATGACGAAACCGGTCACCCAGCCACTACTCCGCACGGCCGGACGCACACCACATCCGTCCCGACAATCGCCACGAGGAGGAAGAGTCCACGGTCGTGGTCGCGCTCCTGCACGTGCTGCCGCGCCCCGCTCCGGCCCTTCACCGCCCCGGGGCGTCGAGCGGAGTCCACCGAGGCCGCGGACACGCCCTCGAAAGGATGACGTGCCGCGCCGCGGCGGTGGTGAGCCGCCAGGGTAGCGGTCATGATCAACATGCGAATTCGGGCTGCCGCCAGCGCAGTTGCCGTCACCTGCGCCGTCGTGCTCGCCCCCGCGAGCCAGGCCGTCGCCGTGCCGGCGGCGGCCCCGGCCGACACCGCCCCGTTCCGCTGCCTCGACCCCGGAGGGACGGGGCTCTGGAGCGGCCCCCAGTGCGACGGCCTCGTCGTCCGCGAATTCGGCACCGAGGCCGTCGCCGTCGTCCTGGACGGCCGCCGGATCGACTTCGCCGACGAGGCCGACCTACGCGCCGCCGACTGCGCCGACCACCGGGCCGTCACCCTGCCCGCCCCCGTCTTCGAGCACATCCCGGCGGGCCCGGACCCGCTGTACGCCGCCGTCGACCGCCGGGTCGACGTCCCCCGGATCACCCCCGCGCCGCACTGGCGCAAGGACTGCCACCCGCTCTTCCGCTCGGACGGCCGGGACCCGTCGGTCATCTTCGACCAGGGCTTCGCCCCGAAGGACACTGTCAACGGCCAGTACGACGTCACCAGTTACGTCCTGCAGAACCAGCCCTCGCCGTTCGTCAGCACGACCTACGACCCCGAGCTGTTCAAGAAGTGGAAGAAGGTGCCCTGGGACTACTTCATCGACGCCCCCGGCGGCCTCGACGTCAACGCGACCATCGGCGACCAGCACCAGTACGCCGACCAGGTCGAGGTCGCGTTCCCCGGCGGCGTCGACCGCCACTTCATCCGCCGGGCCTGCCCCGTCGACCGGGCCACCGCCTCCCTGGTCGAGTCGGGCTGCGTCGACAACCCGAACTACCGGCCCTGGCTGCACTGACCGCACACCCCACCGCCGCCGGGTGAACCGGACGGTTCCGTGACGCGGGCGGCCCCGGCGGGCTCTCCGAACCCCGCCGAGGCCGCCCGAGGCCGTCCCTGGCCGCGCCCTACCGGGCCAGCAGCGCCCGGAGCGCGTCGGCGACCAGACCCGGATCCTCCTCCGCCATGAAGTGACCGCAGTCCACGGTGCGGTGGACCAGGTCGGGCGCCCAGGCGCGCCAGAGGGCGGCCGCGTCGAAGCCGAGCGCCGCGCCCCAGTCCTGCTGCAGGACGGCCACCGGCATCCGGAGCCGCCGCCCGGCGGCGCGGTCGGCGGCGTCGTGGTCGACGTCCGCACCGGCCGAGGCGCGGTAGTCGGCCACGATGGACGGGACGGCCGCCCGGCAGGCAGCCAGGTAGGCGGCCCGCACCTCGGCGGGGATCGCGCCGGCGTCGCGGCACCACAGGTCCAGGAAGTGGCCGAAGAACCCGTCCGCCGACGCCGCGATCAGCCGCTCCGGCAGGCCCGGCGGCTGGGCCATCAGGTACAGGTGGAAGCCGACCGCCGCCGACCGGCCGCGCATCACCTCCCACATGTCCAGCGTCGGCAGCACGTCCAGCGACGCCAGGTGGGTCACCCGGTCCGGGTGGTCCATGGCGGTGCGGAAGGCGACCAGCGCACCCCGGTCGTGCCCGGCGAGCGCGAACCGCTCGTGGCCGAGGGCGGCGGCGAGCGCGACGACGTCGGCGGCCATGGTGCGCTTGGCGTACGCGAGGCCGTCCGAGGTCTCGGCGGGCTTGTCGCTGGCGCCGTAGCCGCGCAGATCCGGGCAGATCACCGTGTGCTCGGCGGCGAGATCCACGGCGACGTGCCGCCACATCAGGTGGGTCTGCGGAAAACCGTGCAGCAGCACGACCGGGCTGCCCTGGCCGCCCACCGCGGCATGCAGGGCGACCCCGTCCGCGACGGGCACCCGGCGGTGGTCGAAGCCGGGAATGGTGACGGTCATGACGAGACCTCTCGTTCGGGGGAGCGGGGGAGCGGGGGAACAGGGGAGGGGGAGCGGGGAGTGAGCGGACGGCACGAGCCTGCCGGGCCCCGATCAGCAACCGATCAGCAACCGGCCAGCGCGATAGCCTGACCCGCGGGAACGGCAGGCCCGACCTGCGGAAACGACAGGAGGGCAGCGATGACGCAGGTCACCTTCGGCGTGCTCGGCGCACTCACCGCCGATCGGGACGGCACGGCCCTCGCCCTCAAAGGCCCCCGGCACCGGGCCGTGCTCGCCCGCCTGATCGTCGCCCGCCGCCGCGTCGTCCCCGTCACCCGCCTCATCGACGACCTCTGGCCCGACCCGCCACCCGCCGCCCTCGGCGCCCTGCGCACCTTCGTCGCCGACCTGCGCCGCACCCTCGAACCCGAACGGCCGCCCCGCGCCCCCGCCCGGCTGCTCGTCACCGAAGGCCCCGGGTACGCGCTGCGCCCCGCGCCGCACGCCGTCGACGCCTGGCGCTTCGAGGCGGCGGTCGGCGCGGCGGCCGAGCTGCCCGCCGACCGGGCACTGGCCCGCCTCGACGACGCCCTCGCGCTGTGGCGCGGCCCCGCCCACGCCGACCACGCCGACCAGGACTGGGCCCGTGCCGAACGCACCCGGCTCACCGAACTGCGCCTGCGCGCGGTCGAACAGCGCGCCGCGGCCCTGCTCGCCCTCGGCCGCGGCGCCCAGGCCGTCCCGGACCTGCGCGCCCACCTCGCCGATCACCCCTGGCGCGAGGACGCCTGGCGGCTCCTGGCCCTCGCCCAGTACCGCACGGGCCGACAGGGCGAAGCCCTCGCCGCCCTGCGCGAGGCCAGAACGGTGCTCGCGGACGGCCTCGGGCTCGACCCGAGCCACGCGCTGCGCCGCCTGGAGGCGGACATCCTCGCCCAGGACCCCGGGCTCGACCTCGCCCCGATGGCGGCCGCGACGACGCCGGGCGGGACGACGCCGGCCGCGACGACGCCGGCCGGGCTCTGGCACGAGGCCGTGACGGCGTACGACCGGACGCTGGCCGTGGGTGCGCGGGCGCGGCTGGAGAGCACCGTGGGCCTGATGCGCGGCCTCGCCGTGAGCGGCGGCAGCGGCCTGCGCGCGGCCCGCGAGCACCGGATGGCCGTCATCGCGGCCGCCGAGCGGCACGGCGACCCGGAGCTCACCGCCCGCGTGATCGGCGCGTTCGACGTCCCGGCGATCTGGACCCGCAGCGACGACCCCGAGCTCGCCGCCCGCGTCGTCGCGGCCGCCGAGCGCACCCTCGACGCACTGCCCGCCGGCGACACCGTCGCCCGCTGCCGACTGCTCGCCACCGTCGCCCTGGAGTCACGCGGCACCCGCGACCCGGGAGCGCCGCGCGCCGCGCGCGAGGCCGAGGCGATCGCCAGACGGCTGCGGGACCCGGCGCTGCTCGCCTTCGCGCTGAACGGCCGGTTCATGCAGTCCTGCACCCGGGCCGGGCTGGCCGGCGAACGCGACGCGATCGGCGCCGAACTGGTCGAGCTGGCCGCCCGCCACGGGCTGACCACCCACGAGGTGCTCGGGCACCTGATCCGCCTCCAATTCGCCTGCGCGCTGGGCGACTTCGCGGCGGCCGAGCAGTGCGTGCGCGCGGTCGAGGAGCTGTCCGACCGTCATGAACTCCCCCTGGTGAAGGTGTTCACCGACTGGTACCGCGCGCTGCGGATCGCCGCCCTGGGCCCCGCCGTGGAAGCGGAGACGGCCTACCGTGCGGCGGCCGTGGGCCTGGACGGCGCCGGCATGCCGGGCCTGGAGGCCGGCCTGCTGCCCTTGGCCCTGCTCGCCCTGCGCATCGCGGGCGGGGACCGTCGGCCCGCGGTGGACCTGCGCCAGGACTGGGGCCCGTACCGGCCCTGGGCCGAGCCGTTCGCCCTGCTCGCCACCGGCGACCGCGGCGCGGCCCGAGCTGTCCTGCGTGCCCTGCCGCAGCCGCCCGCCGACCTGCTGTACGAGGCGTGCTGCTGCCTGGAGGGCGTGCTCGCCCTCGAACTCGGCGACCGCGAGGCCGTCGCGTGGGCCCGGGACCGGCTGCTGCCCGCCGCCGGTGAACTCGTCGGGGCCGGCAGCGGCCTGCTCACCCTGGGGCCGGTCGACCGCCACCTCCAGGCCCTCGACGCGGCGCTGCGGGAGGCCTGACGGCGGCCGGGTCGGGTCGGGGGCGTCGCCGGCCGATCCGGCTACTGCCGGTCCAGCCACCGCTCGACCCAGTCGAGGAAGTGGACCGGGCCGCTCGCCGGTGGCTCCTCCGGCCAGTGCGCCGCCGGGCGCCACTCGGTCCGCTCGGCCCACTCGCCGTCCAAGTCCCAGACTGTGCCAGCCAGTTCACCGGTCAGTGCCAGGACCGTCCACCGGCCGCAGCCCTGCTGGCCGATCCGCACCGCGCCGTCGAGAGGAAGCGGCCGCATCGGGAACGGCCGGGTGCGGACGTCCTGCGCGGTGATCGGGAAGGGGGCGGCCAGGTCGGGCACCGGGATGCCGTCGTCCGCGCAGTCGTCGCGGTCGAGCTGGACCTCGTAGCGGATCTTCTCCGGAGCCAGGAAGCCGCCGTACGGCCCGACCCCGAGTCCGATCTCCGTGAGGAACAGCGCGACGGCCGCCGGCAGCGGCGCGCCCAGGAAGGCCTCCAACTCCCGTACGGCGGCCGCGTCGACCGGGCGGCCGGACGACCGGGGAGGCCGACCCGGCCGCCCGGAGGCGAGTGCGGCCAGCCGCCGCTGAATGTCCGCCACTCGGCGGGCCGTCGGTTCGTTCGCCGTCCGTGTCACGCGCCCAGCATGGACCCCGGCGCCCGCCGCCCGCCACGCGGATTCCCGCTCGGGGCCGCTGCCGGCCGAGCGCGCCCGGCAAGGATCCAGGAGACAGGCCTTAGCGTGGGGAGAGCGACGGACTCACCCGAGGAGGAACCGGCGATGGCCGAGGAGCAGCAGGCGGACGTGGTCGTGATCGGCCTCGGCCCGGGCGGCGAGCACGCCGCCGGGCGGTTGGCCGAGGCCGGTCTGGACGTGGTCGGCATCGAGGCCGAGCTCGTCGGTGGCGAATGCCCGTACTGGGGCTGCGTTCCCAGCAAGATGATGATCCGCGCCGGAAACCTCGTCGCCGAGGCGCGTCGCGTCCCCGGCATCGCCGGAGCCTCGCAGGTCACCCCCGACTGGGCGCAGGTCGCCGCGCGGATCCGGGACGAGGCCACCGACGACTGGAACGACCAGGTCGCCGTCGACCGCCTCACCGGCAAGGGCGCCCGGTTCGTCCGCGGCCGGGCCCGCCTCGCCGGCCCGGGGCGCGTCACGGTCGACGACCTCGTCGTCACTGCTCGGCGCGGCATCGTCGTCGCCACCGGCACGCGCCCGGCGGCCCCGCCCGTCCCGGGGCTGGCGGAGGTGCCGTACTGGACCAACCGGGACGCCGTCGCCGTCAAGGAACTCCCCGATTCGCTGCTGGTGCTCGGCGGCGGCGCGATCGGACTCGAACTCGCCCAGGTCTTCGCCCGCTTCGGCACCACCGTCACCGTCGTCGAGGCCATGGACCGCCTGCTGCCTGCGGACGAACCGGAGGCCGGCCGCCTCATCGGCGAGGTCCTCGAACGGGAGGGCGTCGGCATCCGCACCGATGCCCGGGCGGTGCGCGCCGAGCACGACGGGGTGACCTTCACGCTGCACCTCGACGGCGGTGAACTCCTCTCCGCGGAACGGTTGTTGGTCGCCACCGGCCGCCGCGCCGAGCTGGCCGGCCTCGGCCTCGACACGGTCGGCCTCGACCCCGCCGCCCGCGCCCTCAGCACCGATGGGCAGATGCGCGCCGGCGACGGCCTGTGGGCGATCGGCGACGTCACCGGCCACGGCGCCTTCACCCACGTCGCCATGTACGAGGCCGAGATCGCCGTCCGCAGCATCCTCGGCGACCCCGGCCCCGACGCCGACTACCGCGCCCTGCCCCGGGTCACCTTCACGGACCCCGAGGTCGGCGCTGTCGGCCTGACCGAACAACAGGCTCGCGACAAGGGCCTGCGCGTGCGCACCGGCAGCTTCGAGTTGCCGTCCTCCGCGCGCGGCTGGATCCACAAGGCCGGCAACGACGGCTTCGTCAAGCTCGTCGAGGACACCGACCGCGGCGTCCTGGTCGGGGCCACCGCCGCCGGCCCGGCCGGCGGCGAGGTGCTGTACGGCCTGGCCGTCGCGATCCAGGCCCAGGTGCCGACCGAGCGCCTGCGGCACATG
This sequence comes from Streptomyces rubellomurinus, assembly GCF_000961885.1. GTDB lineage: Bacteria > Actinomycetota > Actinomycetes > Streptomycetales > Streptomycetaceae > Kitasatospora > Kitasatospora rubellomurina. Next base: position 85,525 of record NZ_JZKH01000018.1, read on the forward strand.
ATCTACGCCTACCCGACGTTCCACCGTGCCGTCGAGACCGCCCTCGCCGACCTCCGCTGAAGCGCTTCGCCCTGACCCCCCGCCGGAGGCCGGGGTCAGGGCGAAAGGGGGGCGAAGGGGGCGGGGCTCAGGTGGTGGTGTCGTGCCGGCGGCGGAGGGCGAAGACGCCGCCCGCCAGCGCCACGGCCGCGCCCGAACCGCCGATGAGCAGGGGAGTCGACGAGGGGGTGTCCGCCGTCTTCTTGGCGGCGGCGTAGCCGCTGGACATGCCCGAGGTGTCGTACAGCGAGCCGGGCTGCTTGTCGGCGTACCGGGCCTTGACCAGCTTCTGGTACTCGCTCAGCGAGACCGACGAGCGGCCGGCCAGGCCTTGCCGCGCCTGGTCGTTGAGCGGTTCGACCGTGGTGAGCCTCAGCTGGTACCAGCCGCGGATCTGCGGCTCGGTGAACACCAGGGTCCCCACCGTCGCCTTGCCCGCGTACGCGGCGTCGCTGTCGCCGTCGCGCACGGCGGCCAGGTGCCACCCGCCGCCCTGGGTGGGGGCGAGCATGACGGTGGCGTTCCGGCCGTTGACCGGGGCGTCCAGCGCGGAGACCAGGTGGCTCAGCTGGACCGCCTGGCTCGCGATCGGCAGGGAGGTCCCCGCGACGAAGCCGGGGGTGATCTCGTTCAGCGCCAAGGGGTCCTTGACGGTGAACGCCGGCAGGCCCTCGCACGGGTCGGCCTTGTCGGGGATCGGCTGCGGCGTCCCGCCCCCGTCGCCCTGGGGCACCGGAACGCTGAGGAAGCGGCAGACGGTGTTGTGGACGTCGGCCGACTTCACCAGGTCGAGGGCGGCCTGGTAGTCCGGGATGTCGGCCGGGAGCGGGTCCATGGGGGCGGTCGCGCGGGCGGGGCCGGCGACGGACAGCAGCGCGGACGCGCTGAGCGCCAGGACGGTGGTCAGGCGGGAGAGGCGGGAGGCCGCCCGCCTGCCGGACGTTCTTGTGTCGTGCATGCCGCCTGCCTTAACGGGAGATGCCGATCCGGGAGTGGGTCCACGCGAACGAGCTGTTGTTGACGTAGTCGTTGTAGTTCCACCACGTGTAGGTGGCGGTGTCCGGCCACGGGTCGGCGACGCCGATGGTGTTGTTCGACGTGTCGAAGCCGTAGACGACGTTCATGTGGCCGCCGCCCGACTTCCACCCGATGCGGGCGGCGACCGGCCGGGCCGCCTTGACGTCGGTGTAGACCTGGTTGAACGTGGCCGCGCTGTTCAGGCCCGTGCCGAGGTGGGTCATGCCGAGGCTGTTCCAGCCCCTGGCCATGTCGTCGAGCGTGGCGGGCTGGTTGTTGCAGCCGTAGTAGGGGTTGGCCCGGGTGCAGAAGTCCGTCTGCGTGCTGCCGTAGCCCTGGAACTTGGCGATCGTCAGCCCGGAGGCGACCCAGCACCACTGGGACTTCTCCTGCTTGTACATGGTGATGGTGTCCTGCCCCGCCTCGGCGTGGGCCGGGCTCCCTGCGGCGGCGAGCAACGCCGAGGCCGTCAGTGCGACGGCCGTCGTCGTGGCCGCGAACGTGGATCTGCCCATTCTGCTGCCTTCCCGCGCAAGTGCGCTGCGTGCCGGGGGATTTGGCAGAGCTATGACAGCACGGATCGGCGGTGTCACGCATCGTGTGCAGAGTAACTGCACTCGCACGAGTGAATCGTCATTCATATGACCGTTCACGGCGCTGTTGATCGGTTGTCAACGCGACCCTGATGTCCTGCCCCGCGTCCGCCTGCACCTCCGCACGCGGTCCCTCGAGAGCAGGAGAAGCCCGTGTCCCACCCGTCCACCCGTACCCTCCGCCCGGGCGCCGCCGCCCGCCGCACCCGCCGCCGCACCCGGCTGGCGGCCCTGGCGCTCGCCGTCTCCGCGCTGTCCGCGAGCGGTGCCACGCTGCTGGCGGCGCCGGCCAGCGCCGCGACCGCGGGCGTGGTCGAGCAGATGGTCACGATCCAGGACCACCAGAACCACCACTCCCTGGCCAGCTCGGACGGCGAGGGCTCGCGGATCGTCGCCCGTGGCTTCCAGGACGCCTCCACCTCGTTCTGGATGTCCAACAAGCCCGGCGACCGGGTCGACTTCGCCCGCAGCGTCAACGGCACCGAGCGCGTGCTGGAGATGGACACCCGGGACGGCCGGTCCACCCAGTTCGTCCACTGGTGGGCGGGCGCCAACCAGCAGTGGACCCTGGAGACCGCCGCCGAGGGCGGCACCTACCTGCGCAACGCCGAGAACAACGGCTGCCTGACCTACCACGGCGTCGACCGGGAGGTCACCGTCGAGGGCTGCGACGGCAGCATGTCCCAGCGGTTCGACCTGAACGGGGCGGGCACGAGCCCGGGCCCGGTCACCCCCGACCAGCAGCGCTTCCTGGACCGGGTGAACGCCCTGCGCGCCCAATACGGCAAGGCGCCGGTGCGGCTCAACTCGACGCTCTCCCAGGTCGCGAAGTGCAACGCCGACCAGATGGACCAGCGCCGGGTCTCCGGGCACTTCTGCAACTCCTCGGGCATCGCGTCAGGTCTCGGTTACACCTGGCGGGGCTTCGGGGAGGTCGCCTTCTACGGGCCCACCACCGTCGACGCGGCCGTCGACGGCTGGATCAACTCCCCGAAGCACCTGGGGATCATGATCGGCGACTTCAACGAGGTCGGCCTGGCCCGTACGGGCGCGGCCTCCTGGAACGCCGACTTCGGCACCCGCTGACGTCAAGTCCCCCCGGGGCCGCTCCACCTCCCCGGAGCGGCCCCGGCGCGGGACCGGGCTCCACGCGCCGCGGTGGGCCGGTGACGGCGCGGCAGGTCAGCGGGGGTCGTCCGGGCGATGGACGCTGAGGCTGCCGTAGGCGGACAGCGCGCCGGCCAGGTCGCCGGGCGCGTGCCGCAGCGTGGCGTCCAGGAAGGCGAGCGTGGTGACGGCGACGAGGTGGGGCCGTGGGGGTAGCCGTCCAGGTCGATGACGGCGGCGAACCGGGGGTCCTGCCGGGCTGCCTGGAGGGCGGCGGCACCGCCCATGGAGTGGCCGGTCACCGCGGCCCGTGCGGTGTCCAGACGCCCGGTCGACGGCTCGCGTCCGACCAGCGGGGCGGCGATCGTGCCGCGGTCCAGGCTCTCCAGCCGGGTGAGGACGAAGCCGAGGTCGGCGGCCCGGACGGCCGTCCAGCCGGCCGCGAGTTCCTCGTCCGCGTCCCGGTCACCGGTGGAGGCGGTCGCGGCGCGGATCGTCCGGCCGTCGTCCAGGACGACCGCCGCGGAGTCGTACGGGTGGTCGAGGGCGGCCACCACGTAGCCGTGGCTGGCCAGTTCCTCCGCCCAGGCGGTGTTCTGGGTGCGCACCCCGCCCGCTCCGGGAGAGAACAGCACGACGGGGAACCGGTCGCCCCCACCGGCCACCGGGGCGTTGAAGACCGCGTGGGTGCGGGCCCGCGGAACGCCGTCGACCAGGAAGCCGGGCAGGCAGACGGCACCGGCCAGGGCATCGGAGACGGTGCGCGCCTCCTGCTCCGTGCGTCCGAGGTACTGGGCCCGCTGCGCGCCCGCGGGACTCTTCTGCGCGGGGTACCAGAGCTGGACCACGACCGTGCGCCGGTCGTCCGGGTCGGCGGTGAAGGTCTCGGGGCGCAGCGGCCTGTCCAACGCCGAGATCGCGGCCGCCCTGCACCTCGCCGAGGCGACCGTGAAGGCCCATCTCGGGCGGATCCTGCAGAAACTCGGACTCCGCGACCGGATCCAGGCGGTCGTCCTCGCCTACGACAGCCGCCTCGTCCACCCGACCTGAGCTTGTCGTTCAACCGCCTGGGTCATGCCCCCAGAGCCTCCGTCACGGGCAGGCACTCGGCGAGGAGGTTGACGACGTCGCGCCAGGCTCGCTGTGCGTGCTGCGGGTGGTAGCCGACGCCGGGGACCGTGGGGTGGTCGACCGGGGGGTGGTGGAAGGCGTGCAGGGCGCCGCCGTAGACCGTGAGGCGCCAGTCGACGCCGGCGGCCTGCATCTCGGCGGTGAACGCGTTCCGTTGCGCGGGCGGCATGATCGGGTCTTCCGACCCGACCCCGGCCCACACCGGGCAGCGAATGCGCGCCGCCTCGCCCGGCCGGCCCGTGGTCAAAGCGTTGACTGTCCCGATCGCGCGCAGGTCGGCGCCGTCGCGCCCGAGTTCCAGCCCGACGGCGCCCCCGGTGCCGTAGCCGACGACGGCGATCCGGTCGGGGTCGGTCCGCGGTTCGGTGCGCAGCACGTCGAGCGCGGCATGGCCGATGCCCCGCATCCGGTCCGGATCGGCGAGCAGCGGTAAGCACCGGGCGAGCATCTCCTCGGGGGCGCCCAAATAGCGCCCGCCGTGAAGGTCGAAGGCCAGCGCTACATATCCCAGCTCGGCGAGAATGTCGGCCCGGCGGCGCTCGACGTCGCTGAGCCCCATGCCCTCTGGTCCGAGCAGCACCGCGGGCCGGCGGTCGACACCCGCCGGGAGAGCGAGGTGGCCGATCATCGTCAAGCCGTCCGCCGGGTACTCGACCGTGCGCGTCGTCATCGTCCCCATGAGACCGGACTGTAGTGATCGTCGCGCCCGGTCCGGCCGCTGTTCTGCCGCTGGCAGAACAGCGCGCGTGGGTTCAGGCGCCGGCGGATCCCCTACGGTCTGCTCCAACTCGCCTGCAGCATCATCTGCCCGCGCAGGCTCCGGACCTCATTCCGAGATGATCAGTCAGAGCTGGCTCGCCTCCCGGACGTCGTGGAGGTGGACCAGGACGTCGTAGGCCCGGCCGATGGCGAGTTCGGGCGGCGTGGGGTTGGGGAACTGGGTGCCGACGGCGTAGGTCGGGCGCGGGACGGCCAGCCAGTCGCGGGCTGCGGCCGGGGCCTTGCGCAGGTCGGCGTAGTAGTCGCGGTAGCGGACCTGGTCGAGCGTGTGCTCGTTCGTGCCGGGGCCGGCGGGAGGGAGGGTGAACGTCTTCCAGTCGCCGCCGAGCGCCTGCGCCTTGGAGAGGAAGGACCCCCGGTCGAAGGTGGTGCCGATGGCGAGGTAGTCCGTACCCAGGGCGTCGTGGAGGAAGGACCCCTGGGTCTTCGGATACGTCGCGGGGTCGGTGGCCGTGTAGCCGACGTGGTCGTCGGCGGCCGACAGCAGGATCCGGCCGCCGGTCCGCCGCTGCCACCATGCGGTGTTCTCGGCCATCACCTGGTCGCGGTAGCGCTCCATGGCGGTCAACGAGGCGGGGTCGCCCGGGTCGACGGTGAGGAAGGTGTAGGTCTGGGCGATGTTGCGGGCGTTCTGCAGGGCGAACTCGAAGTCGTCGTCACCCGGCTTTCCCTGGCCCGCCATCAGCGTGAGCAGCTGTTGTGCCGTGGCGGCGTTCCGCTGCCGCTCCGCGAGCGGTCGGCTCAGGTACCCGATGGCGTCGTCGAGCGGGCGCAGGCCGGCGAGGAGCTCGTCCACACGTGCCAGGGACTTCGGACGGGTCCGGCGGACGTAGTCGGTGACGGCGTCGAAGACGGGCGCGTCGAGGCTGGGTGCGCCGATGTCGTCGCCCAGGAAGTGGACCGGGTGGTCGGGGTGTTCGCGGTTGTGGCCGCGCATCCACTGGATGAGGGTCACGAACTCCTCGCGGTCCCAGGGGGAGCCGGCCATCGTCTCGTGCACGAGCCGCCGGGCGTCGCCGGTGTCGTCGCCGTTGCCGTCGCCGTCGCCGTGCTGGAGGTAGTCGTCGATCCGCAGCCCCGCCGACCAGCTCATCTCCAGGGCGAAGGTGGTGAATCCCTTGTGTTCGACGAGGTAGCGGAAGACCCGGTCCTTCAGCGCGAAGAACTCGTGCGAGCCGTGCGTGGCCTCGCCCAGGCCCACGATCCTCGCGTCGCCGACCATGGCCCCGAGGGCGCGCAGGTCGGTGGTGCCGGTGCCCGGCTCCGCCGACAGCAGCGGACGGGCGATGCGGTCCAGCGCGCGGACGGGATCCGGCGCGGCGGTGGGCGTGGGCACCGCCGGTGACGCGTACGCGGCCGTCGCGGGGCCCGTTGCCGCGGCCAGTGCGAGAGCCACGGCCGCCCAGCGCTTCCGATAGCCGATCATGTGTGACCACTCCTCAATCCGTGCGACGTCGAATGCTGCTGAGAAAGATCGTCACGCCTGCGGCGGCCCGGGCGCGCTGGGGCCGGCCCGACACCTTCCCGGGGGATAGCCCCCCGGCGAGAGCTCCGGGATCCGCTGTTCGGATCGGCCACTCCTCGCCGCCCGCCGGCCCGGTCGGCCACGGGCGGACCTCCCGGCTCGTGGTCGGACGGGCCGTCGGCACCCGTGCGCCGCACCGGCCCGGGCCCCGCCGTCGCAGGTCAGCCGGGTGGGGGCCGCCCCTGGCGGGAAGGTGGCCGAAAGAGTCGTGCAATATAACCTGTGACATTGTTCTGGCGGTCGGTCGGTGACAGGATGCACGCCAATCTCCTTCACCCGGCCCGCACCGATGTCGGGCTGACCCCATCCGAAGAAGGACTCGGCGTGCTCCTGCGTACACAAAGACTCTCCATGCTCGCGGCCGGCGTTGTCGCCTGTTGCGCCACGGCCACCGCTGTGCTGCCCGCCCAGGCGTTCGCGGCACCCACGGTCGTCGCCGCCGCGCCGGCCCAGGCCCCGACCCCGACGGCGGGGTCCGAGGCCCCCGCCGCGCCCGCCGCCCCGCTGCCCCCGGCGCTGATCGGCGAGCGCCTGATGGCCAGGTCGGCCGTGACGGGCGCCCCCGTCCGGCCCGAGCCCTCCGTCGCGAACGGCCGCTCCGGAGCGAACGGCCGCTCCGGCGCGGACGCGGCGGCCGCCGCGCAGTCCTGCGCCCCGGCCGACTTCGCCGCCCGCACCGGGGCCGACCTGGTCGCGTTCATCAAGGGTTCGACCCCGGAGTGCGTCCGGGGCCTGTCCGACACCGGCGCCGCCGAGCCGGGCATCTTCCGGCAGTCCCGGATGCTGTCCGTCGCCGCCGCCTTCAAGGACCTGGCGGCCGGCTACACCGGCGACAACTCGACCGGCATCCTCCAGCTGGCGCTCTACCTGCAGGCCGGCTACCACATCCAGGTCCAGCACCCCGACGAGACCGGCCCGTACACCGGCGAGCTCACCACCGCCGTCCGGGCCGCCCTGGACGCGTTCTTCGCCGGCGCCCGCTGGCGCGACGTCACCGAGAACAACGGCGCCGTGCTCGCGGACGTGGTGTCGCTCACCGACAGCGCCGACGTCCAGGCCGGCTACCTGGGCGTCTACCGGCGGATCCTGGACGGCTACGACAACTCCTACAACTCCGTCCCGGCGATGGTCGGCGCGGTCAACTCCGTTCTCCAGAACCCGCTCTGGCGGGGCAACGCGAACCCGGACTTCGTCCGGGCGGTCGCCGCCGACCCCGGCCTGGCCCACTCCCTCGCCGACTTCGCGATCAAGCACAAGGACCTGATCGGCGGGCCCCACGAGGTCCTGGACACCAACGCGGGCAACGACCTGGCCCGGATGGCCGGGAGCGGCCCCGCCGTCGAGCCGAAGGTCAAGCCGCTGGTCAGGAAGGTGCTGGACGCCGCGCCGCTGCTGACGCCCGCGGCGCCGCTGTACGTGCACACGGCCGTCCAGGCCGCGTCCTACGACCCCGGCCAGTGCTCGTACTACGGCATCTGCGACCTCCCCGCCAAGCTCGCCTCGGTGGTCCTGCCGCACCGGCTGGTCTGCGACAACCGCACCCTGCAGGCCCAGGCGCTGTCGGCCGACGAACTGGCCACCGTCTGCGCCAGCCTGCGCAAGCAGGACGGGTTCTTCCACGGCGTGGTCAAGGACAACGGGCCGGTCCCGAACCAGTACGCCAAGACGGTCACCTTCGGGATCTTCGCCAACAAGGCCGACTACACCACCTACTCGTGGGCGATCTTCGGCAACGACACCGACAACGGTGGCGAGACCCTCATGGACGCGACCGACCCGAACTCCCAGGCCGTGACCGTGATGTACCAGAAGAAGTGGAACGAGAACGACCCCGCCCGGGTGTGGAACCTCAACCACGAGTACACCCACTACCTCGACGGCATCTACGACATGAAGGGCAACTTCAAGGCCCAGACGTCCGTCCCGGACATCTGGTGGATCGAGGGCCTCGCCGAGTACACCTCGTACAGCTACCGCGGCGCCACCGACACCGACGCGATGACGCAGGCCGGCAAGCACACCTACCAGCTCAGCACCCTCTTCCAGACCACCTACGACAACGCGGACTCGACCCGCGTCTACCCGTGGGGCTACCTGGCCGTCCGGTACATGCTGGAGAAGCACCCGGCCGACGTCCGGGCCGTGCTGGACCGGTTCCGGGTCGGCGACTACACCGGCGGCTACGCGGTCTACAACGGCCTCGGCACCGCCTACGACGCCGACTTCGACGCCTGGCTCACCGCCTGCGCCGCCGGCGCCTGCTACGCCGCCGGCCCGACCGCCCTGTTCGACACCACGGTGAACGGCGCGACCGTCAGCGTGAACGAGCGGTCCGTGCAGACCGGCCCCGGCCGGATCACCGCGTGGCACTGGACCTTCGGCGACGGCACCTCCTCGGACGAGCGCAACCCCAGCCACACCTACGCGGCGGCCGGCAGCTACACCGTCGCCCTGACCGCCAAGGACGACAGCGGCCGGATCGCCACCACCCCCACCACCGTCACCGTGACCGCCCCGCCGGCCACCCTGCCGGCCTGCACCGAGCGGCGCACCGACGCGATGGGCCGCAACTGCTCGCGCACCGGCCGCGCCGCGACCGCGGGCAACACCGACTACCTGTACGTCTACCTGCCGGCCGGGACCACCACCCTGAAGGTCACCACCTCCGGCGGCACCGGCACCGCGCACCTGTACTACAACCCGGGCACCTGGGCCTCGCCGAAGGCCTACACCGCCTCCTCCACCCAGGCCGGCACCGCCCAGACCCTCACCGTCACCAACCAGACGGCCGGCTACCACTACCTCGGCCTGTACGCCGTGACCGACTTCAGCGGAGTCACGGTCAGCACCGAGTTCTGAGCCCCGGCCCACCGGAGGAACGGCACGGCACGCGCTCGGCCGGGGTCTCCCGGCCGGGCGTCGCGCGTGGGCGTCACCCCGGCGGACGGGGCCGTCAGGATCGCGGTGGCGCGGCGGGGAGCAGGCACTCGATGAGGTAGTCGCCGGTGTCCGGGTCGATGACGACGCCGTGGGCTTCGCTGCCGAAGCCGGGGAAGGCGCGGTCGAAGGCTTCGAGAGCGGTGAGGTAGCGGAGCAGGGGGCCGTCGTGGGCGCCGAGGGACTCGCCGGGCATGAGGACCGGGATGCCGGGCGGGGTGACGGTGACCATGGCGGCGGCGGTCCGTTCGGCGGCGTCGGCGAGGCGGACGCGTTCGGTGCCTCCGCGGACGAGTTGCTCGTAGCAGTACCGGGGCGGGTGGACCGGGGTGGGCAGGTGGCGGAAGGCCTCGTCGAGGGACTCGACGAAGGCGCCGTCGCCGAGGTGGCGGTGCATCCGTGCGCAGAGCTCGCGCAGGCCGGTGCCCCGGTAGTGGCGGGGGTGGTCGCGGGTGAGGGCGGGCAGCACCTGGTGGAGCGGGGCGTTCGTGTCGTAGAGGGCCTTGAAGTCCATCAGGCCGTCCATGAGAGTGCCCCACTTGCCCTTGGTGATGCCCATGGAGAAGAGGACGAGGGTGCTGTAGCTGTCGGTCTTCTCCACGACGATGCCGCGGCCGGCCAGGTACTCGGTGAGGATGCGCGCCGGGATTCCCCAGGGCTCGGTCCGGCCGGTGGCGGTGACGCCCGGGCAGGTGATGGTGACCTTGATCGGGTCGAGGAGGCTGTAGCCGTCGGTCAGGCCGTCGAAGCCGTGCCAGGCGGCGCCGGGTTCGAGCTGCCAGCAGGAGGGCTCGCTGACGAGCAGGGACAGCGGCGCGTCGGCGAACGCCATGCCGGTGCCGGTGGCGGGGTCGGTGACCGTCTCGGGCTGCCAGACGCCGAAGAACCAGCCGGGCCGGTCGCCGGCGGCGGCGATCCGGCGGCCGGTGCGCACGACGGCCTGGCGGAAGCGGACGGCCTCGGTGACGGCCTCGTCGATGAGCCAGCGGCCCTGCGGGCCGTCCATCATGGCGGTCGCCACGTCCAGGGAGGCGATGCCGGGGTAGAAGGCCGAGGTGGTGCCGTGCATCATGAACGCCTCGTTGAAGCGGTGGTGTTCGACGGGCGCGCGGGGCGAGGGGCGGACGTGCACCATGGCGCACTGCGACAGGGCGGCGAGCAGCTTGTGCGTGGAGTGGGTGGCGAAGACGGTCGGCCGCTGCGGCTCGGGGAAGGTGTCCGGCCCGACGGCCATGCCGTACCGGCCGCGGTAGAGCGGGTGGAAGCGGGCGTATGCGATCCACGCCTCGTCGAAATGGAGGCGCGGTGTGCTGGGTGCGAGGGCCCGGGCGGCGGCGAGGGTGTCGTAGCACAGGCCGTCGTAGGTGGAGTTGGTGATGACGGCGTACTGCGGGTGCGGGGAGGGGGCGTCGGCGCTCAGCGGGTTGGCGGCGACGCGCTCGGCGACGGCCGCGGCGTCGATGGCCGCGGGGGGCAGCGGTCCGGCGAGGCCGTAGCCGTTGCGGGTCGGCACGAGGTAGACCGGCCGGGCGCCGGTGACGACCAGGCCGTGCAGGACGGACTTGTGGCAGTTGCGGTCGACCAGGGCGATCTCGTCGGAGGTGACGCTGTAGTGGCCGACCATGCGGTTGCAGGTGGAGTCGCCGTGCAGGACGAAGTAGGTGTGCTCGGCGCCGAAGACCCGGGCCGCGTTGCGTTCGGCCTCGCCGATCGGGCCGGAGTGCTCGTAGAGGGAGCCGAGTTCACCGACCGAGATGGACAGGTCGGTGCGGAACAGGCGTTCCCCGTAGTAGTCGAAGAAGGCCCGGCCGGCCGCCGACTTGAGGAAGGCCACGCCGCCGGAGTGCGCGGGAGTGTGCCAGGAGTACTCGTGCGCGTCGTCGAACTGCCGCAGGGCGCTGAAGAACGGCGGCAGGACGTCGCGCCGGTACGCGGCGGCAGCGGCCGCGACCCGGCCGGCGATGAACGCGGGCGTGTCCTCCAGCGGCCAGATGTAGCCGATGACGGCCTCGGCGACCCACAGCGGGAGGTGCTCCAGGTCGCGGTCGGAGCCGTCCGTCATGAGCAGGAAGACCGGCAGGTCCTTGAAGCGGTGCCGGATGCGGTCCAGCACCTCGGCCCCGCCGGTGGGCAGTTCGACCCCGCTCTCCGCGGCACCGTCGGCTCCGCCGCCGCCGGGCGGGCGCGGCAGGCCCCACGCCACGACCGCGGCGGCCAGGCCGGCCTCGATCCGGAGCGTCGCCGTGGCGTCCCTGCTGTCGCCGGCCCAGCGCAACTCCAGGCCGCGGTCCTCCAGTTCCTTGCCGATCCGGCGCAGCTGCTCGGCGCTCACACCGCCCCCGAGGGGGTCGTCGCGCAGTGCCAGGAGGACGGTGCCGTTCGCCATGGTGGCCCCTCTGCCGTGCGGTGCATGCCCGCGCGGGCGCGGAGCAAGCGGGTGGGGAGCACACGGGCCCGCTGCCCGGGGCCGGGTGCGGTGCCATCTTGGCGCCGAGGAGGGAGCCGGTGGTGCTCCCGGCAGGTGATTCATCCGAACGTGGCACGTGTACGACCCGCGCCGCCGGGCCATGGGGCCCGGGGGCGGGAGTCGGGGAGCTCAGCCGCCCGCGGTCAGGGCGGCCACGGCGGGCACGGGCAGGCCCAGCAGGCAGTCGTACGCGGCGTCGAGGACCTCGTCGAGCCGGTCGGTGCCCATCGGGTCAGGCCAGCTTGCCGAGCAGCTCGGCGGCGAGCGGGGCGGAGGAGGCCGGGTTCTGGCCGGTGACCAGGTTGCGGTCGACGACCACGTTCGGCACCCACGGCTCGCCGACCCGGACGTTCACGCCGGCCTCGGTGAGGCGGTCCTGGAGCAGCCACTTCGCCTTGTCGGCGAAGCCGGCCTGGGTCTCCTCGGCGTTGGTGAAGGCGGCGACGTCGTAGCCGGCGAAGACGTTGGTGCCGTCGGCCCGGGTGGCGGCCAGCAGCGCGGCCGGGGCGTGGCAGACCACGCCGAGCGGCTTGCCGGACTCCAGGGCGCGGGTGAGGAGGCGGCCGGAGCCGGGGTGGACCGCGAGGTCCTCCATGGGGCCGTGGCCGCCGGGGTAGAAGACGGCCGCGTAGTCGTCGAGGTCCACCTCGTCGAGCTCGACGGGCGAGCGCAGCTCGCTGAAGCCGGCCAGGGCGGCGGCGATGCGGTCGGCGTTCTCCTGGCCGCCGTTGACCTCGGGGGCGAGGCTGCCCCGGTCGACGGTGGGGACGACACCGCCGGGAGTGGCGACCACGATCTCGTGACCGGCCGCCTTGAAGGCCTGGTACGGCGCGACGGCCTCCTCGGCCCAGAAGCCGGTGGGGTGCTTGGTGCCGTCGGCCAGCGTCCAGTGGTCGGCGCCGGTGACGACGAAGAGGATCTTCGACATGGGGGGAGCTCCGAGCGGTGCGGATCCCGTACGGGGATCGGGGACGGTAGGTGGCCGCCGCCGACGTTTCCGAGGGACTGACACTTCTTCGCGCACAGTTCGTCAGTGCGGCGGCGTCCTCGACGGTAGAGCCCCGACCCCATCGGAATCCAATAGGCTCGTGCATGTGAGAGATAGGGATTCCGATGGGCGGCCGGAAACGCCGTCGCCGCAGGGGAGCGGCCTCCTCGATCTGAACCTGCTGCGCACGTTCCTCGCGGTGTACCGGGCCGGCTCCTTCACCGCGGGCGCCCGCGTGCTGGGTCTGTCGCAGCCGACGGTGACGACGCAGATCCGCTCGCTGGAGGGCCAGTTGGGCCGGGAGCTGTTCGAGCGGCTGTCGCGCGGCGTCGCCCCGACCCCGTTCGCCGACGAGCTGGCCGCGCGGGTCACGGAGCCGCTGGACGCTCTCGGCCCGGTCGGCGGCGGCGCTCTCCTCGGCGGGGGCGACGCGGAGCCCGTGCACCTGGCGGGGCCGGCCGAGTACCTCACGCACTGCGTGATGCCGACGCTCGCCCCGCTCGTCGACAAGGGGGTGCGCCTGCGCGTCGCCTTCGGCCTGACCGACGACCTGCTCGACGGACTGCGCGCGGGCCGGCACGACCTGGTGGTGGCCACCGTGCGCCCGCGCGGCCGCGCGCTCGCCGCCGTGCCGCTGGCCGACGAGGAGTTCGTCCTGGTCGCCGCACCCTCATGGGCCGAACGGATCGGCTCGCGGCTCGCCACCGAGGGGCCCGCGGTCCTGCACGGGGTGCCGCTCGTCTCGTACGCCGAGGACCTGCCGATCGTCCGGCGCTACTGGCGCCACGTGTTCGGCAGGCGCCTGACCTGCCGTCCGGCCGTCACGGTCCCCGACCTCGGAGCGGTCAGGGCGGCGGTCGTCGGCGGCGCCGGATTCAGCGTGCTGCCGCGCTACCTGTGCGCCGACGAGCTGGCCTCGGGCGCCCTGGTCCTCCTCGACGACCCGGACGACCCACCGATCAACACGGGTTTCCTGGTCCAGCGCCCCGGATCGGCCACGAATCCGCAGGTCACGCTGGTCCGCGACCACCTGCTGCGCTCCGCACGGTCTCACGGCGCGGAGTCGCCGGTGAGCGGGCCGCCGTCCAGGCGGCGCAGGGTGCAGTAGGCGTAGTGCCCGCTGCCGCTCGACCAGGCGGCCCGGTCCGGGCCGAGGACGGCCGAGCCCAGGTGCGCGGGCAGGTCGGGGTCGAAAAGGCCGAGGTCAGCGCCTGTGGCCGCCGCACGTGCGACCGGGTCCGTCGAAGCGACGGGGTGCGCGTGCCCGCCGGCCGCGGCCCCCGGCGGGCCGGGTCAGAGCCGGGCCACCGGTCAGAGCTGGGCCACCAGGGCGACCAGCAGGGCGGCCAGGCCGACCGCGAGCCAGGCGACGTAGTCGCCGAGCAGGCCGGAGTGCAAGCGGCGCAGCGGCAGGACGGTGGCGCGGTGCAGGGCGCCGGTGCCGCGCCGCGGGTCGCGGCGGACGGCGGCGGTGGCGAACGCGGCGGCCAGGGCGGCGGAGAGCAGGCCGAGCAGGATGCCGGAGGCCGTCCAGTCCGTGTCGGGCGCGGGGGTGGCGGCCGGTGCCGTGCCGCCGAGGGTGTCGGCGAGGTAGCCGGTGCGGTCGGTGAAGGCCGCGGCCGCCGCCGCGAGCGCGCGCCCGACTCCCGGGGCGAGGCCGACGGCCAGGCAGCCGGCCAGCAGGGCGGCGGGGACGGCGATCATGGGCGCCGGCAGCCGGCGGCCGGGGCCGCGGATCTCGGGTTCCTCGCCCTCGCCGGTGGTCGCGGCGACCTCGGGGTGCTCCTTCGGCGGGGAGCCCACCCCGCCGAAGACCCGCAGGCCCGCGCGCAGCACCGCGCCGCCGGTGAGGGCCGACACCAGGACGAACACGGCGGGCAGCCAGCCGAGTTCGCGCCCGGCGGCCTCCTCGGCGACGGCCTTGCCCAGGCCGGTGCCGAACGGCGGCAGGCCGGCCAGGGCCAGCGCGCCGAGGGCGAACAGCGCGCCGGGCAGCCGGAGTTCGCGGGCGCGGCCGTGCAGCCCGTGTTCGTCCACCGAGCCGTAGCGGTCGAGCAGGACGCCGGTGAGGCCGAACAGGGCGGCCTTGGCGCCCGCGTGGCCGGCCACGTACACGGCGGATCCGGCGAGGCCGGCCGGGGTGAGCAGGGCCGTGCCGACGAGGAAGAGGCCGACGTGCCCGACGGTGGAGAAGGCCAGCATCCGCTTCAGGTGCCGCTGCTGCCAGCACATGACGGCGCCGACCAGCGCGGTCAGCACTCCGGCCGCCAGCAGGGTGTCCCGGACGGCGGCGTCCGGCAGGCCGCCCGCGCCGGCGAAGACGACGCGGTGGATCCGGGCCACGCCGTAGACGCCGAGTTCGACCATCACCCCGGACAGCAGCATGCAGACCGGGCTGGGCGCCACGGCGTGGGCGTCCGGCAGCCAGAAGTGGAAGGGCGCCGTCGCGGCCTTCACCAGCGGGCCGGCGAGGACCAGGACGAACGCGACGACGACCAGGGCGTCCCGGCCGTGCCCGGCCGCCGCGCGCTCGTCCAGCGCGGCGCCGATCTGGGCCATGCCGAGCTCGCCGGTCCTGGCGTAGAGCAGGCCGATGCCGAGCAGGGAGAGGTAGGCGGCGGCCGAGTTGACGAGTCCGAAGGCGAGGGCGCCCTGGAGCGGGCGCGGGTCCTCGATGCGGTAGCCGGTCAGGGCGTAGGCGACGGCGCCCATCAGCTCGAAGAAGACGAAGGCGTCGAAGAGGTCGCCGGTGAGCGCGAAGCCGCACATGCCGGCCTGGAAGAGCAGCAGGAGCCCGGGGAACATCCCGCCGTGCTCGCCGGAGGGTTCGTCGAAGTAGCGCCAGGCGTAGCAGAGCACGGCGAGGACCAGGACGGCGGCGAGCAGGGCCAGTCCGCTGCCGAGCCGGTCGGCGACGAGGACGATGCCGACGCCGTGGCCGCCGCGCGGCCGCCAGCCGCCGAGCCAGGACACCGCGCGGCCGTCCGGGTCGGTGCGGGCCCACAGCAGGGCGAGGCAGCCGACGTCGGCGGCGGCGCAGGCGGTGGCGAGCGCGTCGCGGCCCGGGCGGGGCAGCCACCGCCCGGCGACGGCCACCACGGCGGCGCCGAGCAGCGGGACGGCGACGGCGAGCGGCAGGAGGTCCGCGGTGTCCATCGGCCGTCACCCGCGCAGTCCGGTGAGCTCCTCCGGGTCCAC
The DNA here is from genome assembly GCF_000961885.1 of Streptomyces rubellomurinus. GTDB lineage: Bacteria > Actinomycetota > Actinomycetes > Streptomycetales > Streptomycetaceae > Kitasatospora > Kitasatospora rubellomurina. Next base: position 101,307 of record NZ_JZKH01000018.1, read on the forward strand.
CGTGCCGTGCCGCTTGCGCAGCTGGATCACGAGGGAGAGGAGCAGCGCGGTGACGGTCGCGCCGACGACGATGTCGGTGAGCGCGAGCGCCTGGACGACCGGGTCGACGACCGGGGCGTCGGTGGGCAGGTCGGAGAAGACCGGCGCGGTGGCGTCGCGGCGGTAGCCGACGGCGAGCAGCAGGACGTACGTCGAGGACTGCGCGACGGCGAGGCAGCCGACCGCCTGCACCAGGTTGCGGCTGGTGACCAGGCCGTACAGCCCGGCGAGCAGGATCCACCCGGCCACCAGGTAGGGCAGGACGGTCATCGGTTCCTCCTCCGGGGGGTGACCTCCACGGCCTGGTCCAGGAAGTGCGCCAGCAGCACCACCACGGCCGAGCCGACCTCGACGCCGACGGCGGCGTTGATGACGGCCACCAGGCCGCTGGAGGACAGTGCGTTGAAGGTGCCGAGCGGCAGGGTGTTGGCGAGGTAGCCGGCGCCCTGGGCCAGGCCGATCAGCCCGAGGGCGGCGTAGGAGCCGGCGGCGATCGCGTCCGTGACGTCCAGGACGGCCAGCGGGCGGATGCGTTTGAGCACGCGGTAGTCGGCGGCGACGTACGCCAGGTGCAGGGCGGTGGTGAGCACGACGCCGCCCTGGAAGCCGCCGCCGGGGCTCAACTGGCCGTGGGCGACGAGGTATCCGCCGGTCAGCAGGGTGAGGGGGAGCAGCGTGGCGCCGAACAGGCGGGTGGTGGGCAGGACCGGTTCGGCCGCGGGCCGGCGCTTGTGCTCGTCCCGGGCCAGGCGCAGCAGCATGCCCGCGCCGAGCACCGAGCCGAACAGGATCGACTCCTCGCCGAGGGTGTCGAAGCCGCGCTGGTCGAAGTTGACGGCGGACACGATGTTGGCGCTCTGCCGGGCCAGCCCGGCGGCCACCGCCCGCTCGCCGTACGGGTGTCGGGCGCCGCCGAAGCCGGGGAGCTGCTCGGCGGCGACGATCAGGGCGGCGGCGAGGACGGCGGCGGCGAGGACGGCGGCGGCGGTCAGGAACAGCCGCAGGCGGGTGGTCCGGCTCACTCGGCGCGGTCCGGGCGGTCGTCGTCGCCCTCTTGGGGCTGAGTCTCCCGGCGGTTCACCTTGCGGACGGTCAGCAGGATCAGCAGCGGGGTGATCGCGCTGCCGACGCCGAGCTGGGACAGCGCGACGTCGGGTGCCTGGAGCACGGTGAACAGCACGGCGAGGCTCAGTCCGAGCAGGGCGAGGACGACGGCCTGCCGGACGGGGTCGCGGGTGAGCGCGGCGGCGGTCGCGGCGGTGGCGGTGAGGAGGAGGGCGATCACGATCAGGGTGTCGGTCACCGGTCGGCCCCCGCGGTGGACCGCCGCTCGCCGCGGACGGTGGTACGGCCGACGGCCATCGTGGTGACGGTGCCGCCGGCGGCCAGTAGCAGGCCGATGACCAGCAGTTTCACGGCCGCGCGCCCCGGCCCGGTGTCGACGGCGAGGGCGAGGGCGACCAGTGGCGCGCCGAGGGTGCCGGCGGCGGAGAGCGCGTGCAGGCGCAGGTACGGGCCGGGCAGCACGGCGAGCGCGAGCGCGGCCAGCAGCAGGGTGGCGGTGCCCGCGCACAGCAGGGCCACGGCGACGGCGTGGCGGCCCGTCACCGCTCGTCGCCGGCGAGGAAGCGGGTGAACACGAGCGTCCCGGCGGGGGCGAGCACCGCGAGGTCGAGGGCGAGGTCGGTGTACGAGGTGCGGCTGAAGCCCTGGGCGAGCAGGAGCAGGACGGCGGAGGCCGCCGCCGCGGCCAGGTTGAGGCCGGCCAGGCGCGCGTGCGGTGCGCCGCGCAGCCCGACCAGCAGGCACGGGCCGAGCCCGCCGGCGGCGAGGAAGGCCGCCGCGAGCAGCCACGCGTTCACCGCGCGCCGCCCGTCAACGCGCCTTCCAGCAGGGAGACCCGGCTGCTGGTCGCGTGCACGGTGAGCACGCCGTCCTCGGTGGCGACGACGTACGCGCCGGGCGTCGAGGACAGCAGTGCGGCGGCCCAGGCCGCGCCGGTGCCGGGCCGCAGCCGGACGGTCCGGAAGCCGGCCTCCCGCCGGCGGGCGGGCGACAGCACGAGGAGCGCCAGCCGGCCGGTGTCGGCCAGCAGCGTCCACGGGAACGCCCAGAGCGCGTGCGCGAGCCGGGCCGGCCCGCCGGGGGCGGCCCCGGAGGCGCGCCGGACGGCGCCGGCGCCGAGGGCCCCGAGGAGCGCGACGCCGCCGCCGACCGCCACCTCCAGCGGCGTCACCGAGCTGATGAACACCGTGTTGAGGAGCAGCAACAGCCCCCACCAGAGCAGGAGTTCGATGGCCGAGCGCACCGCACCACCCCCATGTACCACCCGTGGGCCCGCCACCGTGGCGGGCGGCCCCCAGGTGTACCGTCCGTTCGGCGGACCGGCCCCGCGCGCAACGCCGCCGCGCGCGGGATCGCCCCTGCGGACCACCCGTTCGCCGCAGTGCGGGAACAGGTCCTGTGATGATCGGCCGGGCCGTCAGCCGGGGCCGGGCGGTGCGGACTCGTGGGCGGGCTCGGTGACTTCGTACTCCGGGCCGTCCTGCGGCCCCTTCTCCTCCTCGTGTTCGGGCGGCGGTCCGCCCTCGCCGGTCATCCGCGACTCCGGCGTCTCGACCGGGGTCGTCGGGTCCACCGGCGCGTGCTCGTGCTGGTCGCTCATCCTGCTCACCTCCTGGTGGCGGTCTCCTTCTCGTCCACGGGTGGCGCACGCGGCGCCGCCGGTCACCGGCCCCGGGCCCGCGCGCCGGCCGCGGCGGCGCCGAGCAGCGCCGCCCCGCCGACCGCGAGCAGGCCGTGGTGCTGGGAGGCCCACAGCTGCGCGCTGTGCTCGCGGGCCTCGGCGTCGAAGCGCCCGTGGGCGCCGTGGTCGGCGGTGTCGTCGGCGGGCGCCCACAGGTTGTCCGGGTCCTGGGCGCGGCGCGGCCGCTCGTCCTGCTGGGCGTCGACCCCGTTGCGGGCGAGGTAGCGGTCGAGCAGGCCGGGGGCGACGGCGTTGGCGATCAGGGTGACGGCGGTGCTGGCGCCCACCCAGTACTCCCGGCGCCCGGGGTGCTCGGCGGCGTACCGGACGGCGCGGGCGGCGAGTTCGGGCTGGTGGACCGGCGGGACGGGCCGGGCCCGGCCGCGCAGCCGGTTGAGCACCCAGTCGAACTGCGGCGTGTTGACGGCGGGCAGTTGCACCATCGTCACCCGGACGCCCGAGCCGCTGGCCAGCAGTTCGCAGCGCAGCGCCTCGTGCCAGCCCTGGAGGGCGTGCTTGGCGCCGCTGTAGGCGGTCTGCAGCGGGATGCCCCGGTACGCGATGGCAGAGCCGACCTGCACGACCGTGCCGTGGTCGCGCGGCAGCATCCGGCGCAGCGCGGCGCGGGTGGCGTTGACGTACCCGAGGTAGGTGACCTCGGTGACCCGCCGGAACTCCTCCGCGCTGATCTCCGTGAACGGCGCGAAGACCGAGACGAAGGCGTCGTTGACCCAGACGTCGATCGGCCCGAACTCGGCCTCGGCGCGTTCGGCGGCGGCCTCGCAGGCCTCCGGGTCGGCCACGTCCGCGCGGATCGTGCGCACCGGCGAGCCGGCCGCCCGGGCCTCGGCCGCCGCCGCGTGCAGCCCGGCGGAGCCGCGGGCGATCAGCACCAGGCGGTCGCCGCCGGTGGCGAAGGCCCGGACGCAGGCCCGGCCGACGCCTGCGGTGGCGCCGGTGATGACCACGGTGCGGGGCTCGGAAGGCGTGCGGGAAGTCGTCATGGCGGGCGTCTTGCCGGGGCACCGCGCCCGAAACGTCAGGGCCCGAAACGTCATGGCCCGAAACGTCAGGGCCCGAAACGTCAGGGCCCGAAACGTCAGGGCCCGAAACGTCAGGGCTCGGAACCTCGGCGCCCGCAACGTCAGGACTCGCCCTCCGACGGACGACGGCCCGCCGGTGGATCCTCGGGCGGGCAGCGCCCGTTCTGCTGGCGCAGGTGCTGGGCCGGCAGCAGGAACCAGCAGAAGGCGAACCAGAGCATGACGGCCCCGGCGATCCAGGCCGAGACCGCGGAGCCGGTCGCCACGCGCAGCAGGAGCAGCAGGGCGGAGCCGATGGTCAGGGCCAGCATCAGCAGGCCGGCCGCCACCAACCGTGCGGCGGCGTCGACCAGTTGGGGCTTGAAGCGGTGCCCGGCGAAGATCCGGTGATAGGCGACGGGCGCGGTGAGCGCGCCGGTCGCCAGGGCGCCGAGGACGACGGTGACCACGTACAGGGCCCGGTCGAGGCCGCCGAGCTGCGTGAAACGCGGCATGAAGACCACGCTCAGCAGGAAGCCGAACAGCACCTGCGAACCGGTCTGGGCGATCCGCACCTCCTGGAGCAGGTCGGTCCAGCGGCGGTCGGCCCGTTCGTCGGCCGACTCCCGCCGTCCGGTCCGCGGCACGTGGGTGCGGGCGGTGCGTCCGGTGCTGGGTGCTGTCATGGGATCGACTCCGGGGTCCTCCGGGTTCCTCCGGACTCCTCGGGCCCGGCTACTGCTGCCCGGGGTGGGGCGTCGGCAGCGGTGCCGGGTCCGGGTCCGGGAAGGGCTCGGGCCCCGGGAACGGCGGAGTGGGCGGGGGTGCCGGGTCGGGGCCCGGCCGCGGCACGGGGTCGGGGTGGGGGATCGGCTCGGTGTCCGGATCCGGGGGCGAGGGGATCGTCATCGCGCTGCCTCCTCGGGAGTCGTTGCGCGAGCACGTGTACCCGGCGACCCGCCGGTGAATCGATCCGCCCGAGGCGCGGCCGGTCCGAGCCCAGCGCCCGTGCGGACGTTTCCCGATCGCCGCAGCGGAAACCCGCGCCTCGGGGGCAGAGCCCGTGTGAGGTACGCGAAGGAGGAGCACCGTGACCCCGAAGGTTTCCGACCACATCCTGGAACGGCTGCGCGACTGGAACGTCGAGTACGTCTTCGGCTACCCGGGCGACGGCATCAACGGGCTGCTCTCGGCCTGGGGCCGGGCCGAGAACCGGCCGGTGTTCGTCCAGGCCCGGCACGAGGAGATGGCCGCGTTCGAGGCCGTCGGCTACGCGAAGTTCTCCGGCCGCACCGGCGTGTGCGTGGCGACGTCCGGACCGGGCGCGATCCACCTGCTGAACGGCCTGTACGACGCCAAGCTCGACCACGTCCCGGTGGTCGCCCTGGTGGGGCAGACGAGCCGCAGCGCCATGGGCGGCTCCTACCAGCAGGAGGTCGACCTGCTCAGCCTGTTCAAGGACGTCGCCGCCGACTACTGCCAGATGGTGACCGTCCCCGAGCAACTGCCCAACGTGCTCGACCGGGCGGTGCGCACCGCCGCCGCCCGCCGCACGGTGACCGCCGTCATCATCCCCGCCGACGTCCAGGAGCTCGACTACAGCCCGCCGGAGCACGCCTTCAAGATGGTGCCGTCCAGCCTGGGCAACCCGCACTGGACGGTCGTGCCCGAGCAGGACGAACTGCGCCGGGCCGCGGACGTGCTCAATGCCGGCCGCAAGGTCGCGATGCTCGTCGGCCAGGGCGCCCGCGGCGCCCGGCGGCAGGTGCAGGAGACGGCCGAACTGCTCGGCGCCGGCGTCGCGAAGGCGCTGCTCGGCAAGGACGCGCTGCCCGACGTCCTGCCGTACGTCACCGGGGCGATCGGCCTGCTGGGCACCCGCCCGTCCTACGAGCTGATGCGGGACTGCGACACCCTGCTCACCATCGGCTCCAGCTTCCCGTACTCGCAGTTCCTGCCCGAGTTCGGCAAGGCCAGGGCCGTGCAGATCGACCTCGACCCGTTCATGGTCGGGCTGCGCTACCCGTACGAGGTCAACCTGGTGGGCGACGCGGCCCGCACGCTCGACGCGCTGCTGCCGCTGCTGGTCCGCAAGGAGGACCGCGGTTGGCAGCGCACCGTGTGCGACAACACCGAGCGCTGGTGGGAGGTGATGGAGCGCCGGGCCGCGGTCGAGGCCGACCCGATCAACCCCGAGTACGCGATCCACGAGCTCGACCACCTGCTGCCCGACAACGCCATGGTCACCTCCGACTCCGGCTCCGCCGCCAACTGGTACGCCCGCCACCTGCGCTTCCACGGCAGCATGCGCGGCTCGCTGTCCGGCACGCTCGCCACCATGGGCCCCGGCGTGCCCTACGCGATCGGCGCCAAGTTCGCCCACCCGGACCGGCCGGCGATCGCCCTCGTCGGCGACGGCGCGATGCAGATGAACGGCCTCGCCGAACTGATCACGATCGCCAAGTACTGGCAGCAGTGGCAGGACCCGCGCCTGGTGGTGGCGGTGCTCAACAACCGCGACCTCAACCAGGTCACCTGGGAGATGCGGGCCATGGCGGGCGAGCCGAGCTTCCTGCCCTCCCAGCAGCTCCCCGACGTCGACTACGCGGCCTTCGCCCGCACCCTCGGCCTCGCCGCCGAGCGGGCGCTCGGGCCGCAGGACGTCCCGAGCGGCTGGCAGCACGCCCTCGCCGCCGACCGCCCGTTCCTGCTGGAACTGCGCACCGACCCGGCGGTGCCGCCCATCCCGCCGCACGCCACCTGGGACCAGATCCAGGCCGCCGCCGAGTCCGTCCTGCGCGGCGACAGCGACCGCGTCGCGATGGTCCGCCAGGGGTTCAAGGCCAAGCTGCAGGAGCTCCTGCCGACCTTCGGAGGCCGGCATGGGCGCCGTTGACCTCGCCCTGCGCAACGTGCGCACCGGGCGCTTCCAGCGCTCGCTCGCCCTGGCCACCGCCGCCGGCTCGGTCGTCACGGCCGCCGAGATCTACCTGGAGCACGACCGGGCCGGCTTCGGCAACCGCGTCATGTGGTGGCCGGTGTGGCTCGGGCCGGTCGGCGCGGTGGCCGGCGTGGCCGGCGCGCTCGACCCGCGGGCCGCGCACACGCTGCTCCCCGTCGCCTCCGCCGCGATCACCGTCAACGGCATCCAGGGCACCTGGCTGCACGTGCGGGGCATCGCCGAGAAGCCGGGCGGCTGGGCGATGGCCCGCTACAACGTCGAGATGGGCCCGCCGCTGTTCGCGCCGCTGCTGATGAGCCTGGTCGGAGGGATGGGACTGGTCGCCGCCGTACTGCGCCGGGAGTCACGCGATGCCTGAGCCGCGCTTCCCCGGCTTCGACGTCCTCGCCCAGGCCCGGTACTGGGACCGCGAGACGGCGGCCGTGGTGTACGCCCGCACCGGGCCGCAGCCGCCCCTGCGGTTCTTCACGCCCGCCGAGGAGGCCACCGCCCGCGCCCTGCTCGACCAGCTGCTCGACCACCCCGAACCACCGCTGCTGCGGATGATCGACGCCCGCCTCGCCGAGCTGGAGACCGACGGCTGGCACTACGCCGACATGCCGCCGGACGACCAGGCCTGGCGCCGCTCCCTGCACGCCCTGGACGAGGACGCGGACGGCCCGTTCGCCGCGCTCACCGAGGCGCAGCAGCGCGCCCTGATCGGCCGCGTCGGCGCACTGGACGGCGAACGCTGGCACGGCCTGCCCGCCCGGCACGTCTGGAGCCTGTGGACCAGGTACGCCTGCACCGCCTACTACTCCCACCCCACCGCCTGGAACGAGATCGGCTTCGGCGGCCCCGCCCACCCCCGCGGCTACCTGCGCCTGGGCGTCGGAAAGCGCGAGCCCTGGGAGGTCGCCGACGCCCACTCCCACCCGCCCC
>NZ_JZKH01000171.1 GCF_000961885.1 Streptomyces rubellomurinus
CCCGCGGTACTGGGCGCGCCAGGCCCGCGAGGCCGTCCGCTTCCTGGACGCCCTCCGCACCCTGCACGACGCGGGCGTGCGCCGCTTCCTGGAATGCGGGCCGTCCGGGGTGCTGTCCGCGATGGGCGCCGCCTGCCTGGACGACGCCGTCTTCACCGCCTCCCTCCGCACCACCGACGACGAACCCGCCGCCCTGCTCGCCGCCGCCGGCGCCCTGCACGTCGCCGGCCAGGACCTCGACTGGACGGCCGTCCTCGGCACCGGCCCTGGCACCAGCACTGCCGCCGGGACCCCCGCCAACCTGCCCACCTACGCCTTCCAGCGCCGCCCGTACTGGTTGGACGCCCCGAAGGCGGGCCGGGACGCCCGTTCCGCCGGGTTGTTCGCGGCCGAGCACCCGTGGCTGGCGGCCGTGACGGCGCTGGCGGGCGGCGAGGGCCACCTGCTGAGCGGCCGGGTGTCGCTCGGCGACCAGCCGTGGCTGGCGGACCACGCCGTCTTCGGTGCGTTCCTCGTGCCGGGCGCGGGTCTGCTGGACCTGGCGCTGTCCGCCGCCCACCAGGTGGGTGCGGCCGGGGTGGCCGAGCTGACGCTGGCCCAGCCGATGGTGCTGCCGGCCACCGAGGGCCTGAGGCTGCAGGTCAAGGTCGGCCCGGCGGACGAGCACGGGGCCCGCCCGCTGGAGATCCACAGCCAGTCGGAGGCGGCCGCCTCCGACGCGCCCTGGACCCTGCACGCGCAGGGCCGCCTGGCCGACACCGGGGGCGACGCCACTGCGGAGTCCGCCGAGCTGGGCGCCTGGCCCGTCCCGGGCGCCGAACCGGTGGCGCTGGACGGCCTCTACGACGGCCTGGCGGAGCAGGGCCTCGGCTACGGTCCGGCCTTCCGGGGCCTGACCGAGCTGCACCGCCGGTCGGGCGAGCGGGTCGCGTACGGCAGGGTCGTGCTGCCCGAGGGGCTGAGCGCGGACGGCCACGCGATCCACCCGGCGCTGCTCGACGCCGCGCTGCACACCCTGGCCGGCGTCACCGCCGACTCCGACTCCGGCTCCGACAGCGGCGAGCCGGACACCGTACTGCTGCCGTTCGCCTGGTCGGACGTGACCCTGCACGCGACGGACAGCACCGAGCTGCGGGTCCGGGTGGAGCTCACCTCCCCGGACGGCCTGGCGGCCCGGGTGCTGGTGACGGACGCCGCCGGTGAGCCGGTGCTGTCGGCGGGCTCGCTGGAGGTGCAGCGGGCCCGGGCGGAGCAGCTGCGGGTGCGGCCCGCCTCGGGCGCCGAGCACCTGTACCGGCTGGAGTTCCAGCCGCTGCCGGAGACCGGCGCGGTCGCCGGCCTCGGTGACACCGTCGTCCTCGGCGGCTCCTCGGAGCACCCCGTCGCCGCCGGGCTGGGCCTGACCACGGTCCGCGACCTGGCGGACCTGCTCGCCCGCCCGGCCGTCCCGGCCCGCATCCTGGTCGACCTGTCCGAGACAGCTGCGACCGCCGAGGCCGGTGCGGCCGAGCGGACCGCCGTCACCGCCCTGGAGCAGGTCAAGCTCCTGGTGTCCGACGTCCGCTTCGCCGACACCGAGGTCGTCTGGCTGACCCGGGGCGCCGTCCCGGCCCGCCCCGAGGACGAGGTGCCGGCGCCCGAGCAGGCCGTGCTGTGGGGCCTGCTCCGCTCGGTCCGCACCGAGCACCCGGAGCGCCGCCTGCGCCTGCTCGACCTGGACCCGGACCAGGCCACCGACGCCCACGGGGACCCGGACCAGGTCGCCCGGGCCCTGGCCGCCGCGGACGAGCCCGAACTGGCCGTCCGCGCCGCCGCCGTCCTCGTCCCGCGCCTGCGCCCGACGCAGTCGGCGGACGGCACCCTGCTGCCGCCCCCGGCCGCGGCGGCCTGGCACCTGGACATCCGGGAGAAGGGCCGACTGGACACCTTCGCCCTGGTCCCGGTCGAGGACGGCGGCCCGCTCGGCGAGCACGAGGTGCGGCTGCGGGTGCACGCCTCCGGCCTGAACTTCCGGGACGTGCTGAACGCGCTCGACATGGTGCACGCCCCCAAGCTGGGCCTGGAGTGCGCCGGCGTGGTCCTGGAGACCGGGCCGGGCGTCGCCCACCTGCGCCCGGGGGACCGGGTGATGGGCCTCGCGGTCGGCACCTTCGGCACCGAGGTCCGGGCGGACGGCCGGATGATGGTGCGGATCCCGGACGGCGTCGGCTTCGCCGAGGCCGCGACCGTCCCGCTGGCCTTCCTCACCGCCTACCACGGGCTGCTCGAACTCGGCGGGCTGACCGCCGGGGAGCGGGTGCTGGTGCACGCGGCGGCGGGCGGCGTCGGCATGGCCGCCGTCCAGCTGGCCCGGCACTTCGGCGCCGAGGTGTGGGGCACGGCGAGCGCCGGCAAGTGGGCGACGCTGCGCCGGCTCGGGCTGCCGCAGGAGCGGATCGCCTCCTCGCGCGACACCGGCTTCGAGACGCGGTGGCGGACGGACGGCGGATTCGACCTCGTGCTGAACTCGCTCACCGGCGAGTTCATCGACGCCTCGCTGCGGCTGCTGGAGCCGCGCGCCGGCCGCTTCCTGGAGATGGGCAAGACCGACATCCGGCGGGCGGCGGAGGTCGCGGCCGCCCACCCGGGCGTCCACTACCGGGCGTTCGACCTGATGGACGCCGGACCGGACCGCATCCTGGAGATGCTCACCGTCGTCGCCGACCTGCTGGAGCGGCGGGTCGTCGCCCCGCTGCCGTTCGCCGCGTACGACGTGCGCCGGGCGGCGGACGCGTTCCGCTTCATGGCGCAGGGGCGGCACATCGGCAAGCTGGTGCTCACCTCGCCGCGCCCGCTGGACCCGGACGGCACCGTCCTGGTCACCGGCGGCACCGGCGAGCTGGGCCGCCTGACGGCCCGCCGGCTGGTCACCGCGCACGGCGTCCGCCACCTCGTGCTGACCTCGCGCCGCGGCCCGGCCGCGGCCGGGACGGACGAGCTGGTGGAGGAGCTGCGCGCGGCCGGCGCCGCCACCGTCCGGGTGCTGGCCTGCGACGTGGCGGACCGCGCGCATGTCGCGGCGGCGCTGGCGGCGGTCGACGCCGACCACCCGCTGACCGGCGTGGTCCACCTGGCCGCCGTGATCGACGACGGCGTCGTGGTGAACCAGACCGCCGAGCGGTTCGGCCGCGTCCTGGCCCCGAAGGCCACCGGCGCCCGCCACCTGCACGAGCTCACCCGCGGGCTGGACCTGGCCGCGTTCGTCCTGTTCTCCTCGGTGGCCGGCACGCTCGGCTCCCCGGGGCAGAGCAACTACGCGGCGGCCAACGCCTACCTGGACGCCCTCGCCGCCCACCGCACCCGTCGCGGCCTGCCCGGCACCAGCCTCGCCTGGGGCCTGTGGGAGCAGGGCGGCACCGGGCTGACCGCCCACCTCGGCGACGCCGAACTGGGCCGGATGCGCCGCCAGGGCGCGCAGCCGCTGACCGTCGAGCAGGGCCTCGCCCTGTTCGACACGGCACTCGGCCGGCCGGAGCCGCACCTGGTGCCGCTGCGGCTCGACCTGGACCGGCTGCAGCGCGCGGCGGGGTCGGAACTCCCGCCGCTGCTGCGGGCGTTGCTGCGCACCCCGCTGCGCCAGGCGCGCCGCTCGACGGCGGGCACCGACTCGCTGGGCGAGCGGCTGGCCGGCCTGACCGGCCCGGAGCGGATCGCCTCGCTCACCGAGCTCGTCCGGCAGGAGGTGGCCGCCGTCCTCGGGCTGTCGGACACCGCGACCGTCCGGGCCGAGCAGCCGCTGCGCGACCACGGCTGGGACTCGCTGATGGCCGTCGAACTGCGCAACCGGCTCTCCGCGTTCGCGCAGGTGCCGCTGCCCAGCACGCTGGCCTTCGACTACCCGACGCCGCAGGCCATCGCGGACTTCCTCAACGTCCGCCTGGACTCCGGCGCCGTCCGGCCCGAGGACAGCGCCCCGCCGCAGGACCCGGAGCAGGCCGCCCGCTGGGCGCTGGGCCGGATCTCGGCGGCCGACCTGCGGCAGAGCGGCCTGCTCGGCCGGCTGCTCGAACTCGCCGGCGCCCCGCAGGCCGCCCCGGTGGGCGGCGGCACGGACGCGCTCCGGCTGGCCGAGGAGCTGACCGTCGACGAGATGGACCAGGCCCTGGACGCCGTCCTCGGCGTGCTCTGACCCGTCCGCACCCGCCCGACCCCGCACCCGCCCGATCCCGCACCCGCCCGACCCCGCACCCGACGACGCCCGGAACGCCGGACGGCCCCCGATCCGGGGCCTCCGGCGCCCGGGCGTCCCCGCACCGACCCCTCGGGAGGTCCCGTCGTGTCAACCACCGTTCAGGAGGCCGCACTTCCCGCGCCACCTGCCGCCGAAGCCGCCGAAGTCGCCGAAGCCGCCGGACCCGTCGAACCCGCGGATCCGCCGCAGGCGCACCCCGCCCCGCCGCGCCTGCGCTGGCTGCTGCTGGCCGTCGTCACCGGCGCCTCGTTCCTGGACAGCCTCGACGTCAACATCGTCACCGTCGTCCTCCCCGCCGTGCAGCGCGACCTGGGCGCCGACTTCGCCACCGCCCAGTGGACGCTCGCCGGCTACGCCCTGGCGTTCTCGCTCTCCCTCATCACCGGCGGCCGGCTCGGCGACATCCACGGCCGCAAGCGGGTGTTCCTCGCCGGGGTGGCCGGTTTCACCCTCGCCTCGGCCGCCTGCGGCTTCGCCCCGAACGCCGAACTCCTGGTCGCCGCCCGCCTGGTGCAGGGGGTGGCGGCGGCGCTGATGGTGCCGCAGGTGATGTCGGTGATCGTCACGCTGTTCCGCCCGAAGGAGTGGCCGGTCGCCTTCGCCGTGCTGGGCGCGGCGCTCACCCTGGGCAGCGTCGGCGGCCCGCTGCTCGGCGGACTGCTGACCGGGCTCGACCTGTTCGGCCTCGGCTGGCGGGCGATCTTCCTGGTCAACCTGCCGCTCGGGCTGCTGATCACGGGGCTCGGCGCCAGACTCCTGCCGGAGAACCGGCACGAGGGCCCGCCCCGGCTCGACCTGCCCGGCGTCGCGCTGCTCACCGCGGCCGCGTTCGGGCTGATGTACCCGCTGGTGCAGGGCCGCGAGCAGGGCTGGCCGGCCTGGATGCTGCTGCCGGCGCTCGCGGCGCCCGTCCTGTTCCTGCTGTTCGCCCGCCACCAGCGCCGCCGGCACGCCCGGGACGGCAGCGCGCTGGTGCCGCCGCCGCTGTTCGCCCGGCGCAGCTTCGCGGCCGGGCTGGCGGTGACGCTGCTCGCCTTCACCGGGATCGGCTCGCTCGCGCTCGTCCTCACCTACCACCTGCAGTACGGCCTCGGCTGGTCGGTGCTGCGGACGGCGCTGGCGACGGCGGCCTGGCCGGTCGGCATCGCGGTCACCTTCCAGATCGCGTGGCGGCACGGCACGCGCCGCGGCCGGCTGTTCGTCGGGGCGGGAGCGGCGGTCATGGCGGCCGGTTCGCTGCTGCTGACGGCCGCGGTCCGCTCGGCCGGGGCGGGCCTGTCCTGGTGGCAGGTGGCCGGCGCGGAGCTGGTGGTGGGCTTCGGCATGGGCCTGTGCTCGCCGGTGCTCGCCTCGGTGGTGCTCAGCGAGGTGCCGCCGCAGGACTCCGGTGCGGGATCCGGGGTCGTCAACGCCGTCACCCAGTTCGGTTCGGCGGTCGGTGTGGCCGTGGTCGGGGCGATCTTCCTCGCCGTGACCGGGGGCGTCGCCGCCGACGCGCCCGACCGGATCGACCGGTTCTGCTCGGCGACCGGCGCGACGCTCTGGTACAACGCCGGCGCCTTCGCGCTGACCGCCGCCCTCAGCCGCTTCCTCCCCGGGCCCGCCCGGACGCCCGAAGACCTCGCCGACCCCTCGCAAGGAGCCCTCGCATGACCGCGTCCAGAACGTCCGTCGCCCCGCTGTCCGCCTTCCACCCCCTGTTCCGCCCGCTCACCACCTCGGAGGTCCCCATGACCGGCAACATCCAGCAGTCCGCCAAGCTCACCGCCGCCCCCGCCCCCGCCGCCGCGCCCGCCGCCCCGCAGGACGACCTGCGGCGCCGCTTCCAGGACGCGCTCGGCCTGAAGAGCGGCGGCGCCGCCCGGCAGGCCCGTGAGGCGCAGCAGGCCGGCCGCAGCAAGGTCGGGGACCTGCACGGCCCGGCCGCCCGCAAGCGCAGCTTCCGCCGCAAGACCGGCTGAGCGCGGGCCGGTGCGGGCGGGGCCGTCACGGCCCCGCCCGCCGCCGTCCCCCCTACCCCTGCGC
>NZ_JZKH01000172.1 GCF_000961885.1 Streptomyces rubellomurinus
GGGCTCGACGACGGACGGGGGCGGGGCGGCGCGGGGTCGCGCGCGTACGCTGGCCGGATGACCGACCCCGTTGCCCCGCACGACGACCTCGGCCTGCCCGTTCCGCTCGGGCCGCGCCCGCCGCGCCGGGTGGTGTCGCTGGTGCCGTCGCTGACCGAGGCGGTGGCCGTCACGGCGCCCGGCCTGCTGGTCGGCGCGACGGACTGGTGCAGTCACCCGGCCGACCTGGCCGTGGCCCGGATCGGCGGCACGAAGAACCCGGACGTGCCGGGAGTCCTGGCGCTGGAGCCGGACCTGGTGATCGCCAACGACGAGGAGAACCGCCGCCCGGACCTGGACGCGCTGCGGGCGGCCGGGGTGCCGGTCTGGGTCACCGACGTCCGGGACCTGGACGGCGCGTTCCGTTCGCTGGAGCGCCTGTTGACGACGGCGTGCGGGCTGGCGCGCCCGTCGTGGCTGGACGAGGCGGAGGCGGCGTGGCGGGAGGTGCGGCCGGTGGCGGGCGGTCCGCGGGCGATCGTGCCGATCTGGCGCCGCCCGTGGATGGTGCTGGGCCGGGACACCTTCGCCGGCGACCTGCTGGGCCGCCTCGGCCTGCGGCTGGTGCACTCCGGTCACGCCGAGCGGTACCCGGCCGTGCCGCTGCCCGAACTGCTGGCCGCCCGGCCGGACTTGGTGGTGCTGCCGGACGAGCCGTACCGGTTCACGGCGCAGGACGGCCCGGAGGCGTTCCCGGGTGTGCCGGCGGCACTGGTCAGCGGTCGGCACCTGACCTGGTACGGGCCGTCGCTGGTGGGCGCCGCCGCGGTGCTGGGGCGGGCGGTGGGCCACCCGTTCGTACAAGACGGGCCGGGCACATCGTAGGATGACCGGCACTCACCGGGCCCGCCGGTGACGAGTGGGGGGAACCACTGTTGAACAAGCGCCCCAGCAGAACCGTCGTCGTGCTGTCGTCGGTCGCCGCCGTGTCGACCGCCGCCCTGGCCGGTTACCTCGCCAGCGGCTCGGACGACAGCCGCACCGACGCCGCGCCGAAGACCGCCGTCGTCGCGGGGACGGCCGCCGCGAGCGACACCCCGAGCCCCGGCCCGTCGACCAGCCCGGCCGCGACCCCGACCGAGACCGCGTCGGCGAGCCCGACCGCCTCGGCCTCGCCCAGCGCCACCGCGAGCAGGTCCGCGAAGGCCTCGCCGAGCGCGCCGGGCGGCAACGCCCGTGCCGGGGGCGGCAGCCAGCCCGGCGGCGCGGCCACCCAGCCGCCGGTCGCCAAGCCCGCCATCGCGGCGCCCGTGCCGACCGCCAAGCCCGGCCCGGTCGCGCCCCCGCCGCCGCCCGCGCCGGCGACCCCGCACGTGCCGCCGCTGCAGAGCGGCTGCAAGCCCAGCAAGCCCCGCCCGGACGAGGCCAAGGACGCCGTCGGCGCGGCCCTCGCCTCGGCCGCCGGGCAGTCCCGGACGCTCAACCTCAGCAGCGGCGGCACCGACAAGCTCCCGCCGCTACCCGTCAACCTGGTCAAGGCGATCGCCTGGCAGGAGAGCGGCTGGCAGTCCGGCATCGTCGCCTGCGACGGCGGGATCGGCACCATGCAGGTCATGCCGAACACGGTCAGCTGGATGAACAGCAAGTTCGGCACCACCTCGGACCCGGCCACGCTCGCCGGGAACGTCCAGCTCGGCAGCCAGCTGCTCGACTGGCTCGTCGCCTACTACGGCGACTCCTCCTTCGGCGGCAAGTACGACCTCTCCCCCGACCCGGCCACCGGCAAGACGCCGCTGCTCGACCTGGTCATCTCCGCGTACAACGCCGGCGCGGGGAACGTGCACTACAACACCGTCACCGACCCGGCCACGGGCGAGGTCGTCGGCAGCCTGGTCATCCCGAACCCGACGTACGTCGCCAACGTCAAGGCGCTGATGGCCAGCCAGCCGTGGAACAAGGCCGGCTGACGGGACGCCCCGACGCCCTCGGCCCCGGCCTCGGCGCCGTCGTGCGGCAGGGCCCGGGACGCGACCTCCTCGCGTCCCGGGCCCTGTGCTGTGCCGCGCCGGTACGGCTCCGCCCCTCGGTGCGGCCCCGGATCAGCCGCGCGCGGTGGCGACGGCGGCGCCCAGCGCCTCCTTGATGCGCGGGCCGAGACGGGCGAAGCCCAGCTCCTTCATGGCCGCGCGCAGCAGCTCGTCCTCGGTGCGCTCGACCCCGTCGCCGTCCACCCAGCGGACGACGGCGAGCAGTTCGTCGGCCGAGTAGGCGGTCACGGGGCGGCCGGGGGTGAAGTCCGGCTTCTCGGGGCGGCCGGTGGCGGCGGGCTCGGGCTCGACGGGCTCGACGGGCTCGACGGCGGCCTCCTCGGCGGGGGTCTCCACGGCCTCGACCGCCATGGCGACCTCGGCGGCCGGCTCCTCGACCTCGGCCTCGGGCGCCTCCTCGGCGGCCTCCGGCTCGGCCTCGGGCTCCACGACGGCTTCGGGGACCTCGACGGTCTCGGCGGTCTCGGCGGCCTCGGCGGTCTCGACCTCCGACTCCGGCTCCACGACCGGCTCTTCGGCCTCTTCGAGTTCTTCGACGAGGGCCGACGCCGCCGGCTCGACGGCCGTGTCCTCGGCGACGACCTCGGTCTCCGCGTGGACGACCTCGGGAACCTCAGCCGTCTCCACCTCCACGGCCTCGACCGTCTCGATCTCGGCCTCGACGTCCGCCTCGGCCAGCGGCTCCTCGACCTGCTCGGCCTGCTCCGCCGGCTCCTCGTCCGTCGCAGCGGCCTCGGCCAGGGCGGCGGTCGCGGCGGCCACCAGGTCGTCGGCGGCCGGCGAGGGCGCGGGGAGGGACACCACGGTCGGCGCGGCCTCCTCGGGGGCCGCGTCCTCCGTCACCACCTCGGCGACCGGCTCGGCGTCGACGGAGTCGGCGTCCGCCTCGGGGGCCGACTCCTCGATCGCCTCGGCCTCGACCGCCTCGGCGTCCGTGGCCTCCTCGGCCAGACCGTCCCGCTGACCGCCGGCCAGCGCCTGAAGCGCGGCGGCCTCAGCTTCGACCTCGACCTCGTCGGTCCCGGCGGTCTCCGCCGGCTCGGCGACGCCCTCGGCCTCGGCCTCTGCCTCGGCCTCTGCCTCGACCTCGGCTTCAACCTCGGCTTCAACCTCGGCCTCGACCTCGGTCGTGGTCTCGACGGCCTCCGCCGTGGTGTCCTCAGCCGTGTCCTCGACCTCGACGGCCTCCGAAGCAACGGCCTCCGAAGCAACGACGTCCGAAGCGGCGGCCTCCGAAGCGGCGGCGTCCTCCGCCAGACCGTCCCGCTGCCCGCCCGCCAACGCCTGGCGCGCGGCGTACGCGGCCTCGGCGGCGCGGCGGTCGGCGCGGACGGCGGTGAGTTCGGCGAGCAGCTCGCCGAGGCCGGCTTCCTCCAGGTCGGCGCGCAGGGCGCGGATGGTGGGCAGGCGGTAGAGGGTGCCCTCGTCGGCGGCCAGTCGTTCGACCAGCTCGACGAGTTCGGCGAAGGCGATCCCGTCGAGGTCGTGGCCCGGGAGCAGCCGGGCGAGGTCGCGCAGGCCGGTGTTGATCGCCTCGAAGGCCTGGGCGGTGATCTCGACGCGGGCGCCGTCCGCGGGGACGGCGGGGAGGGTCCCGGCGGGGGCGAGGACGGCCCAGGCGCGGCGCTCGACGGAGGCGGAGCCGAGGGCTTCGTGCAGGTCCTCGCGGCGGATCCGGCGGTCGTGCGCGAGGGCGGCGGCCTGCTTGCGCAGCGAGCGGGCGCGCAGCCAGGACAGCTTGACGCCGTGCTCCTTGCGCCAGGCGCTGTCGGCGGTGGCGGCGACGAGGGGGCCGAGGTCGGTGTCGTAGGCGGCGGCGGTGAGGACGGCGCCGGTGTTGCGCACCCGCTGGAGGGTCTCGACGAGCAACGCGGTCTTGGCGACGGTGTCGGGTTCGTCGAGCTGGACCTCGGCGGCCAGTTCGGTGACGGTCTCCCAGGTCTGCTGGAGGTCGCGGCCGCGCAGTTCGGCGAGGACGGTGGAGGCGGCGCGGGCGTCCTCGGGGGTGGCGACGGTGTCGACGGCCGCGTACCAGGCGTGGGTGTCGGCGCTGAGGGTGAAGGCCCCGAGGTCGGCGTAGCGGCCGAGGTCCTCGCGGAGGTCGGGCTGCGCGGCGGCGTCCTGGGGGTCCTTGACGTCTGCGGCGTCGGCGACGTCCGCCGGGTCGGCTGCGTCGGCGTTGCGCGAGTGAAGCACTGTCATGTGAGGTCCGGTTCTGGGCGACGGCGGCGGGGCTGGCGGCGAGGGGGCGGCGGACCGGGGTGCGCGGGGTTGCCCCTGGGCGGGGCGGGGGGCGCGCGGTCGGGCCGCCGGGTGTGGACGCCCAGAATACGGGTGCCCGTTCGAGCCTTGCACGCACCCACCGCCCGACTGGCCGGTGTCGCGTGCCCTACCGCTCGCGTGGCCGCCACCCGGGAGGTCCGTCCGGGGGCGTGTCCGGAGGTCCGGACGGGTGACCGTGCCGGTCCGGGCGGTCGGCGCGGTCGGCGCGGTGGTCGCGGCCGGGGAGGGGGCGGCCGGGCCGCCGGGGCCGGTCGAGCGGGACCTGGCGGACGGGCCGGGCGGGCCGGCCGAGCGGTGGCCGGTACCCGGCGCGGCCCAGGGTGGGCAGGTCGACGGGCGCGAGGTACTCGTGCAGCGCGGTGCGGTGCCACCACGCGCCGGTTTCGCGCAGTTCGCGCCATCCGGTGAACCGGTACAGGTGGAGGGTCGCCCGGACGTGGGTCGGTGGGGCGTCGGGGAAGGGGTTGTGGTGGAGCAGCCGGAGGGTGGCGCGGTCGCCGGAGAGCAGGCGGGCGACGAACGGCAGGAACCAGGGGCGGGCGTAGGCGGGCGAGATGCCGGCGAACCACATCAGCCAGTCCAGCCGCAGGTGGTAGGGGGCGTACTGGCGGGGCAGGCGGCGCATGTCGCCGGGTTTGCCCTTGAATCCGTACTCGCGCCAGACGGTGTGCGGGGTGACGGTGGCCTCGTCGGTGCCCTCGACGACGATCTCCTGGCGGATCCGGTTGATGCTGCCGAAGGCGCCGTAGGTGTTGACGAGGTGGAGCCGGTTGAAGGAGCGGTTCATGACCTGGCGGCGGGAGAGCAGGTTCCGTACCGGCCAGTAGCTGAGGACTGCGACGGCGGCGGTGACGGCGACGACCAGCACCTCGTACCAGGCGGGGGCGGCGGGGTAGCCGCGGGGGCGGAGGGTGAGGCCGAGGCGGGCCGGTTCGACGGCGGCGAGGGCGAGGACGACGGTCAGCCAGTTGAGCCAGGCGAAGTTGCCGGAGGCGATCAGCCACAGCTGGGTGGCGACGACGGCGCAGGCGGCCCAGGTCGCGACCGGTTGGGGGAGGAACAGGCCGATCGGGACGAGGAGTTGGACGACGTGGTTGGCGGCGGCCTCGACCCGGTGCAGTGGGGCGGGCAGGTGGTGGAAGAACCAGCTGAGCGGCCCGGGCATCGGCTGGGTCTCGTGGTGGAAGCGCAGGCAGGTCAGGTCGCGCCAGCAGCTGTCGCCGCGCAGCTTGATCAGCCCGGCGCCGAACTCGACGCGGAAGACGAGCCAGCGCATCAGCCACAGGACGAGGGCGGGCGGGGCGGTGTCGGCGTTGCCGAGGAAGGCGGCGAGGGAGCCGGCCTCCAGGAGCAGCGACTCCCAGCCGAAGGAGTACCAGGTCTGGCCGACGTTGACGATGGAGAGGTAGAGCGCCCACAGGACGGCCCACAGTGCGATGGACGCCGCCAGCGGGACGGCGTCGCCGAGCCCGGCGGCCACGGCGGCGGCGAGGGCGGCGCCGGTCCACGCGACGGCGGCGAAGAAGCGGTCGCTGTAGTGGAGGTGGAAGAGGCTCGGTGACTGCCGGAACGGGACGCGGGCCGTGAAGCGGGGCACCGGGAGCATGCCGTCCGCGCCGAGGAGGGCGCGGAACTGGGCGGCGGCGGCGAGGAATCCGATCAGGTAGAGGCCGGCGAGCAGGCGTTGGACGAGCAGCCGGCTCGGCCAGTAGTCGGGGGCGGCGAACCAGGCGGACCAGTCCATGCGGCCCATGCCTACCATCGGCGGCGGGTGGCCGGGCCCGGCCGGGGCGCGGGCGGGCGGCGGTTCACC
>NZ_JZKH01000173.1 GCF_000961885.1 Streptomyces rubellomurinus
GGGCTGGCGGCGAGGAGTTCGACGGCCATGCCCGCCC
This sequence comes from Streptomyces rubellomurinus, assembly GCF_000961885.1. GTDB lineage: Bacteria > Actinomycetota > Actinomycetes > Streptomycetales > Streptomycetaceae > Kitasatospora > Kitasatospora rubellomurina. The sequence continues at coordinate 38 of NZ_JZKH01000173.1, forward strand.
ACTGCGACCCCTGCCCCGGGAACACGAACACCGCACCCGAACCGGAAGCCGGAACCGACTCCGCCTCGGCCAACCCGCCGAGCTGCGCCACGAGTTCGGGCAGATCCCGCCCCGCCACCACCGCCCGGTGCTCCAGCACCGCCCGGCCCGACGCGAGCGTCCGCGCCACCGCCACCGGGTCGGCGCCGGGATGCGCCGCCGCCCACTCCCGCAGCCGCGCCACCTGCGCCCGCAGCGCCGCACCCGACCGTGCCGAGAGCACCCACGGCACCACCCCGCGGACGGTCTCGCCCGCCGACGGGTCCGCCGCGTCCGGCGCCTCCTCCAGCACCACGTGCGCATTGGTGCCGCTCGCGCCGAAGGACGAGACGGCGGCCCGGCGCGGGCGCTCCGAGCGCGGCCAGGCCACCGGCTCGGTCAGCAGCCGGACGTTGCCCGTCGCCCAGTCGATGTGCGGTGACGGGGCGTCGATGTGCAGGGTCGGCGGCAGTTCCTCGTGCCGCAGCGCCAGCACCGTCTTGATCACCCCGGCCACGCCCGCCGCCGCCTGGGTGTGCCCGATGTTGGACTTCACCGAGCCGAGCCAGAGCGGCCGGTCCTCGGGGCGGCCCCGCCCGTAGGTGGCCAGCAGCGCCTGCGCCTCGATCGGGTCGCCGAGTGCCGTGCCCGTCCCGTGCGCCTCCACGGCGTCGACGTCGCGCGCGGCCAGGCCGGCGGCCTCCAGGGCGGCCCGGATCACCCGTTCCTGCGAGGGGCCGTTCGGCGCCGTCAGTCCGTTGGACGCGCCGTCCTGGTTCACCGCGCTGCCGCGCACCACCGCGAGGACGGGGTGTCCGTGGCGCCGCGCGTCCGACAGCCGCTCGACCACGAGCAGCCCGGCCCCGTCCGCCGGGCTGAAGCCGTCCGCGGCGGCCGAGAACGGCTTGCAGCGGCCGTCCGGGGCGAGGCCGCGCTGGCGGGCGAAGTTGACGAAGGTCTCCGGGGTGCACATCACGGTGGCGCCGCCCGCGAGCGCGAGGTCGCACTCCCCCGAGCGCAGCGCGCCGACCGCCAGGTGCAGCGCGACCAGCGCCGAGGAGCACGCGGTGTCCACGGTCACGGCCGGCCCCTCCAGGCCGAGGACGTAGGACACCCGGCCGGCCAGCAGGCTGGCGGCGTTGGCCATGCCGAGCGTGCCGTCGCGGCCCTTGGCCGTGCGGGCGAGGACGGTGGTGTAGTCGAGCCAGTTGATCCCGGTGTAGACCCCGGTGCGGCTGCCTCGCAGGCTCGTCGGGTCGATGCCGCCGCGCTCGAACGCCTCCCAGGAGATCTCCAGCAGCAGGCGCTGCTGCGGGTCCATGGCCAGCGCCTCGCGCGGCGAGATCCCGAAGAAGCCGGCGTCGAACTCGGCGGCGTCGTAGAGGAATCCGCCTTCGCGGACGTACGCCGTGCCGGGGGTGTCGGGGTCGGGGTCGTACAGGGCCTCCAGGTCCCAGCCCCGGTCGGTCGGGAAGGGGCCGATCGCGTCGCCGCCGCCCGCCACGAACTCCCACAGCCGCTCCGGTGTCGACAGCCCGCCCGGGAAGCGGCAGGCCATGCCCACGATGGCGATCGGCTCGCGGCCCTGCTCCTCCAGCTCCCGCACCCGCCGGTGCGCGTCCCGCGCGTCGGCGACGGCCCGCTTGAGGTACGACCGCAGCTTCTCTTCCGACTCGGCCACGTCTACTCCGACTCCTCGATCGAACGGTCGTTGTCGCTGGTCTGGTGCCGGTCCTGCCGGTCCTGCCGGTCCTGCCGGTGCCCGGGGATCACTCGAAGCCCTGGTCGACGAGGGAGAACAGCTCGTCGTCGGTGGCGGACCGCAGGTCGTCCGCGTCGGCTCCCTCCGCCCCGCCGTCCGCGTCCGCGCCGGTGTCCGCGCACAACGCCAGGAGCTCGCGCAGGCGTTCGGCGACCCGGTCGCGGGCGCCGGCCTCGGCCAGGACCGCCGGCAGGGCCTCGTGCAGCCGGTCCAGGTCGGCGAGCACGGGGGTGGCCTCCGAGGCGTCCTCGGCGAGGCGCGTCACGACGTGGCGGGCCAGGCTGACCGGGTTCGGGTAGTCGAACACCAGGGTCGAGCGCAGGTGCACCCCGGTGGCGCGGATCAGGCGGTTCCGCAGGTCGACCGCCATCAGGGAGTCGAAGCCGACCTCCTTGAACGCCCGCTCGGGCCCGACCTGGTCCTCTCCCTGGTGGCCCAGCACGGCGGCCGCCAAGGTCCGGACGAGCGTGATCAGTTCACGCTCGCGCTCCTCCCCGGACAGCGCCGCCAGCCGCCGCTGCAGGGCCTCGCCGCCCGCGGTCTCGGCCGCCCCGGCGGCCCCCGCCTGGCGGCGCGCCGCCAGGCCGCGCAGCAGGTGCCGCAGCGGACCGGGGACGGCCTCCGGGCGGGTGCGCAGCGCCGCGCGGTCGGGCCGGGCGAGGACCAGTCCGGGACCACCGGCCATGCACAGCGCCTCGTCGAAGAGGGCGACCGCCTCGGCCTCGGTCAACTCCAGGAGCCCTGCCGGGGGTTCGGCGTCGTGTCCGCCGAGCGCGACGGGCCCCCAGGCAAGGACCGCGGCGGGCAGTCCCTCGGCGTGCCGGGCGGCTGCCAGCGCCTCGGCGAAGGCGGCGGCCGCAGCAGCCTCGGGCTGCTCGGGCACGCCGAGCAGGCCGCTCGCCGGGGAGAGCGCCAGGAGGAGCGCGCCCGAGTGCTCGGCGGTGGCGTCCTTCAGCGCGGCGCTCAGCCCCTCGCGGTCGCCGGAGGCCCAGGTGACGACCTCGGCCTCGGCGCCCGCCTCGGCCAGCCGGCCTGCGAGCCGGCGCACGGCGTCGGTGCCGGTACCGGTGCCGGTGTTGTCGCTCGGCAGGAGGACGAGGCGGCGGACGCCGTGGGCGGCGACGAGGTGTCCGGCCAGTACGGCGGCGAGCGGGGCGTCCGCGCCGCCGATCAGCACCGTGCCACCCCGGGCCAACTGCGGTCCTTCCGTAGCCGGTTGGGCCACCGGGGCCTTGACCAGGGACGGGGCGAACGGCCGTCCGCCGCGCAGGGCGAGCCTCGGTTCGCCGCTGGACGCCAGTACGGGCAGCGCGGCGGCCGAGGCCGGGTCGTCGTCCAGGTCGACGAGCAGGATCCGGTCCGGGTGCGCGGCCTGCAGCGCGCACGCCGCGCCCCACCCGGCCGCCCTCGCCGGATCGGGCACCCGGTCCTCGGCGGCCGCGCGGACGGCCTGCCGGGTCACCAGCAGGAGCCTGCTCTCCGCCAGCCCCGGTGCGGCCGCCCACGCCGCGACCTCGGCGGCGACCCGGGCCACCGTACGGCCGACGGCCTGGTCCGGGTCGGTCACGGCGAGCACCACGACATCCGGCGCGGGCCCACCGGCCGCGACGGCGGCGGCGAGCGCCGCCACGTCCTCGTAGCGCAGCACCGCATCGAGGCCGTCGAAGCCGTCGAGGCCGTCCGCCGCGCCGAGCAGGGCGAGACGTCCGGGCGCGTCGCAGCGCGGCTCGACCGCCTCGCACGCGTCCCAGCTCAGCCGGAAGAGCGCGTCCCGGTGCACCCCGCCGGCCGCGCGCAGCTGCTCGGCGGAGACCGGGCGGACGGACAGCGACTCGACGACGGCGACCGGGCGGCCCGCCGCGTCCGCGACCCGCATCGAGACCGCGCCCTCCCCGGCCGGGGACAGCCGGACCCGCAGGCCGACCGGCCCCGCGCCGGAGAAGCGGACGCCGCGCCAGGAGAACGCCACCCGCACCTCCTCGTCCGCACCGGCGCCCGCCCGCAGCGCCTGCACCCCGGCGTCGAGCAGGGCCGGGTGCACGGCGAAACCGGCCGCCTCGCGCTCCTGCTCGGCGGGGAGTTCGACGGCGGCGAACAGGTCGTCGCCGTGCCGCCAGGTCTGGCGCAGGCCCCGGAAGGCGGGGCCGTAGTCGACCCCGGCGGCCGCCAGGCGCTCGTAGAAGTCGCCGACGTCCAGCGGCTCGGCGCCGGTCGGCGGCCAGCTCGCCCACGCGGGATCGGCGGCGTCGACCAGTGTGCCGTCGACCGGCGCGCCGTCCGCCAGCGTGCCGTCCGCGTGCCGCGTCCAGGGCTCCTCGGCCGGCGCGTGCTCCGGCCGCGAGTGCACGCTGACCGTACGGACGCCGGCCGGGTCCGGCGCGCCCACGACGACCTGGATCCACAGCGCCTCGGCGTCCGTGTCGGGCAGGACGAGCGGGGTGTGCAGGGTCAGTTCCTCGACGGTCGGACTGCCGACCTCGCCGCCCGCCCAGGCCGCCAGCTCGACGAACAGCGTCCCCGGCACGATCGCCGCGCCCAGGACGACGTGGTCGGCGAGCCAAGGGTGAGCGGCCGTGGAGAGGCGGCCCGTGAACAGCACGGTGCCGTCGTGCGCCGAGCTGACCGCCGCACCCAGCAGCGGGTGCCCGGCCGACGCCAGCCCGAGCCCGGCCGGGTCGCCCGTCCGGACACCCTGGTCGAGCCAGTAGCGGCGACGCTGGAAGGCGTACGTCGGCAGGTCGGCCCGGGGTCCGGCGGGCAGCTGGGTGGCCCAGTCGACAGGCAGGCCCGCGACGAAGGCCGCGGAAAGGGCCGTCACCAGGCGCTCGGGGCCGCCCTCGCCGCGGCGCAGGGTCTCCAGGACGGCGCCGCCGGGGGTGTCCTCCAGCTGGTCGGCGATCGGGACGACGAGGCCGGGGTGGGGGCTGCACTCCAGGAACAGCGTGTGGCCGTCCGCGACCGCCGATGCGACCGCCGTGTCCAGGCGGACGGTGCCGCGCAGGTTGTCGAACCAGTACGAACCCGCCAACCGCTCGGGGTCGGCGACCACTTCACCGGTGACCGTGGAGTACATCGCGATCCGGCCAGCCAACGGCCGTACGCTCGCCGACAGTTCGGCGACCTCGTCGCGCACCGCGTCCATGTGCGCCGAATGCGAGGCGTAGTCCACGGGGATCATGCGCGCCCGGACACCCTCGCGCTCGCACCGCTCGACCACGGCCGCCAGGGCCTCGGTGTCACCCGACAGCACCACGCTGGACGGACCGTTGACCGCCGCCAACGACAACCGGCCATCGGCCTCCACGAGTTCAGCCGCCCGCTCGACACCGACACCGACCGACAGCATCCCGCCGCCCGACACCTGCCGCAGCGCCCGACTGCGCAGCACCACCACCCGCGCCGCGTCTTCGAGCGAGAGCAACCCGGCCACGTGCGCGGCGGCGATCTCCCCCTGCGAGTGCCCGATCACGGCGGACGGCCGCACCCCGCAGGACTCCCACCACCGGGCCAGCCCGACCATCACGGCGAACAGCGCGGGCTGCACGACGTCGACCCGCTCCAGCAGCCCGTCCGAACCGTCCCGCAGGACGTCCACCAGCGACCAGTCCGTCAACGAATCCATCACCGCCGCACACTCATCAACCGCAGCAGCGAACACCGGCGAGACATCAAGGAGTTCAGCCGCCATCCCCGCCCACTGCGACCCCTGCCCCGGGAACACGAACACCGCACCCGAACCGGAAACAGGAACCGACTCCCCCTCGGCCACCTCACCCAGCCGCGCCACGAGCTCGGCCAGATCCCGCCCCGCCACCACCGCCCGGTGCTCGAACACCGCCCGCCCCGTCACCAGCGCCCGGCCGACGTCTGCCGGCTCGGCCTCGGGATGCGCCACCGCCCACTCCCGCAGCCGCTCCGCCTGCGCCCGCAACGCCGCACCCGACCGCGCCGACACCACCCACGGCACCACCCCGCCCGGGCTCACCGCCTCCGGCACGACCGTCTCCGGCGCCTCCTCCAGCACCACGTGCACATTCGTGCCGCTGATCCCGAACGAGGACACCCCGGCCCGCCGGACCCGCGAACCGCCCGCAGGCCACGGCACCTCGTCCGTCAGCAGCTCCACCGCGCCCGCCGAC
>NZ_JZKH01000174.1 GCF_000961885.1 Streptomyces rubellomurinus
CAACATCCAGATGGTGTTCCAGGACCCGTACACCTCGCTCAACCCGCGCATGACGGTCGGCGACATCATCGGCGAGCCCTTCGAGATCCACCCCGAGGTCGCGCCCAAGGGCGACCGCCGCAAGGCCGTCCAGGACCTGCTGGACGTCGTCGGGCTCAACCCCGAGTACATCAACCGGTACCCGCACCAGTTCTCCGGCGGCCAGCGCCAGCGCATCGGCATCGCCCGGGGGCTCGGCCTCAAGCCCGAGATCATCATCTGCGACGAGCCGGTGTCGGCGCTCGACGTGTCGGTGCAGGCGCAGGTGATCAACCTGCTGGAGCAGTTGCAGGGCGAGTTCAACCTGTCGTACATGTTCATCGCGCACGACCTCTCGATCGTCCGGCACATCTCCGACCGGGTCGGGGTGATGTACCTGGGGAAGATGGTCGAGATCGGCAGCGACACCGAGATCTACGACCACGCGACGCACCCGTACACCCAGGCGCTGCTGTCCGCCGTGCCGGTGCCGGACCCGGCCGCGCGGGAGTCGCGCGACCGGATCGTGCTCACCGGGGACGTGCCCTCGCCGGCCAACCCGCCGTCCGGCTGCCGGTTCCGGACGCGGTGCTGGAAGGCGCAGGAGCGGTGCGCGGTGGAGGTCCCGCTGCTCGTCTCGCCGAGTTGGCTGGAGGGCGGGGCGTTCCACGACTCGGCGTGTCACTTCGCGGCGGAGCGCGACATCGAGCAGAGCGCGGCGGAGCGCGACATCGAGCAGAGCGCGGCGGAGCGCGAGAACGGGCAGAGCGCGGCGGAGCGCGAGAACGGCCCGGAGCCGGAGCAGCAGTAGCACCGCGGGCCCGAGGGCGCGTCCCCGTTCCCGGGGGCGCGCCCTTTCGCCGTGATGCAACCGAGATCTCCCGCGCCCTCCCCAAGTGCGGCCCCGTCCTTGATAGTTGCTCTGCGCCCGGCGAAGGTCGCGCTGCGCGGAGGAGGGCTGCTGATGGACGCGGTGGAGGTGATCGGAAGCCGGCCGAGCCTGGCGCCCGGGACCCCGTTGCTCGAGGTCGACGACCTGCACGTGGAGTTCCACACCCGGGACGGCGTGGCCAGGGCCGTGAACGGGGTGAGCTACTCGGTGGCCGCCGGTGAGACCCTGGCGGTGCTGGGGGAGTCCGGCTCGGGCAAGTCGGTGACGGCGCAGGCGATCATGGGCATCCTGGACGTGCCGCCGGCCCGGATCTCCGCGGGGCGGATCCTCTTCCGCGGCGAGGACCTGCTGACCATGTCCGCCGGGGCCCGCCGGGCCGTCCGCGGCCAGCGGATCGCGATGATCTTCCAGGACGCGCTGTCCGCGCTCAACCCGGTGCTCAGCGTCGGCTACCAGCTCGGCGAGATGTTCCGGGTGCACCAGGGCCTGTCCCGGGCGGAGGCCAAGGCCAAGGCCGTCGAGCTGATGGAACGGGTCCGCATCCCGGCCGCCAAGCAGCGGGTCGGCGACTACCCGCACCAGTTCTCCGGTGGCATGCGCCAGCGCATCATGATCGCCATGGCGCTGGCCCTGCAGCCCGACCTGATCATCGCCGACGAGCCGACCACCGCGCTGGACGTGACCGTCCAGGCCCAGGTGATGGACCTGCTCGCCGAGTTGCAGGCCGAGTTCCGGATGGGGCTGATCCTGATCACCCACGACCTCGGCGTGGTGGCCGACACCGCGGACAAGATCGCCGTGATGTACGCGGGCCGGATCGTCGAGACCGCCCCGGTGCGCGAGCTGTACGCCCGCCCGGCGCACCCGTACACCCGCGGCCTGCTCGACTCGATCCCCCGGCTGGACCAGAAGGGGCGGGACCTGCACGCCATCAAGGGCCTGCCGCCCAGCCTGCTGCAGATCCCGCAGGGCTGCGCCTTCAATCCCCGCTGCGACCGGGCGCAGGACCGCTGCCTGACCGAACTCCCGCTGCTGACACCGGTGCTGGGCGAGGGCGGCGGCGAGCTGCCGGGCCGCCGCAGCGCCTGCCACTACTGGCGGGAGACGCTGCACGGCTGAGCCGGCGAGTGGCTTCAGCCGGTGTAGCCGACGTTCTCCCAGACGATGTCGGACAGGCCCTGCGCGCCGATGTTGGCGAGGTCGGCGCGGGCGCCCATCAGCTGCGGCCGCTGGTACAGCGGCAGCATGCCGGCCACCTTCCAGAGCTCGGCGTCGGCCTGGTTGATCGCCTCGGAGGCGGTGGCCGCGTCGGGCGCGGCGGCGGCCCGGTCGAGTGCGGAGTCCACCGCCGCGCTGCCGGCGCCGACGTGGTTGGTGCCGCCGTTCTGGACGAAGTTGGAGCGGTTGCCGCTGGCCGGGAAGGGGGTGCCGAGCAGCGAGTAGGCGGCGATGTCGAAGTTGTTCTGGTTGACGTACTTGTCGAAGAACTCGTTGGCGGCGGCGGTCACCGTGGTGACCTTGATGCCGACGTCCTTGAGCATCCTGGTGGTGCTGGCGGCCTCGTTCTGGGCCTGGGTGACGCCGGCCGGGACGACCATCCGCAGGTTCAGCTCGTGCCCGTCCTTCTTCCGCACGTCGCCCTCCAGCTTCCAGCCGGCCGCCTCCAGCTTGCGGGCGGCCTCGGCGGGGTCGAAGCGGGCGAGGCCCAGGGAGTTGTCCCGGTAGGCGTTCTGGTTGGCGACCAGCAGGTGGTTGTTGAGCGGGACGGCGGGCCAGTCCAGGCCGTTGAGGTCCGAGCGGATGACGGCGTCCCGGTTGATCGCCTGGAACACGGCCTGCCGGACGGTCGCGTCGGAGAGCGCCGGGGTGCGGGCGTTCAGGGTGAACTGCCGGAAGTCCGGCCCGCCCGCCCGGCGGACCACCGCGCCCTTGGTGTTCTTGACGGTCTGGTAACCCGCCACGTCCGGGCCGATGTTGACGAGCTCCAGCTCGCCCCTGGCGAAGGCGGCGGGCATCTCGTTGGGCAGCATGGCGTGGAAGACGATCCGGTCCAGCATCGGCTTGTCGCCCCACCAGGCGGGGTCGGCGACCAGGCTGACGGTCTGGGTGGCGCGGTCCAGCTTCTCCAGCTTGAACGGGCCGGCGGTGACCGGGATCGCGTCCAGGTAGGCGGTGTTGAACAGGTCCGGGGTGGCGATCCGGCTGGCCGGCAGCAGCGGCGCGTTGGCGGCGCCGTTGAACATCGACTGCCACTCGTTGAACGGGCGGTCGAAGGTCATCACGGCCTGGAAGTCGTCCTTGCCGCGCTCGACCGCGGAGACCAGCTCGAAGCCGGTGTTGCTGGACGGCCGGTAGGCCGGGTCCTTCCCGTTCAGGGCGCGCCAGTTGGCCTCGATGTCGCGCCAGGTGATCGGGGTGCCGTCGGACCAGTGCGCCTTCGGGTTGAGCGTCCAGGTGACCACCTGCCGGCCGTTCCTGGTCTCGGCGTGCGCCTCCTGCAGGTAGGCCGGGTTGGGGGTCTGGGTGCCGGCCGCGTCGGAGCGGAAGAAGGTGGGCAGCAGCGGCTTGGCGACGGTCATGGTCGAGGACTCGCTGCCGTCGGTGTGGATCGGCGACCACTGGTGGGAGAACTGCGGGATCGCCAGGTTCAGGGTGCCGCCCTGGCGCAGCTGGGCCCGGTCGTGCGGGTTGATGTCGATCGAGGTGAGCTTGGGGGCCGCGGCGGCGGACGGCGCGGCGTCCGCGGCGGGATCGCCCTGGCCGGCACAGCCGCACAGGGTGAGGGAGAGCGTGACGGCGGTGAGGCCGGCGAGCAGCGCCGTCCGGTGGTGCTGGAGGCGGCGGCCCATCGGCGTGCTCCCGGTGTGACTGAGGTGGCTGGGGCGGAAGGTGTGGCGTCACATCTTGCTGACCTGGAGGGGGAGTTGTCGAGGGGCGGGCCCGCCGGATCGGTCACGATCCGGCAAGCCCGCCCCTGCGGGGTCCGCTCGTCAGGCGACGGTGAACTTGAAGGTGCGGTCCTTGTCGCCGGTCTTGTCGAACAGCGGGGTGATGGCGTCCGCGACGTCCTGCGGGGTGATCGCGGCGGTCTGGCCGTTCTTCTTGATCTTCACCTTGTCGAAGACGCCGTTCAGCTGGGAGCCCAGCGCGTCGAGGTCCCACTTGGGCGTGATCTTGCCGTTGGCGTCCGGGACCAGCGTGAGCGCCTTGGCGGCGGTCTTGCCGCCGAAGTCGAAGGACTTGGCGCCGGCCACGATGTGGATCTTGCCGTTGGTCACCTGCTTGCCGAGGCCGTCCGCGGCGGCCTGCAGGGCCTGGGCGGAGACCTTCGGCTGGGCGGCGGTCAGGGCGACCGCGATCGGCTGGTCGGGCTTGCCCGCGGCGCGGTCGCGGTAGGCCTGCTCGACGGCGTCCAGGGCGCCCGCCGAGTCCACCGCCTGACCGGCCTTGCCGGGGACGACGACCGGGTCGCCGGTGTCGGAGAACTTGACGTAGCCCTCCTGCAGCCCCTGCCCGGAGCCGGCGGCCAGCGAGTCCAGCGCGGACTTCAGCTTCGCCCGGTCGATCCGGACCTCCGGCTGGACCGCCTTGCTGCCGCCCTGGATCGACTTGATCACGTCGACCGGGTTGTAGCTGTGCTGGGCGAGGCCGTCCACGGTGGCCGTGGTGTCGAAGCTCAGCCCGGCCGCGGTCGGGTCGAGGTCGACCGTCTGGTCGCCGATCTTCAGCTTGAGCGGCTGCTGGCCGGCCTTGCCGACCGTGCCGTCCAGCTGGTGGATGGCCTGGTCGCGGCTGCTGCCGCCGATGTCGGTGCCGAGCACCACGGTGCCCTTGGGGACGTCCGACTGGTTGAGCATCAGGCCGGTGCCGTACGCCGCGGCGCCGAGGAACAGCACGCCGGCCACGGCGTAGACGCCGAGCTTGACGAGCTTCTTGCCGGGGCCGCCGCGCTTGGCCTTGGCGGGCTCGGCCTTGGCCGGCGCGGGCGCCGGTGCGGGCGCGGGCTTCGGGGCGGCCGCGGGCCCGGGCTCGGTGGCTGAGGGCGCCGGTGCGGGCAGCGGGGTGACCTCGGTGGCCTCCGGGTCGCGCCCGGCCCGCTGCGGGCGGCCGGGGGCGGCGCCGGGGGCGCCCTGGGCGTTCGGGACGCCCGGGAAGAGCGAGCCGGGGGCGGCGGCCTGGGCACCGGGCTGGCCGCCCGGCTGCTGGGCCCCCTGCGGCGCTCCGTGCGGGGCTCCCTGCGGGGCTCCGTGCGGGGCGAAGGCGTCCTGGCCCGGAGCGGCGGTGCGCTGGGTGCCGAACGGGTCGGTGCCGGTCGGGGCCGAGGCGAACAGGCCCGGCTGCGGACGGCCTTCGGCGGCGCGCGGGGCACCGCCGCCGGGCCGGCCGGGTATGCCGGCGGGCGGCAGGACGTCCTCGCGGATCGGCGCGAAGCCGTCGACGGAGGTGTCCTCCGGGTTCGGCTGCTCGACCGCCGGGCCCTGCGGGGCGGCGCCCGGGCGCGGGCCGTTCTGCCGCGGTCCGTTCTGCCGCGGGCCGCCCGGCTGCGGACGGCCGCCGCGCGGGCCGCGCGCACCGGCCTCGGGGCCGGCGGCCGGGGCGAACGGGTCGGCGACCGGCGCGAACGGGTCGGCGGCCTGGTAGACGCCGGGCTCCTCCAGCGGGGCCTCGGCGCCGAACGGCGCGGCGGGCGCGCCGCCCTGGCGCGGGCCCGGGTTCGGCGCCTTCGCCTGGGTGGGCACCGGGCGGCCGTTCGGCCGGGCC
>NZ_JZKH01000175.1 GCF_000961885.1 Streptomyces rubellomurinus
CGATGTGGGGTTCTCGGCGGCGACGACGCGGGCGCAGTTGGAGCACCGGGGTGTGGTGGCGGCCGCTGATCGTGAGCAGTTGCTGGCGGGTCTGGCGGCTCTGTCGCTGGGCGAGCCCTCGCCGCTGGTGGTGGAGGGGCGTTCGGCCGGTGGCACGGTGAAGCCGGTGTTCGTGTTCCCGGGCCAGGGCGCGCAGTGGGTCGGCATGGCCGTCGAACTGCTGGACTCGGCGCCGGTGTTCGCGGCGGAGATCGCGGCCTGTGGCGAGGCGCTGGCCGAGTTCGTGGACTGGAACTTGGAGGACGTCCTCCGCGGCAGGGAGGGTGCGCCGTCGTTCGAGCGGGTGGACGTCGTCCAGCCGGCTCTGTTCGCGGTGATGGTCAGCCTCGCCGCCCTGTGGCGCTCGTACGGTGTCGAGCCCGCGGCGGTGGTCGGCCACTCGCAGGGCGAGATCGCGGCGGCGTACGTCGCGGGCGGCCTGTCGCTGCGCGATGCGGCCCGGATCGTCGCGGTACGCAGCCAGTTGGTGCGCGAGAAGCTCGCGGGCCTGGGCGGCATGATGTCCGTGGCCCTGCCCGTCGACCGCGTCGAGGAACTGCTCGCGCCGTACGCGGGCCGCCTCTCCGTCGCCGCCGTCAACGGCCCCGCCGCCGTCGTCGTGGCGGGTGAAGTCGCCGCGCTGGACGAGGTGTTCGAGGCCTGCGAGCGCGACGGCATCCGGGCCCGCAAGGTCAAGGTGGACTACGCCTCGCACTCGCAGCAGGTCGAGACGATCGAGGCCGAGCTGCTCGCCGCCCTCGCGCCGGTCGAGCCGACCAGCGGCCGGATCCCGTTCTACTCCACCGTGGTCGGCGAGTTCATCGACACGGCGGGTGTGGACGCCGCCTACTGGTACCGGAACCTGCGCGGCCAGGTCGGATTCGAGCCTGCCATCCGCGCGCTGATCGACCAGGGCATGGGCTGCTTCGTCGAGGCCTCCCCGCACCCCGTTCTCACCATGGCGGTCGAGGATGCCGTCGAGGCGGCGGACGCCAACGGCCGGGTCTCGGTGGTGGGTTCGCTGAAGCGGGACGAGGGCGGCCTGCCGCGCTTCCTGCTGTCCCTGGGCCAGGCCCACGCCGCCGGCGTGAAGGTCGACTGGGAGTCCGCGTTCGCCGCCACCGGCGCCAAGGTCGTCGACCTGCCGACCTACGCCTTCCAGCGGGAGACCTACTGGCTCACCCCGTCCGCGCAGGGCGGTGACGTCATCGCGGCCGGGCTGGACCGGATGGAGCACCCGGTGCTGGCGGCGGCCGTGCAGGTCGGCGACCGCGACGAGTGGGTGTTCACCGGCCGGTTCTCCGCCGAGGCGCAGCCGTGGGTGCGCGACCACGTCGTCCTGGGCATGGTGATCGTCCCGGGCACGGCCTGGGTGGAGCTGGTCGCGGCGGCCGGGCGCCGGGTGGGTGCGCCGGTGGTGGACGAGCTGGTGATGGAGTCGCCGCTGCTGCTGGACGAGGGCGCCGCCGCGCAGTTGCGCGTCACGGTGGGCGTCGCGGGTGCGGACGGCCGCCGCGAGGTGGCGGTGTTCGCCCGTCCGGAGTCGGCGGCCGACGAGGTGACGGAGGCGGTCTGCCACGCCCGTGGCTGGCTGGCGGCCGAGGGCGCCGCTCCGGCGGTGTGGCTGCCGACCGAGTGGCCGCCTGCTGGGGGTACCGAGATGACCGGCGCCGCGCTGTACGCGGGCATGGCCGAGCTCGGCTTCGACTACGGCCCGGTGTTCCAGGGCGTGCGGACGGCCTGGCGCGTGGGCTCCGAGGTCTTCGCCGAGGTGGCCCTGCCGGGCGACACCGGCGGCGAGGGCTTCGCTCTCCACCCGGCGCTGTTCGACGCGACGCTGCACGGCGCGTTCGCGGAGAAGGGCGCGGACGGCGGCGCGACCCTGCTGCCGTTCTCGTGGTCGAAGGTGACGGGCGGACGTCAGGGCCTGTCCCGGGTCCGGGTCCGGATCTCGCCCGCCGGTGAGTCCGCCCTGCGGGTGGACGTGGTGTCCGAGCAGGGCGAGCCGGTGCTGAGCCTGGAGCGGCTGGACATGCGCCCGGTCGACCTCTCCCAGCTGGAGCGGCTGCGGCGCGGTGGCGCCCAGTCGGTGTACCAGCTGGACTGGTCCCCGGTGGCGCTCGGCGCGGCGCAGCCCGTCCGCCCGGCGGTGCTGGGCGGTGCCGGTGTCGAGGGCGAGGCGTTCGCCGACCTGGCAGCGCTGGAGAAGGCGCTCGCCGAGGGTGCCCCGAAGCCGCGGCTGGTCGTCGCGTCCGTGGCCACCCCGGAGGGCGGCAACCGGGCCGAGGCGGCCCGCGAGGCCGTGGCCGGGGCGCTGGCCCTGGTGCAGCGGTGGCTGGCCGCCGACTGGACGGCCGAGGTCCGGCTGGCCCTGGTCACCCGCAACGCGGTGGCCGTGGACGGCGGGGCGGCGGACGTCGCCCAGGCCGCGCTGTGGGGCCTGCTGCGCAGCGCGCAGTCCGAGAACCCGGACCGGTTCCTGCTGCTGGACCTGGACGGCTCCGAGCCGGACTGGGGCGCACTGCTGGACGCCGACGAGCCGCAGCTGGCGCTGCGCGCCGGCAAGCCGCTGGCGCCGCGCCTGGTGAAGGCCTCGGCCGGCGAGCCGCAGACGGTGGAGTTCGACGCCGAGGGCACGGTGGTGATCACCGGTGGTACGGGTGGCCTGGGCGCGGTCTTCGCCCGCCACCTCGCCGCCGCCCGCGGCGTGCGCCACCTGCTGCTGCTGAGCCGCAGCGGCCCGCGGGCCGCCGGCGCGGCCGAACTGGTCGCCGAGCTCGCGGAGTTGGGCGCGACCGCGCAGGTCGTCGCCTGCGACGTCGCCGACCGCGAGCAACTGGCCGCCGCGCTCGGCGCGTTGGAGTACCCGGTGACCGCCGTCGTGCACGCCGCCGGTGTGCTCGACGACGGCGTGATCGCCTCGCTGTCGCCCGCACAGGTCGAGCGGGTGATGCGCCCGAAGCTCGACGCCGCCTGGCACCTGCACGAGCTGACCGCCGCATCCGAGCTCAGGGCGTTCGTGCTGTTCTCCTCGGTGTCCGCGCTCATCGGCAGCCCGGGCCAGGCGAACTACGCGGCGGCGAACGCGGCGCTGGACGCGCTGGCCGCGTCCCGCCGGGCCGCCGGCCTGCCGGCGGTCTCGCTGGCCTGGGGCCTGTGGTCCGAAACCGCCGGTATGGCGGCCCAGTTGGGCGAGGCCGAGTTCGCCCGACTGGAGCGGATGGGCGTCAGCGCGCTGACCCCGGAGACCGGCCCGGCCCTGTTCGACCGGTCGCTGGACGTGGACGCGGCCGTGGTGGCCCCGGTGCTGCTGGACACCACCGTGCTGCGCGCCCAGGCCCGGGCCGGGATGCTGCCGCCGCTGCTGCGCGGCCTGGTCCGGCTGCCCGCCAGGGCGGCCGACACCGGGGCGAGCATGCTGGTGCAGCGGCTGGCGGCGGTGCCGGAGGCAGAGCGCGCGGGGATCGTGCTGGAGGCCGTCCAGGCGCAGGTCGCGGCCGTCCTCGGGCACGCCTCGGCGGCCGCGATCGAGCCGGACCGGGCCTTCAAGGACCTCGGCTTCGACTCGCTCGGAGCCGTCGAACTGCGCAACCGCCTCGCCCAGTCCACGGGCGTGCGGCTGCCGGCCACCCTGGTGTTCGACCACCCGACGCCGGCGGCGGTGGCGGAGCTGCTGCTGTCGGAGCTGGGCGGCGGCACGCCGGCCGAGCCTCCGATCGACCAGGAGGTCCGCCGGCTGGAGGAGATGCTCGCCGCCAGCTCGGCGGAGGAGCAGCAGCGGGTGGCCAAGCGCCTGCGCACCCTGCTGTCGGCCATCAGTGCCGGAGCCGCGGCAGCGGCCGGCGGCACGGCCGAGGGCGAGCCGGTGAGCCGGGCGCAGAGCGAGCGGGAGCAGCTCGAAGCGGCGACCACCGCCGAGGACCTGTTCCGAATGATCGATGTTCAGCTGGGGGACGAGTGACGGGGGACACGGAGATGACGGAGAACGTCGACCAGCAGGAGAAGCTGGTCCGCTACCTCAAGAAGGTCGCGCTCGAACTCAACGAGACCAGGGCGCAGTTGGAGGAGGCCGAGTCCCGGGCGACCGAGCCGCTGGCGATCATCGGCATGAGCTGCCGCTACCCCGGCGGGGTGTCCTCGCCGGACGAGCTGTGGGAGCTGGTCGCCGAGGGGCGCGACGCCATCGCGCCGCTGCCCGACGACCGCGGCTGGGACCTGGAGCGGCTGTACAGCCCGGACCCCGAGCAGCCCGGCACGGTCTACGCCCGGGGCGGCGGATTCGTCGACCGCATCGGCGAGTTCGACGCCGAGTTCTTCGGCATCAGCCCGCGCGAGGCGACCGCGATGGACCCCCAGCAGCGCCTGCTGCTGGAAGCCTCCTGGGAGGCCTTCGAGGACGCGCGGATCGACGTCGGCGCGCTGCGCGGCAGCGACACCGGCGTCTACTGCGGCCTGAGCGTCACCGACTACGGCATGGGGCAGGAGCGCGCCCTGCCGGAGATCGAGGGCTTCCAGCTCACCGGCGGCGCGGCGAGCGTGTCCTCGGGCCGGATCTCCTACCTGCTCGGGCTGGAGGGCCCGGCGGTGTCCGTCGACACCGCCTGCTCGTCCTCCTCGGTGGCCATGCACATGGCCGTGCAGGCGCTGCGCAACGGCGAGTGCTCGCTCGCCCTGGCGGGCGGGGTGACGCTGATGCCCAGCCCGTTCATGCTGCGCGAGTTCAGCCGCCAGCGCGGCCTGGCCGAGGACGGGCGCTGCAAGGCGTACGCGTCGGCGGCGGACGGCACCGGCTTCTCGGACGGCCTCGGGCTGCTCGTGCTGGAGCGGCTGTCCGACGCGCGCCGCAACGGGCGCCGCATCCACGGCCTGATCCGGGGCACCGCGATCAACCAGGACGGCGCCAGCAACGGCCTCACCGCGCCGAACGGCCCGTCGCAGGAGCGGGTGATCCGGGCGGCGCTGGCCAGCGCCGGCCTGTCGCTCGCCGACGTGGACGCGGTCGAGGGCCACGGGACGGGGACCAAGCTGGGTGACCCGATCGAGGCGCAGGCCCTGCTGGCGACCTACGGGCGGGAGCGGGCCGGGGACGAGCCGCTGTGGCTGGGCTCGATCAAGTCGAACATCGGTCACACCTCGGCGGGCGCCGGCGTGGCGGGCGTGATCAAGATGGTCATGGCGATGCGGCACGGGCTGCTGCCGCAGACCCTGCACGTGGACGAGCCGTCCTCGCACGTGGACTGGGAGTCCGGCCGGGTCGAGCTGCTGACCGAGGCCCGGAAGTGGCCGGCGGGCGAGCGGCCGCGCCGGGCGGGCGTGTCCTCCTTCGGCGTGAGCGGCACCAACACCCACATCATCGTCGAGGAGCCGCCGGCGTCCGAGCCGGTGGCGGTCGAGCCGGCCGGGCCGGCGGCGCCGCTGCCGGTCGTGGTGTCCGCCCGGACGGACGTGGCGCTGCGGGCGCAGGCCGAGCGGCTGCGGTCGCACCTGCTGGCGAAGCCCGAACTCTCGGTCGCGGACGTGGCGTTCTCGGCGACGACCAGCCGGGC
>NZ_JZKH01000176.1 GCF_000961885.1 Streptomyces rubellomurinus
CAACTGCTCACGATCAGCGGCCGCCACCACACCCCGGTGCTCCAACTGCGCCCGCGTCGTCGCCGCCGAGAACCCCACATCGGCGAGCGACAGCTCCGGTCGCGCCAGCAGATGCGCCCGCAGCCGCTCCGCCTGCGCCCGCACCGCCGCCGCACTGCGACCCGACACCGGCACCGCGACCGCCGGAGCGACCGGAGCCGGCTCGGCCACCGGGGCTTCCTCCGCCGCCGGCGCCTCCTCCAGGATCACGTGCGTGTTCGTCCCGCTGACGCCGAACGAGGACACGGCCGCACGACGCGGCCGCCCGTCCACGACCGGCCACTCCCGCGCCTCGGTCAGCAGCTCCACCCGGCCCGAGGTCCAGTCGATGTGCGGCGAGGGCTCGTCGACGTGCAGCGTTGCGGGCAGCACGCCGTTGCGCATCGCCATCACCATCTTGATGACGCCCGCCACACCGGCGGCCATCGAGGTGTGGCCGATGTTCGACTTGATCGAGCCGAGCCACAGCGGCTCGCCCTCGCGCTCGCGCCCGTACGTCGCGAGCAGTGCGTGCGCCTCGATCGGGTCGCCGAGGGTGGTGCCGGTGCCGTGGCCCTCGACGGCGTCCACGTCGTCCGCCGACAGCCCGGCGTTGGCGAGCGCCGCCCGGATCACCCGCTCCTGCGACGGGCCGTTCGGGGCCGTGAGGCCGTTGCTCGCGCCGTCCTGGTTGACGGCCGTGCCGCGGATCAGGCCGAGGATGCGGCGGCCGTTGCGCTTGGCGTCGGACAGCCGCTCCAGCACGACCAGGCCGAGGCCGTCCGCGAAGCCGGTGCCGTCCGCCGAGGACGCGTACGCCTTGCAGCGCCCGTCCGGCGACACGGCCTGCTGCTTGCTGAACTCGGCCAGCATGAACGGGCCGGACATCACGGTGACGCCGCCGACCAGGGCCATCGAGCACTCGTTGGCGCGCAGCGCCTGCACGGCCATGTGCAGGGCGACCGAGGAGGAGGAGCAGGCGGTGTCGACGGACACCGCCGGGCCCTCCAGGCCGAACACGTACGAGATGCGGCCCGAGGACACGCTCGCCGCGCCGCCGGTCAGCTGCAGGCCCTCGATCTGCGGCAGGCTGCCGGCGGGCATCGCGCAGTAGTCGCTGGTGCCGACGCCGCAGAAGACGCCGGTGTTGCTGCCGCGCAGCGAGGTCGGGTCGATGCCGGCGTGCTCGAACGCCTCCCAGGAGGCTTCGAGCAGCAGGCGCTGCTGCGGGTCCATGGCCAGGGCCTCGCGGGGCGAGATCCCGAAGAAGTCGGCGTCGAACTCGCCGACGTCCTCCAGGAAGCCGCCGCCGCTGGTGGACACGGTGCCGGGGCGGCTCATGGTCGGGTCGTAGATCCGCTCGACGTCCCAACCGCGGTCGGTGGGCAGGCCGGTGACGGCGTCACGGCCGGCGGCCACGAGCTCCCACAGCTGCTCGGGGGTGGTGACCCCGCCCGGGTAGCGGCAGCTCATGCCGACGATCGCCAGCGGTTCGCTGGCCTGGGCGAGGATCTGCTTGTTCAGCTGGCGGAGCCGGTCGGTCTCCTTGAGGGACTTCCTCAGCGCTTCTATGAGCTGGTTCTGATCGGTGGCCATTCTCTATTCCTTCGTCTCCGAGCTCATTGCGGCGAGGGCGTGGTCGGCCGGGTTCACCCGAGGTCCTCCTGCGCCATCCGGATCAGGGCTTCCGCATCCATCTCGTCGATCGACGCGCCGCCGACCTCCTCGGTTGCCGTTTCGGGCGTCCCACTGTCCGCCAGTTCCCGCAGGGTGCCCAGGAGTCCGGCCATCCGCAGTCGGTCGATCGGGATCGACGCTAGCAGCGCGCGGATCTCCTCCTCCTCGGACTTCGGGCGGGCCGCCGCGTCGGGGACGATCTCCGGCAGGAGGTGGCGGGCGATGGCCGCCGGCGACGGGTGGTCGAACACGACGGTGGCGGCCAGTCGGACGCCGGTGGCCTGGGTGAGCCGGTTGCGCAGTTCGACGGCGCTCAGCGAGTCGAAGCCGAGGTCCTTGAACGCGCGCTCCGGGTCGATCGAGGCGGCCGAGGCGTGGCCGAGGACGGCCGCGACCTGCGCCTGGACGACCTCCAGGACGATCCGCTCGCGCTCCGCCTCCGGCACAGCCCCGAGCCGCTGGGCGAGCACGCCCGCCCCGGCGTCGGCCGCCCGGGCCGGCAGCCGGACCAGGCCGCGCAGCAGCGGCGGCAGCAGGCCCGCCCGGGCCTGCTGCCGCAGCACGGCGGCGTCCAGCAGGACGGGCGCCACCACGGCGGCGTCCACCTCCAGCGACCGGTCGAACAGGGCCGGGCCGGTCTCCGGGGTCAGCGCGCTGACGCCCATCCGGCCGAGCCGGGCCAGCTCCGCCTCGCCCAGCTGGGCGGCCATGCCGGCCGTTTCGGACCACAGGCCCCAGGCGAGCGAGGTCGCGGGCAGGCCGGCGGCCCGGCGGGACGCGGCCAGCGCGTCCAGGGCCGCGTTCGCCGCCGCGTAGTTGCCCTGGCCGGGGCTGCCCATCAGGGCGGCGACGGAGGAGAACAGCACGAACGCCGAAAGGTCCGTCCCGGCGGTCAACTCGTGCAGGTGCCAGGCTGCTTCGAGCTTCGGGCGCAGCACGCGCGCGACCTGCTCGGGCGACAGCGACTCGACCGTGCCGTCGTCCAGCACGCCGGCCGCGTGCACGACGGCGGTCAGCGGCTTCGCCGACCCGCCGATCGCGGCGGCCAGTTGCGCGCGGTCCGCGACGTCGCAGGCGACGACCTGCGCGGTGGCGCCCAACTCGGCCAGCTCGGCGACCAGTTCGGCGGCGCCCGGGGCCTGCGGGCCGCTGCGGCTGAGCAGCAGCAGGTCGCGCACGCCGTGCGCGGCCGCCAGGTGCCGGGCGAAGACCGCGCCGAGGCCGCCCGTACCGCCGGTGACCAGGACGGTCCCGTCCGCGCCCAGCGGGGCCGGGACGGTCAGCACGACCTTGCCGACGTTGCGGCCCTCGCGCAGGTGGCGCAGCGCCTCGCGGCCCTGCCGGACGTCCCAGGTGCGGACGGGCGCGAACCGCAGCACGCCCTGCTCGAACAGGGCGACGATCTCGGCCAGCAGCTCGGCCAGGCGCTGCGGCCCGGCCTCCCACAGGTCGAACGCGCGGTAGGCGACGCCCGGCCGGGCGGCCGCGACGGCGTCCGCGTCGCGGATGTCGGCCTTGCCCATCTCCACGAACCGGCCGCCGCGCGGCAGCAGGTCCAGCGAGGCGTCGACGAACTCGCCGGTGAGCGAGTTCAGCACGACGTCCACCCCGGCGGCGCCGGTGGCCGCCAGCAGGGCGTCCCGGAAGCCCGGGTCGCGGGAGTCGGCGATGCGGTCGGCCGCGATGCCCTCGGCCCGCAGCCCGTCCCACTTGGCGCGGCTCGCCGTGACGAACACCTCCGCGCCGAGGTGCCGGGCGAGCTGCACGGCGGCCGTGCCGACCCCGCCGGCAGCGGCGTGCACCAGCACCCGCTCGCCCGCGCGCAGCCCGGCCAGGTCCACCAGGCCGTAGTAGGCGGTCGCGTACGCCACCGGGACGGAGGCCGCCTCGGTGAACGACCAGCCGTCCGGGATCCGGGCGAGCAGCGCCCGGTCGGCGACGGCCACCGGGCCGAAGGAGCCGCCCACGATCCCGAACACCCGGTCGCCGGGGGCCAGGTCGGTGACGTCGGTGCCGACCTCCAGCACCGTGCCCGCCGCCTCGGCGCCCAGCGGGACGTCGTCGGGGTACACGCCGAGGGCGATCAGCACGTCGCGGAAGTTCACCCCGGCGGCGCGGACGGCGATCCGCACCTCGCCGGCCGCGAGCGGGCGGCGGGCGGTCGACGGGGTGACCTCCACGCCGTCCAGGGAGCCCTTGCGGGTGACGGACAGGTGCCACGGCTCGTCGGCGGCCGGGGCGGGCGCGGCGGTCAGGCGCGGGGCGAGCACGCGCTCGCCGCGCACGGCGACCTGCGGCTCGTCGGCGTCGAGCAGCGCGCCCCAGTCGGGCGCCTCGCCGTCCGCCTCGCCGTCCGTCTCGTCCAGGTCGACCAGCAGGAACCGGCCCGGGTGCTCGGACTGCGCGCTGCGCAGCAGGCCCCAGAGCGCGGCCTGGGCGGTGTCCGCCGCCCCGCCGTCCACGGCCACCGCGTTCCGGGTCACCAGGGCCAGCCGGACCTCGGCCGTCCAGTCGGCGGCCAGCCACCGCTGCACCAGGGCCAGCGCCCCGACGACGGCCTCGCGGGCCGCCTCCGCGCCCCGGGCGGCGACGGACGCGACGACCAGCCGCGGCTTCGGGGCGCCCTCGGCGAGCGCCTTCTCCAGCGCGGCCAGGTCGGCGAACGGCTCGCCGTCGACGCCCGCGCCGCCCAGCACCGCCGGGCGGACGGGCTGCGCCGCGCCGAGCGCCACCGGGGACCAGTCCAGCCGGTAGACGGACTGCCCGCCGCCGTTGCGCAGCCGCTCCAGCTGGGCCGCGTCGACCGGGCGCATGTCCAGCCGCTCCAGGCTCAGCACCGGCTCACCCTGCTCGGACACCACGTCCAGCCCGAAGGCGGCCTCGTCCACCCGGCGCATCCGGATCCGCACCCGGGACAGGCCGCGCGGCGCGATCCGCACCCCGGACCAGGAGAACGGCAGGAACGCCTGGTCGTTGGGCCCGTCCGAGAGCAGGCCGGCGTGCAGGGAGGCGTCGAACAGCGCGGGGTGGATGCCGAAGCCGTCGCCGCCGGTGTCGCCCGGCAGGGCCACCTCGGCGTACACCGCCTCGCCGACGCGCCAGGCCGTCCGGACGCCCTGGAACACCGGGCCGTAGTCGAAGCCGAGGTCGGCCATGCCCGCGTACAGCGCG
Organism: Streptomyces rubellomurinus; assembly: GCF_000961885.1. GTDB lineage: Bacteria > Actinomycetota > Actinomycetes > Streptomycetales > Streptomycetaceae > Kitasatospora > Kitasatospora rubellomurina. The sequence goes on from NZ_JZKH01000176.1 coordinate 4,867, forward strand.
GCGCCGGTCAGCTCCGTGCCGCCGGCGGGCGGCCACTCGGTCGGCAGCCACACCGCCGGGGCGGCGCTCTCGGCGGCCAGCCAGCCGCGCGCGTGGCACACCGGCTCGACGGCCTCCTCGGCCGCCGCCTCCGGGCGGGCGAACACCGCCACCTCGCGGCGGCCGTCCTCGCCCACCGTGCCCACGGTGACCCGCAGTTGGGCGGCGGCGCCCTCCTCCAGCAGCAGCGGCGACTCCATCACCAGCTCGTCCACCACCGGCACACCCACCCGGCGACCGGCCGCCGCGACCAGCTCCACCCAGGCCGTACCGGGGACGATCACGTGGCCGAGCACGACGTGGTCGGCCACCCACGGCTGGGCGCCTGCGGTGAGGCGGCCGGTGAACAGCCACTCGTCGCGGTCACCGACCTGGGCGGCGGCGGCGAGCACCGGGTGCTCGATCCGGTCCAGGCCGGCGGCCGTGACGTCCCCGGCGCCCGCACCCGGGGTCAGCCAGAAGCGCTCGCGCTGGAAGGCGTAGGTGGGCAGGTCGACGACCTGGGCGCCGGTGCCCGCGTAGAAGGCGGTCCAGTCGACGGCGGTGCCGGCGGTGTGGGCCTGGCCCACGAAGGCGGCGAAGGTCTCGCGGTCGTCCTGCTT
>NZ_JZKH01000177.1 GCF_000961885.1 Streptomyces rubellomurinus
GGCCGGGCGGGGGCGGGGTGGGTGGTGCAGAAACGTTGCTGCCCGGTTCTCCGCGGCTGAGCTTTCAGGGCCCCGCCGTCCCCGTGCCCGCCCGGGGCGCCACCCCGCTCGGCAGCCCCACCCTGGTCGCCGCGCCGGCCCCGCTCGCCCAGCAGGCCTCCGCGCCCGGCGGCGGGGCCGACGACCCGGCCGCGGGCGGGCTGCTCACCGTCGAGGCCGGCGAGTACGGCAGCCGTACCGTCCTGACCCTCACCAACTCCGGTGCCACGGAGATCCGTTGGCGGGCCGTGACGGACGCGGGCTGGCTCCGGCTCAGCCGCGACTCCGGGACGCTCGCACCCGGCCAGCGGATCACCGTGATCGTCACCGTGGACGAGGACCTGGCGCCCGACACGCACTGGACGGCCCGGATCGCGCTGCCGCCCTCGCAGGCCGTGGTCACCCTGGAGGGAGGGCCGCACAACCGGGGCGGCTCGGCCTCCTCGCCGCCGGAGCCGTCCGGCACGGCGACGGCGCCCCCGACCGGCGGGCCGAGCGGCAGCGGGGGGACGAGTGCTCCCACGTCGGGGGCTCCCGCTCCGGGGGCTCCCACGACCGGACCGTCCGCGAGCGCCACGGCCGCGCCCTCGCCCGCGCCGTCCGGCGGTCCGGCGACGGGGGCGCCGTCGACGCCCGCCGGGTCGGGCTCGCCGTCCGGGGCGCCGACGCCCTCGGCCCCCGCCTCGGGAGCGGCCACGGCCTCGCCGCACCCGGGCGGGACGACGGCGGCCTCGCCCGCGGGGCGGTAGCGCGGCGTCGGGCGTCGGCGGCAGCCCCGGCGGGGGGCGGTGGTGGTCAGTCCACGCGGACGATCGGCGGCACCTGGTAGCTGCCGTCCAGGACGGCCGGTTCGGGCTGGTAGATCCGGATGATCGGGCGGAACTCGCCCGCCGGGGTGGGCAGCCAGTTGGCCGCCGCCGTCGCGTCCTCGGGCTGCTCGTGCTGGAGGGTCACGGTGAGCGAGCCGTCCGCGCCGTACACCAGGCCCGGGGTGCGGTCGCCGATCGAGTAGCGGTCGATCGGGTTCTCCACCAGGTAGTAGTCCGGCAGCGCGTACATGGTGACCGACCAGAACGCCTCGGCGGGCGGCGGCTGGTCGAAGTGGAGGGTGTAGCGGTGCGCGCCGCTGAGCGGGCGGCCGTCCGCGTCGTCGTAGGTCATCGCGTACGAGGCCTCGTAGGCGTGGTTGCCCCAGAGGCCGGCCCGGGCGGCGGCGGCCCGGCTCAGGTAGGCGGCGCGGCGGTCCGGGATGCGCCACTCGGGGTCGTCCAGGGTGCCGGGGCCCAGGTGGTCGGAGTTGTAGTCGAAGAGGTGCAGCGCGCCGCGCCACTCCCCGAGCGGGTGCTCCTCGGCCGGGCGGGTGGCGTCCTCGACCCGCTCGCGGCCCGCCGCCAGGCCCTTGACCAGGGCGAACGTCCACTGCTCGGCGGCCGCGCGGTACGGCGAGGCACCCTCGTCGAGCAGACCGAGCGGGGCGAACCGGCGCTGGTACTCGATGTCCGGCGCGGACGGCGGGAAGGCCCGCATCCAGACCCGCAGGCGTTCGAAGAAGGCCAGCCGCTCGGGGACGTCCGGGTCCGGCTCGGGCAGGCCGGCCACCAGGCCGCCGGGCTCCAGCGGGCGGAGGGTGAGGCCCGCCTGGAGGGCCCGGACCCGGGGCAGGTCCTCCGGGCCGGCGCAGGCGAAGCGGCCGACGATGGTGCCGACCGTGGTCGGCAGCTCGATCACCCGGGCCGGGTCCGGCGGGGTGCCGTGCCAGTCGGGCGGCACGATCAGCCAGGTCTGCTCGCCGGTGCCGGTGGCGCGGCGGCCGAGGTAGGCGGTGTTGGCCGTCCAGGCGTCGATGAACTGCAGCACGTAGTAGGCGCCCGCGGCGTCCGCCACGTCCAGCACCAACGGACCCTCGGAGAGGTCGAGTTGGGCGATCGAGTAGATGGTGTCGTTGTTCACCGAGACGAAGTGGTCGCCCGGGCCGGCCAGCCGGGTGGCGTGGCTGAAGTGGTTGAACCCCGCTGCCGGGAGGGTGCCCAGACCGCCCCGGGTGAAGCGGTCGACCATGGTGAGGCCGGCGACCAGCGGATAGCCGTAGACGTACGCGTCGGCGGCCAGGGCCTCCAGCTCGGGCTGGGTCATCGGGGGTCCTTCGCGCGGGAGGGACGGGGATCGGCGGGACGGCGGGACGGCGCCCGAACCGGGTCGTACGGGCGGTCGTTCGAGTGGTCGTTCGGGTAGCCGCACCAGCAGTCGTACGAGTAGTCGAACGGGTACAAGTGGGATGCTAAGTGCGGCCGGGTGGGGCGGCATGCCGAGCGCCCGCGCCGCCGGCGGCCGGATCTGCTCAGCGCTAACCCGGGCTCGCGGCGCCGTTCGGCGGGGCAGGCTGGCGGCATGAAGATCCTGCTGCTCGGTGGCTCGTCCTTCCTGGGCCGGGCCTACGCCGCCGAGGCCCTCGCCCGCGACCACCACGTGACCACCTTCAACCGCGGCCGCAGCGGCGGCGACCTGCCCGGGGTCGACGCCGTCCGGGGCGACCGCGACAGCGCCGAGGACCTCGCCCGGCTGGTCGACGGCCGCAGCTGGGACGCCGTCGTCGACACCTCCGCCCAGCAGCCCGCGCAGGCCGCGCTCTCCGCCCGGCTGCTGCGCGACCGGGCCGCGCACTACACCGTCGTCTCCTCCGTGCACGCCCACGCCGACTGGGCCGTCCAGGTGATCACCGAGGACTCGCCGCTGCTCCCCTGCCCCGCCGACACCCCGCCGGACCAGCCGTTCGGCCGCGAGCTGAAGGCCGGCTGCGAGCGCGCCGTGCTGCGGCACTTCGGCACCGAGCGGACGCTGGTCCTCAGCAGCGGGCTGCTCGTCGGGCCGTACGAGATCGGCGGACGGCTGCCCTGGTGGCTGGAGCGGATGGCACGCGGCGGACGGGTGCTCGCCCCCGGCGACCCGGGGCGGACCATGCAGGTGATCGACGTCCGGGACTTCGCCGCCTTCGGGCTCGACCGGCTGACGGCCGGGGCGGCGGGCCGGTTCCTCACCACGGCGCCGCCGGGACTGCTCACCTTCGGACAGTGGCTGGAGACCTGCCGGCAGGTCGCGGGCGCGCCGGACACCGAACTCGTCTGGGTGGACGACGCCGCGCTGCTCGCCGAGGGGCCGGACCAGGTCGCACCCTGGCTCGAACTCCCCTTCTGGGCACCGGACCTGCCGGACTGGGCGCACGTCTGGCAGGTCGACAGCAGCCGCGCCCGGGCCGCCGGGCTGCGCTGCCGCCCGTTCGCCGAGACCGCGCGGGACACCTGGGAGTGGCTGCGCACGCGCGGGCCGGTGGACGACACGGACGCGGAGGGCCGCAAGGGGCGGCCGGACGCGGCGTTCCGGCAGGGCATCGAACCGGCCAAGGAGCAGCGGCTGTTGGCCGGCCTCGGGTGACGCGCCGCCGGGGCGGGAGGCCGGCCCCGGCGGCGCTCAGGGTGTGCGATCGGCGCGTACGCAGCTCAGTGCGTGCGGCGCTCAGTGCGTGCGGCGCTCAGTGCGCGCGGCGTTCAGTGCGCGCGGCGGGTCACCAGCGCGGCGCTCAGTGCGTGCGGCGGGTCACCAGCTCGGCGAGCGCCAGCAGTTCGTCGGCCGCGGACGGCTCCGGCACGGCCACGGCCAGCTGCGCCATCGCCGCGGCCATCCGCTCGCAGGACTCGCCCTGCGCCCAGCCGCGCCCGCCGGCCCCCTCGACGGCCGCCGCGCACTGCGCCAACTCCTCGGCACTCAGCGTGCGTTCGAGGACGTACAGCTCGGCGAGCCGCCGCCCCTGCGGGGTGTCGGAGCCCAGCGCCGCCACCACCGGCAGCGACTTCTTGCGGGCGACCAGGTCCGCGCCGACCGGCTTGCCGGTCACCGCAGGGTCCCCCCAGATGCCGATCAGGTCGTCGATCAGCTGGAACGCCAGGCCGATCTGGCGGCCGAAGCCGTCCATCGCCTGCGCCGCCTCCTCGGATCCGCCCCCGTACAGGGCGCCCATCGCGCAGGCCGCGCCGAGCAGCGCGCCGGTCTTGGCCTCCGCCATCGCCAGGCACTCGGGCAGCGAGACGTCGTCCCGCCGCTCGAAGGCGCAGTCGATCTGCTGGCCCTCGCACAGCTCGACCACGCAGTCGGTGAGCCACCGGATCGAGCCGCGGGCGGCCGGGTGGGCGTCCTCGGCGAGCAGGCGCAGGGCCAGCGAGTGCATGGCGTCCCCGGCCAGGATGGCCTCGGTGGTGCCGAACACCCGCCAGGCGGTGGGGCGGTGGCGCCGGGTGTCGTCCCGGTCGATGACGTCGTCGTGCAGCAGGGTGAAGTTGTGCACCAGCTCCACCGCCGCCGCAGCCGCGACGGCGTCGCCGGGAGTGCCGCCGAGCGCCTGGGCGGCGGCGAGGACCATGGCCGGCCGGATGGCCTTGCCGGAGGGCGCGCTGGCGGGCGAGCCGTCCGCCTCCCACCAGCCGAAGTGGTAGCCGGCGACCTTGCGCATCGCGCCGGGCAGCGAGTCGACGGCGGCCCGCAGGACCGGGTCGACCAGGCCGCGGGCGCGTTCGATCACGTCCGCCGCGACGGCGGCGTCGCGGTGCTCGCTCCCCTCTTTGTGCTCTCGCTCCAGCGTGGGACTCGTCATGGGTTTCTCCCGTGGACGCCGGCGCCGGGTCGGTAGGGACCCGGCTGTCGTTTCGTGGGCGGCCGCGAGCCGACCCGGACGGCGCTCGTCCGGCCGGCTCGCGGGGGGGCATCGGCGAATTCCGCGCGCCCGTCAGCGCTGCGCGATGTCCACGTTCTCCAGTACGCCGACCGCGTCCGGAACGAGGATCGCGGCGGAGTAGTACAGGCTGACCAGGTAGGAAATGATGGCCTTGTCGTCGATGCCCATGAAACGCACCGAAAGGCTCGGCTGGTATTCGTCCGGAATTCCGGCCTGGTGCAGGCCGATGACACCCTGGTTGTCCTCGCCGACCCGCATCGCGATGATCGAGGTGGTGTGCCCGCCGACCACCGGGATCTTGTTGCACGGGAAGATCGGCACCCCGCGCCAGGAGCTGACGTGCTTGCCGTCGACCTCGATCGTGTCCGGGTAGAGGCCGCGCCGGTTGCACTCGCGGCCGAAGGCGGCGATGGCCTTGGGGTGCGCGAGGAACATCTTGGTGCTGCGGCGGCGGCTGATCAGCTCGTCCATGTCGTCCGGGGTGGGCGGGCCGGAGTGGGTCTGGATGCGCTGGTCGTAGTCGGCGTTCTCCAGCAGGCCGAACTCCGGGTTGTTGATCAGCTCGTGCTCCTGGCGCTCGCGCAGCGCCTCGATGGTCAGCCGGAGCTGGTGCTCGGTCTGGTTCATCGGCTGGTTG
>NZ_JZKH01000178.1 GCF_000961885.1 Streptomyces rubellomurinus
CTCGACGAACTCCTCGCCCACTGCGAGCAGTCGGAGATCCGCGCCCGCCGCATCGACGTCGACTACGCCTCGCACTCCCCGCACGTCGAAGCCATCGAGACCCGCCTCGCCGAAGCCCTCGCCGGGATCACCCCGAAGACCGCCGACGTCCCGTTCTACTCGACCGTCACCGGCGAGTTGATCGACACCACCGAACTGGGCGCCGCCTACTGGTACACCAACCTGCGCCGGACCGTCCGCTTCACGGACGCCGTCCGCACCGCGCTCGCCGCCGGGCACCGGGCCTTCGTCGAGGCCAGCCCGCACCCGGTGCTCACCGCCGCCGTCCAGGACGCCGCCGAGGACGCCGGGCACGAGGACGTCGCCGTGATCGGCACGCTGCGCCGCGGCGAGGGCGGCCCGCGCCGCCTGCTCACCTCGCTCGCCGAGGCCCACGTGCGCGGCGCCGCCGTCCGCTGGCCGGGCCTGCGCCCGGGGGGCGGGCCCGTCGACCTGCCCACCTACCCGTTCCAGCGCGAGCGGTTCTGGCTCACGCCCGCCGCCACCGGGGACCCGCGCACGGCCGGGCTGGACGCCGCCGACCACCCGCTGCTGGCCGCCGCGCTCGCCCTGCCGGGCGACGAGCTCGTCCTCACCGGCCGTCTCTCCACCGCCGCCCACCCGTGGCTGGCCGACCACGCCGTCTGGGGCACCGTCCTGCTGCCCGGCACCGCGCTGGTCGAACTCGCCCTGCACGCCGGGCGCCGGCTGGACTGCCACCAGCTCGACGAACTCACCCTCCAGGCGCCGCTGTTGCTGCCCGAGGACGGGGCCGTCCGGGTCCAGGTCCGGGTCGGCGCCGCCGACGCCACCGGCCGCCGGCCCGTCACGGTCCACTCCGGCCCCGACAGCCCGAACAGCCCGGACACCGGGCAGGACTGGACGCAGCACGCGAGCGGCGTCCTCGCCGAGGAGGGCGCGGCGGCGCCGGAGGAGGCGCGGCGGCCCTGGGCCGGCGAGCTCGCCCCGGCCGGGGAGCTGTACCCGCGCCTCGCCGGGGTCGGCTTCGACTACGGGCCGGCCTTCCAGGGCCTGACCGCGCTGGGCCGGACCTCGCCGGACCGGACCTCGCCGGGCCGGCACGGCGAGGAGATCCTGGCCGAGGTGACGCTGCCGCAGGACCGGCACGGGGACGGCTTCTCCGTCCACCCCGCCCTGCTGGACGCCGCCCTGCACGCCTGCCTGCTGGAGGGCGCCGAGCAGGTGCGGCTGCCGTTCGCCTGGTCGGACGTCACCCTGCACCCGGCCGCCGCCACCGCCACCGCGCTGCGGGTGCGGCTGACGCCGACCGGGCCGGACACCGTGGCGCTGACCGCCACCGACGAGACCGGCGAGCCGGTCGTCTCGGTCGGCTCGCTGACCCTGCGGGCCGTCACCCCCGGGCAGTTCAGCGCGGCCACCGGCCGCTCCGGCGACGGCCTCTACCAGGTGGACTGGGTGCCGCTGGCGCCCGCCGCGCAGGCCGGGGCCGAGCCCGGCGCCGAGCAGCCGGTGCGGCTGGGCCCCGACGCCGACCTGACCGCCCTGCTCGGCTCCGACGCCCCGGCGCCCGCGACGGTGCTGGCCCCCTTCCTCCCGGCCGCAGCGGGCCCGGACGCCCCGGCGGCCGCCGTGCATGCCGCCGTGCACGCGGCCACCGCCCGCGCGCTGGCCCTGGTGCAGGCCTGGCTGGCCGAGGAGCGGTTCGCCTCCTCCCGCCTGGTGCTGCTCACCCGGGGCGCCGTCGCGCTCGACCCGGCGGACGACGTCACCGACCTCGTGCACGCCCCGCTCTGGGGCCTGCTGCGCTCGGCGCAGTCGGAGAACCCCGGCCGACTGGTGCTGGCCGACGTCGACGAGCACCCCGACTCGGCCCCCGCGCTGGTCGCCGCCCTGGCCTCGGGCGAGCCCCAACTCGCCGTCCGCGCCGGCCGGGTGAGCGCCGCCCGGCTCGCCGCCGCCGCGCGGCCCGCCGACGCGGGCGCGAGCGCCTTCGCCGCCGCCGGTGACGGCACCGTCCTGCTGACCGGCGGCACCGGCGGCCTCGGCGCCCTGCTGGCCCGCCACCTGGTCACCGAACACGGCGTGCGGCACCTGCTGCTGGTCAGCCGGCGCGGGCCCGCCGCCGAGGGCGCGGCGGAGCTGCGCGCGGACCTGGCCGCGCTCGGCGCCCGGGTCACCGTCCGGGCCTGCGACGTGACGGACCGCACCGCGCTGGCCGCCGTGCTGGCCGAGGTGCCCGCCGAGCACCCGCTGACCGCCGTGGTGCACACGGCCGGCGTGCTGGACGACGGCGTGCTGACCGCGCTCACCCCCGAGCGGGTGGCCGCCGTGCTGCGCCCGAAGGTCGACGCGGCCTGGCACCTGCACGAGCTGACCCGGGAGCTCCCGCTGCGGGCGTTCGTCCTGTTCTCCTCGGCCGCGGGCGTGCTCGGCCAGTCCGGCCAGTCCAGCTACGCGGCGGCCAACGCCTTCCTGGACGCGCTGGCCCAGCGCCGCCGCGCCGAGGGCCTGGCCGCCACCTCGCTGGCCTGGGGCCTGTGGGCCGAGTCCAGCGGGATGACCAGCCACCTGGACGAGACCGACCTGCGCCGGCTGGGCCGCACCGGCCTCGCGCCGATGCCCTCCGAGCAGGGCCTGCTGCTGTTCGACGCCGCGCTGGCCGAGGCCGGGCCGGGCGCCGGGCGCGCCGTCCTGGTGCCCGCCCGGCTGGACACCGCGACCGTGCGCGGGCTGGCCGAGATCCCGGCGCTGCTGCGCGGCCTGGTCCGCGCCCCGCGCCGGACCGCGAGCGGCGCCGCCGGCACGGCGACCCTGCGGCAGCGGTTCGCGGACCTGGCGCCGGAGAAGCGCCACCGGGCGGTGCTGGACGTGGTCCGGGCGCACGTCGCGGCGGTGCTGGGCTACCCGACGCCGAACCGGGTCGACCCCGACCGCGGCTTCCTGGACCTCGGCGTCGACTCGCTCACCGCGCTGGAGCTGCGCAACCGGCTCGGCGCCGAGACCGGCGGCCGGCTGCCCGCCACGCTGATCTTCGACCACCCCAGCCCGGCCGCCGTCGCCCGCCACCTGGAGGCCGAGGCCTTCCCGGCCGAGGACCGGGGCGCCGTCCCGGACGGGCCGGACGGCCTCGACGGGGTCGACGAGGCGGGCTTCCGCCGGGCGCTCGCCGCGATCCCGCTGGACCGCTTCCAGGAGGCGGGGCTGGTCGGCACCCTGCTCCGGCTCGCCGACACGGCGGCCGAGTCCGCGCTCCCCGAGGAGAGCGGCGAGGAGTCCGGCAGCGCACTCGACGACATGGACCTGGCCGACCTGGTCCGGGTCGCCCTCGGCGACAGCTGATGACGACCACCGCCCACCCGATCACCCGTCCCCACGGCTCGGAGTTCCGGAGTTCTCGATGACCACCAGTGAAGAAGTCGTCAAGGCGCTGCGAGCCTCCCTCAAGGAGGCCGAGCAGCTGCGGCAGCAGAACCGCCGGCTGACCGCCGCGGCCTCCGAGCCGATCGCGATCGTCGGCATGGCCTGCCGCTACCCGGGCGGCGTCGCCTCCCCCGAGGACCTGTGGCAGCTGGTGGCGACCGGCACCGACGCGATCAGCGCCTTCCCCGAGGACCGCGGCTGGGACGTCGAGGGCCTGTACGACCCGGACCCGGACGCCACCGGCCGGACGTACACCCGGGCGGGCGGCTTCCTGCACGACGCGCCGCTGTTCGACCCGGACTTCTTCGGCATCAGCCCGCGCGAGGCGGTCGCGATGCACCCCCAGCAGCGGCTGCTGCTGGAGGCGTCCTGGGAGGCCTTCGAGCGGGCCGGCATCGACCCGTCCTCGATGCGCGGCACCCGCACCGGTGTGTTCGCCGGCGTGATGCACCAGGACTACGCCGCCCGGCTGCGCGAGGCCCCCGAGGACCTCGAGGGCTACCTGATGACGGGCAGCCTCGGCAGCGTGGTGTCCGGCCGGGTGGCCTACACGCTGGGCCTGGAGGGCCCGGCCGTCACGGTGGACACGGCGTGCTCCTCCTCGCTGGTGGCCCTGCACCAGGCCGCGCAGTCGCTGCGCAGCGGCGAGTGCACGCTGGCCCTGGTCGGCGGTGTGACGGTGATGACCGGGCCGGGCGGCTTCGTCGAGTTCAGCCGCCAGCGTGCGCTGTCCCCGGACGGGCGCTGCCGGGCCTTCGCCGCGGCGGCGGACGGCACCGGCTGGGCGGAGGGCGTCGGTGTCCTGCTGGTCGAGAAGCTGTCGGACGCGCGGCGCAACGGGCACCGGGTGCTGGCGGTGGTGCGCGGCTCGGCCGTCAACCAGGACGGCAGCAGCAGCGGCTTCTCCGCGCCCAACGGGCCGGCCCAGCAGCGGGCGATCCGCGAGGCGCTGAAGAACGCCCGGCTGACGGCCGAGCAGGTCGACGCCGTGGAGGCGCACGGGACGGGCACCAAGCTCGGCGACCCGATCGAGGCGCAGGCCCTGCTGGCCACCTACGGCAAGCAGCGGGACGCCGAACGGCCGCTGTGGCTGGGCTCGTTGAAGTCCAACATCGGGCACGCGCAGGCGGCGGCCGGGGTCGGCGGCGTCATCAAGATGGTGATGGCGCTGCGGCACGGGGTGCTGCCGCGCACCCTGCACGTGGACGAGCCGACCCCGCACGTGGACTGGTCGGGCGGCGGGGTGCGGCTGCTGACCGAGGAGCGGGCCTGGCCGGCGGGCGAGCGCGTCCGGCGGGCCGCCGTGTCCTCGTTCGGGATCAGCGGCACCAACGCGCACGTCATCCTGGAGGAGGCGCCGCCCGTCGAGGAGCCGGCCGAGGAGGCCGCCGAGGTCGTCGCCCCGCCCACCCCGGTGGTGCCGTGGGTGCTGTCCGCCCGGGACGACGAGGCGCTGCGCACGCAGGCCGGGCAGCTGGCCGCGTTCCTGCGCGCCGACCCGGACGCCGACCTGCGGGCGATCGGCCACACCCTGCTCACCGGCCGGGCCTCGCTGGAGCGGCGCGCCGTCGTGCTCGGGCAGACCCGCGGCGAGCTGCTGACCGGCCTCACCGCGCTCACCGAAGGGGTCGCCGCGCCCGAACTCGTCACCGGCGGCGGCACGTTCGAGCGCCCGGTGTTCGTCTTCCCGGGCCAGGGCTCGCAGTGGCCCGGCATGGGCGCCGAACTCCTGGACACCTCCGAGGTGTTCGCCGCCTCGATCGCCGACTGCGAGGCCGCGCTGGCCCCGCACGTCGACTGGTCGCTCACCGACGTCCTGCGCGGGAACGGCGACCTGGCCCGGGTGGACGTCGTACAGCCCGCGCTGTTCGCGATGATGGTCTCGCTGGCCGCGGTCTGGAAGTCGCTGGGCGTCGAGCCCGCCGCCGTCATCGGCCACTCCCAGGGCGAGATC
>NZ_JZKH01000179.1 GCF_000961885.1 Streptomyces rubellomurinus
CTCGTCGGCGATGATCAGGTCCGGTTCCAGGGCCAGCGCCATGGCGATCATGATGCGCTGGCGCATGCCGCCGGAGAACTGGTGCGGGTAGTCGTTCACCCGCTGTTTGGCGGCCGGGATGCGGACCCGCTCCATCAGCTCGACGGCCTTCGCCTTGGCTTCCGCCCGGGACAGGCCCTGGTGGGCGCGGAACATCTCGCCCAGCTGGAAGCCGACGCTGAGCACCGGGTTGAGCGCGGACAGCGCGTCCTGGAAGATCATCGCGATCTTCCGGCCGCGGATCCGGCGCCGCTCGTCCTTGCCCATCTTCAGCATGTCCTGGCCGCGGTAGCGGATCTCCCCGCGCGGGATCCGGGCCGGCGGCATGTCCAGGATGCCCATGATCGCCTGCGCCGTCACCGACTTGCCGGAGCCGGACTCGCCGAGGACGGCCAGCGTCTCCCCGGCCCGGACGCTGTAGTTGACGCCGTTGACGGCCCTGGCCACGCCGTCCCGGGTGACGAACTCGACGTGCAGGTCCCGTACGTCGAGCAGCGGCCCCTGGTACGCCGCGTCCTGCTCGCCCTTGGTGGTGTCCACCGCTGTGGTCACGTTGCGCTCCCCTCGCTCAGCGAAGCTTCGGGTCGAGGGCGTCGCGCACCGCGTCGCCCAGCATGATGAAGGCCAGCACGGTGACGGACAGCGCGGCGGCCGGGAAGAACAGCACGTACGGCGCCGTGCGGATCACCTTCTGGGCGGAGGAGATGTCGATGCCCCAGGAGATGGTCGGGTCCTGCAGGCCGATGCCGAGGAAGCTCAGCGTCGCCTCGGCGGCGATGTAGCCGCCGAGCGCGATGGTGGCGACGACGATCACCGGGGCGATCGCGTTCGGCAGGATGTGCCGGAACATCAGCCGCCCGGTCCCGGCGCCGAGCGCCCGGCCGGCCACCACGTAGTCGGCCTGCTTGACGGTCAGCACCGCGCCGCGCATCACGCGGGCGATCTGGGTCCAGCCGAGCACCCCGAGCGCGATGACCACGCTCCACACCGTGCGGGTGGAGAAGGCGTTGAGCAGCACCAGGGCGCCGAGCAGCAGCGGGATGCCGAAGAAGATGTCGACGATCCGGGAGATCACCGCGTCGACGGCGCCGCCGAAGTACCCGGCGACCATGCCGGTGAGCCCGCCGATCACGGTGACCGCGGCGGTGACGAAGATGCCGACGGTGATCGAGGCGCGGGCGCCGTACACCACCCGGGCGAAGATCGAACGGCCCTGCGCGTCGTAGCCGAACCAGCCGTTGCCGAAGACGTCGCCCCAGTCCGGCCGGCGCAGGTAGTTGTGCACCAGGTCGGCCTTGCGCGGGTCGGCGTCGGTGAAGGCGTAGGGGAAGATCGCCATCACGACCAGCAGCAGGATCAGGACCGCCGAGAGCAGGAAGATCGGCCGCCGGCGCAGGTCCCGCCAGGCGTCGCCCCACAGGCTGCGGGCCTCCTCGCGCTTCGCGGCGTCGGGCTCGACCAACGTCTCCTGCTCGACGGCCATGCCCTGCTCGCCCGCGTAGTCGAGGCGCGAGAGCCCGGGCTTCGGGTGCGGCTCGTACGAGTCCTCGTCGTGGATGTCAGGCATAGCGGATCCTCGGGTCCAGGACGGCGTAGAGGAGGTCGACGAGCAGGCTGGCGACCAGGTAGACGATCACCAGGACGGTCACGATGCCGACCACGGTGGGTCCTTCCTTGGTGTTGATCGCCCGGTACAGCACGTTGCCGATGCCCTGCACGTTGAAGATGCCCTCGGTGACGATCGCCCCGCCCATCAGGGCGCCGAGGTCGGTGCCGAGGAAGGTGACCACCGGGATCAGCGAGTTGCGCAGCAGGTGGCGGGTGATGATGGTCCGCCGGGGCAGGCCCTTGGCGACCGCGGTGCGCATGTAGTCGGCCCGCAGGTTCTCGCCGATGGACGTCCGGGTGAGCCGGGCGACGTACGCGAGCGAGAGCGAGCCGAGCACGACCGCCGGTAGCGCCAGTTGGGAGAGGTCCCGGGAGTCCTGCACCGTCGGCGTCACCCAGCCGAGGTTCGTGGCGAAGATGGTCTGCGCGATGTAGGCCAGCACGAAGACCGGGACGGAGATCACCACCAGGGTCAGGATCAGCACCGCGGTGTCCGCGATGCTGCCGCGGCTCAGGCCGGAGATCAGGCCGAGCGCGAGGCCGAGGACCATCTCGAAGACGAAGGCCAGCAGCGCGAGCCGGATGGTGATCGGGAAGGCGTCCTTCATGATGTCGGAGACCGGCCGGCCGGTGAAGCTGGTGCCGAAGTCCCCCTGGAAGAGGTTCCCCATGTAGTGCAGGTACTGCTTCCAGATCGGCTGGTCGAGGAAGTACTTGTGCTTGATGCTGGCCACCACGGCCGGGTCCGCCGCCTTCTCGCCGAACAGGGCGGTCACCGGGTCACCCGGCAGCGTGTAGACCATCAGGAAGATCAGCAGCGTGGTGCCGAAGAACACCGGGATCATCTGCAGCACCCGCCGCAGCACGTAACTGCCCATCCGAGCCTCCTTCTTCCTAGGTAGCCGGCCGGTCGGGCGGACCGGTCGGCCGGGAGGGCCGGGCCCCGCCCTCCGTGCGGGGAGGGCGGGGCCGGCGGGAGCCGATGGATCAGCCCTTGACCTCGACCTGGGTCCAGGCCGGGTTGCCGAAGGAGTCGAACTTGACGTTCTGCACCTTGGTGGAGAAGCCCGAGTTGGTGCGGTAGTACCAGAGCGGGATGGCCGGCATCCCGCTCGGCAGCACGGCCTCGGCCGCCTGGTAGCCGCTCACCGTGTCGGCGACGCTCGCGGCCTCGTCGGCCTTGGTGGCGGCCTCGTCGAACTTCGGGTCGCTGTAGCCGAAGTCGTTGGAGGCGGCGCCGGTGCGGTACACCTCGTTCAGGAAGTTGGCGTTCAGCGGGTAGTCCTGCACCCAGCCGGTGCGGAAGGCGCCGTTGAGCGAGTGCGAGGTGATCGCCGCGCGGGCGGTCTTGAAGTCGGACTTCGGGTCGCCCAGGCAGTCGACACCGGTGTTCTGCCGGATCGAGTTGCAGACCGCGTCGACCCACTCCTTGTGGCCGCCGTCCGCGTTGTAGGTGATCAGCAGCTTGTTGCCGGGGACGCCGCCGCCCTCCTGGATCAGCTGCTTGGCCTTGGCCGGGTCGAACTTGCAGAAGTCGCCGCAGGCGCCGTCCTTGAAGCCCTCGACGCCCTCGGCGACCCACGCGGTGGCCGGCTTGCGGGAGCCCTGCAGCACGGTCTTGGTGATGGTGTCGCGGTCGATCGCCATCGACAGGCCCTGGCGCACCTTGGCCTTGTCGGCGCCGGCCCAGTCGGCCTGGTACAGGGTGAAGCCGATGTTCTGGATGGCGCCCTGCGGGGCGTCGATCGCCCGGTCGCCCAGGTCGTTCTTGTACGTCGCCAGCGCGGACGGCGGCACCTGGTCCATCACGTCCAGGTTGCTGGACTGCAGGTCCGCGTAGGCGGCCTCGGACGTGGTGTACATCTTGAAGCGGATGCCGCCGTTCTTCGGCTTGTCCACGCCCTGGTAGTCCGGGAAGGCCTTGGTGACGACCTCGGTGTTGTGGGCCCAGCTGACGAACTGGTAGGGGCCGTTGCCGACCGGCTTCTGCCCGTACCCGGCCGGGTCCTTGAAGAAGCCGTCCGGCAGCGGGGAGAAGGCGATGTAGCCGAGCTTGTACGTGAAGTACGAGACCTTGTTGCTCAGCTTGATGGTGAAGTGCAGGTCGTCGGTGACGGTCAGGCCGGACATCGTGTCGGCGGTCGGCTGGCCGCTGGCCGGGTGGACGTCCTTGTAGCCCTCGATGTCGGAGAACCAGGAGCTGTTGATCTGGGCGTTCTTCGGGTTGGCGCTCCAGTTCCAGGAGTCCACGAAGTTCTTGGCGTGCACCGGGGTGCCGTCGTGGAACTTCCAGCCGTCCTTCAGGGTGACGGTGAAGGTCTGCGAGTCGCTGGTGTCGATCTTGTCGGCGACCTGCATGCGGATCTTGGCGGTGCTGGGGTCGTAGTCCACCAGCCCCTTGAAGAGGTTCTGGATGATGCGACCGCCGCCGACCTCGTTCGCGTTGGCCGGCTGCAACGGGTTCTGCGGCTCGCTGCTCTGGTAGCTGAAGGTCTTGCTGGCGTCCGACGAGCTGCCGCCTCCTCCGCCGCTGCTGCTGCAGCCGGTGGCCGCCAGGGCCACGGACGTAGCGGCGGCGAGGACCAGGCGAGCACGGGCGGCTACGGGCATGGAGGTCCCTCCTCATGGTGTGTGTCGCATCACACCCCATGAGAAGCGCGCCCCGGCGACGGCGCGAGTCGGGAGCACCCGGACGGGTGCCGTGACCCTGCGCCGAGTTGACGCCGCGACGGATCGGCGCCGGTCCCGGTCCGCGCGGCACCCGGCCCGGGAACGCCGGAAGGGCCCGCGGCCGGAGCCGCGAGCCCTTCCGGGTGTGCCAGGGGGGACGTCAGGCCGCGGCCGACTCCCGGACCTCGGGGAAGTGGCAGGCCGAGTCGTGCGCGGCCGGGCCCTCCAGCGTGGTCGGGATCGCCAGCAGCGGGACCTCCTCGGAGCAGCGGTCCTCCGCCTTCCAGCACCGGGTGCGGAAGCGGCAGCCGGACGGCGGGTTGGCCGGCGAGGGGATGTCGCCGCTGAGGATGATCCGCTCGCGGTTCTCGCGCGCCGTCGGGTCCGGCACCGGCACGGCGGAGAGCAGCGCCTGGGTGTACGGGTGGGTGGCGTTCTCGTAGATCTGCTCGTCGGTGCCGATCTCGACCATCTTGCCGAGGTACATCACGCCGACGCGGTCGGAGATGTGCCGGACGATGGAGAGGTCGTGCGCGATGAACATGTACGACAGGCCGAACTCGCCCTGCAGCTGCTCCAGCAGGTTGATCACCTGCGCCTGGACGGACACGTCCAGGGCGGAGACCGGCTCGTCGCAGATGATGATCTCGGGCTTGAGCGCGAGGCCGCGGGCGATGCCGATGCGCTGGCGCTGGCCGCCGGAGAACTGGTGCGGGTACCGGTTGATGTACTCCGGGTTCAGGCCGACGACGTCCAGCAGGTCCTGGACGGCCTTGCGGCGGTCGCCCTTGGGAGCCACCTCGGGGTGGATCTCGAAGGGCTCGCCGATGATGTCGCCGACCGTCATGCGCGGGTTGAGCGAGGTGTACGGGTCCTGGAACACCATCTGGATGTTG
>NZ_JZKH01000180.1 GCF_000961885.1 Streptomyces rubellomurinus
TTGGAGCAGCTGGTCGCCGGGCACGAGCGGGCGCGTCGGATCGACGTGGACTACGCCTCGCACGGCCCGCACGTCGAGGCGATCCGGGAGGAACTGCTCGGCGCGCTGAGCGGGATCACCCCGCAATCGGGCGACATCCCCTTCCACTCCACCGTGACCGGCGCGCCGATCGACACCGCCGCCCTGGACGCCGCGTACTGGTACACCAACCTGCGGCAGCCGGTGCGCTTCGCCGAGGCCGTCACCGGCCTGCTGGAGCAGGGCCTCGGGGCGTTCGTCGAGATCAGCGCGCACCCGGTGCTCGTCGTCGGGGTCGGCGAGTGCATCGAGCGCGCCGGTGCGGGTGCCGTCGCCCTGGGCACCCTGCGCCGCGACGAGGGCGGGACCGAGCAGTTCACCCGCGCGCTCGCCGAGGCCTGGACGCACGGCGTCCCCGTGGACTGGCGGCGCGCCTTCCCGGCCGACGCCCGGACCGTCCAACTCCCCACCTACGCCTTCCAGCGCCGCCGCTACTGGCTGGCGGGCGGCGGCGCCACGGCCGGGGACGCGGCCGGGCTCGGGCTCGCCGCCGCCGGGCACCCGCTGCTCGGCGCGGTCACCCGGCTGGCCGGCGGCGACGGCCTGGTGCTCACCGGCCGCCTCTCCCTGCGCACCCACCCGTGGCTGGCCGACCACGCGGTGGCCGGGACCGTCCTGCTGCCGGGCACCGCCTTCGTGGAACTGGCGATCCGCGCCGGGGACGAGGTCGGCTGCGGCCATCTGGAGGAACTCACCCTGGAGGCGCCGCTGGTGCTCACCGAGCGCGAGGCGGTGCTGCTGCAGGTGCGGGTCGGCGCGCCCGGCCCGGACGGTCGCGGCTCGCTCACCGTCCACTCCCGCACCGAGAGCGCCGACCCCGACGCCTGGGTCCGGCACGCCAGCGCCACCGTCACGGCCGCGGGTGGCAGCGTGCCCGCGTTCGACCTCGCCGACTGGCCGCCCGCCGGCGCCGAACCCGTCGACCTCGACGGCTTCTACGCCCGCCTGGCCGAAACCGGCTACGGCTACGGACCCGCGTTCCAGGGCCTGCGCGCCGTCTGGCGGCGCGGCGCCGAGGTGTTCGCCGAGGTCGCCCTGCCCGAGCCGGCCCGCGCCGACGCCCGCCGCTTCGGCCTGCACCCCGCCCTGCTCGACGCCGCCCTGCACGGCCTGGCCGCCGGCGCCCCGGAGACCGGCGCCCCGGAGACCGGCGTCCCGGAGCCGCCGGACGGCCTGCGGCTGCCGTTCTGCTGGAGCGGGGTGACGCTGCTCGCCACCGGCGCGCCCGCGCTGCGCGTGCACCTCGCCCCGGCCGGCCCGGACGCGGTGAGCATCGCCGTCGCCGACCCGACCGGCCGACCCGTCGCCCACGCCGACTCGCTGCTCTCCCGCCCGCTGGCCGCCGCCGGGCCGGCCGGCGCCCCGGGCGGCCCCGACGACCTGTACCGGATCGACTGGACACCCGTCCCGACCGCGCCGGGGCCCGTCACCCGCTGGGCCGTGCTCGGCGAGGACCACGACGGCCTCGCCGCCGCCCTGGGCCTGCCCGGCCACCGGGACCTCGCCGAGCTGCCCGCCGACACCGAACTGGTCCTGCTCCCGGCGGCCCGGGCCGCCGACGCCCACACGGCCACCGCCCGGCTGCTGGACCTCGCCCAGCGCTGGCTCGCCGACGAGCGGCACCCGGCGGCCCGGCTCGCCGTCCTCACCCGGGGCGCCGTCGCCACCCGGCCCGGCGAGGACGTGACCGACCTCGCGCACGCCGCCGGGTGGGGCCTGCTGCGGTCCGCGCAGGCGGAGCACCCGGGCCGCTTCCAGCTGCTGGACCTCGACCCGGCCGCCGCACCCGCCGCACCCCTACCGGCTGACCTGGCCGCCGCGCTGGCCACCGGCGAACCCCAGCTCGCCCTGCGCGACGGCGCCGCCCTCGCCCCCCGGCTGGCCCGGGCCGCCGACGCCGCCCTCACCCCGCCCGCCGGGCCCGCCTGGCGCCTCGACAGCAGCGGCCCGGGCACGCTGGACGGCCTGGCCCTGCTGCCCGCCCCGCGGGCCCTCGCCCCGCTCGCCCCCGGCCAGGTCCGCATCGCCGTCCGCGCCGCCGGCCTCAACTTCAAGGACGTGCTCGGCGCCCTCGGGATGTACCCAGGCGAGGTGACCCTCGGCACCGAGGCCGCCGGCGTCATCACCGAACTCGCCCCCGACGTCACGCGCTTCGCGGTCGGCGACCGGGTGCTGGGCATCGTCCCCGACGCGTTCGGCCCGATCGGCGTGGCCGACGCGCGGATGCTGGCCCGGATCCCGGCCGGCTGGTCCTTCGCCCAGGCCGCAGCCGTCCCGGTCGTCCACCTGACCGCCCGGTACGCCCTCGACGATCTCGCCGCGCTGCGCCCGGGCGAGTCCGTCCTGGTGCACGCGGCGGCCGGCGGCGTCGGCATGGCCGCCGTCCAACTGGCCCGCCACCTGGGCGCGGAGGTCTACGCGACGGCGAGCCCCGGCAAGTGGGACGCCCTGCGGGCCCTCGGGGTCCCGGACGAGCGGATCGCCGACTCCCGCACCCTCGACTTCGAACCCGCCTTCCTCGCCGCCACCGGCGGCGCGGGCGTGGACGTCGTGCTCGACGCGCTGGCCGGCGAGTTCGTGGACGCCTCACTGCGCCTGCTGCCGCGCGGCGGCCGCTTCGTCGAGATGGGCAAGGCCGACGTCCGCGACCCCGACCAGGTCGACCTGGAGTTCCCCGGCGTCCGCTACCGCGCGTTCGACCTGATCGAGGCCGGGCCCGAGCGGGTGGGCCGGCTGCTCGCCGAGACCGTCGACCTGTTCGAGCGGGGCGTGCTCACCCATGCCCCGCTGCGCACCTGGGACGTCCGGCGCGCCCCCGAGGCCTTCCGGCACATGAGCCAGGCCCGGCACACCGGCAAGCTCGTCCTCACCGTGCCGCGCACCCCCGACCCGGCGGGCACCGTGCTGATCACCGGCGGCACCGGCACGCTCGGCGGGCTGGTGGCCCGGCACCTGGTGACGGCCCACGGCGTGCGCGAGCTGCTGCTGCTGAGCCGGCAGGGCGAGGCCGCCCCGGGCGCGACCGAACTGGTCGCGGAGCTGGAGGAGTTGGGCGCCACGGTGACGGTCGCCCGGTGCGACGCGGCGGACCGGGACGCGCTGGCGGCCGTCCTGGCGGGGCGCCGGCTGACGGGCGTGGTGCACGCGGCCGGGGTGCTCGACGACGGGACGATCACCTCGCTGACGCCCGAGCGGCTGTCGGCCGTGCTGCGGCCCAAGGCCGACGCGGCGCTCCACCTGCACGAACTGACGAAAAGTCAGGACCTGGCGTTCTTCGTACTGTTCTCCTCCGGAGCCGGCGTCCTCGGCGGCACCGGACAGGGCAACTACGCGGCGGCCAACGCCTTCCTGGACGCGCTCGCCGCCCACCGGCACGCCGGCGGACTGCCGGGCCACTCGCTGGCCTGGGGCCACTGGGAGCCGGCCAGCGGCATGACCGCCCACCTGGCGGAGGACGACCTCGCCCGGATGCGGCGCGGCGGCGTACTGCCGTTCACCGCCGAGCACGGCCTGGCACTCCTGGACGCGGCGATCGGGCTCGACCAGCCACTGCTGCTGCCGATTCGGCTCGACCTGCCCGCCCTGCGCGCACGGGCGCGCGGCGCCGAGGGCCCCGGCCTGCTGCGCGGGTTCGTCCGGACAGCCGCGCGGCGCGCCGCCGCCGGCGACGACCGGGCCGGCGGCTCGGCGCTCGCCCGCGAGCTCGCCGAACACGGCGCGGCGGAACGGGAGGAACTGCTGCTCGACCTGGTCCGCGGCCACACCGCCACCGTGCTCGGACACGCCGCCCCCGACGCGGTCGAGCCGGCCCGCGCCTTCCGCGACCTCGGGTTCGACTCGCTGACCGCCGTCGAACTGCGCAACCGGATCGGCGCCGCCACCGGCCTCCGGCTGCCCGCCACGCTGGTCTTCGACCACCCGAACCCACTCGCCCTGACCCGCCACCTGCTCGCCGAACTGACCGGCGCCACCGCCCGACAGACCGCGGCTCCGCGCCCGTCCGCAGTGGCGGCCGACGATCCGGTGGTGATCGTGGGCATGGCCTGCCGCTACCCGGGCGGGGTGTCCTCGCCGGAGGAACTGTGGGAGCTGGTCGCGGGCGGCGTGGACGCGATCGGCGACCTGCCGGACGACCGCGGCTGGGACCTGGGGGAGCTGTACGACGCGGACGGAGTACGGCCCGGGACGACGTACACCCGGGCGGGCGGCTTCCTGGCAAACGCGGCCGGCTTCGACGCGGACTTCTTCGGCATCTCGCCGCGCGAGGCGCTGGCGATGGATCCGCAGCAGCGGCTGCTGCTGGAGACCTCCTGGGAGGCGTTCGAGCGGGCCGGCCTCGACCCGGCGGCGCTGCGCGGCAGCCGGACCGGCGTCTTCGCGGGCGCCACCAGCTCGGGCTACGGCGGCACCTGGGACGACGCCCCGGCCGAGGTCGAGGGCTACCTCGGCACCGGCACATCAGGGAGTGTGATCTCCGGGCGGATCTCCTACACCTTCGGCCTGGAGGGCCCGGCCGTCACCGTGGACACCGCCTGCTCCTCCTCCCTGGTCGCCCTGCACCTGGCCGCGCAGGCACTGCGCGCCGGGGAATGCGACCTGGCCCTGGCGGGCGGCGTGACGGTGATGCCGACACCCGGCCTCTTCGTGGAGTTCAGCCGCCAGCGCGGCCTGGCCGCCGATGGACGCTGCAAGGCCTTCGCGGCCGACGCGGACGGCTTCGGCCCGGCCGAGGGCGTGGGCGTCCTGCTGCTGGAGCGGTTGTCGGACGCGGTGCGGGCCGGTCATCGGGTGCTGGCGGTGGTGCGCGGTAGCGCGGTGAACCAGGACGGTGCGTCGAACGGGTTGACGGCGCCGAACGGTCCGTCGCAGCAGCGGGTGATCGAAGCAGCGCTGGCCGCAGCTGATCTGACGCCCAGCCAGGTGGACGCGGTGGAGGCGCACGGGACGGGGACGGCGCTGGGCGATCCGATCGAGGCGCAGGCGCTGCTGGCGACGTACGGGCAGGGCCGTGAACTTCCGCTGTGGCTCGGGTCGGTGAAGTCGAACCTCGGGCACGCGCAGGCGGCGGCGGGGGTGGCGGGTGTGATCAAGATGGTGATGGCGATGCGGCACGGGGTGCTGCCGCGC
>NZ_JZKH01000019.1 GCF_000961885.1 Streptomyces rubellomurinus
GCCCGGGCCCGCGCCGACGCACGGGCGAGCGACCGCCCCGCCGGGCAAGCCCGTCAAGCCCTGAGCCCGACCGCCCTCCCCAGCACCGCCCGCACCCCCCGGAAAGCAGCACCATGAGCGCCGCCCGCCGCCGACGAGCCCCCGCCCGCAGCGCCCCCGCCCGCAGCGCCCCCGCCCCCGCCCGCCGAGGCCGGCGCGGGGTGGTCCGGCAGGGCCCGGTCCGCACCCACTGGCTCCTGCTGACCGCCCTGCTGCTCACCCTCTCCGGCGCCCTCCTGCTCCAGGGCTACACCCAGCACAGCTTCGACGACCGCCCCGACCAGGCCGCCACGCCCTCGGCCGCGGACGGCGTGCCGGCGGCGGTCCGCGACGGCGGCCCGGTGATCGACGCGGCCGGAGCGCAGCCGCGCAGCGCCGGCCCGAAGCCCGGCACGATCGCGCTCACCTTCGACGACGGTCCCGACCCGCAGTGGACCCCGCAGGTCCTCGACGTGCTGCGCCACGAGGGCGTGCACGCGACCTTCTTCGTCGTCGGCACCCAGGCCGCCGAACATCCCGACCTGGTCCGGCGGATCGTCGCCGAGGGCCACCAGATCGGCGTGCACACCTTCACCCACACCGACCTCGGCCCGGCGCCCGGCTGGCGCCGCTCCCTCGAACTGCGCGAGACCCAGCTGGCACTGGCCGGATCGGCCGGGGTGACCAGCTCCCTGCTGCGTCCGCCGTACTCGTCCAGCGCGAACGCCCTGGACGACCGCGAGTGGGACGCCGTGCGCCAGGCCGGGCACGACGGCTACCTGACGGTGCTCACCACCCAGGACGGCGAGGACTGGCAGCGGCCGGGCGTCGCGCAGATCGTGAAGAACCTCGACGCCGCCCCGCACGGCCCCGGCCCGGTCATGCTGATGCACGACGCCGGCGGCGACCGCTCGCAGACCGTCGCCGCCCTGCGCGTGCTGCTGCCCCAACTCAAGGCGCGCGGCCTGCACTTCGCGACCGTCAGCGAGGCGGTCGGCCTGGCCGACCCGGTCCACCCGGCCGGGGCCGCCGACCGTTACCAGGGGCTCGCGCTGATCTGGATCCTCCGGGGCGGCGACTGGGTGCTCACCGCGCTCGGCTGGCTGCTCTGGGCGGCGGGCGCGATCAGCGTGCTGCGGGCCGTCGCGGTGCTGGTCGCCGCGAACCGGCACAAGCGGCTGCGCCGCCGCGCCTGGGGGCCGCCGGTGACGGAGCCGGTGAGCGTGATCGTGCCCGCGTACAACGAGTCCGCGGGGATCGAGGCCGCGCTGCGCTCGCTGCTGGCCTCCGACCACCCGGTGGAGATCATCGTGGTCGACGACGGGTCGACGGACGGCACCGCCGACCTGGTCGAATCGCTCGGCCTCCCGTACACCCGGGTGATCCGGCAGGAGAACGCGGGCAAACCGGCCGCGCTCAACACCGGCATCGCGGCGGCGCGGGCGGAGCTGCTGGTGATGGTCGACGGCGACACGGTGTTCGAGCCGGACGCCGTCCGCCACCTCGTCCAGCCGTTCGCCGACCCCTCGGTCGGGGCCGTCTCCGGCAACGCCAAGGTGATCAACCGCGGCGGCCTGCTGGGGCGTTGGCAGCACATCGAGTACGTGGTCGGCTTCAACCTGGACCGCCGGCTGTTCGACCTCGCCCAGTGCATGCCCACCGTGCCGGGCGCGGTCGGCGCGTTCCGCCGCTCCGCGCTGCTGGCGGTCGGCGGCGTCGGCGAGGAGACGCTCGCCGAGGACACCGACCTCACGATGGCCTTCTGCCGGGCCGGCTGGCGGGTCGTCTACGAGGAGCGCGCCAAGGCCTGGACGGAGGCCCCCGCCTCGCTCGGCGCCCTGTGGCGGCAGCGCTACCGCTGGTGCTACGGCACCCTGCAGGCGATGTGGAAGCACCGCGGCGCGCTGGTCCAGGGCGGCCAGGCCGGCAAGTTGGGCCGCCGCGGGCTGCTCTACCTGCTGATGTTCCAGGTGCTGCTGCCGCTGCTCGCGCCGGTGGTCGACGTCTTCGCCCTGTACGGCCTGGTGTTCCTCGACCCGGTGCGGATCGTCGGCCTGTGGTCGGCCTTCCTGCTGGTCCAACTCCTCATGGGCGCCTACGCGTTCCGCCTGGACAAGGAGAAGCTCGGCCCGCTCTGGAGCCTGCCGCTGCAGCAGTTCGTCCACCGGCAGCTGATGTACCTGGTGGTGATCCAGTCGGTGTTCACCGCCCTCGCCGGGTCCCGGCTGCGCTGGCAGCGGATGCAGCGCTACGGCAGCCTCAAGGTCCCGGCGGGCGGCTGATCAGTCGAGCGCCGCGGGGGAGAAGTAGTCGCGCAGGTGGGCGATCCTCCCGTCACGGGTGCGGAAGATCTGGACCAGCGAGACGATCTCGTCGTCCTCGCCGTCGGCGCCGTCGAAGACCGTGTCGATCTCGGCGATGAACACCTCGGGGTCGGCGGTGGTGTGCAGCACGGCGGCGGACTTCGCGAAGTTCGGCGCCCGGCCGCCCTTCGGCGACCGCGCGTAGTACGCGGCCATCGCGGTCCGGATCGCCTCCCGGCCGACGATCCGCCGGGGAAGCGTCGCGCCGTCCGGCTGCAGCGGCGCCTCGAACACGCCGTCCTCGGTGAAGGTCTCGGCGAGCGCATCGGGATCGCGGCTCAACGGACCGGCATGGACGTACCGCTGGAAGATCTCCTGCGGGGTGGGGGACACGACGACCTCCCTGGGCGCGGACACGGAAAGGCCCATCCCATCACATCGGCGCCGGGCCGATGTCGTACATCCCCGGGCCGTCCAGGTAGCGCACCGTGTTGAGGTCGCGCTGCAGGACGGCGTCCACCGGGTGGCCGAGCGTCAGGGTGGCCGGGTACTCGCGGTCGTAGGTCGTCGCGGTGATCGCCTCGCCGGGCCTCACCAGCACGGTCAGGGAGCGGAAGCTCGCCAGCCGTTCGAGCCGGTCCAGCGCGCGGTAGGCCCGCAGCCGTCCCGAGGCCGGCGCGACCAGCGCCGCCCAGGCGAAGGCGTGCCGCCGCCGGTAGGGCCGGCCCGCCCGGGCGTGGAAGCGCTCGGGCCGGAGGTAGGCGTCGACGGTCCACTCCAGCTGGCCCTCGCCCAGGACCTCGCTCGTGTAGTGCGGAAGCCCCGAGACGCGGGCGCCCACCTCGACCAGCCGCGGCCCGTCCGGAGTCAGCTTGATCTCCAGGTGCGCCGCGCCGTACCGGATGCCGAGGGCGTCCAGCACCCGGCGGCCGTAGTCGAAGAGCTCGCCGACCGGCGGTTCGTCGCAGCGCAGCAGCACCTGCGCGGTCACCAGGTCCCGCACCCCGTTGGCCTCGATCCGCTCGGTGCGCCAGGCGTCGGTCAGCTGGTGCACACCCGCGCAACTGACCGTGTTCACGATGTACTCGGCGCCCACCAGGTACTCCTGGGCGACGACCTCGGTGATCGGCTCGCCCAGCACCGTACGGCGGCCGCGCAGCCCGCGCAGCGCGGCGACCGAGTCCTGCGGCCGGTCGCAGAAGGAGACGCCGGCACCCCAGTAGCCGCGCAGCGGTTTGACGACCACCGTTCCGCCCACGTCCTGGTGCCAGGCGTGCAGTTCGGCTTCGTCGCCGGTCCGCAGCTGCCGCATGCCCGGGACGCCCCGGGCCTTGATCGTCTCGATCTGCACGTACTTGTCGCGCCGCGCGCCGCTCAGGGCCGTGCCGTTGGAGGCCAGCCCCAGCCGTTCGGAGAGGGCGTCGGCGAGCTCCACCCCGGTCTCCCGGCCGGCCAGGACCGCGACCGGCCCCAGCGCGGCGAGCCGGGCGGTCAGGGCGTCCAACTCGCCGTCGTGGACCAGCACCTCGCTGAAGGCCCGGTCGTCCACCGGATCGACCCCGACCGGGGGCACGGGCGTGCTCCGGACCTGGATCACCTCGCCGCCCACCGCGCCGAACGCACCGGTGAACCCGAAGGACGTGCCGAACGCGTCGACGACCGCGACACGGAGAGCTGACATCGGTTGCCTGCCTACGAGTTGGCCGGAGCGGAGCCGGGGTGGACGAGATCGGCGCGGAGCGCGAGGAGCCGGTACACCGCGTTGGTGAGCACGTGCCGGACGCTGAACCCCGAGGTGCCCGGGTCCCGGCCGTCCAGGATGTCGCGTTCGCCGTCCTGCGCGCGGATGTCACGGCGGGTCAGCCCGGTCCGCTCCCGGAACGCCTCGGGGAGCGCGTGCCGGGTGACGCCCAGGTGCGCCATCCGGAAGTCCACGAACCTGTCGATCACCCTGACCAGCCGGTCGCGGCCGGCGCCGTCGAGCACCAGCCGGCCGTCCCGCAGCCGCTGGAACACGTTCGCCCCGCGGACGGAGTCGCCGCGCCACCGCGCGATGACGGGCCGGGACCACGCGGGGAAGTAGGACATCGACTGGTCCAGGAAGATGCCGTACCCCTCCGAGGGCGGCAGCAGGGCCAGTTCGAGGAGCTGGACGCTGGGCATGAACGCACCGCTCGCGCCGCGCGGGCCGCCGGGATGGCCCATGTGGTACGGGCGGAACCGGTGGAACGCCTGCTGGGACAGCCTGCGGTACCTGGCCATGTACCGGGTGAACTCCGCGAGGCACTCGGCGACGTCGTCCAGGACCGCGGCCGGCCGGGTGGCGGCCGACCGGGTGGCGGCCTCCGGCAGGACCAGCGAACGCAGGCCGTAGGCGGCCGATTTCGCCCACGGCTCGGAGAGGTGGTGGCCGAGGTAGAAGTCCCGTTCGAGGGCGGCGTCCCGGCCCGCGGAGAACACCCGGACGTCCCCGCTGCGCAGGTACTCCTCGCAGTTGACGTCGATCAGGAGCTCATAGCTCAGATGGGGATCCAGGGCGGGGAACCTGCCGCACCGGTCGGAGATCAGCTCGGTCAGGGCGCGTGGCGCGGCCTGCGGGCCCGCGGGCGCGTAGCCGCTGAGCAGGAAGAGCAGGTCGAGCTGCAGCAGGCGGGCCGTCCGCTCGTCGTCCGCGGCGAGACGCTGCGCGGCGACGTCCCGGAGCAGCTGTTCCTGGGAATCGGCGAGTTGACGGTACGTCAGGCTACCCGCCGAGATCTCGCCGAGCGCGGTGGGGAGGCCGTGCAGGACGTAGTCGCGCAGCGGTGAGCCCGAGCGGTCGGGGGCGGGGGAGGTGTGCGGCCGGGGGTGTGCGAGGTCGTCGAAGAGCTGGCTGCTGTTCACGTCCGCTCACTGCTCCGCCGGGAAGTCGGCGGCGGCGCTCGCCCCGGCCCACGCCCGCGCCTCCTCCGCGCGCGCCGCACCGGCGGCCAGGGCGGCGGTCACGGCCTGGGCGCCGAGCAGCAGCCGGCGTGGCGGGTCGTCGTGGCCGACGACGTCGATGATCACCCGGGCGGCGCGGGCCGGGTCCCCGGGCTGGGTGCCGTTGTTCTCCTGCCGGTACCGGTTCATGGCGCCGACGGTCTCCTCGTAGTCGGGCCCCACCGGGTGCAGCTCCATGGACGAGCCCTGCCAGTCCGTCCGGAAGGCCCCGGGCTCGACGATGACCACCTTCACCCCGAACGGTGCGACCTCGCCGGCCAGGACCTCGGAGAAGCCCTCGACGGCGAACTTCGCGCTCTGGTAGGCACCCATGCCCGGGGTGCCGCCGACCCGCCCGCCCAGGGACGAGAACTGCACGAACACGCCCGACCGCTGCGCGCGCAGCACCGGCAGCGCGGCCCGGGTGACGTTGACCACGCCGAAGAAGTTCGCCTCGAACTGTGCGCGGAAGTCCTGGTCCGTCATCTCCTCGATCGGGCCGCTGTTGGCGTATCCGGCGTTGTTCACCACCACGTCCAGCCGCCCGAAGGCCGTGACCGCGCCGTCCACCGCGGCGCGGGCCGCGGCCGCGTCGGTCACGTCCAGGCCCGCGGTGCGGACCCGCGGCCCGAAACTGGAGACCAGGTCCGCCAGTTGTTCCGGTCGCCGGGCCGTCGCCAGGACCTGCTCCCCGCGCTCCAGGACCGCTTCGGCCAGGCGCCGCCCGAAGCCCCGGGAAGCGCCGGTGATCAACCACGTGCGAGTCATGTCAAGCCCCTTGTGCTCCGTCGTGAGACCCATCGGTCCTCACTGTCGCGGGGGTACATCCCCCGCACATCAGTCATCTGACGCTGAGTCGGAGGCGGTGGTGGGCCGGCGGGGTGACGGGCGGCCGCCCGGGCGGGGTCATCGCTTGGTGTGCAGCCAGTGGGTGAGGGCGGCCAGGCCCGCTTCGGGGTCGGCGCGGCCGATGCCGATGCGGAAGCGGTCGGTGGGGGTGGGGGTCAGTTCGGAGCGGTAGACGGAGGCCGGCAGCAGCAGGACGCCGGCTTCCTCGACGAGGCGGGTGCAGAACTCCTCCACGCCCTCGGGGCCGAGGTAGCGGGGGTAGGCGACGCAGCCGCCGTCCGGGGCCTGCCAGGCGAAGAGGTCGGGGTGCTCGGCGAAGAAGGCGTCGAAGAGGGGGAGGTTGCGGGCGATCAGGGCCCGGTTGCGGTCCAGGATACCGGCGCGGGCCTTGAGGGCGATGCGGGCCAGGACCTCGCTGGGGGCGGAGTTGCAGATGGTGGTGTAGTGCTTGGCCCGCTCCAGGCGGGACAGCAACTCGCGGTCGCGGCAGGTGATCCAGCCGATCCGCAGGCCGGGCAGGCCGAGCGACTTGGAGGTGACGTTCAGCGACAGGGCGCGCTCGGACAGGTCGGCGGCCTGCGGCAGGGTGCGGGCCGGGTCGCGTTCCAGGCCGCGGTAGACCTCGTCGCTGAACAGGCGGATGCCGCGCTCGTCGCACAGCCGGGCCAGCTCGGTGAAGTCGGCGGCGCCGATGACCTTGCCGGTGGGGTTGTTGGGGAAGTTCACCGAGACGACCCGGGTGTTCGGGCGGATCGCCGCCCGCACGGCGTCGAGGTCCAGGGCCCAGTCCCGGTCGGGGTCGAGGGCGACGCCGGTGACCTCGCACAGGGCGAGCGGCACGGTCTCGGCCGCCTGGTAGTTCGGGGTCACCACCACGGCGTGGTCGCCCGCGTCCAGCAGGACGGTCATCGCCAGGTAGAGGGCCTCCTCGGCGCCGGCGAAGCAGATCACGTCGGCCGCGTCCGCCCGCTCGTACGTCCCGGCGACGGTCTCGCGCAGGGCCGGGTCGCCGTAGGTCTCGGTGTAGCCGAGCGACAGGTTCTCGAACGCGGCGCGGTCCTGGTCGTCGGCCAGGGCGAGCAGGTCGCCGAGGGTCATGGTCTGCACGTCGGAGGCGGTGAGGTGGTGGCGCGCGGTGAACTCCCAGCGGGAGAAGTGGGTCTCCAGGCGGAAGTCGGGCAGGCGGGTCATGGGGTGTCGTCCTTGGTGCCGGGGGTGCGGAGTTCGGCCAGCAGGCCGTACAGGGTGGACCGGGAGACGCGCAGGGCGGCGGCGACGGCCGGGGCGGCGCGGCGCACGGCGAACACCCCGGCCTCGTCCAGGCGGGCGAGGACGGCCAGCCGGTCGGCGCGGGTCAGCCGCTCGACGGGGCGGCCGCACTCGCGCACGTGCGCGCCGACGACGTGCTGGACGCGCTCGTTCCAGTCCTGCTCGAACAGCGGCTCCGGCCGGGGCGTCGTCGGCGCGCCGAACGCGGACAGCACGGCCGCGGCCTGCTCCAGCGGCGTGCGGTCGAGGTTGACGCACAGCACCGCGGCGGCCTTCCCGTCCGGCCCGCGCAGGACGGCGCTGACCGAGGACAGTCGCCGGCCGTCCGCGAGCACCTTCTCGTACGGGCCGAACACGTCCCGCGCGGACGGGTCGAGCGCGTCCAGCTCGCCCAGCAGCGAAGGGTCCCCGGGGCCGCGGGAGCCCATCGGGTTCCAGATCGCCAGGATCCGGTCGGTGTCCGGGTCGTGCAGCACCACCTCGGCGTACGGGCCGAGCAGCAGCGCGACGGCCCGGCCCACGGGCTCCCACAGCCGGACCCGGGGGTCGGTGCTCTCTTCGACGGTTTCCACGGTCTGGACTATACGTCCGACCTGGACGAAGCGTCCAGGATGCGGCCCCGTGCCGCGCCCTCGGCGGTGAAAACCGCTTGCGTGCGCGCGGTGGGCGACCAGAATCGGCGTGTGGTGGAGATCCTGTCGTTCCCCGAAGAGGCCACCCCGTTCGACCTGCGCGTGCAGGTGCGGGAGCTCCAGGACCAGGCGTGGCCGTCCGAGGACGACCCGGTGGTCGCCGCCGACGCGCCGGTCCACGACCCCTCGCTGAACCCGGAGTCGATGCTGCTCGTGGACGGGGGGACGGTGCTGGCCGCGCTGGACATCCTGTCCAAGGAGATCGCCCACGCGGGCGGGCGCTACGCCGCCGGCGGGCTGAGCACGGTGGTGACGCGGCGGGAGGCGCGCGGCCACGGGTTCGGGCGGCGCCTGGTGGCGGCGGCCAGGGAGGCGATGGCCGCCCGGGAGCTGGATCTCGGGCTGTTCACCTGCGACCGCCCGCTCCGGGCGTTCTACGAGAGCGCGGGCTGGCAGGCGCTTCCCGGCGTCGTGCTGATCGGGGGGACGCCGGACGCCCCCTTCCCCAGCGACCGGCCCGGCTTCGACAAGGTCACCATGGCCTGCTTCTTCTCGCACAGGTGCCGGGACGCCCGGGCGGCGTTCCACGACACCCGGATCGGGCTGTATCCGGGGGAGATCGACAAGCTCTGGTGAGGGGCGGCCCCCGGCCCCGTCGCTCTGGGTGCCGGGGTGCCGGGGTGCTCAGTGGCGGGGCACCGCGAGCGCCGTCACCTGCTGCTGTTGCAGGTGGCCCGGGTTGGTGCCGTCGTCGTAGGTGGTCACCGAGGTGGTGTACGCAGTGCCGCCGCCGATCGTGTTGCCGAAGTAGTCGCCGATGAAGGTGTCGGAGCCCTCGACCGGCGAGTCGAGCTGCGGGTCGAAGGAGTGCGCGCTGAGCCGGATGTTGTGGCCGAGCGGGGTGAGCGTCGGGTCGTAGAACTGGGCGCTGGTGTTCACGCAGTAGTCGGCGGCGCCGTAGGGCGCGCCGGGGTGCTTGGGGTTGGCGGTGTCCAGGGCGAGCCCGGCGGCCCGCGCCTCGGCGGTGCCGGCGGCGGGGCAGGCCAGGCGCCGGTCGTAGAAGGCGACGCTGACGGTGCCGTCCGGGCCGGTGGCCAGGTTGGGCTGGAACTCGTCCACCGGCGCGGCGTTGTCGTTGACCCGGACGGGCGCGCTCCAGCTGGCGCCGCCGTCGTACGAGGCGGTCAGCAGGACGTTGACGACGCCGGTGGCGTAGTCCTCGTACGCGACGTACAGCGGGTAGTGGCCGTTCACCGGCCGGCCGCCGAGGGTGAAGGTGTCCTCGATGCCGTCGCGGAAGGTGGTGTTGGCGTAGGAACCGGGCGGCGGGGTGATGGTGCCCGGCAGGGTCGAGACGGTGGACCAGGTCCGGCCGCCGTCTGGCGAGGCGTCCAGGAAGATCTGGTCGCAGCAGAACCGGTGCGCCGGATCGGAGTTGGTGAGGGTGGTGTACACCGTGCCGTCCGGGGCGACGTGCGGCAGCAGGTAGGTGGCGCCCTGCGGCGTGCCGGCCGGCTCGGGGAGCACCTGCGGGGCGGACCAGTCGGTGTGGGTGCCGTCCGGGCGGGCGTCGGCGTACGCGAAGTACGGCACCGCGGTCTTGTCGTGGAAGTCCACCCACATCGCGTAGACGCGGTTCAGGTGCGGGCTGCCGGGGTTGGTGTCGATGGTGATCCACTGCTTGTCCGGGCCGTTGCCGATGCTGTCGTAGCTCGCGACGGAGTCCGGGTGCCCGGCGTGGGTACTGACCCACTGGGTGGCGGTGGTGGCGCCGTGCGGGCGGACCGCGACCGAGATGACCTGCGAGGGGACGGCCGGGTCGGGCTCGCGCGCGGTGCCGACGCCGAAGTCGTGCGAGCCGTCCGCGTTGTAGAAGAACTGGTAGGGCAGCAGCAGTGAGTAGTAGTTGCCCCAGGTGTCGAACGCGCCGACCGGGTCGGTGTTGTCCGTCCAGCCCTCGTAGCCGGGGATGTGGCCCTGCACCGGCCAGCTGCGCCCGCCGTCGAAGGACTCGAAGAAGCCCAGCAGGTGGTTGTAACCCTCGGCGCCGGCAACCCACTTGGAGGCGCCGATCAGGTGGTTCGGGTTGGTCGGGTCGATCCGCAGGTCCGACTCGGAGTGCCCCTTGACCAGCATCGGCGTGGCCGCCGGGTAGCCCGGGTTGCTGCCCGCCTGGCTGGCGTACGGGCCGGCCGCGCCGGTGTCCTCGCCGGTGGTGGCGCCGGAGGCCGGGCAGGGCGTCATGCCGCTGTAGCCCTCGGCGGGGCCGCTGTTGGCGCCGTACGGCACCTCGGGGCGGTAGCAGCTGACGGCGGCCGAGGTGGCCTGCACGTTGCTGACGGCGTTGGCGGCCTGGCTCGCGGCGTAGCTGTCGTCGCTCTGGACGCCCTGCGGCAGCGCGGGGCCGGCGGCGGCCGAGGAGGCGGGGGAGAGGAGGGAGAGGCCGAGCAGGGCCGGGCCGACCAGCAGGGCGATTCTTCGACGGCGCAAGGCGGATCCTCCTGGGAGGGGGAGCGACGGCCCCGGGCGAGGCTCGACGACCGTAGTGAGGGCACGGTCACGACAACAAGGGAGGAGCAAGGAAGTTGACGCTCCATTGGCGCGCGTGAGGGGAGTGCTTTCCCTGCGGCTGCCCGTTGTCGGGCTGCTCGCCGCCGGGCCGGGGCGCCCCACCTGGCGCGGGGGCCGACCGGACGACCGGGCGGTACGGACCAGGGGGGCGCTGTGGGCCGGTCGGGTGAGGCGCGGGAACGACGTGCGGGAACGCGGCCGACTGCGGTCCGTCCGCCGCAGGCCACCGCAGGCCACCGCAGGCCACCGCAGGCCACCGCGTCCGCCGAGTGGCGGGCCCCGGACCCTTCGCACACAGTGGGACGTACCCGGGCGAACGTCTCCACGCCACCCGTGTGGGGTCGTCCCCGCCGTGATCAGCGAGGAGGATTCGTGGAAGACATCCGAGACACCACCGAGGTCGAGATCGAGGCCCTGGAGCCCGTGGAGGAGGAAGACCTCCCCGAGTTCGCCCTGATGGTCGACGTTCCCGACTGAATCAGGCGCACCTGACCGGACTGCGGCGCCGCCGGGCGCCCCCGGTGCGGGGCCGGGCGGCCGTCCGGCCCCGCACCCATGAGGAGAGGGTCACGCCCATGCAGGTCGCCCCCGACGCGCGGACCGCCCGCGAGGACGAGCGTGCCGTGCTCGCGCTGGTGCGCGCCGGCCTGGCCCGGGCGCTGCCGAGCACGCCCCTTCCGCCGGGCGACGCGATCGCCTACCCCGGCTACCACGCCGCCGCTCACCGGGCGCAGCGCCTCGCGCGCCGTGGCGACACCAGGCAACTGGGCTGCCTGGACGGCGAGTTGCGCGATATCGGTGCCCGCGCCACGGCCAGCGCGGCCCGGGCCGCCCGGCGTTCGGAGGGTGGGCCCTGGCCAGTTGACCTTCCCCCGGCGGAGGAGCACCTGACGGCGAGCCTGGACCGGGCCCGCGTGAGCATCCCGCCACGGCCCGACCGCGCGGCCGAGCTCGCCGCACTCGCCGTCACCCCCTGGGGCACCCGCCACGGGCTCGTGTTCGACGACGCCGTCCGCCTCCTGGACCGGGTCTGGCCGGAGATGCTCGCCGAACTCGGCGCCGTGGTACGGCAGGTGGCACTGCTGGACGGCTGGGGCATCGACGGCTTCACCGACTTCACGGTCCACGGGGTGGTTTTCGTGAACGGCGCCCGGGTCCTCCCGGACGACCGCGGCCCGGCGCTGCCCGCGCCGCTTCCCCTGGTCGAGGCGCTGGTCCACGAGGGCACCCACAACCGCTGCGACGCCGCCGCGGTGACCGCACCCTTCCTCGCCGGCGCGCCCGGCGCGCCCGACGCGCCCGGTGCGGCCGGTGCGCCGTCCGCACTGCTCCGCACGCCGCTGCGCACAGACCCGCGCCCGCTGACCGGCCTCTTCCAGCAGGTCGTGGTGCTCGCCAGGAGCGTCCTGCTCTACGAACGGCTGCTGGCCGCGCCGGACGCGATGCGGGGCGGCGCCCGAGCCGCCGCCGTAGCCCGGCGCGACCTGCTCCTCGCCCAGGGCCTCGACGGCTGCGCCACCCTGGACGGCCGGCGCGGGATGCTCACCGACCACGGCCGCGCGGTCGCCGCCCAGGCCCGCCAGGCGCTGGAGCGGGCCGGACGATGACCCGCGAATCCGATAGCCCCTGGCCGGTGCAGACCTTCGAGCCGTACCCCGCCGCCCCCGGCCTGTACTTCGGCCGCACCGCCGCCCGGTCCCCGGCGTTCTCCGCGAACGACGCGGCCGGCGGCACGTCCGTCCTGATCGGCGCCGCGGCCGGGACGGACCGCGCCGGGGTGGCGGTGCGCGCCCGCGGCGAACTCGCGGAGCGCGTGGGCAACGTGCTGGCCGGCCGTCAGGCCGAGGCCGGCGGGCGGGTCGGCGGCCTCGTGGGCTCCCACGACGCGTTGCGCCGCGCCGGCGCGCCCGTCCTCGACCCGGCGGCCTGGCCCGAACTGTCGGATACCGCTCGCGAGTTGCGGGCCGCCGAGCTGTTGTGGGTGCCCGGCCAGTCCCTCACCGGCGGCGGCGAGGTCCTGGTCCCGGCGTGCGCCGTCTACCTGGCGCACCGCCCGCCGTCCGGCTGTGCGGCCCCGCTGCGCCCGGGTTCCACCGGGCTGGCCGCCCACCGCAGCCGCCCCGAGGCCGAGCGGCACGCCGCCCTGGAGGTGCTGGAGCGCCACCTGCTGTGGCAGGCCTGGTACGCGGACGGCGAGCGGACCCGGCCCGCCCGGCCCGTCCTGGCGCCGCCGCTGCTGGCCGCGCTGACGGCACTCGGGGCGGTGGCCACCTTCCTGGTCCTGCCCGGCCCCGCCGGGACGTCGTGCGTGCTCGCGTGCGTGCACGCGCCGGACGGGACCGGGCAGACCTTCGGGGCCCGGGCCACGGCTGGTCCGGCCGACGACACGGCGGCGCAGGCGGCCTGCCAGGAGGCGCTGATGGTGCGCTGGAGCCTCGGCACCCCGGCCGCCCGCGACGCGTGGCGGCATATGCGGGCCACCGGCGGCGGCGCCCCGCCGTACGGGCCGCTGGAGCACGCGCTGTACGCGTTCCACCGCCAGGACGGCCTGGCCCACCTGCGCGCCGGGAGCACGGCGGCGGCCCCCTCGCGCGGTGGGGGCCGACCGCCCGAGCCGGCCCGCGCGCTCGCCGACCTCACCGGGGAGGACGTGGTCCTGGTCGACACCACCGCGGCCACCGGATCCCGGGGCCCGGGCGGTGCCGAGGCCGTCGTGCGCCTGGTCGCCCCCGGCGCCCGCCGGCTGCCGGCCGACGAACGCGCCCAGCGCCTCCCGGCCCGCGCCCGGACCCGACTGCCCCACCCGCTCGGCTGACACGCCCCGCCCCCAGCAAAGGAGTTGCCGCCATGTCCGTCGACGCCGCCACGCAGCCCTCGGCCTCGTACGCCACACGGTTCGCCGAACGCTACGACGCCTGGTTCGGCCACTCGGCCCCCACCGAGGACACCGTCGCCCTCCTGGCCGGGCTCGCCGGCCCGGGCCCCGTCCTGGAGCTCGGCCCCGGCACCGGCCGGGTGGCACTGCCGCTGGCCGCGCGCGGCCTGGAGGTGCACGGCGTCGAGGGCTCCCGGGAGATGGCCGCCGAACTGCGCCGCCGCCCCGGCGGCGACCGGATCCGGCTGACCGTCGGCGACTTCACCGAGGTGCCGGTCGACGGCCCGTACACGCTGATCTACCTCGCGGGCGGCACGTTCTTCGAGATCCCCTCCCAGGAGGCGCAGCTGCGCTGCTTCCAGGCGGCGGCCCGTCGGCTGGCGCCGGGCGGGGTGTTCGTGTTCGACGCCCTGCTGCCGGAGACGGTGTGCGCGCCGCAGTCGGCCGGCGGCCGGGTGCTGCCGACCGCGGACGGCTCGCTGGTCGTGCGGCACCGGTAGATCGACCGGGCGGCGCAGCGCTACGAGTCGCACTACCTGGTCACCAGCGACGGCCGGTTGAGCCACGTCCACGTCCGGTTCCGCTACGCGGGCTGGGGCGAGCTGGACCTGATGGCGCGCCTGGCCGGTCTGCGGCTGCGGCGCCGGTACGGCGGCTGGGCGGGCGAGCCGTTCCGGGACGGGTGCGCGTACCACGTCTCGGTGTACGAGCGCGCGGACCGGGCCTGAGCGGGGGCGGGCCGTGATCCTGCACGCCGTGGTGACAGGCGGTGCCCTGGTCCTGCTCGGCCTGTTCGTCCGCTGGGGTGTGCGGACGTCACCGCACCGCCCGTTCTCGTGGGGCATGTACTCGGGGTCGTCCAAGGGCTTCCTGTGGACGTCGGGGGAGGGGGACGGGCGGCGGCGGCCGGTGTGCCACCACGAGCTCGGGCTGGCGCCGGAGGGCCACCTGCTCACGCTCACGGAGCTGCACCGGCTGCTCGGCACCACGGCGCCGCAGGTCCGCTTCGAGGGCCTGATCATCGGCTCGACGGGCGACTGGCGGATCCGCTACGAGGGCCGCCTGCTGGCCGCACCCATCCCGCCCGGCGCCGGACATGCCCGACTGGTCGCCGCACTACGGGAGTTGGAGTGACCGTTGCTTCACGTGCCTTCACGGCCGCCGTCTGCTGCCTCGTGCTCGCCCTCGCCTGGCGGGCCGGGCTGGTGCTGCTCGACCACCGTGCCGTCCGGCGCGGCTACCCGGGGGCCGGCGCCTACCGCGTCGGCCGGGGCTGGTCCGGGCCGGACGCCTGGGCCGGCCAGTGCCGCCGGGCCCTGGTCGGGCTGGCGGCGGCCGCCGTGCTGCTGCCCGTCGCCGTGCTGCCCGGGTCGCGGGCGGCGGCCGGTGCGGCGCTGCTCGCCTGCGGCACGGCCGGCGCGTGGATCCTGCTGGACCGGGCGCCCCGGTTCACCGGCGTGTGCCTGCTGGTGCTGCTCGCGCTGGTGGCCGTGCGCGAGGTCGGGGTGCTGGCCGGGGTGCGGGTCGGGGGTGAACCGTCCGCCGCGCGGATCGGCTTCCTCGCCTCGTTCTTCGCCGCGCAGATGTACCTGGTCGCGGGCCTGCGCAAGGTGCGCTCGCCCCAGTTCATGAGCGGCCGGGTCCTGATGGACAACATCGCGTACAACGCCTGGCAGGCCGCGGCCGGGAGCCGCGAGTTCCTCCCGGTGCCGAGCCTGCCCCGCCTCGCCGTCGCCCTCGACGCCCCGGTGTTCCGCGCCGCCTGCCGGGCCGCGGCCGTCGCCACGGCCGGGGTCGAACTCACCCTGGGTCTGGGCGCCCTGGGCCTGTTCCCGGGCGCGGTCACCGTGCTGCTCGCCGTCCCCGCCCACCTGGCGTTCACCGCGATCAGCCCGCGCCGCATCGTCCCCTTCTCGGCGGCGTCGCTGGGGCTGCTCCTGCTGGCCGCGTCGCATCCGCTGCTGAGCGGGCCCGGGTGGTGAGCCGGCGGGTCGGGCTACTTGCGGCGGGCGAGCTTGCGCTCGGCCTTGAGCAGCAGGGGCATCAGCGCGTAGCTGACGACCGGGACGACCAGGGCGGTCATCACCAGGGTCCGCAGCGCGATCGGCAGGCTGCCGAGGTAGGGGCCGAGCAGCAGGAAGGCGGCGGTGATGGTCGGGTAGACGGCGAGCCAGGTCAGCAGCGCCCGGCGGTGCGCGGACGGCATGGCCGGGGTGGTGGGGGCGATCAGGACGGCGGGGGCTGCGGTGGCGGGTGCGGCGGTGATGGTGTCGGTGCTCATGACGTGTTCCTCCCCTTGGCGAGCGGCTGGAGAGCGAATCTCCAACTCGTTGGTTGGAGTTTGGCAGAAGGGGCCGCAGATGTCCAACCGTGCGGTTGGAGATTTGGGTTAGTCTTGGGACATGGCTTGGGACACCGCACGCACACAGCAGCTCCTCCTCGACGCCGCCGTCGAGGAGTTCGCCGAGTTCGGCCCGGACGGCGCCCGGATCGCCCGGGTGGCCACCCGGGCGGGCGTGAACAAGGAGCGGATCTACCAGTACTTCGGCGACAAGGAGCAGCTGTTCTCCGCCGTGCTGAGGTCCGAGCTGGGCAAGCTGGCGGAGGCGGTGCCGATGGTGCTGGACGAGGGGCAGGACCTCGGCGACTACGCCGGCCACGTCTACGACCACCACACGGCGAGCCCGCACTTCTCCCGCCTGCTGGCCTGGGAGGGGCTGCAACGCGGCACGGAGGACGAGGAGTTGGCGGCCGGGCTGTACCGGGCCGCGCACCTCGGCGAGAAGGCCGCCGTCGTGGCGGCCGCTCAGCGGGCCGGGCTGCTGGCCGACGACGTGGATCCCGGGCGGACGATGTTCGCGGTGATCGGCCTGGTGAACGCCTGGTTCACCCTCCCGCAGATGGTCCGCCTGCTGCTCGGCGGCGCGGCGGACCCGGCCGCGGACCGGGCGGCCCTGGTCACCCTGGTCCGCCGGATGACGAAGCCCTGAGGCCCCTGAGGGGGCATGCGAACCCGCGGAGCCCGTGGAGTGGGAAGTCGGCCAGGCCGACTTCCCACCCGGTTGTGCCGCCGCATGTGGAGTACGAACTCACCGACCTCGGGCGGTCGTTGCGTGAGGCGTTGCAACCCCTGCTGGTGTGGGGTGAGGCCCATCTCGACGAAGTCGACGCAGGCGGCGCCTCGCCCGGGAAGGGCGAGGCGCCGCTCGACAGGGCTTAGACGAGCCCGAAGTCGAACTCACCTGCGGCGACGGCGCGGATGAAGGCCTCGTGCGCCGCGCGGTCGAAGGCGAGCGTCGGGCCGGAGGGGTCCTTCGAGTCGCGGATGTAGGAGGACGGTCCACTCGGGGTGGCTATCTCGACGCAGTTGACGTCGCCGCCGCTGTACGTGGACTTCTTGAAGGTCGGGCGGGTCACTTGATCTTGTCCCTCTGTGCGGTGATGAATGCGAGCGAAGAGTCGACGGACATGGCCTCGGCGGTGATCTCCTGGAACTTCGCCCGGTAGATCTCCACATCGGCCGGATCCTCGACCCACATGCCGCTCAGCAGCCCTTCGACCAGGACCACGTCGAGGTCCTGCCGCTGGGGGAATCCCATCAGGGTGAAGGCTCCGGACATCCCCGCGTGGATCGCCGCGCCGGTCGGCATGACCTGGATGTTGATGTTGGGCAGGCGGCTGAGCGTCAGGAGCCTGTCCAACTGCGGGACCATGATCTCCGGGCGGTTGGCGTTCGTGCAGAGCGCCGCCTCGTGGATGACGGCCCATACCTGCAAGGGATTCGGGCGCGTGAGGATGGATTGGCGTGCCATGCGGACCTGGACCAGGTCCTCGACCGATCCGCCGGAACTGATGCGCAGCCGATCGATCACGATGCGGGCGTAGTCGGGGGTCTGGAAGAGGCCCGGAATGAAGGCTGACTCGTACGTCCGATAGGTGGTGGCGTCGGCTTCCAGGAGAATCAGGTCGGTCGCGGTGGAGTTGATGACGTCGCGATAGCTCAGCCACCAACCGCGCTTGCTCCCCTCCTTCGTGATGGAGATCAGCCCGGCCCGGTACTCCTCGTCGTCGCAACCGTAGTAGTCGAGGAGCTTGTTGACGTCCTCGACCTTGGCGGCGGTGTGGGCGGTCTCGATCCGGGTGAGCTTCGCCTGGCTCATCCCCGTGGCGTCTGCCACCACCTCGGCGGTGAGCTTCCGCTCCTCGCGCAGCTTCCGCAGCACGCCGCCGAGCCTGCGCCGGCGAACGGTCGAGACTGCCATCTTGCCCCTCCTGAGTTACCAGTTGACCAGTTTGCCCGTGCGATGGGTGGCAGCGCCACCGACAACTGGCCCTCGAAGGCACCGAATTCAGGTTCGATTCGCAAATTTGCGATTAATCGAGAGTGAGTTGCGCTGCGTGCCGCACGAGCCGCATGCTGAGCGTAGCGGGTCGCTTGCACCGAGTAGGAAGTGATCCGTGATCTCGCCGTGCTCTGAGACGTCCTGGTCGACATGCGGCGATGAGTGATCCATTTCGCCCTCACGGAGGCTCTTCGTGTTCTCCCCCTCTCTCCCTCCTGACTGGTCCGCCGCGCGCGAGGAGCTGCGCGAAGCCACCTCGCGCGCCGGGTGGAAGCGCGACCTGGTCGCCGACGCCGAGGTCGCGCTCCTCGAACTCTTTGTCAATGCCTGGCGCCACGGCCGCAGTCCGGCGCCGATCGTCGTGATCGCGCTGCTCGACCGGGTGCTCCGGGTCTCCGTCAGCGACGCGAACCCGCTCTTCCCCGTCCAGCGCGACGACTCCGACCCCTACGCCCTCTCCGGCCGGGGCCTGCACCTCGTGCGCTCGCTCACCCACCGGTTCGGCACGGACGCCCGCGAGGCCGGCAAATCCGTCTGGTTCGAGCTGGACGCGGCCGCGTGAGGGCCGACGACGACCGCGGCCGCCGCCCGATCGAGCCGGGCGACCCGCTCATGCGCAGCTACACCGAACTGGAGGTCGTCTACCTCATCGACGAACTCCGCGAGCGCGGCCGCGAGTTCGGCCTGCTCTGGCCCTCCGCCGAGACCAACGGTGTCGTGGACGGCCGCGTCCTCGTCCGCTTCGGCAACGCGCCCGCGAGCACCGTCGTCAACCTGCTCGCCCTCCTCCGCGACCTCAGGACGACCGAGAGCGAGGGCCCGTGCGCCTCCTGATCGGCCCCGCCTTCCTCGCCCTCTTCCTCCTCGCCATCGCCGTCGTCGCCCTCGGCGCGCTCGCCGTCCTGCGCATGCCCTACCGCCCGGACGACACCACCGCCCCCACCGCCCGGGACCACGACCACCAACCGGTGCCCTGACGCCTGACCCCCGCCCGAGCCGCCCGGCCGTACCCACCGGGCGGCCGCGGCATTGCCGCACGAGAAGTCGACTCCGCCGACTTCCTGCTCAGCGCCTTTCGGCGGCGGCGACGGCGTCAGGCGCGGCGGCGGTCGCTGTCGTCGCGGAGCCGGGTGGTGTGGTGGGTGAGGGCGTCGAGGCGGGTGGCGAGGTCGTCCTGGCCGGTGCCGAGGTGGGGGCGGATCGCGGCGAGGGGCTCGATGAGGTCGGCGGGGTCGGTGGTGCCGAGGGCGGCGGTCAGGGCGGCCTGGGCGGGGCGGGCGCCGGGGGCGAGCGCGGCCGTGGTGAGCCGGGCGGCGAGGACCCGCAGTTCGGCGGCGTTGTCGCGAGCCCAGGCGGTGACCGTCCGGTCGGCGGCCCGCCGGTCGCGGACGGCCTTGACGCGTTCCGCTCCGGTGCCGGCCGGTGTCCGGGCGCCGGCGGGCTTGAGGCGCAGGTAGCGGTTCTCGGCGGCCTGGCGGCTCGCCACACCCATCGGCCGGGCGAGGTCGGCCCAGGTGGCGCCGGCCTCCCGGGCGCTCTCCACCAGGCCGGCTTCCCAGCCGGCGAGCTGGGTGCGCAGCTCGCGCAGCAGCATCAAGGCGGCCAGGGCCTGCTCGGGGCCCTGGCCGCCCTGGTGCTCGGCAGGGGCGGTCGGGGGCGGGGACGCGGGGTCCTGGGCGGTGCGGACGGCGTCGTCGATGGCGGCCAGCGCCGCCGCGGCCGCCAGGAACGAGGCGGGCTCGACCGGCTGGCGGGGGCCGGAGGGGCCGGAGGCGGGTCTGCGGGGCTTCTCACTCATGAAGTCACTCTATCGGCGACATGCCGACTTGTCATCGGATGGATGACGCGCTACAAAGGACTCAGGTGAAGCGCACTGGCACCCATTCGATCCATGGAGGTGTTTCGCGATGCTGCTGCGCACTGACCCGTTCCGCGAGCTGGACCGTCTGACCCAGCAGTTCCTGGGCAACACGGGGACCTGGTCGCGTCCGGCGCCGATGCCGCTGGATGCCTACCGGGCGGGCGACGAGTACGTGATCTGCTTCGACCTGCCGGGCGTCGACCCGGAGGCGATCGACATCGACGTCGAGCGGAACATGGTGACCGTCAAGGCCGAGCGCCGCCCGCGCCACGAGGGCGAGGACGTGAAGTGGGAGCTGTCCGAGCGCCCGCTCGGCGTGTTCTCCCGCCAGGTCATGCTCTCCGACACCCTCGACCCCGCCGGGATCACCGCCGACTACGACGCCGGCGTGCTGACCCTGAAGATCCCGGTGGCGGAGAAGGCCAAGCCCCGCAAGGTCGCGATCAGCCACAGCGGCGACCGCAAGCAGATCCGGGCCTGACCCGCTCCCCGATGCCGTTCCGGCCGCCCCTGGCCTCTCCCCCCTCGGTCGAAGGGGCGGCCGGAACACCCCTGACCCCTGACGCCCGACCCCTGACGCCCGACCGGGCGCCGGTCGTGCCGCGCTGTGCCGGCCCCTGGGACGGAGGGAGAACCGCGGTGACTCTTCGATGGGAGGCGTTCCTGGACGAGGTCCGGGAGCGCGGTGAGTACGACACCCCGCAGGAGGCCGAGCGGGCCGCCCGGGTCGTCCTGGCCCTGCTCGGCGCCCACCTGGTCGGCGACGTGCGCGCGGACCTGGCCGCCTGCCTGCCGGAGACCATGGCCCTGGTCCTGCTCAACCCCTTGCAGGCCGCCGAGCCGCTCAGCCCGGAGCGCTTCGTGCGCGCGACCGCGGCCTGGATCGAGGGCGCCACCGAAGCAACCGCCCCGTGGGACATCGGCGCCGTGCTGTCCACGGTGGCCGACGCCGCCGGCGACGACCTCACCGGGCGCGTCCTGCTCCAACTGCCGCCCGGCTACGAGCTGTTGTTCGGCCGTCCGAGCGCAGGCAAACGACCCTGACCACCCCCGCACGCCGCCGCCGGCCCGCCGGCGGCCAGCTCCTGGAAGGCTCCACGGTCATGACCCGCTACCGCCAGCTCCTCCAGCAGGTCCGCCACCTCGGCCGCTACACCACCGACGACGAAGCCGAACGGGTCCTCGACGCCGTGCTCGCCCTCCTCGGCACCCAGCTCACCGGCGACGAACGCTGCGACCTCGCGGCCGCCCTGCCCGAACGGGCCCGCGCCGTCCTCGCCGCCCAGATCCCCCTGCCCCGCCCCGTCACCGCCCCCGCCTTCGTCGAGAGCCTCGCCCACACCCTGGGCACCAGCCTCACCGCCGCCCGCTGGGACGCCTCCTCCGTCCTGGCCGCCCTCACCGCCCTCACCGGCGACGACCTCACCGACCGCCTCCTCGCCCACCTGCCCCGCGGCTACGCCCTGCTGTTCGGCCGCGCGGACCTGGCCGCCGTCGCCTGAGGCGGCGGGGCCGACCCGCCGGCGCGGCAGCACCCTGTTCGACCGACCGGATGATTCTCACGCCCGACGCCCCCCGCGCACCGCGCAGGAACCGGATGCCCGGAGTCCGTGCACCTACCGTGATGCGCCGTCAGCGCCCTGCACACGGGGCTTCCGACTCCAGAAACGGCTGGGCGAAATGAGATCAACGATCCGTGGTCGGCTCCGGGCCTGGGGCATCCTCGGCGTCACGCTCGCGGTGGTGGCGGGCACAGCTGCCGCCGCACCCGCGGAGGACCCTCGCGGCGACCTCAGTCCCGACATCACGGCGATCATGAACAAGCCCGCGTACAAGCATGCGCAGTGGGGCTTGCTGGAGATCGACCCGGAGGACGGGCGGGTCGTCCACTCCATGTATCCCGACCAGTTCTTCATGCCGGGCTCGACCGTCAAGCTGATCACCATCTCCGGCGCCTGGCACGCCCTCGGCCCGGACCACCGCTTCACCACGCCGGTGAACGCGATCGGCGTCCGCAACGGATCGACCCTCACCGGGAACCTGGCGCTCGTCGCCCAGGGCGACCTCACCATGGGCGGCCGGACCAAGCCGGACGGGTCGGTCGACTTCACCCCCATCGACCA
The DNA here is from genome assembly GCF_000961885.1 of Streptomyces rubellomurinus. Taxonomy (GTDB): domain Bacteria; phylum Actinomycetota; class Actinomycetes; order Streptomycetales; family Streptomycetaceae; genus Kitasatospora; species Kitasatospora rubellomurina. The sequence continues at coordinate 21,806 of NZ_JZKH01000019.1, forward strand.
CACCTACGCCGACGACGTCCCGGGCGCCACCCTCACACCGGAGGACCCGCTCGCCGGCCTGGACGAGATCGCCCGCCAGGTCCGCGACTCGGGCATCACCACGGTCGACGGCGATGTCGTCATCGACCCGCGGCTCTTCGCACCCCCGCCGATCAGCCCCCAGCCGACGCCCCTCATCATCAACGACAACGTCATCGACCTGCTGAGCACGCCGACCACCCCCGGGCAGCCCGCGCAGCTGAGCTGGCGCCCGCAGGTCGCGCCGTACCAGGTCACCTCCGAGGTCCGGACGGTCGACGCCGGCGGCACCACCGACATCCAGGTCTCCGCGTCCCCGGACGGCACGAACATCACGCTCTCCGGCACGATCGCCGCCGACTCCAAGCCCGCCCTGAAGATCTCCCCGGTCCAGGACCCCAACGCCTTCGGACGCACCGCCCTGATCGAGGCCCTCGGCCGCGCCGGGGTCACCGTCACCGCCCCGCCCACCGGGCCCAACCCGGTGGGCACGCTGCCCGCCTCGTACGCCGGCGACCCGCAGGTGGCCGCCTTCGTCTCACCGCCGTACCGCGAGTACGCCAAACTGATCCTGAACGTCAGCCACAACCTCGGCGCCAACCTGGCCCTGTGCAACATCGCGGTCGGCCGCGGCAGCTCCAACTGCTTCGACGGCTTCCCGGTCATCCACGACTTCCTCATCGGGACGGCGAACGTCGACCCGACCCAGTTCCAGATGGCGGACGGCCGCGGGGACGTCCCCGTCGACCGCGTCACGCCCGCCGGGCTCAACCAACTGCTCGCCTACTGGCTGCGCACCCCCGACGCCGACGCGTTCCGCACCTCGCTGCCGATCCTCGGCGTGTCCGGCACGGGCGCGCTCTTCTGCACCACCGACTGCCCGGCCAAGGGCAAGGTCTTCGCCAAGCCCGGCACCATCATCGGCTTCGACCAGCTCAACCAGCAGCTCGCCATCAACGCGCAGACGTACGCGGGCTACCTGGAGGCGGACGACGGCCACCTCTTCACCTTCTTCGTCGGCGTCAACGGCGCGGCGGCCCCGGGCATCCAGGGGTTCTTCGACGTCAACGACGACGTCGACGAGATCGCCGTCATCCTCCAGCAGGAGGCCTGCGCCGAGCGCTCGCACCGCAAGGCCGCCCTGCCCGCGATCCGGCCCTCGGCCCCGGTCGTACGTCCGTAACGTCTCCCGGTCGGCCCTCCCGCCCGGTCCGGCGGGCGGAGGGAGTCGAACGGCCGGTGCAACTTCCGGGGCTGGTCGCGGTGAGCGACCGGCCCCGGCTCGGATTCCGTGCGCGTTGCCTACCAGATCCGGACTCCGCCGCGGATCCGTGACGCCCGGCGGGCAGCGTCGAGGATGTTGTCCAGCCGGTCGGCGATCTCGCCGACGAGCTGAGCGACGGGCTTGGGTAAATCCGTGCGACCCGTGCGGCCCTTCTCACGTCACGGCGCGCGCTGGAGCTGCGACGCAGATCTCAGGCCGGAACGGACCGAACCACAACCAGCGAGCCCTCGTAAAAAGGCTGTTGCCGCAGAGCGCCGAACCGGGCTTCCCATGCTCCACTGTCCAGGTCGCTCCGCAGATCCGCGGCGAATCGTTCGCGCGACCGCTCGTCGACGAAGCTCCATGCCGAGCAGGCCTGTCGAGCACCGGGGTCGAGGAGCATCTCGGGGCGCGCGTAGTACGCCTCGTTGAAGCCGTCGGTGCAGTCGACGGATATCGGCACCCGAGTCACCGTCGTGTGTCCGCCGAGAGCCTCGGCCAGATCCGCGATCACCGGATAACGGCGCGCCTCCGTGTCCAGTACCTCCGGCGCGTACTCGTACAGCCAGAAGTCCCGAACGAGATCAGGGTCGCAGGTCAGCACGACGACCGTGCCGCGCGCCACCCGGCGCATCTCGCGCAGCCCTGCCTTGAAGTCGCTCCACTGGTGCACGCTGAAGGTGGTCATCGCCGCGTCGAACACGTCGTCGCCGAGGGGCAGGATCAGTCCCGCCAGGACGCGGCTCACCTGCCCCGGGAACAGCCGGGGACGCGCTACTGCGGCACGACGCCGACAGTCGCCTACCAGTAGCGGCTCGGTGGCGCCTGCTGGGCGGGCAGTGAGCTTGTTCACCGCCGCAGCGTTCGAGATTGCCCCGGACCTTTGCCTAGCCTTTACCTGTCCAGCCCTGTTGTGACCGAAGGACCCCGATGGACCCCCGTGACGAAGAGATCATCCGTCTCCGCCAGCAGCTGGCCGCCCAGCAGCAGGCCCAGCCGGTGCAGGTGCAGATGACCCAGCAGGCCGTGACTCGGCAGCGGATGTCCGGCGGCGAGCTGATCAAGCACACCGTGCTGGCGTTCTGCACGGCCGGGATCTCGCTGATCTGGACGTGGTCCGTGATGCGCGGGAAGAAGTCCGTCACCGTCTACCGCTGACCCGCCGGCGAAGGCCGCCCCCGACATCGGGGGCGGCCTTCGCGCGTTCCGGGCCGGGGTCGTCGTGATGACCCCCGAACGACAGTTCCGCAGGCGGATCAGTGCGCGATGGTGTCGATCAGCTCGCGGGCGTCGTCGCGGATCAGCTCTTCGGCGACGGTCTCGCCGGGCGCCGGCGGGGTGAGACGGTCGCTGGTGCGGCTGGCAGTGAGGACGGTCGCGCCGTCCGGGGTGAAAGACCATCGCCCGCAGGGACAGGCGGTCGTCCTCGGTGGCGCTCAGCATTCCCGGCCGGCCCGACCTGGTCGGCCGGTTCAAGACGCTGCGGACCAACCCGCACCTGCGGATCGGCATGGCCGAGGTCCAGTCGGTCGCGGCGATGACCGAGAAGATCAGCGAGCTGGACGACCAGTTCGGCGGCCGGATGGCCCGGCCCATGGCCGCCTCGTTCCTGGTGAACAGCATCGCGCCGTACTTGCAGGCCGACGCTCCCGAGAAGGTCCGCAAGGCGATGCTGTCGGCCGCCGCCGACCACAACGCCGCCTCCGCGGCCTCCCGGAGGCCGGACCGAGGATGCGGGCCTTCCCCGCCGGGCAGCAGGCCCACGCGGCGGCCCAGACCGGCGACCGGGCGGGCGCGCTCTACCACCTGCGGATAGCTGAGACGGCGGTGGAGCAGGCCGAGTCGAAGGCCAAGGCGTCGGCTCATACGACCCGTCCTCGCTGGCGTATCACCAGGCGAACGTCCGCCGGGAGCTCGGCGACAAGGCCGGCGCCATCGCCGCGATGGAGTCCTCCGACCGGCTGCGGTACTCGGTCTACATGCGCAACCGGGTCCGGATGACCGGCATGCTCGCCGAGTGGAAGCTCCAGGCAGGGGGCCTCGAAGAGGCCTGCGCGTACTGGCACCGGGCCCTGGATGACTACCCGGCCGTCCAGTCAGGCCGGGCCGACGACCGGTTCCGCTCGATGCTCGCCCTGGTCAAGCCCTACCAGGGCAACCAGTACGCCTGCGAGCAGTACGACCGGGCCCGACCGATGGCCAAAGCCGCCTGACGCCTGTATCGCGCCGATCCGGCGGGTGGCTAATCGATCGTCTTGCCGTCTAGCAGCTTCCCGAGGTTGCACATGATGTCCTCGACCTGCCACATCTCGTCGAGTCCGCGCAGCCTGGTACCCAGCAAGAATCTTAAAGCCTCGGAATGCCAGGAATCCAACGGTGTTTGGACCTGCGGGCCTTGCCCTTATGGCCAGAGTCGATGATCACCCCTGGTGGGAAATGGACATGTGGGCACCGCGCTGTGACCCGCGCATCCCGCTCAGGGAGCGCGAGCCCGACAGGTCAAGGATCGGCGACTTCACCCTCATCGCAATCCCATGGCTCCGGAAGGCCGCCCAATGGTCACTGGGAGCTCAACTTGAATCGGGGATGCTCACCTGGAGCACAGTCCAGCATGACCGCTTGGTCAACCTGACACGCTTCGGACGGTGGCTGGAGACCTTGGACAACCCCACCGAGGTCGTTACCAGCCTCTCCCAGGCTCCGCATTACGCCGAGTCATTCCGTCAGTACGCTTCCAATCCCAACAACCGCATGCAGAATGGAAAGCCATCAGCGCGGGTGAGTGCCCGGTCGGTCAACGACGATATTCGCGTCGCGGCAGAACTCCTAGCCTACATGGCAGCCAACCGCGACGAAGCTCACCAGGCGATTGGCCCATCCCCCTGGGACGGAATTGACGATGCCCACCCTGCCGTGTGGCTTCGAAAGGTCGCCCGCATCCCCAAGAACCGGATGCTGGACGACTCGAAGTACGTGGACTCCCACGCTCTCGCACAGATCACCGCTCACCTCCCTGCCCTAGGTGCTCCAGTTGGCGAAACCGTCGCCATCACGCTGAACAGCATCACAAAGCTGATGCCGGGCTATGGAGATGAACAGGCCATGCGAATGCTCACGTTGCAGATCATGACCGGGCGTCGGGCCAACGAGATCTGCATGCTGGATTACGACTGTCTTTCGACAGCTCCGCCTGGGGCGATGAAGGTCTCAGCCGGAGAACGCATCGCCAGGTTCCACTATGCCCAGAGCAAGATCGAAGGAGCAGAGGAGACCATCTTTGTCGATGAGCCAGTGATTGGCCTCATCGAAGAACAGCGGAACTGGCTGAAGGAGCGGTTCCCCAATCGGTCCCCCAGGTACCTGTTTCAGGCGACGATGGCTAATCGTCAAGCGAACAAGCACTACCCTATGGCCACTTACCAGAACGTCCTACGAGAGTTCAGCGAGGAAGCCGCGATCACGGATAGCACGGGGAACCCGCTCGTCCTGTCCCACACCCACCGGTTCCGGCATTCCCGCATCACTGACCTTGCCGAACAGGGGGTTCCAGTCCACGTCCTGCAACGGTATGCGGGTCACCGGTCAGCCGTGATGACCATGCACTATGTAGCCAAGCGCGAGGAGCACGAAGAGCAAGCGTTCCTGGCCGCAAGGAAGTTCACTGCTACCGGCCAGCAGGTGGTCCTCTCCTCCATGGACCACGATGCCATGCACCTCTTCGACCGGGCTGACCGCTTCCTTCCCAATGGATACTGCCTTTTGCCCCCGCTCCAGACTTGCGAAAAGGGTAACGCCTGCCTCACGTGCTCCGTCTTTGTCACAGACGACAGCCATCTCGATACGCTCACACGGCATCTGGAGGAGACGAAGGCACTGATCGCCCGGACCACGGAGAAGTTCCAGGAACGCCACGGCCGGCAAATGCCAGAGGACAACGTGTGGCTCGCCCAAACGGACTGCCGAGCAGGATGCTCGTACGTCTTCTTGAAGCGATGAAGCACAGTCAGGGGAACCCCTGCCAAGGAGCTGGAAGCCCAACTGGAGGGCCAACCCCTGTGGCGATCGACCTGACCCGGCACCGGAAGGCACAGCAGTGACTGACGCCCGCCAGCAACGCATTGGCCGACTCGCAGAGGCCGCACGCTTGAAGTCGGAGGAGAAGGTCCGATCCGCCGAATCAGCCATCCGTCGTCCGATCAAGCGCGGCGAAGCCGTCACCTTCCAGGCTGTCCAGCGCGAGGCCGGCGTCTCCCACGCTTTCCTCTACAAGAACCCGGGCCTACGGTCACAGATCGAGTACCACAGGTCCAGGCAGCGTCCACCGAAGGCTGTCCCGGAGACTGCCAGCACTGACAGCAACATCGTCCTCGCGCTGACTGCCGAGATCGCACGCATCAAGAAGGTTCACCGTGAGGAGACCGCAGCCCTAAGAGAAGCACTCGAAGCGGCTCATGGAGAGAACCTGTCTCTCCGTCGAGAGCTTGCCCGCTTGGGAATCGAAGGTCCGGTGACGCGGTAGAGGACTGGGAACTCGCGGCGGCCGGCACATAACCGGCTGCCGCAACCTGGAGGATTCACGCTGTCATGGAACGGGCCCGGTCGTGAAGTTCACGGGCCAGCGGGTTGCGAATGTGAGGCATGATGAGGGTCTGCATCTCGTGGATCCGGTCATCGACGCGCCCTGACTGGACAAGCTGGTATTCGTCCAGGACGCGGTGCCAGTCCATACAGGCTTCGTCAAGACGGCCTGCCTTGAACTTGCGTTCGGCGAGCATGGCCCCGTATCGGACCCGGGTTCGCCGGAACACTGGCTCCCGGATCTGGTGGGACTGCTGCATGGACTCGATAGCGCCGGACATATCTCCCAGCTCGTAGCGGACCTGAGAGACGTGGTAATGCAGGGACGATGGATCGTAGGACCCTAGGGCTTTGGCCTGCGACTCAGCCTTCTCCATCGCTGCCTCGGCCTGCTTGATTCGGAGGAGAGCGAGGGAGCGGTCGCCTGTGATGGCCGCGGCGTGGGCTTCCTGGCCGGCTAGGAATGCGCGCATCCGGGGGCCTGCCTGGGGAGAGGCGGCGGATGCGCTCTGGGCGAGCCGGATAGCTGTGGAGCCGTCGCCAAGGTCCCCATGCATGACGCTCATCCCTCGAAGGGTGGTGCAGAAGGTCAGCTCGTCGCCGGCCAGACGTGCGAGTTCCAGAGCCTTGACGTAGTAGCGGTTGGCCAGCCCATCGAGGCGTTCGTCCATGGCCATGTAGCCGGTCAGGTAGCAGTGGTCAGCGGCGGCGGACAGCATGGCTTTCCGGACTTCGTCCGTGGCATCTGCCTTGAGGTACGGGCCAATTGCGTTGACCAGGAAGTTCGCTGCCATGGGCCGCGCGAACCGGCCGCCCTGCTGGTCGTCGATGCTGCTGACCATCTCCGTCATTGCGATGACAGACTGGACTTCGCGCTGTCCAATGCGCGTGTGCGGGTTGGTCTTGATCATGTCGATTCTGCCGACCGCATCCTGCCATCCCGGCACGGAGACCATGGCGGCCGAGTAGAGGCCGGCACCAAGTACCGATCGTCGGGAAGGGTCCATGTCCGCACGCGCCAGGTCCATCAGTCCAGTAACGAGATCCGTAGCCTCGCCGTCAAGCTGCGGTTCCCCGAACCCGGCCTCGGCCACGGTGACGGGCCGCCGGAGCCTTGTCGATAGGACATCAAGGATCAGCTCTTGCGTCCTCCGGCGGGGAACTGTGCCGTCGTTCAACCAGTGGCTCACGGAGGAGTTCTCGTAGTGCAGGGACAGCCCTGCTCGTGTCCCGGCGGCGTTGATGGCCCGGGTGAACTGCCCGTGATCCCAGCCTGTCTCGTACAGGAGACGTCCCAGCGATTCGTTCTGATGGCGTGTCCGTGGCATGCCGAGCATCCTGCCCCTGAATTCAATGCTTTCAACTCCCGATCATGACCGGGCAGTTACGTGCAGTGGCCGTACGGCGGTTGTCTGTTCGTGCGGCGGTAAGCCATCCAGGCACACCCCAACCGTCGCCGACACCTGCGATCCCGCAGGTGCCGGGCTTCCCCGTGCTGGCCATGACGCCGTGGGCTCGGGGAAGCCGTCCAGTGAAGGTGAAGGGAGTCGTTACGTGAACATCACCGACGAGACCATGCTCATCGAGGCCGCTGGCCGGATCTTCGGCGACGAGCCCGCGTACGAGGTCATGGACACCACCGACCGCTACAGCTACAAGAAGATCGCCGGCAGCTCCGACTCCGTGCAGACGTACGACACCACGGCCGTCTGACGAACCCTCGTGCCGGCCGCAGCAGCCCCCGCTGCTGCGGCCGGTCCGCGTCCACCTTCCACCCGACGCACGAAGGACAGCCGCGATGTTCCATCTCCGCATCACCCATGACGACATCACCACCGACCGGGAGTGGGCGTGGGCGGCCAACCGCTGGCGCTGCGGATCCTCCTGGATCGCCCCGTACCGCCACGACCTGACCGAGCAGACCGCACTCACCGACGGCATTCACACCGCCTTCATCTCCGCTGTCAGACTGGCCGGCACCACCCCGGGACGGCCCGAGATCGAACAGGTGTCGCCTGCCTCGTACGGCCGCAGGATCCGCGAGATCCGGGCCAGCCGCGGTGACTGGGTCACCGTCGAGATCAGCCCTGGCCAGGCCATCCGGATCAAGACCGGGCCCGAGTGCACCGCACCCCAGTACCTGGCCGCCCAGGACGGCGTGCTGCACGGCTCGTGGGATCTGATGAACCTCCGCGACCACCAAGACCACAACCGGCTGGACCACCTGGCCGTCACCCGGCACCTCGCCCTGCGAGCCCGGTACACCGCCGCCACGTTCTGGCAGGACATCAGGCTCCTCACCGAGCGTTCCACCGCGCACTTCGGTCAGGACGGCCCGCTGATCATCCAGTTCCCAGAGGCCGCCGAGCACTCCCGGGCCAGGTCCCTCCAGGACGGTGCCGATCCGGTGCCGCTGTTTCTGGACCTCCTCAGCCGGTCACTGTCGCGGATTCCGTGGAAGGGCTCCAGGACCGCTGTGCAGCTCTCCGGCGGCATGGACTCCACCGTCGTTGCCCTGGCCCTGCGGACGGCCCCGCAGGGGGCCGGCGTGACGGCGGGGACGGTCATCCTGGATGCCGAACGGGGCGTGCAGCAGTCCGAGCGCCGCTCGCTCATCCTGGAGTACATCGCCTCCGGATGGTCGTCCGTGACCGTCAGGGCCACCGATCACCTGCCATACGGGCCAACGTCCCGCTACAGTCGCCGCACCTGGATCTCCCCCTACCAGGACATCTACGCCGACGCGCTCGACACTCTGTCCGGTCGGTTCACCGACCACGGCGTCCGGGCGGTGTTCACCGGGATCGGCGGCGATGAGCTGATGGCCACCACGGAAGCCGAGGACCACGGAGGGTGGGGAGGCTTCGAGCGCGCCGATACCCCGCCATGGCTCGGACCGGCCGCGAAGGCTGTTCTGCCGGACATCGACACCGCCATCACGCCGGCCGCGGTCGTTCCGGAGACCTCCCTCATGGCCAAGACCGTGTGCGGGCCCGCGTTCATGCGACGCGGAATCTGGCCCGTCCACCCGCTCACCGACCCACTCCTCGTCAGGTTCTGCGAGTGGACACCACTGGAATGGCGGGAGAAGAAGCGGCTCCTGCGCGAGGTGATCGGCAGGACCGGCATGCCGCCGCAGGTCGCCCGGCCGCCGATCGCTGAGAACTTCCGTCAGATCATCACCGTGGCGATGCGCCAGCACGGGGTTCCCCGTATCCGGACGATCCTCGACGCAGGGTCACCTCTCATCGAGGCCAGACTCATCGCCCCGGACGGTCTGGCAACCGTCGCGGACCGCCTGGAGGCCGGTACTCCGGTGGACGGTGACCATGAGGTCGTCTTCGCGCTCCTGGCCGACTCCGCACTCGTCCAGCGCTGAGAACGTCTGCGGCCCCGGCGAAACTTCGCCGGGGCCGCAGACGCGTCTGTCAGAGGTCACGGCCGGCCATCATGTCCGCGATGCCCGGGACACGCTCGGCCTCCCGTTGCAGCATGAAGACCTTTGCGCCATGCCGCTCGGCGACCCGCACCAGGTCCCAGCCCTGGGCCTCCTGGTAGTACCGGGAGAGTTGTTCCTGCCCGGTGCCCCGACGCACCCGCCGCAGGCCCTGCTGGGCGGCGTGGTCGAGCGACCACCACGCGATCAGCCGACCAAGCCGGTGCGGGTTCGGCCTGGTGAAGGTGGTTGCCAGGAACAGCGTGGACTCAGCACGCTCCTCCTCAGTGAAGCCCCACGGCGGAAGTGCCTCGTTCCCGAAGTGCGTTGTGCATCCCACAACGCCATCGGACTCATGCTCCAGCACCCACACCGGAAAGGCCGGGTTGCCGGCCTGCGAGCCGTACTCCTCAGCCATGTCCGCGCACTCGCCCAGGCCCCTCACTGACAGCCACGCAGACCGCGCCCTCACCATGTCGGCAATCGCCCCAGCGTCTGCGGCTGTCGCCTCGCGCATCTGATACACCAGTCGCCTCCCTCCGGCACACCCATCAACGACCCTACTGGCAAGGCAAGATCATCCGCTGGAAGTGCCGCGACTGCGCCAGTTGCAACAACAGTTCTATGTTCATTAGATCGAAACAACAGTATGAGCTCGGCGTAAGTGGAAGATCAGCTTGACAACCGTTGATAGCCGGAGGAGCCCCCGCCGGGCTCCCGCGCGGCTGGAAGCCCAGCACGCCGGACGGAAGGGCACTCATACCGACGCCCGGCCGGACGTGGCGAAGCGGGCGCGGCACAGCCGGATCGGCCGAAGGCCGATGTACGGGCGGAGGGAACAGCGAGCGCACCGTCACATCAGGTGCGTGGCTCCCGCATCCCATGGGCATGGCGCCCGTCCCGCGTGGCCATCACCTTCGCCAGCGTCGAGCTGTTGAAGACGTCCATGTCGCCGTGATCGACGCGGCCGACCGGGGCCGGCGGGCGGTGGCCGGGCGGGCGCTACGCTGCCGCGCATGATCGAACCTGTGAACGCACGTCTCGCCGACCTCCTCGACCGCGGTGCGGACGGGCACGAGCCCGGGCCGGAGGCGGTGCTGGAGGCGCTGTTCGACGGCGGGGTGTTCGTTCCCGTCACCGAGGCCGGGTCGGTGCTGTTCCTCCCCGACGACGAACGGCGGCCCACGCTGCTCGGGTTCACCGACGCGGCGCTCGGCGCGCGTCTGCTGCCGGCCGCCGCAGGGATGGTGCACTGCGACGCGGCGCGGCTGCGGGAGATCCTGGAGAAGACCGGCGTCGCCGTGCTCGGGATCCGCTCCGGGAACGGGCAGGCGACCGTTCCCGCGCAGGTGCTGCGGCACTGGGCGAGCCGCGGGCCCGGCGCGGAGATGCAGCTCGACTGGTCCGCCGACCCGGTCGCGGTCGCCCTGCGCGACGCACTGGCCCGGCGGATCCGCGAGTTCCCCGCCGTCCGCTCGGCGTGGGTGGCGCACGCCCGGTGGCGGGAGAGCGGCGAGGAGCAGCTGATCGTGCACCTCGCCGTGGACGAGGACCTGCCCTCGGCCTCCGCCCACCGCCTGATGCGGACCCTGCTCCGCGAGGAGATGACGCTCGGCCCCGAGCACCCGGAGGTCGGGATGCTCGCCCTGCACCCCGCCACCCACGCCGACAGCATCGCCGACCTGGACCGCCGGGGCCTGGACACCGTGCGCCACGACGCCGCGTCGGGCCGGGTCCACGTGATCTCCCGCGAGTTCGACGACCCGGCGGTGGTCGCGGCGAACGGCGCCCCCGCCCCCGTGACCCAACCCCGGCCCAGGCGCCGCTGGTTCGGCCGCTCCTGAGCGTTCGAGCCACGAACGGGTCGTCTAGGCTGGCCCGGTGACTGATGAGCAGGAGCGGGTGCGGCCGTCGGGAGTGTGGGCCACGGCGGTGGGGGTGGCCAGGGTGCGGGCCCTGGAGAGCGAGCGGGAGAACGCGCTGTTCCGCGACCCGCTGGCACGGGCCTTCGCCGCCGCCGGCGGCCTGTGGCCCGACTCGGCACCGCTGCCCGACGACGAGGCCGCGCGCCGCCGCCGGCTGGCCGTGTCGTTCTCCATCGTCATCAGGACGAAGTTCCTCGACGACCTGTTGCAGGAGGCCTCCGCGGCCGGGGTCCGGCAGGTGGTGCTGCTCGGCGCCGGCATGGACAGCCGGGCCTTCCGGATGGACTGGCCCGAGGGCACTCGGCTGTTCGAGGTCGACACCGCCGTGCCACTGGACTTCAAGGAGTCGGTGCTGCGCGAGGAGCGGGCCGTCCCGCGCTGCGAGCGGACCACCGTCGCGGTGGACCTGCGGGAGGACTGGCCGGCCGCGCTGGCCGCCGCGGGGCACGACCCGGCCGCGCCGACCGTGTGGATCGCCGAAGGGCTGCTGATCTACCTGCCCGAGGACGCCGTGGAGTTGCTGCTGGCCCGGATCGGCGCGCGGTCGGCGGCGGGCAGCCGGATGGGGCTGACCCTCGGCTCGCGCGGCGTGATCGAGCGCTTCGGCGCGGACGCCACGCCGGGCTCGGCGGCGTCCCTGTGGGTCTCGGAGATGCCCGACGACCCGGTGGGCTGGCTGGCCGGGCACGGCTGGCAGGCCGACACCCGCACCCTGCGCGAGTGCGCCGCGGCCTACGGCCGTCCGATCAGCACCCCGCCGCAGCGCGAGGAACGGCCCGGCGGCCTGATCTCGGCGATCCGCCGGTAGGGCGCCTCCCGGTTCCGGCAGCGGGCCTTTGGCTGAGCGGTGCGCACGAGAAGTCGGCCCCGCCGACTTCTCGTGCAGAGCCCCCCCGCGGTGGTTACGGAGGGTGCCTGCAGCAGGACTGTGCGGATGCGAACGATGGGGGAGTGTGTCACGGTGGATTCAGGGCTGATTGTCCCAATCGGCCACTGATTGCAGGGAGTTGCACCATGTCGCCCGTCATCAGGCACTCGGACGCCCAGACCACCACCAAGATCAAGACCGCGCTGGAAGCCGAGAACATCTCCGGCCACATCGCAGGCTTCCGGGACAAGGCGAGGGCCCACCTGCGAGAAGCGATGACCAGTAAGCCGGTCGTGGGTGAGACCGTGGAATTCTACCTCAACGGCAGTGACGACTACCTGGGCAGCGGCGTGACCAACGGCCAGGGCATCGCGAGCTGCGAGAGCGGCGGTCACATCACCAGGCTGCAGGAGTCGATCCAGGCGTGGCAGGAGGGCTACACCGCGAAGTACCTGGGGGGCGAGAAGTACGAGCCGGCCCCGGACTCGATCGGAAACGTCAACCTGATCCCCGGCCTCTGAGGCGGCTGACATGCGAAAGCAGACCGCCACCGCCACCCCCACCGCCTCGGCCGCGCCGATCCCGAACTTCATCAAGGACGGCACGTTCCGCAAGCCCGCTGCGGCCCCCGACCCCTCCGTGGAGGTCAAAGCCCCGGAGCCGGACGCCATGGGAGCCTGGGACGTCACCAGCGGCTCCGTGGTGATCTACAGCCCGGGCCTCGCCCAGGCCGGCCACCAGGCCGCTGACATCGGTGCCGCCGTTCTGGAACAGGACTTCGAGGCACCCGTGGGCGCGAAGGTCGAGATCACCTGGACGCACAGCCGCAACTCCGACGCGAGCTGCCCGCAGACCAACCAGGCCTACGGCGCCCAGGTGCTGGACCCCAACGGGCAGACCGTCGTCTCGCACAGCTACGAACCGGACGGCGTGGGCTTCAGCCCGATCCCGTCCGACAAGACGCTGAAGTTCACCGTCAACAGCGGGTCCCCGTACACCCTCCGCTTCACCGGCCGGACCCCGGACTCCTGCGGTGCGCTGATCTACAACGTGGTCGGCCAGGGCACCGGAAGGTCCTGACCGCAAACCTGCGGCGGCCTCCGGCCGCCGCAGGTCCCTCTCCTGCCCGCGCTCGTACCCGGAGGTGGAGCCCCCCATGGCAGCGGACATCACGAACCCGGCCTTCGCCCAGCCGGCGGTCGAGCCGCCGAGCGAGTTCATCACCGTCTCCGGCCCGGACCGGCGCACGATTCCGGGGTGGCGGGTGGCGCGGGGGAAGGTGCAGATCCTTCCTCTCAAGGAGAACCAACGGCCGCACGGTGACGGCCGGGTGGCCCAGGCGGTGCGGCTCAAGGAAGGCAGCAACCCCGAAGGCATCGGTGAGATCTGCCAGGAGATCCGCACCACTCCGGGCAGCAAGGTCACGCTGACCTGGTTCGAGTCCCCCGACATCACGATCGCCTCGCGCTCGGCCACGAACGAGCAGAGCTACAGCGTGGCCGTCCAGCCCGCCATGGGCGACAGCGTCGGGCCGGTGACGTTCTACCCGGGGGACGACGTGCGCGGGCCGCACTGGAAGGCGCGCAGGCTCGACTTCACGGCCGCCGCCGAAGTCACCACCATCGAGTTCAGCACGCTGATCCAGGGCATGCAGGGCCCGCTCATCACCGGGCTGAACGCCACGGACGGCAGCCCCACGCCCCCTCCGCCGGTCACCGACCTCAGGGTGCGCCAGCCGGACTCGGCCGAGGCGGCTCCCGGGCAGACGGCCAAGCTCAACGTCGAGATCGCGGCGCAGACGGACGCCCCGGTGGAGAAGGACGGCGTCCGGCAGGTGTTCACGGCGCCGACCGGCTTCGACTTCACCGGCGGGGCCTCGTACGGCTACTACTTCGGCACCCCGCCCCACCCGACCGGGAACCTGAACGCCACGCTCAGCCCTGACGGCAGGACGATCACCGTCACCGACCGGATCGCCATCAACACCTCGCCGCAGACGCAGCACGCCGTCACCTACACCTTCGGTGTGCAGGCGACGCGGGACGCGCTGCCCGGCACCCACACCGACGGGTCGGCCACGGTCGGCTCGCGGAGCATCCCCCTCACCGCCACCATCCGCTAGAGGAAACCCATGGCACAGCTGATCAGGAACGGCACCTTCGCCCGCCCCTTCGCCGGCGACGTCGACTACTACCGCATCAACGGCGGCAACGCGGACCGCCTCGAAGGCTGGACGATGACCACCCCCCTGGTGGGCGTGGACGTGTACGGCACCCAGGTGTCCCGTTCCCACTACCAGGCAGTGGACCTGAACGGCGACGACAGGAACGGCATCTCGCAGGACTTCTCGCCCACGACCGGCAAGCGCGTGAGGATCACCTGGCAGGCGTGCCAGAACCCCCACGTCGGCTGGTGCCTGCACGCGCCGACCCAGAGCTACGAAGCCTTCGTGACGGACTCCGGCGGTGCCGTCGTCGCGAAGGGCGGCTACACCCCGCTCCCGACCTGGAGCCAGGCCGAGCCGCTGACCTTCCTCGCCACGGGCAGCGCGTACACGCTCACCTTCTCCTCGCAGACCAACGGCTGGTGCGGCGCCACCATCACCGGTGTCATCGCCGACGAGATCGACGACCCGCCGCCTCCGCCGCCTCCGAGCACCGACTTCCAGCTGCGCCAGCCCGACCCCGTCCAGGCCGCGCCCGGCGGGTCGACGACGGTCAACGTCGAGATCGCCGCCCGCTCGGACGCCCCCGTGGACAAGGCCGTCCCGCAGGTCTTCACGGCGCCGACCGGCTTCCTCTTCACCGGCGCGGCCTCGTACGGCTACTACTTCGGGGAGCCGCCCCACCCGGTGGGGAACCTGACGACCGTGCTCGGCGACGGCGGCCGGACCATCACCGTCAGCGATCCGATCGCCATCAACACCTCGCCGCAGACGCGCCACGCGGTCACCTACACCTTCGCCCTCCAGGCGAAGCAGGGGGCGGTGCCCGGGACCTACGCCGACGGGTCGGCCAAGGTCGGCTCGCAGAGCATCCCGCTCATCGCCACCGTCCGCTGACGGTCCTCGACGCGAGTCAGAGGCCACAGGCCAACCAGAACAGGCCAACCAGATGGGAGACCGCGCAATGATGAATCATGCCAGCGCCGACGGGCAACCGTGGATCGTCACCCCGGTCAGTGCGATCACGGTGGAGCAGCGGACCGACGTGAAGGCCGAAGCGGCGCCCGGCCAGACGACGAAGATCAACGTCGGTATCTCCAACGATGTGGTCGTCCCGTCCTGGGACCTCCTGCAGGTCTTCACGGCGCCGACCGGCTTCGTCTTCACCGGCGGGGCCTCGTACGGCTATTACTTCGGGGCCGCGCCGCACCCGGTGGGGAACCTGAACACCACGCTGAGTGACGGCGGCGGGACCATCACCGTTCACGACCCCCTCGACCTGAACACCTCGCCGCAGAAGTCGGGACAAGTCATCTACACCTTCGCCCTCCGGGCGAAACCCGACGCGGTCCCCGGCACCCATGCCAGCGGGTTGGCCAGGGTCGCCACACAGACGGCCCCGCTCACCGCGACCGTCCGCTGACGGGTTCCGGCCGCCACTCGGCGGGCCGGTCCCGGTGGCCCAGCAGCCAGCCGCAGGCGGCGGCCGAGCGCTCGCCCGCTCGGCCGTCGCCGTACGGGTTCGGGCGGGCGGACGGCGGGCCGGAGTGCGCGAACTCTCCGTAGCCGAGGGCGAGTTCCTCCTCCGCTGCCGCCACGATGTCGGCTTCCTTCGTCCCCACCAGCCGGGCCACCCGCTGCTCCAGGCCCTCCACCCGCTCGGTGTTCTCCCGGGTGACGAGGACCGGGAGGCCGAAGGCCGCCGCCTCCTCCTGGATCCCGCCCGAGTCGGTGATCACCAGCCGCGCCCGGCTCAGCAGCCGACTGAACGGCGCGTACGCGACCGGGCCGGGCAGCAGCACGTTGGGCAGGCCGCGCAGCTCGGCCTCGATGGCGCTGCGCACCACCGGGTTCATGTGCGCGGCGACCAGGAAGGTCAACTCCCGGTGGCGGAGGCTGAGTTCGGCGACCGCCCGACTGATCCGGGCGATCGGCTCGCCCCAGTTCTCCCGCCGGTGCGCCGTCACCACGACCACCGGCGCGCCGATCGCCTCCACCCGCCGCACCAGCGGGTCACGGGCCGCCGCCGGGCTGCGCCCGGCCAGTACCACCGCGTCGATCACCGTGTTGCCGGTCACCACCGTCGCCTCGCCGGACAGTCCGTCCCGCCGGAGGTTGCTCTCCGCGACCGGAGTCGGCGCCAGGTGCAGCGCCGACACCTGGGCGATCATCCGCCGGTGCGCCTCCTCGGGGAACGGGTTGCCGAGGTCGCCCGAGCGCAGGCCGGCCTCCACGTGCACGACCGGGAGGGAGGACAGGAATCCCGCCATCGAGCCCGCGAGCGCGGACGTCGTGTCGCCCTGCACCACCACGGCCCGCCACCGTGCTCCCCGCAGGCAGCCGTCGACCTGGCGCAGCAACTGGGCCGTCAGCGTGGTCAGTGAGTCGTCGCGCCGGGGTGGTGCCAACGGGATGTCCGCGCGGAGGCCGAAGCAGGCCAGCACCTCGTCGACGACCGGGCCGTGCTGTCCGGTGGCGACGAGGACCGGGTCCGCCCACGGCTGCTTGCGCAGCTCCAGCACGACGGGCGCCATCTTCACCGCCTCCGCGCGGGTGCCGACGATGCAGACGATCCGGTCCCGGCGGTGCGAGGTCGGCGAGGTCGGCGAGGTCATGTGATCAATCCCTGGGCGAATGGGGGCCAGTGGCCCATGCATCCCACGCGGCGACGGCCGCGGCGTCGAAAACGCTCGGAGGGAGCAGGGGGTGCACCGGAATGGACGTTCGTACGCCATCAATCGATCGGAAGCGCGCAACAATGAACCCGAGCCAGCCATCCGCGAAAGGACCAGGTGACGACGTGTACGCCGCCGGCACGGTGATCTTCTACGGCCCCGCCGTCCACCGCCTCCTCCACAGGCGGTCGGACGGCCGCATCCGCCCCGCCGTCATCGCCGCCGGCGGTGTCGCGAGCGCCGCCGTGACCTTCCTGATCCTCCGCGCCCTGCGCCACCGCCGCCCCGGCCACGGGCTCGCGCCGACCGACTTCCTCCCGCCCCGCTACGCACCCGAGGCGACGCCCCCGGTGACGCCCGCCGCCTACGAGCTGGCCGCCGGAGCCGAAGCCCCGCTGCCGTGAGGCTGCTCAAGTGCGTGGACGCGATCGGCTACACCGTGATCGCCGCCTCCGCCTGCTACTTCGCCGTCGCCATGGGCTCCGGCCTGCGCGAACTACGGCGCCAGCGCACCGGATTGCCCGTCCAGGGCGATGCCCGCTACGGCAGCCCCCAACTCGGCCGGCGGGAGCGGCGGCCCCTGTACGTGCTGGTGCCCTGCCTCAACGAGGCTTCGGTGATCGGGCCCACCGTACGCGCGCTGACCGGGCCGGACACCACCGTCCTGGTCGTCGACGACGGCTCCGACGACGACACCGGGCGGATCGCGGCCGAGGCGGGAATCGAATCGGGTGACACCGTGACCGTCCTGCGCCGCGAGCCGCCCGACGCGCGGCAGGGCAAGGGCGAGGCGCTCAACCACGCGATCGGCTACGCCCGCAGCCTGGTGGCGGGGCGCGGCGAGGACCCCGACGACGTGGTCGTCTGCGTGATGGACGCGGACGGCCGGCTCTCCGACCGGGCACTCGCGCACGTGATGCCGCTGTTCGACGACCCGGCCACCGGCGCCGTCCAGCTCGGCGTGCGGATCCGCAACCGGCACGCCAACTTCCTCACCTGGTTCCAGGACTACCTGTTCTGGTCGATGGCCGCCGTCACCCAGCTCGGCCGGGACGCCACCGCGACGGTGAGCCTCGGCGGCAACGGCCAGTTCACCCGGCTCTCCGCGCTCGACAGCATCGGCGAACGCCCGTGGTCCGCCTCGCTCACCGAGGACCTGGACCTCGCGATCAGCCTCAGCGTGCGCGGCTGGCGCCTGCGCAGCACCGCGCACGCTTCCGTCGACCAGCAGGCCATCACGCAGCTGGGCCGCCTGATCCGGCAGCGCACGCGCTGGTACCAGGGCCACATGACCGCCATCGCCCGCTGCGGCGAGATCTGGCGGGCGCCCGAGCTCGCGCACCTCTCCGCGCTGGAGCTGACCTGCTACCTGCTCGTGCCGTGGGTGTTGGACCTGCCGTGGTCGCTGCTGTTCCAGTACTGCCTGGTCTGGTTCCTGCTGAACGCCAAGTGCGCGCTGGCGCGTTACCACCCGTTCCCCGCGCTGCCCTGGGTGAGGGCGGGGTGGGCGCTGACGCTGCTCTCCTGGTACGCCGTCACCTTCGCGCCCGCGCTGGTCACCTCCGTGGTCTACCTGCGCCGGGACCGGCGGGTCGGACGGCTGCGGGCGGTGCTGCTCGGGCACTCCTTCGTGGTGATGAACTACCTGTCCTTCCTGTGCGCCTGGAAGGCGCTGATCCGGATGCTCCGGGGGCAGACGGGCTGGGCCAAGACGAGTCGGGAGCCGGGCTGAGAACGGACGGGATTCGGCGGAACGGCGGTGTCCGAGCGCCGCCCGGGGTGCGGCCCCGGAGACCTCGACCCAGGATGGATCGAGGCGGCCCTGCCGCCAACGCCGTTCAGCGGATGCCCGGTTGGCCCCGAGCCGCCCGACCCTCCCGCCCCGGCCCTCGCCCACCTCGACAGGAGCACCCCATCATGACCACGACCATCAGCGCCCCCGCCATGGCCGCCCTGCAGCAGCTGAAGATCTTCCAGTCCCGCAAGCTGGAGGCCAAGCCGGGCGAGCAGACGAACTTCGACCTCTCCATCACCGCCCCCGGCGACCATCCGGTCAGCTTGCCCTTCACCGCGCAGACCTTCACCGCGCCGACCGGCTTCGTCTTCGACGACGCCGTACCGTTCGTCACGTACGCCTACTACAACCCGCGCGGTGAGCAGGGCAACATGTCCGCCGAGATCGTCGCGGACGGCAAGGTGCTGGTGCTGTGGCACCCGATCGAGCTCAACACCAACGGCAAGGGCTCCCTGCTCGTCTACACGCTGTCGATGCGCGCCGACCCGCACGCGCAGCACGGCACCTACCTGGACGGCTCGGTGACCCTCGGCCTCTACGGCGGGACCAACTACGCCGGCATCATCGATCCGGCCTGACCGGCCGCAGGATGTGACGGGGGCGGCTGCGCGGTCGCCGCGCAGCCGCCCGCCCCCACCGGGGGTCGCGGCAGGAACGGACCGAGGAGTCCGGGCTGCCGGCAGAACTCTTGATCAGGTGGCGAGGATGGTGTGGAGGGCGTCGAAGCCGCCGATGAGGTTCCACACCTGGTCGGGGGAGGCGGGGACGATGCGGCTGACGGAAGTGGAGGCCATGATCGGATGTCCTGACGGGGTGGGGGTGGTTCAGGCGCCGTGCGGCAGGGGGGCGGCCGGGCTGACGAGGCCGGCGGCGCGCAGCTCCTGCCAGAAGGCGGCGGGGACGGTCTCGTTGAGCGCCGCCCGGTCCTCGGCGATGCGGCCGGGCTTGGTGGCGCCGGCGACGACCGCGGCGGTGACCGGGTGGGCGAGGGAGAACTGCAGGGCGGCGGCCTTGATGCTGACGCCGTGCTTCGCGGCCAGGTCCTTGAGCCGGGTGACGCGCTCGATGATGTGCGCCGGGGCCTCCTGGTACTCGAAGTGGGTGCCGCCGGCGAGGACGCCGGAGCTGTAGGGGCCGCCGACGACCATGCCGACGCCCTGCTCCTGCGCCATCGGCAGCAGCCGCTGGAGGGCGTGCTCGTGGTCGAGGAGGGTGTAGCGGCCGGCGAGGAGGAAGCCGTCCGGGCGGGGCTCGTCGAGGGACAGGGTGAGCTCGATCGGCTCGGTCCTGTTGACGCCCAGGCCCCAGGCCTTGATGACGCCCTCGTCGCGCAGGCGGGACAGGACGCGGAAGGCACCGGTGCGGGCCTCCTCGAACTTGGCCAGCCACTGGTCGCCGTGGAAGTCCTGGGCGATGTCGTGGACCCAGACGACGTCCAGGCGGTCGGTGCGCAGGCGCGCGAGGCTGTCCTCGATGGAGCGCTCGGTGGCCTCGGCGGTCCAGACGTGGAGCATCCTGTTGGGGTTGCCGTGCTCGAACAGGCCGCCCTTCTCGCCGAGTTCGCGGGCGCCCTCCTCCGGTTCGTCGAGGATGACGCGGCCGACCTTGGTGGAGAGCACGTACGCGTCGCGGGGCTTGGCGGAGAGGACCTCGCCGAGGCGCTCCTCGGCGAGGCCGGCGCCGTAGAAGGGGGCGGTGTCGTAGTAGCGGACGCCCTGCTGCCAGGCGGCCTCGACGGTGGCGGCCGCCTCGGTGTCGGGGATCGCACGGTACATGTTGCCGAGCGGGGCGGTGCCGTAGCCGAGCTTGCCGGGGAGGAGTTCCTTGAGGGACATGGTGGTGCCTTTTCCGAACGGGGAGTGCGGGGGTGCGAGGGTCGCCGGGCCGGCCGTGAGGGGCCGGCCCGTAGCGGGCTTCCGGGGGCGGGGTCGGTCAGTTGAACCGGTCCGGGTGCGGGCCGGTGCGCAGGCCGCGGTCGGTGGCGGCGATGGCGGCCATGTCCTCGTCGGTCAGCTGGAAGTCGAAGACGTCCAGGTTCTGGCGGATGCGCGCCGGGGTGACGGACTTCGGGATGACGATGGTGCCGAGCTGGAGGTGCCAGCGCAGCACCACCTGGGCGGCGGACTTGCCGGTGCGCCCCGCGATCGCGGTGATCGCCGCATCGTCCAGGACGGCGCCCTGGGCGAGCGGGCTCCACGCCTCGGTGGCGATGCCGTGCTCGGCGTGGAAGGCGCGCAGTTCGGCCTGCTGGAGGCCGGGGTGCAGCTCGACCTGGTTGACGGCCGGCACCAGCTCGCTGGTGTCCAGCAGGCGCCGCAGGTGGGCGGGCTGGAAGTTGGAGACGCCGGCGGCGCGGATGCGGCCCTCGGCGGCGAGGCGTTCGAGGGCGCGCCAGGAGTCCAGGTAGAGGTCGCGCGCCGGGGTGGGCCAGTGGATCAGGTAGAGGTCGATCTGTTCCAGACCGAGCTTGGCGAGGCTGGCGTCGAAGGCGCGCAGCGTGGCGTCGTAGCCCTGGTCGGAGTTCCACAGCTTGGTGGTGACGAACAGTTCCTCGCGCGGCAGGCCGGAGGCGGCGAGGGCGCGGCCGACACCGGTCTCGTTGCCGTAGATCGCGGCGGTGTCGATGCTGCGGTAGCCGGCCTGGAGGGCGGAGGTGACGGCGGCGGCGGTCTCGTCGTCGGGGACCTGGAAGACGCCGAAGCCGAGCTGGGGGATCTCGACGCCGTTGTTGAGCTTCACGGCGGGGATGCCGGGGGTGTCGTTCATGGTGGCGCTTCTCCTGGAAGGGAACGGTGGGAAAGGGGGAGGGGGGCGGTCAGTGATGGACGGGGACGGGAGCGGCGGCGGGGGCGCTGTCCCGTACGGGGGTGCGGCGCTCCAGGGCGGCGGACCAGACCGCCAGCAGGAGCGCGGCACCGGCGAGCAGGGCGCCGACCCAGTTGGGGGCGGTGTAGCCGAGGCCGGCGGCGATGACCTGGCCGCCGAGCCAGGCGGCGAGGGCGTTGCCGAGGTTGAAGGCGCCGATGTTGACGGCCGAGGCCAGGGTGGGGGCGCCGTGCGCCTGGTCGAGGACGCGCTTCTGCAGCGGTGGGACGGTGGCGAAGCCGAGTGCCCCCACGAGCAGGATGGAGACCGCGGCGAGGACCTTGTCGTGTGCGGTGAGGGTGAACAGGGCCAGGACGACGGCGAGTCCGCCGAGGGAGGCGTAGAGCATCGGCATCAGCCTGCGGTCGGCGAACCTGCCGCCGAGCAGGTTGCCGAGGAACATGCCGACGCCGAACAGGACGAGCAGCCAGGTGACGGCGCCGTCGGAGTAGCCGGCGACGTGGGTCATCATCGGGGCGATGTAGGTGATGGCGGCGAAGACCCCGCCGAAGCCGAGGACGGTCATCGCCATGGCGAGCAGCACCTGCGGGTTGCGGAAGGCGGTCACCTCGCGGCGCAGGTGGGCGCCTTCGGGGCGGGGCAGGGCGGGGACGAGCTTGGCGATGCCGAGGAGGCCGACCACGCCCAGTGCGGCGACTCCGGCGAAGGTGGTCCGCCAGCCGACGGCCTGGCCGATGAAGGTGCCCAGCGGGACGCCGACGATGTTGGCGACGGTCAGGCCGGTGAACATGGTGGCGATGGCGCCGGCCTTCTTGTCGGGGGCGACGAGGTCGGCGGCGACGACCGAGCCGATGCCGAAGAACGCGCCGTGGGCGAGGGAGGCCACGATGCGGCCGGCGAGCATCACGCCCATGGTCGGTGCCGCGGCGGAGATCAGGTTGCCCGCCGCGAACAGGCCCATGAGGAGCATGAGCATCGTCCTGCGGCCGATCCGGGTGCCGAGCACCGTCATCAGCGGGGCGCCGACGACGACGCCGATCGCGTAACCGGTGACCAGGAGCCCGGCGGAGGGGATGGACACCCCGTAGTCGCCGGCGATCTCGGGCAGCAGGCCCATGACCACGAACTCGGTCGTACCGATCCCGAAGGCCCCGATGGCCAGGGCGAGGAGCGCGAGAGGCATGGTGTGCCGCCCTCCAGGTGATTGCTACTGTGCCTTACGGGCTCCGACAATAGTTGCACGCGCTGGCTAAGTGCAAATGCGGGCATTTGCCTGCCGCCGATGGTGGGCGATGGCGGCGAGCATGCGGCGGGGGCCGCGGGCGCGCGAGGTGCCGGCTGCGAGCCCCGGGGCGTGCGCCAGGTCGGCGTCAACGCGCCGTTCCGGCACGGTGGTTGAGGGTAGATGGGCGGCCATGGGCGTTCACTTCATCACCGGGGCGGGCTCCGGCATCGGTGCGGCCGTGGCCGGGCTGCTCGCGGAGCGCGGGGAGGACCTGTGGCTGCTGGCCAGGGACGAGGAGCGGGCGGAGGTGCTGCGCTCACGGTTCCCGGGGTGCCGCACGCTGGCGGCCGACCTCGCGGAACCGGCGGCGCTGGCCGCCGAGCTGGAGAAGCAGGGCCTGCCGGAGCGGCTGGACTCGCTGCTGCACGTCGCCGGCGTCCTGGAGCCGGGCACGGTGGCCGAGTTCGACGTCGGGGCCTGGCAGGCGATGCTGGCCGTCAACTTCCTGGCACCGGCCGAGCTGACGCGCCTGCTGCTGCCCGCCCTGCGGGCGGCCCCGGGGCGGGTGGTGTTCGTCAACTCGGGCGCCGGCCTGCACGCGCCGCCGCGCCTCGGGGGCTACGCGGCCTCGAAGTTCGCGCTGCGGGCGCTGGCCGAGTCGCTGCGGGCGGAGGAGTTCCGCAACGGCGTCCGCGTCACGACGGTCTTCCCCGGCGAGGTCGACACCCCCATGCAGGTCCGGCTGCACGGCGCACTCGGCCTGCCGTACGAGCCGGAGATCTGCCTGACGGTCGACTCCGTCGCCACCGCCCTGGCCGGGGTGCTGGACTTCCCGCCGGACGGGACGCTGAGCGAGCTGACGATCCGGCCGGGCTGCTGAGGCGTGTCCTGATCAGATGGGCCCGCCTCCTGACCCTCGCCGGTACCGGCTCAGGAGGCGGGCCCGCGACGACCGGCCGGCGCCCCTGCCGAACCACCCCACCCGTGAGCCCCCGCCTTCCTCCGCGACCACGCGTGAGGATCGGGAGCGGGCCTACCGCTCGTAGAGCATCTCGGGGAAGCGCGGCGACGGGCCGTCCAGCAGGTGGTCGTCGTGGCCGCGGAGCCAGCGGTCGAGGAACGACACGACGTACGAGCGGGTGGCCGACACGGCGCGGTCCGGGCGGACGTCGCCGACGTCGTCGGCCAGCTGCTCCCCGCTGATCGCGCCCTGGCGGGCGAGCTGGGGAAGCAGGGACTGCGCGTCGGTGTAGGAGCCGTGGCGGGAGCCGGTGAGGGTCACGTCGGCGTGCCAGCCGGTGCTGTGCTGCCACAGGGCGTCCCAGCCGGGCTGCCGGTGGTAGCTGCCGGAGTCGCCGTCCTGGGTGCCCATGAGCAGGAAGGGCTTGGTCAGGCCGTCCTGGGCGACGCTGGTCGGGAACACGCCGGTGTGCCCGTCCGGGCCGGGGAAGTGCAGCTGGCCGTCGAGGTCGATGCCGGCCTTGAGGCGCGGATCGTCGTGCATGGTCTGGAGGGCGGTGGAGCCGCCACCGGAGTGGCCGACCATGCCGATCCGGTCGAGGTCGAGGGAGGCGGCGAGGCCGGACGGCACCTGCTGGTCGTGGCACAGCTCGCCGAGCCGGTCCAGGACGAAGCGGGTGTCGTCGACCCGGGTCTGCAGGATCTTGCGCAGCAGGGCGCCGGCGTCGACGCCGGGCTGGGCGAACAGCGCGGGGAGGACGGAGGTGGCGAGGTCCCCGTGGGGGAAGGCGACCTCGGAGGCGTCGTAGGTGTGGTCGACGGTGACGACCACGTAGCCGCGGGAGGCGAGGTCCTCCACCAGGCCGGTGCCCCAGGTGCGCGGATCGCCGAAGCCCGCCGAGTACAGCACGACGGGCCGCTTGCCGCCGGGGAGGACGGGCGCGTCGGCGCGGGCGTGGGTGCGGATGCCGGCCCAGTCGGTGCGGCCGGGCTCGAAGCCGTGGGCGGTCTGGCCGGCGCTGCCGGTGCTGCCGAAGTGGTCGGCGGCGGCGGGGACCATGTACGGCGCGCGCTCGTCGCCGCCCGCGGGCCGGGTGGTCGGGTACCAGAAGCTGATCATCAGCTTGCGGTGCTGCCCGGCCTGCCAGGGGTCGTCCCGGTGGTCGTCCGTGAGCCGCAGGGACGTCGTGCCGACCGGGTACGGCCCGGTCGGCTGCGGCAGCCAGGCCCTGGCCTGCCGCTCGGTGCCCCGCCCCGGCGCCGCCACCGCGCCCGGCGCGCCGACCGCGCCCGAGCTCACCGTCGCCGCCAGCAGTACCGCCGCTACGGCCCGTCCTCGCCTGCTCATCGCCGTTCCTCCTCGTTCGATCGCGTGGTCGCCGTGAACACGGGTGACGGTACGGGCGAGGAGGGGCGGAAACCGTCGTACCGGGGCGCCAAGTCCCCTGTAGTACCCCGGTATGGCGGCGTCCCCGGTCAGCGAGGTGCCGCGGCCCCGGCCGGGGGATGATGGCGCGCATGAAACGTGTGATCATCACTGGCAGCTCGGGCGCGGGCAAGACCACGGCGGCCGCCGCCCTCGCGGCCCGGCTCGGCCTGCCGCGCGCCGAGCTGGACGCGCTCCACCACGGCCCGGGCTGGGTGAAGCGCCCCGAGTTCGAAGCCGACGTGGACCGTTTCACGGCCGGCCCGGTCTGGGTCTGCGAGGAGCAGTACCACGGCGTGCTGGGCGACCTGCTGTGGGAGCGCGCCGACACGCTGGTCTGGCTCGACCTGCCCCGCACGACCGTGATGAGACGGGTCGTCGTCCGCTCGCTGCTGCGCGTCCTGACCCGCCGGGAGCTGTGGAACGGCAACCGCGAGACCTGGCGGGACCTGGCCGACCCCCAGCACCCGGTGCGCTGGGCCTGGGCCAACCACGCCAGGAAGCGCAGGTCCACGGTCGAACGCCTGGCCCGGCACCCGCACCTGACGGTGGTCCGGCTGACGAGCGCCGGGCAGGCCCGGGGCTGGCTGCGGGGCGCGTCGGCCCCGACCGGGGTGGTGGGACGTCGCTGAGGCTCGGCGACCGGGGCACCCACGTCTGGTTCTCCAGCTACCTCTGCCCGCTCCCCGAGACGCTCCGCCCCGAGGCCCGCGACTACCGGGACGGGGTCCTGAGCGGCGTGGGGTTCCAGGAGCTCGCGAAGGCGATCCGGTTCCGCAAGGGCGAGCCGGAGTAGGTCGATCGGCCCGGCACGGCGTCACGGTGTGGCCGCGGGGCGGGCGCCGGCGGCGTCGGGGTCCGGGGTGGCGGTGAGGTGGCGGTAAGCCGGGGTGTCGGCCAGCAGGCCGGCGTGGGTGCCGAGTCGGGGCCGGGAGCCGTCCAGGAGGAGGACCCGGTCGGCGCGGCGGGCCGGGCCGGGGCGGTGGGTGATGGTGACGACCGTGCCGGGGCGGGAGCGGAAGGCGCGTTCCACCCGCAGTTCGGCGGCGGCGTCGAGGTGGCGGGTCGCCTCGTCCAGGACGACCAGGCGGGCGTCGCTGAGGTGGGCGCGGGCGAGGGCGATCAGCTGGCGCTCGCCGGGGGAGAGGGCGCCGGGGGCGAGGTGCCCGGCCAGGCCGCCGAGCCGCCGCAGCAGCGGCTCGGCGCCGACCGCGCGGGCTGACGCCAGGACGGCGGAGTCGGTCGCCCGCGGGGCGAGCCAGCGCAGGTTCTCGGCGACGGTGCCGGTGAAGACGTACGGGTCCTGGGGGAGCAGCACCCGCGCCCGGGCCAGGTCGGCGGGTGCCAGGTCGGCGGGCGCCGCGCCGCCGAGCAGCACCTTGCCGTGGCCCGGGGCGACGACGCCGGCGACGATGTCGGCGAGGGTCGACTTGCCGATGCCGGAGGGGCCGACGACCGCCAGGTGCTCGCCGTCGCGCACCGCGAGGTCGAAGCCGTCCAGGACCGGGTCGGCGTTGGCACCGTAGGAGAAGGAGACGCCGGAGAGCTCGAAGGAGCCGTCCACCGGCGGGAGTTGGTGGCCCGCACGGGCGGCGGCGGTCGCGTCCACCGGGTGGCTCGCGGCGGCGAGCCGCTCGGCGGCGACGGCCAGCCGGAGCCAGGAGGCGCCGGCGCCCTGCACCAGGAGGCGCAGGGCCGGTTCCAGCGTGCCCGTCAGATAGGCCAGCACGCCGATCACGGCGCCGGCCGTCAGCCCGTGCCGGACGAGGGCCGGGGCGGCCAGGACGACCAGCAGCAGCGGGAGGTGCGCGCCCAGGGACACGATCAGACGGCGCCCGCCCGCCAGCCGGGCGAGCGCCCGGCCCGCCTCGGCGTTCGCCGCGACGGCGGCCAGCACCTCGCGCTCGGCCGCCTCCCGGGCGCCGCAGGCGACCAGGTCGCGCAGCGCCCGCAGGGCGTCGGCGCACGAGCGGGCCAGCTCCTCCTCGGCCGCGAACGCCTCGCGCTGGCGCCGGGCGGTGGCCGGTGCCAGGGCGGCGAACGCGGCCAGCGACAGGAGGAGGGGGCCGGCGATCAGCGCGGCGGCGGCCGGGGCGAGGGCGGCGCTGCCGACGATCACGGCGATGGCGGTCAGGGCGAAGTGGGAGACGATGAGCAGCTGCCCGGCGACGGTGTCCCGGACGGCCTCGACCTGGCGGGT
Organism: Streptomyces rubellomurinus; assembly: GCF_000961885.1. Taxonomy (GTDB): domain Bacteria; phylum Actinomycetota; class Actinomycetes; order Streptomycetales; family Streptomycetaceae; genus Kitasatospora; species Kitasatospora rubellomurina. The sequence continues at coordinate 49,166 of NZ_JZKH01000019.1, forward strand.
CAGCCGGGCGACGGCGATCGCGCCGGAGCCGTCCGCCCGGCCGTGCGTGGCGACGGCCCGGTGCAGCATGCCGGACACCACCTCGCCCAGCAGCCGGTCGCGCATCGGCTCGACGACCTCCGCCAGCCACGGGTACGTCTGGCGGGACGCCCAGGCGCCCAGGGCCGAGACGGCGGCGAACAGGGCGAGCCAGCCCGCCGCCGGTCCGGGCCGGTGGGCGAGGAAGCCGCGGTCGACCGCCAGGGCGAGCGCCTTGCCCGCGACCAGGGCGGGCGCGGCGGAGAGCAGGGACCAGGCGAGCAGCCGGAGCACGGCGGGCCGGCTCCGGCCGAGGGCCGAGCGGAGCAGCCGCAGGGCCGCCCGGCCCGGTCGGTCGGCGCGGGACGGGGTCATCGGGTCGCCTTTCGCGGAGTTCACGGATCGTCTGCGGCGGCGTTCGTCGGGGGAGCAGGTCGGCTGGCCTGTCGGCCGGACGGACGGGCGCCTGCTCGGCGAGGGGCTCGGCCGAGGTCCGCAGGCGGTGGGGTGGCGGGCGCGCGGGCCGGGCCCGACGGAGAAGGCCGCGAGGTCGGTGCGGGCGGCGGCACGCCCGTTGGCCGCCGGGCCGGGCCGGGTGCGGCGGCGGGCGGGCGCCGGGGCACGGCCGGGCGCCGGGGCGGGCCGCCGTCGAGGACTGCCCGGCGCCCGGGTTCGGGCACCTGGGGGGAGTGGGAGCGGCCGCCGGACGAGGAGCCGGAGCGTGTTCGCCGGACCCGGCCGAGGGGCCGGGCCGCGTCACCCGGCCGCCTCGCCGTCGAAGACCGCGCGGTAGCCGGGCAGCGCCGACAGCTCCTCGTGGGTGGCCAGTGCGCGGATCCGGCCCTCCTGGAGCCAGGCCACCTGGTCGGCGTGGGCGGCCACCGCGGCCCGCCGGGTGACCACCAGCCGGGTGCGGTGGCCCTCCTGCTCCCGGAGGGCGTGCAGGATCCCGGCCTCGGTGGCGGCGTCCAGCGAGGACGTCGCGTCGTCGAGCACGAGCAGTCGGCCGTCGTGCGCCAACGCCCGGGCGATGCCGAGCCGTTGGCGCTCGCCGCCGGAGAACGGGGCCTCGGCGGGCGGGGTGCGGTAGCCGTCCGGGAGCCGCCGGACGAACTCGTCGGCCCGGGCCGCCCGGGCGGCCCGGCGGACCCGCTCGGCGGGGAGGCCGGGGCCGATGGCGTCCTCGACGGTCCGCCCCGGCAGGGCCGGGTCGGCGAAGGCGCAGGAGACGGCGGCGCGCAGCTCGTCGGGGCGGAGGGCGGCGAGCGGGACGCCGTCGAGCGTCACCGTGCCCTCGTCCGGGTCCAGGAGCCCGGTGGCGAGGGCGGCGAGCGCCGAGGTGGCGGCGTCGTCGGCGCCGACCACGGCGAGCCAGCCGCCGCCCGGGACGGCCAGGTCGAGCCGGTCGAGCACCGGGCCGCCTGGTCCGCCGGGGCCGCCCGGTCCGTCGACCGTGACGCCGCACAGGTGGAGGGCGCCGTCGCCGGACGGCAGCGGCCGGGTGCCCGGTGCGGGGACGGGTGCGTCGAGCAGTTCGGCGAGCCGGTCGGCCCCGGCGCGGGCGCGGGAGACGTCGAGCAGGCTCTGGGCGGCGCCGAAGCCGCCGAGGCCGATGGCGGTGTAGCCGAGTGCGGCGAGCAGCCCGCCCACGGACAGCGAGCCGGCCGCGACCGCCGCTCCGGCGGCCGCCAGGACGGCGAGTTGGGTCACCGGGGCGAGCAGCGCGGAGCACCAGGCGATCCGCCGCTGGCTGTCCCACAACTCCCGTCCGTGCCTCGACAGTTCGGGAACCGGCCGGAGGACGCGGGCGATCTCGCGGTCCAGGGCGCCGGCGGCGGCGATGCTGCGGCTCCCGGAGACGGCGTCGAGCAGCCGGGTCGCGATGTCGGCCTGTGCCCGCTGATAGCCCTCGCCGAGGGTGGCCGTGCGGCGCAGCTGGCGGCGGATCGCCGCGTACCCGAGCGGGGCGGTGCCGAGGAAGGCCAGCGCGGCGGTCGGGGCGAGCACGGCCAGGGCGACCAATGCCGCTGCGGCCATGGCGAGTTGGGTGGCCGTGTAGATGACCGCCGGTGCGGCGAGGGCGGCCTGCGGGGCGCTGCCGGTCAGTCGCGCCGCGACGTCGCCGACCGGGAGCCGGTGCGCCGCGAGCGGGCGGGCGGCCAGCACCCGGCGGACGGCGTCCGCGCGGAGCCGGGCGGCGGTGTCGGCGGAGATCCGGGGCCCGGCGTACTGGCCGACCGCCTCGGCGCCGGCCAGGGCGGCGAGCGTTGCGGCCAGCGGCAGGGCGCCGGCCGTCCCGGCGCCGGTCAGGGCCGCGTCGACGGCGTGGGCGAGTACGGCGGGCAGGGCCAGGGTCGCGCCCGTACTGGCCGTGACCGCGACGGCCATGACGGCCGACCAGCGGCGGCCGAGGCGGAGCACCCGGCGCAGGCCCTTGGGGGAACTTCCTTGCCGGGATGAGGAGACGTCGGTCGGCACGGGACCCTCCGAGGGTGGCGCGGGAGGAGCCGGGAACGGCCGCCGGGCCCCGGTCCGAGGACCGGGGCCCGGCGTCGCCTAGGGGCCCTGGGCGGGCCGGCTCGGTGAGGAGGGCCGGCCCGCTTCGGGCACCGACCGCGGGACGGGCCCGCGGTCAGCGGCTGCTCAGAGGCAGAGCAGGGTGCTGACCGTGCTGTTGGTGCAGTTGACGGCGCTCAGCGAGCTGAGGACCGAGCGGAACTCGACGGTCTCCTCGACGGTCTCCAGGGCCTGCAGGCTGAGGATCGACATGATGAACTCCCATCGGTGGTGATGCGGTGCTTCCGGCAGGTGCCGGAACTCGTGGGCGGCGGTGTCGCCGCGGGGGTGGCCGCCGGTGGCGCGGGGCGCGCCCGGCAGGCCGCGAGGTGGTGACGCGGAGGTGGTGACGCGGAGGTGGTTACGCGGTGGGCCAGAACGGCATCGCGGGCGTGTCCGCGAACACCGTCCCGAGGGCGGACAGCACGCCGGCGGTGCCGGTGGCGAGGTCCATCGAGAGCCGGAGCAACTGCTCGCCGGGGAAGGCGGGGTGGCCCCGGTAGGGGACGGCGTGCCAGGCGAGCCGCCGGACGTGGCGCCGGATCACCGCCGCGTGGGCCGTCCCGTCGCCCTGGGCCTGCCGGAGCAGGGCGATCAGGCCGGCGCGTCCGTTGAACAGGCCGGACTGGACGATGAACTCGGGCTCGGCGGCGCCGCGGATCTGCTCCAGGCGCTCGGCCAGCGCGGCGTCCGGGCGGCGGCGCAGGTAGCTGTCGAGGACGGCGGCGATGCCGGCGCTGCCGGACTCCAGGTAGGGCAGCACGCGGGTGCCGTCGTCGACCTGGAGGGTGCCGTCCTCGGCCACCACGCAGCGGGCCAGGTCGAGGTCGAGGGCCCGGCGGGCGAGGTTGAGGAGGGCGGCGTCGCCGGAGTCCTCGTGCAGGTGGAGCAGCAGCAGGGCGGTGCCGGTGGGGCCGTGCATCAGGCCGGTCCGGGCTCCGGCGGGCGGCGCGGCGCCGTCCGGCCGGTCGAGGCGCAGCCGGGCGACGGCGCGTTCGGCGGCGTCCACGGCGGCCTCGCGCAGGGCGCGGTCGCCGGTGGCGCGGGCGAAGTGCCGCAGGGTCAGGCCGACTCCGGCCAGGCCGCCGGCCAGGTCGGGGCCGAGGCCGTCGAGGTCGTCCTTGCCGAGGCGTTCCAGCAGGTCGAGCGCCTCGGTACGGCGCCCGAGCAGGTCGAGGACGTACGCGACGCCGTGCGCGCCGAGGAACAGGCCGGGCCGGCAGGGTTCCCGGTTCACCGCGTCGAGCAGCCAGCCGACGTGGTCGGGGTCGATGGCGGCGCCGGTGGTGTGCAGGGCCCACAGGACGCCGGCCGCGCCGTAGGACAGGCCGAGCCCGTCGTGGGTGAACTGGCCGGGGTCGCCGGGGAAGAGCCGGTCGGCGCGCTCCGGGGTCGCGCTCGCCGTGATGGCGGCGGTGAGCTCCTCGCGCAGCCGGGGCCAGGCGGCGGGCTCGCCGCTCAGCAGCTCCTGGAACGCGCGGTCCGTCTCCTCGGTGGTGCTGGTGGCGGTCGGCGGGGTCGGCACGGCGGGGGCCGGCGGGTCGGGCAGCACCTGCGGGGAGAGCGCGAACCGTTGGCGCGCGGCGCGGACGAGCGTGCCGGCCTTCCCGGGGCTGAGCACGGTCAGCGGCATGAGCGGCAGGAAGAGCCAGAGCCGCAGCGCGGCCAGCGCGTGCTCGTCGACCTGGAAGCCGGTCAGCCCGGCGGGGGCGGCGAAGCCCGCGGCGCCGAGCGCCGGGCGGATGAACTCGTCGACGGGCGAGGCGAGTTCGAAGTCGACGAAGGTGACGCCGCCGTCCGGCCGGACGATCAGGTTGCGCGGGTGGAGGTCGCCGAACACGATGCCGCGCTCGTGGATCGCCCGCAGGCCCTCGGTCACGCCGTCGAGGATGCGCAGCGCCTTCGCCCGGTAGTCGGCGACGGCGGCGTCGTCCGTGTGCGGGTGCACCAGCGGGTAGTTGAGCCCGAACCAGCGGTGCAGCGGCTCGCCCTCGACGAACTCCTGGACCAGGAAGTGGTGTTCCCACGCGGTGAGGTAGCCGAGTGCTTCCGGTACGGCGGCCAGGCCGCTCAGCCGTCGCAGGATCTCGTGCTCGCGGCCGAGGCGCTGGACGGCGTCGTCGGCGCGCTGGTCCAGGCCGGCGTACGGCCGGGCCTCCTTGAGCACGACCTGCGGGCCGCCGCCGGTGGGCCGGCCGAGGTAGATGCCGCCGCCGTTGGAGAAGTGCAGGGCGCGTTCCACCGTGTACGGGAAGTCGCCCATGCTGTTCCGCGCGGAGTCGGCGAGGGCCTGGGTGAGGACGGCGGGCACCGGCGCCCAGTCGGGCACCTCGAAGACGGCGCGCCGGACGTCCGGGCGCAGCGCGCCGGAGGGTTCGCGGAAGGCGAGGACCAGTTCGCCGGTCTCGGTGCGGCAGAACTGCTCGACGAACCCGCCGTACCGCAGGTACAGCGGCCCCTCGCGCCAGCGCAGGTCGCTGAGGATGTACGGCCCGGGCTCGCCGCCGAGGGCGGAGTCGAGGTCGACCAGACATCGCTCCAGCTCCTGGTCGCCGACCGGGTAGAGCGTCATGAACTTCCCGCTGGAACCGCGCGAGGCGTACTTGGCGTTCTGCGTCTGGACGAGGGAGGGGCTGCGCAGGAACTTGAACGCGACGCGGTGCTCGAAGCAGTAGTTCCGGACGGTGTCCAGGATCCGCGGGGCGTTGTCCATGCGGGCCGAGACGTGCACCTTCCAGCCCTGCTCGGGCAGTTGGAGGTCGACGGGCTGGTATCCGACCCACACCTCGCGGGTGTTGCGCGCCCAGCCGGCCGGCGCCGGCTCACCCGCGGCGGGGAACTCCTCCAGGGTGGCCCAGCGGACCGGGGAGTCGTAGAAGAGCGGATCGGCGTACGAGTAGGCCTCGTAGCGCATGTCCATCGGATTCCTCCAGGGAGCGTCGTGCAGCGTCGAGCAGCAGCGGGGGACCGCGCACCGCACCGCGGGCACGCGGCGCCGCGGGGGCGGGGAGACCTGGGAGAGGAGGGCCGCGGGTGGGCCCGGACGGGGGCTGGTACGGGGAGCGCCTGGTGCAGGGGACGGCCTGCAACGGAAGCGCTCGGGACGGGGGGAGGCCCGGAACGTGCGGGCCGGCGGGGCGTACGGGCCTGGGTGGGAGGCCGGGGCCCGGAGGCCCGAGACCGCTTGTGGGTGGCCCGGTGGAGAGTTTGCGGTGGGCGTCGGGGCGGACGCCAGTGGATACGGGATGTTTGGCTGAATATCCCATCGGCAGATTCGTCGGGACGATTGGCATCCCCTGCGACCAGTGATGATCGCTCCGGGTGCCCGGACCGCTCCGCCGCGCTGTCGTCGCGCAGCAGGCCGTGGCGGCGGCACGCAGGTCGGGCGGCGGTGCCACCGGGCCGCCCCGCCGCCGGCCGCCCGGGGCGGTGCGGCCCGTTCCGTCACCGCATCGTTCACCCGGACGGCGCAATCCGTTCGGCGGTGCCCGTCGGCCGCGGGAACCGCGCCCGTGGCCGGATTTCTTCCGGCGCTCACCGCGCAGTCGTCGGCGCGCCGGTCCGCCCGACCGGCGCACGCCGGGTGGCGGTCCCGGGCGAGCGACCGGTACACGGAAGGTCGGCGTACCGGGTGACCTGGCCACCGGCGTCACGGGCGGAGCCCTGCCGGGCGCTGCCCGGGGCCGTCCGCCGCCGCGCCGGGTGCCAGGGCGGGGCCTACGATCGAAGGAACGGGCCGTCGAGCCGGGCGACTTGAGGGTTCATGGCGGGCCGGGATCGGAGTTCGCCATGGCGCCGCATTTCGATGTCAACGTGATCGTCGTCGGCAGGGACAAGTTCTCCCCGGAGAAGCTCGCGCAGGTCGACGGCTCGGTGGCGATCATGAAGGCGATCTTCGCGACATTCGGCCCGGAGGTCGGCACGGTCCGGATGTACCACCTCAGCTCCGCCCAGGCCGGCCGGCTCGCGATCATCCGCAACTACGCGGACGCGAAGACGCTGACGAACCTGTGGTCCGTGAAAAACGACGGGATCGACCTCTTCGTGGTCCGTCAGATCACCGATCCGCACTTCACCGGACTGTCGCCGATCGGTGCAGACTGCAGCAAGAACCGCGTGAAGGGGGACAACCCGCGGGCCCCGGTGGTCGCGATGCAGGAACTCACGGCGGAGACCGGAAACGCCTTCGCCCATGAGATCGGCCACTTCCTCGGCCTGCGCCACTGCGAGGATGACCCGCCGTCCTGTGCCGGCACCGCCAACGACTTCATGTTCGCGAGTCCGGGCCCATTCGGCGGGATCACCGCCGCGCAGGCCGCCAAGATGAAGACGCACTGCGCGGTCAAACCGTAAGGCCCGCCGAGAGTCGAGAGCCGGTGACCGCACCATGACCGCGAACGTCGACCAGCTGATGGCCTCCAGGGACACCCTGGACCCGGCGCTGCTCTCCGCCCTCGACGACGACGACCGCACCGACCTGCTCAACCGCGCCCTCGCCGCCGACGACCCGAACCGGATGCGCGCGATGGCCTTCCTGTCCCTCACCGACCCGAGCCCGGACGGCGCGCTCGCCCAGGCGGTCGGCCGGGCGGTGACGGACAGCGACCCGTTCGTGGTGGCCGGCGCGCTCGCGCTCGCCGCGTGCCTGGGCAGCGGCGCGGTGCCGCTCGTCCAGGGCGCGGTGTCCAACGGCGAGTCGCTGGTCGCGCTCTCCGCCTGGGCCACGCTCGAACAGATCGCCACGTCCGACGTCCTGGACGCCCTGCACCAGCTCGCGCCCTCGCCCGGCGACGAGGTCGGCGACCAGGCGGCCTTCGCCCTCACCGTGATCGCCCACCGGGGCGGGCAGACCGGATTCGAGCCCACCCCGCCCGCCGACAGCGACCTCCGCGCCATCCCGGCCGGCCAGGCCGCGTCCGCGATCACCCCGTCCGCCCCGGCCGACGACGACTTCGCCCTGCTCACCCGGCTGGCGGCGGGCGAGCTGTACCTGATCGGCCCCGAGCAGCGCGCGACCGTCGCGATCGACTGCGGCGAGCACCTGCTGCTCGCCATCGACCCCGCCGTCCTGGACGGCCTGCCGAACTCCGTCCTGCAGGCACCGGCACTGGCCGGCCTGGTCGCGGACCTGGACCGGAGCGGGACGTCGTACGGCGTCCGGCACCTGGTGCTCACCTGGCCGGACGGGTCGAACGGCGCCCACGTCCTGCTCTGCGACCCCGGCGGCACCCCGGCCTACTACGGGCACCCGGCCGAGTCGGACTTCAGCGACGGGACCGCCACCTTCGCGCTCTCCGCCGTCGACCGGCCCGGCGCCGGCCCGATCGCGGTCACCGTGACGGCCGCGACGAGCGGCGTGAGCCTCGGCGGCGACCTCCAGGTCAGCGACGAGATCGTGACGGACCGCCGGGACCCCACCCTCGACGACGACGGCAGCGGCGCGGTCGCCTGAGCCGTTCGCGGGGCGGCGTTACGCGGTGGCCCCGGCCAGGAAGCGGGTCAGGCACTCCGTCACCAGGCGGTGGTCCGCCAGCTGCGGCAGCCCGGAGACGGTGACCGTTCCCACCATGCCCGTCCCCCGCACCAGCAGCGGGAAGGAACCGCCGTGCGCGGCGTAGTGCGCCGGGTCGAGGTCGAAGGCCCGCCCCTTGGCCCGGTAGCGCTCGCCCACCAGGTACGAGGCCTCGCCGAACCGGCGGACCACGGCCGCCTTGCGGCGGATCCAGTCGTCGTTGTCCGGGCTCGTCCCGGGCAGCGCCGCGTGGAAGGCCTGCTGCTCGCCGTGCCGGATGTCGACCGTCACCGCCAGCGCCCGCTCGCGGGCCACCGCGACGATCAGCGAGCCGAGCCGCCAGGTGTCGTCCAGGTCGATCGAGGGGAGCTGCAATTCGCGGTGCTGGCGCTCCAGTTCGGCGATGTCGGGGGCTGCGGCGCGGTCCGGCCCCGGCACGCCGGTCACAGCTGCACCGCCGCTCCGGTCCGGGCGGAGCGCTGCGCCGCCTCCAGGAGGCGCAGCGCCTCGACGGCGTCGCCGGCCTCGACCGGGGCCGGGCCCCGGCCGTGCAGCGCCCGGACCAGGCCCGCGTAGTAGTCCTGGTACGCGCCGGGCAGGGTGGGCAGCGGCTCGGCGGTGTCCCCGGCCCGCAGCGCGCCCCAGCGCTCGGGCGGGACGACGCCCCAGTCCGGATCGGCCGGGGTGCGGCCCGCCCGTAGCGCGTCCTCCTGGCCGTCCAGGCCGTGGGTGACGTACGCGCCCTGCGAGCCCAGCACTCGGAAGCGCGGGCCGAGGTCGCCGGCGGTCGCGCTCAGCCACAGGTGCGAGCGGGTGCCGTCGGCGTGGGTGAGGGCGACGAAGCTGTCGTCGTCGGCCTCGGCGCCGGCGCGGCGCACGTCCAGCTCGGCGTACACCCGGGTGGCCGGGCCGAAGAGGACGAGCGCCTGGTCGACCAGGTGCGAGCCGAGGTCGTAGAGCACGCCGCCGGCCTCGGCCGGGTCGCCCAGCTCGCGCCAGCCGCCCTTGAGTCGGGGGCGCCAGCGCTCGAAGCGGGACTCGAAGCGGTGCACCCGGCCCAGCCGCCCCGAGCCGACCAGCTGCCGTACGGTGCGGAAGTCGCCGTCCCAGCGCCGGTTCTGGAACACGCTGAGCAGCAGACCCCGTTCCGCGGCCAGCCGGACCAGCTGCTCGCCCTCGGCGGCGGTGGCGGCCAGTGGCTTGTCGACCACGACGGGCAGGCCGGCCCGCAGGGCGGTGGCGGCCAGCGGGACGTGGGTGCGGTTGGGGGAGGCGACCACCACCAGGTCCAGGCCCAGGTCGGGGGCCGCCGCCCACAGTGCGTCCGCGTCCGGGAGCAGTGCGGCTCCCGGGTGCTGCCGGGCGGCCCGGGCCCGGCGGCCGGCGTCGGCGGTCACGACGGCGGCGAGGCGCAGGCCCGGGGTGGTGCTGATCAGGGGCGCGTGGAAGACCGCGCCGGCGATGCCGTAGCCGATGAGTCCGACGTTGAGCTGCGGAGAGTCCATGCCCCTAGTTAAACAACAGCGTGGATTAACTGGCAAGCCCGCGGAGATCGACAAGCTCGCATAATCGAGACGTGACGACCGACCCCGCCGCCCCGCTTCCCGGCCCCGCCCCGCTTCCCGGCCCCGCCCAACTCGCCGCCTCCGCCGCCCCGCTGTCCGACCCGGCGCTGAACCTCGCGCTGGTCCGCGACCGCAACGACGCCGCCGTCCTGCGCGCCGTCCGCGCCCGCGCCGGGAACGGGATCAGCCGGGTCGAACTGGCCGTGCAGACCGGTCTCACCGCCCAGGCCATCAGCAAGATCACCGCCCGCCTGCTCGCCGAGGGCCTGCTCACCGAAGCCGGCCGCGAACGCGTCGCCGGCCAGACGGGCAAGCCCCGTACCCTGCTGCGCCTCGTCCCGCAGGCGCGCTTCGCCCTCGGCGCCCAGATCGGGCGGCGCGAACTGCGCCTGCTCCGGGTCGACCTCACCGGGGCCGTCACCGCGGAGGTCCGGGAGGACGTCGACCCGGGGAGTGAGCCCGGCCCGGTCCTCGACCGGCTCGCCGCCCTGGTCCACGAGCTGGCCGCCGGCCCCGCCGCCGGGAACGTCCTGGGCCTCGGCCTCGCCTGTCGCGGCCCCCTCGACGCCCGGGACGGCGTCCTCCACCGGGTCACCGGCATGCCCGGCTGGCACGGCCTGCACCTGCGCGACGAGATGCGGGCCCGCACCGGGCTGCCCGTCATCGTCGAGAAGGACTCCACCGCCGGCGTCCTGAGCCGGCTCGGCCCGGACAGCCGGGCCTTCGTCTACCTCGGCGACGGCGTCGGCGCGGGCCTGGTCCTGGACGGCCGCGTCCACCGCGGCGCCCGCACCAACGCCGGCGAGTTCGGCCACCAGTGCCTCGACCCCGCCGGCCCGCCCTGCGCCTGCGGCGCGCACGGCTGCCTGGAGGCCGTCTGCCTCGCCGCCCTGCGCGCCGGGCGCCCGGACGAGGCCGCCCGGGCCCTCGGCATCGGCGTCGCCAACCTGGTCCGGCTCCTCGACGTCGAGGAGGTCAGCCTCGGCGGCACGACCTTCCTCGACGACCCCGAGCCCTTCGAGGCCGCCATCCGCGCCGAACTCGCCGCGCGCCTGCCCGACCCGCACTGGCAGCGCGTCACCCTCACCCGCGCCCCGCGCCTGGCCATCCCCCAGGGCGCCGCCGCGCTCGCCCTCGGTCGTCTCTTCCTTTAGGCGAGTTGTTCCGAAGGTCAGGTCAGCTGCTTGTGCATGACGATGCAGGGGCGGCCGTGCTGTCTGTCGGCACGACGGTCGATCTCCTGCCAGCCCAGTGAGCTCCAGAAGGCGAGGGCGGCGGGGTTGTTCTCCAGGACGGCGAGCCGGATGCCGTCCCGGCCCTCGCTGCGGAACCGCTCCTCGACCAGGTTGGCCAGCAATCGGCCGATGCCCTTGCGGTGAGAGTTGCCGTGCACCATCAGCAGCCCGATCCAGGGCTGGCCATCTGTTGGGTGACGGTCAAGCAGGCACAGGAGCCCGACGAGTTGCCTGCGCGCATCCCGGGCGAGCAGTACCTCGCAGCCCTCGGTACCGGATTCCTCCCGCAGATCGGCTTCGACGCGGTCGGCCCGGATGTTCTCGGGGTCGTACTCGCCGGCGGCTCGGCAGTACTCCGGGTTGCTCGTGTAGAGGTCGACCACCTCAGCGATCTCCTGCGGAGAGAAGCGAAGCGGTGAAAAGGAGAGGGCAGCCATGCAGGCAGCGTAGTCAGCCCTGCCGGCGTGGCTGACCGCGAGGGGAGAACATCCAGGATCAGGGTGTGACGGACACCGAGGCCCTGGCGAACCCGAAGCTGGACGAGCGCGAGGTGCCATGGCGTTGCCGCAGCTCGCTCCCCAGGAGTGGATGCCTGCCGGGGCTCCGTTGTGGACCAGGGGCACCCTGGTCACCCGGGCAGGTATCCGTGAATCCGTCACCATCCTCAACCGCGGAGCGCAGCGCCAACCGGAACAGGCCCCGCCGGCCCCACCCCGCCCGTCAGGCTGGGGCGGCGGCCCCCGCGAGGATGGCGTCGAGCAGGCCCGGGAAGCGGGCGTCCAGGTCGGCGCGGCGCAGGCTGACGAAGCGGTTGCGGCCGGCGACGCGGGTGGAGGTGACGCCGGCCTCGCGCAGCACCCGCATGTGGTGGGAGACGGTCGACTTGTGCAGGTGGTCCAGTCCCAAGTCCCTTGGGGCGCAGGAGTGTTCGGCGTCGTCGGCGTAGCTGAGCAGCAGCCGCATGCGGACCGGGTCGCCGAGCGCGTGCAGGACGGTGACGAGGTCGATGTCGGCGGTGGTGGGCTGGGGGAGCCGGTCGACGGCGGTCATGGTTTCGGCGCTCCGGATCTCGGGTGGCTGGCGACAGCTGGACGGGAATGGTTTGACAATCATCCACCAATCCTCGATTGTTTGGCGAGCATCAAACCGTTGCATGTTCGTCCAACAATCCCCGGGGGGATTCCCGTGCCCGTACGCCTGCTCCTGCTCGCCCTCGGCACCTTCGCCGTGGGCACCGACTCGATGGTCATCGCCGGCATCCTCGGCCCGGTCTCCACCGACCTCGGGGTGTCGGTCGGCGTCGCCGGCCAGTTGGTCACCGTCTTCGCGCTCGGCTACGCCCTGCTCGCCCCGCCGCTGGCCGCCGCCACCGCCCGCTGGCCGCGCCGGACCCTGCTGCTGACCGCCCTCGCCGTCTTCAGCGCCGCCAACGCGCTGAGCGCCCTCGCCCCGACCTACCCGCTGCTGCTCGCCACCCGGGTCCTCGCCGCCGCCGGCGCCGCCCTGTACACGCCGACCGCCAACGCGGTGGCCACCACCCTGGTCGCCCCCGAGCGGCGCGGCCGGGCGCTCGCCACCGTGCTCGGCGGCATGACGGTCGCCACCGCCCTCGGCGTGCCGCTGGGCACCTGGGTCGGACGCACCGACTGGCGGCTGACGATGTGGCTGGTCACCGCGCTCGGCCTGGCCGCGTTCGCCGGACTCGCCGTCCTGCTGCGCGACCTGCCCGCCCCCGCCGCCGCCCCCACCCTGAAGGCCCGCCTCGCCCCGCTCGGCCGGCGCCAGGTGCTCGGCGCGGCCGCCACCACCCTGGTCTTCTTCCTCGCCTTCCAGTGCGTCTACATCTACCTGGCCACCGCCGTCGCGCCCGCCACCGGCGGTGACGCCGACCGGCTGAGCCTGATCCTGTTCACCACCGGCGTGATGTCGGTCCTCGGCAGCTGGCTCGGCGGCCGCCTGGTCGACCGCCTCGGCGTGCGCACCGTGCTGTTCGTCGGCTCGACGGTGGCCGCGGCCGCCTTCGCCGCCCTGCCCTGGCTGGGCCGCAGCATGGCCGGCTCGCTGGTGTACGCGATGGTGGTGCCGCTGGCCGGCTGGGCGGTGTCGATCGCCCTGCCGCACCGGCTGGCCTCGATCGACCCGGCGAACGCGCCGCTGCTGATCTCGCTGAACAGCAGCGCGCTCTACCTGGGCACGGCGGCCGGGGGAGCGGCGGGCTCGGCGGCGATGGCGGTGCTGGGCACCCGGTGGTTCCCGCTGGCGGCGGCGGTGCTGGCGCTCGTCGCCTGCGCGACGGCCGCGGCCACCACCCGCGACCGGCGCGCGGCCGCCGTAGCCCCTGCCGCCCCGGCTCCGGCCACTGCCCAGGCTCCGGCCACCGCCCGGGTCTGACGCCCCACGGGCTCTGCTCCCGCGCCGTGGTGAGCGCCCGTCAGGTCGGTCATGCGCACCCGAACGTCGTCGCCGCAGGCATAGGCTGCCGGTGTTGCCGAACGCAACACCGGCTCCACCTCGACCACTTCGTCACGAAGCAAAGGCTGGATCCCATGAGCGTCGACGAACCCACCGAACTCACCGAGCGCGTCCGGAAGGCCGTCGCCGACCCGCTGACCCGGGACGACGGCTTCGACATCCACCAGGCCCTGCGCGAGGTCCTCGCCCCGGCCGGCCTGCGCCCCGAGGACAGCGGCGGGACGGTCACCTTCCTCGGCAGCGACCCGATCGTCCCGAGCATCATGCGCCTCGGCGGCGCCGCCGCGCTCGGCATCACGGCCAAGTCCGTCGCCCTCGCCGCGCTCTGGCGCCACCGCACCGGCGAGGGCCAGGACGTCACGATGGACCTGCGCAAGGCCCCGCACCGGCTGTGCCCCTTCTACGACCGGACGTGGGAGCTGCTGAACGGCCACCCCGGCGGCATGCCCTCCGATCCGGACAGCCCGCTGGGCTTCGAGTTCTACCGGGCGCGCGACGGCCGCTGGATGATGCCGCTCAACCCGTACCCGAAGATCAGGAACGCTGCCTACCGGCTGCTCCGCACCTGGCCGGAGAAGCAGGCCGTCGCCGACGCCGTCGCCCAGTGGGACGCCGCCGACCTGGAGCGGGCCGGCGCCGAACTCGGCGTCGTCATGCCGATGTTGCGCACCACCGAGGACTTCCTGCGCGAGCCCGCGTACGAGTTCCTCGCCCGGGACCCGCTGATCAGGATCGAGAAGATCGGCGACAGCGAGCCCGAACCCCTGCCCGCCGGCGTTGCTCAGCCGCTCTCGGGCATCCGTGCGCTCGGCATGGGCCACGTCATCGCGGGCGCCGGCATCGGCCGCGACCTCGCGTACCACGGCGCGGACGTGCTGAACCTCTGGCGGCCCGACGAACTGGAGCTCGACGTCGCCTACAACTCCGCCAACGTGGGCGTCCGTTCCAGCACCGTCGACCCCTACGGCCCCGAAGGGCGGGCGAGGATCCGCGAACTGCTGCGCGGCGCCGACGTGTTCTACGCCAACCGCCGCCCCGGCTACCTGGAGAGGATCGGCCTGAGCGCGGAGCAGGCCGCCGCCGTGCGCCCCGGCATCGTCCACGTCCGGCTCTCGCTCGCCGGCGAGAGCGGCCCGTGGGCCGGGCGGGTCGGCTTCGACCAGGTCGCCGGTGCGCTCACCGGCATCATGCTGATGGAGGGCCCGGACGGCGTCGCGGCCGGACCGACCAGCACCCCCGCCATGCCCCACATCGGCGTCGTCAACGACTACCTGCTGTCCTGGCTCGCCACCACCGGCGCCGTCGCCGCGCTCCTGCGCCGGGCCACCGAGGGCGGCAGCTACCGCGTCACCCTCAACCTCACCCGGGTCGCGGTCTGGATCCTCAGCCTCGGCGTCTTCGACCGCGACTACGCCCACGCGACCGCCCTCGCCCGCGACCCCGAATCCCCGCACGCCTACCTCGACCCGGACACCTTCACGGCCGCCACCCCCTGCGGCCACTACCAGGGCGTCACCGACCAGGTGGCCATGTCCAGGACCCCCGGCCGCTTCCGCACCGTCCTCGTCCCGCGCGGCAGCAGCACCCCCTGCTGGCTCCCGCGCCACGGCTGACCGGCCGACGCGGCCGCCGTCGACCCTCGTGCCGACGGCGGCCGCGCTCAGGCGGTGCGCCGGATCACGGGGTGGCGACGATGAGGACGCAGCCGCTCCCGCCGGCGGTCCCGTCCGCGCCGTTCTGCCCCGGATTCGATACTCCCCGACCGCCGTTGCCGCCGTTGCCACCACTACCGGCGTTGCCGGTGCCGGCGGGACAGGCGCTGCTGGCGGCGGCAGGCAGGGTGATGGTTCCGCCGGCGCTGCCGGTCTGACTGTCGGTGACCGTGGGGCCGGAGCTACCGGTGTAGACGGTGGGGGTGGCGGACACACCGGTGGCGGTGGCCGCGCAGACCGGGTCGGTGCCCGGCTGGCCGCCGGTGGCCCGGGCGAAGCCGCCCGTTCCGCCGGCTCCGCCGCCCTGGCCGGCCGGGCTGCCGGCGGTTCCGTCACCGCCGGCAGGCCGGTTGGCGGAGCCGTGGCCGCCGGCTCCGCCGCCTCCGCCGGGCGCGAGCACCTCGACGCCGCCGGGCCCGGTCACGGACGCGGCCTGGCCGCCGTTGCCGCCGCGGCCGGGGTTGCCGGCGCTGAGTTCGCCGCCGGAGCCGCCGAAGCCGGCCGCCCCGCCGGGTGTCGCGAAGGGCACCGCGACATCCAGGACGGTGCCCGCCCGGAGCCCGGTGAACGTACAGGTGAGGGCGGCCGCCGCGCCGCCGCCGGTGCCGCCCTGGCCGCCGGCACCGTCGCCGTAGATGCTGCTGGCGCCCTGACCGCCGCCACCGCCCCCGCCGCTGCCCGCGGCGCCGACGGCCGTGACGGTCAGCGTGCCGGTGTTGGCGGGGACGGTGTACTGGGCGAGGCCGGGGGCGCAGACGGAGGTGGAGCCGGTGGGAGGACAGGACACGACGGGAGTGATCAGGACGCAGCCCGACCCGCCGTCGCCGACTCCGAGGCCACCCGGGAAGCCCAGGCCGCTTTGGCCTCCTTGGCCGCCGAACCCGGCCCCGTGGCACCAGTCGGGAGAGATCGTCCCGCCCGTGCCGCCTTCGAGGCCGGGGCGCCCGGCGCTGCTGGTGGCGGCCGGGCCGTTGACGGCCGTCAGCCCGTTGCCGGACGCGGTGCAGGTCGGTGAGCTGCCCGGCCGGCCGCCGGCCTCCTCCGGATCGCCGTTGGCCGTGCCGCCCGCACCGCCGCCGCTGCCTGCGCCGGCGCCGCCGTCGATACCGCCGAACTCGTCCACGCTGCCGGCACCCCCTCCGCCGCCGGCGGCGGAGACGGCCAGACCGGAGGCGGTGACGGAGGCGGCCCCGCCGCCGGCGGCGGCAGTCAGGAGCTGCGAGCTCTCCTGCAGGGCGCCGGCACTGCCCCCATTCGGCACCGTCACCGCCAGCACCGTGCCCGGCGCCAGGCCGGTGACGGTGCAGGCGATCGCGGCACCGGCGCCGCCCCCGGCACCGAGAGTCCCGCCGCCCGCGCCGCCGCCCCCGCCGACAACGGTGAGGCGGACCTGCAGCACGTTCGCCGGCACGGTGTAGCGGTAGGAGCCCGCTGTGTCGCAGACCGTCGTACCGTTCGCCACGCCACACGTGTCGGCAGCCACAGGCGCAGCCGCCACAGGCGCGGCCGCGCCCGCAGCGCCCGCCGCGGGCAGCGGCAGCACCGCGCCACCGCTCAGCGCCAGGGCACCCACGGACGCGAGCGCGCCCAGCAGACTGCGCCGTCGACCCTCTCTTCTGCTCTCCCCCGGAATCCGTCGTCCTGGCACGCGGCCTCGACCTCCCCTGTGTGTCGTCGCAGGTGGGAGCGCAGCGGACTCGAACCGTGCGCACACGGAAAGTGTCAACACGGACACGCTGAGTGCGCAACGGCAGTCCGCCGCCGCGCCTGGACGGCCCCTACCGCCGGAGGAGTTCGCAGAAGCGGTCCAGGGCCAGGTCGGTGCGGTGGCGGTCGCCGGTGGTGGTGAGGTCGAACAGCAGGCCCCGGATGACGGCCATGACCAGGGTGGGGGTGACGGTGTCGTCGGGGCCGGTGCCGACCTCGCGGAAGGCGGCGCCGAGGGTGGGGAACCAGCCCGTGATGGCCTCGGCCTGGTCCGGGTAGTTCTCGGGGTGGGTGAGCCCGTCGGCGTGCACCTCGAAGAACAGCCGGACGAACGGGGCGCGCTCGGGCGCGCTCATCCACGCCCAGATGCCGCGCAGGTACTCCTCCGGGGAGGCCGCTCGGGCCGGGAGGTGCTCGGCCAGCCGGACCGCGCCGCGGCGGCGGGCCTCGGCGAGGACGGCCGCCACCAACTCCTGCTTGCTGCCGAAGTCGTACAGCAGCATCCGGGGGCTGGTGCCGAGGGCCTCGGCGAGCGGGCGCAGGCTCAGCCCGGTCAGGCCGTGCGCCAGGACGTAGTCGGTGGCCCGGGCCAGCGTGGCCTCCCGCCGGGCGGGGTCCGGGGGTCGCCCCATGGTCGATCGTCCTTTCCAGCTCGCGGATGTGAGCGGGCATCATTATATGGTGCGACTGTTTCAAGAACGGGAGGGGGACCGTCATGCACGCACTCGACCGCACGCTCGACCGCGCACTCGACCGCGCGCTCGTCCTGGGTGCCGGAGGTTCGGTCGGCACGGCCTGGACGGCCGGGCTCGCCGGCGGGCTGCGCCGAGCCGGGGTGGACCTCGGGGAGGCCGACCTGTTCGTCGGCACCTCGGCCGGCGCGATCACCGCGGCCCTGCTGGCCACCGGCCAGGACCCCGACCGGCTCGCCACTCCGGTGCGCCCCACCGGCCCCGGCGCCGGCCGCCCCCAGGTGGACGGGCGGCGCCTCGGCGAGGCGTTCGCCGTGCTGGGGAACGCCGCTGACGACCCGGACGGCGCGCGGCGCCGGGTGGGGCGGATCGCGCTCGCCGCCGAGACCGGCCCCGAGGAGGCGCACATCGCCCGGATGCGCGGCATGGTCGGCGCCGACCACTGGCCGGACCGGCGGCTGCTCATCCCCGTGACGGACGCCGAGACCGGTGAGCAGAGGGTCTTCGACCGGGCGAGCGGCGCCCCCCTGGCCGCCGCCGTGGCCGCGGCCACCGCCTTCCCCGGCATCTACCCGCCGATCACCGTCGACGGCCGCCGGTACCTGGACGGCTCCCTGCGCTCGGCGACCAACGCCGCACTCGCGGCCGGGGCCCGGGTGCTCGTCGTGATCGACCCCCAGGCGCACCTGTTCCCCCGCGAACTGCTCGACCGGGAGCTGGCGGTGGCCGCGGCGCACACCGTACTGACCGTCGAGCCCGACCCGGCGGCGCTGCGCGCCTTCGGCCCGGACCTGAACGACCGGACGGCCTGGGAGCCGTCCTACCGGGAGGGCCTGCGTCAGGGCGCCGAGGCCGCCGAACGCCTCCGCCCCGCCTGGACGGCGGGAGCCGGCCCGCACCGAGCGGGCGTCAGGGCCGGCGCGCCTCGATGAGGAAGCGGGCCGAGT
Source organism: Streptomyces rubellomurinus (assembly GCF_000961885.1). Taxonomy (GTDB): domain Bacteria; phylum Actinomycetota; class Actinomycetes; order Streptomycetales; family Streptomycetaceae; genus Kitasatospora; species Kitasatospora rubellomurina. The sequence continues at coordinate 67,582 of NZ_JZKH01000019.1, forward strand.
GGGCGACGAACGGCCCCTCGGCCCGGATCAGCGCGTCGAGCTCGCGCAGGCGCTCGCGGTGGGCGTCGACGGTGAAGCCCGGCACCATCCAGATCACCTTGCGCAGGAAGTAGACCACCGCGCCGATGTCGCGGAACTCGATCCGCAGCCGCTCGGAGCGCAGGTCCACCACCTCCAGCCCGGCGGCCCGGGCCTCCTCCACGGCGGCCTCCGGACGCCGGCCGAGGCGGGCCCGCGGCTGCGGGCCGAGGAAGTACTCGACCAGTTCGAACACCGAGGCCGGGCCGACGTGCTGCGCGACGTAGCTGCCGCCGGGGCGCAGCACGCGGGCGATCTCCGGCCACCACACGGTGACCGGGTGGCGGCTGGTCACCAGGTCGAAGGAGCGGTCGGCGAAGGGCAGCGGCGGTTCGTCGGGATCGGCCACGACGACCGCGCCGAGCGGGTGCAGCAGGGCGGCGGCGCGGGCGACGTTGGGCGGCCAGGCCTCGGTGGCGACCATCGTCCGGGGGAAGCGGTCGGCCACCCCGGCCAGCACCTCGCCGCCCCCGGTCTGCACGTCGAGCGCCGCCGAGGCCCGGGCCAGCCGCTCGCCCAGCAGCCGCTGGTACCCCCAGGACGGGCGCTGCTCGGTGGCCCGGCCGTCCAGCCAGGAGAAGTCCCACCCGTCGACCGGGGCCGCGGCCGCCTCGTCCACCAGGTCCTCGAACGTGCGCTTCATGCGGACCATCCTGTCCCGCCCGCCGCCGGGATGCCACGCGATGACGCCCCGGGACCCTGCGGCGGGCGGAGGGTTCAGAGCCAGCCCCTGTGCGCGGCCTTGATCCCGGCCTCGAAGCGGCTGCTGGCGCCGAGGCGTTCCATGATCGACGACATGTGGCGTCCGACGGTGCGCGAGGAGATGCCCAGGCGCTGGCCGGCGGCGTCGTCGGTGAGGCCGGAGCCGAGCAGGCGCAGCAGTTCGCGCTCGGTGGCGGTGAGGCCGGTGCGGGGGTCCTCGGGCTGGGCGGCGCCGAGCGGGACGGCGGTGCTCCAGGCCTGGTCGAAGAGGTCGACCAGCGCGGCGAGGATGCCGGGTTCGGTGACGTAGAGGGCGCCCTTGCGGTGGTGCACGGGGTCGATCGGGACGAGTGCCTGGCTGCGGTCGATGATGACCATCCTGGGCGGGATGGTGGCGGCGGTGCGGACCTCGCCGCCCTGGCTGAGCAGCCAGTGGGCGTAGGTGGCGGCGTGCGGCTGGTTGCGGGTGGAGTCCTGGTAGAGGGTGCGGATCGCGATGCCGCGCGAGCGGGCCTCGGCGTCGGTGGCGCGGCTGGCGAGGAGGTCCTCGGGGCGCTGGTCGCCGGGCTGGCTGCCGAGGGCCTCGGTGGTGGCGCTGCGGCCCATCCGCTCCAGCCGGGCCTGGATGGCGTCCATGCCGAGCAGGCGTTCGCCGTGGGTCGTGCGGTGCTCGGCGCGATCCGCGACCAGGCGCGTGACGGCCGCCCGTGAGGCCGCCAACTTGGCCTGCCGGGCGGCGAGTTCGGCTTCCTCCCGGGTGAGGATGTCGGCCAGGCCGATCTCGGGGCTGACGGCGCGCAGCTGCCCGGGGCGTTCGGCGGAGGCCCGGACCAGGGTGAGCCGGGCCAGTTCGTCGAGGTGGTCGTGCACCTGGACGGTGGTCAGCTCGCAGTGCGCGGCGATTTCGTCCACGCCGAAGGCGGGGTGGTCGAGCATGGTCTGGTACACCGTCGTCGCGCCGGCCGTCACGCCGAGTACTTCCAACATGGCATCCCCCCCGGGTCACCGGCCGCCTCCCGGATGGGCGGCCGGTCGTATCCAACCGTTGTTCGGCGATCGACTCAAGATCCGATTCGGTGCCTTCGTCACGGTCTGGGGACACATGGGTGGGGGTTCGGTGCCGATTTGGTGCCGGAAAGTGTCATGTCGTCAACACGTTGTCCGGTTCCCATCGGGCCGGGGGCGTCCGGCCGGGAAGGTGTGCCCGTTCCGCTGCCCGATCGGGCTGCGGGCGCGCCGGTGACGCGGGCCACGATCGGGGGATGGGGACCTCGGTCGAGCGGGGCCGGCAAGGGGCCGGCGAAGCCGTCCCGCACCGTCGCGGCGCGGCCCCCGGCCCCGGCGTGGCGGACGGGTCCACGGCCGTTCCCGGGCCGGCGGTGCAGGCGGTGCAGGCGGTGCCGGATCGGGCCGGGCCGTCGCCGTCCTCGCCGTCGCCGCTGAGCCGGGCGACCGCGCAGCGGCTGCAACGCGCGGTGGGCAACCGCGCGGTCGCGGCGCTGGTGGCGTCCCGCCGCGCGGGGCCCGACGCCGGTCCGTCCTCCGCGCCGCCCGGGGCCCACACCGGCGAGGCACGCCCGGAGCCGGCCGCCGCGCTGCCGGTGCAGCGCCGCGCGGCCGGCGCGCGGGCTCCCGCCGCGTCGTCGGCGAGGTTCCAGACGGTGGCGTCGGACGTGCGGAACAAGAAGAGGGCCCTCGCGGCGCATCCGCCGGCGGCGAGGACGGCGAACGCCGCGCAGGCCGCCGCGAAGCCGCCCGCCGACGACAGGGTCGCGCAGGGCAAGGCGGCGAACGCGGAGAAGATGAACGCCGCCCAGCCGGGCACCTTCGACAAGGCCGCCTTCGTGCGCGCCGTGAACGAGGCCATCAGCGCACAGGCCCCCAAGAACCTCGACGAGGCGGACAAGTTCAGCGGCTCGGGCAAGGCCGCCGCGGTGAAGGGGCACGTGCAGGGTCAGGTCGCGGACGGGAAGAAGCGGTCGGCCGCCGCCATCGAGACCACGACGAAGGCGGCGCCCGACACCTCGGCGGCCAAGGAGAAGCCGGTCACGCCGCTGGCCCCGCAACCCGCGGCCGCCAACCCCGGCGCCCCCGACGCATCGTACGCGGTGCCGGACAAGGCCCCGCCCGCGGCGACGGACTTCTCGGCCGGGCCGAAGCAGGTCGACCAGCAGATGGCCGACGCGCAGGTCACCGAGGCGCAGCTCGCCAAGTCCAACGAACCGGCGTTCACCGCCGCGCTGAAGGACAAGAAGGCCGGCGAGCAGCACGCCGCCACCGCTCCGGGGCAGGTGCGGGCCGCCGAGAGCAAGACCCTGACGACGGCGAAGGCCGCCGCCGCCACGGCCGGGGCCACCGCGATGAGCGGGCTGACCGCGGTCCGGCAGCAGACGGACACCCAGGTGCGGCAGGGCCAGGAGGACACCCGGACCGGCGACGAGAAGAAGCGGGCGGACGTCACCGCGAAGCTGCAGACGGTCTTCGACGCGACGAAGACCGAGGTCGAAGCCATCCTGTCCGGCCTCGACAAGAAGGTCGACGACGCGTTCACCGCGGGCGAGAAGGCCGCGCGGGACGCCTTCACGGCGGACCACAAGCACCGCATGGACGAGTACAAGCACAAGCGGTACTCGGGTTTCACCGGGAAGCTGAAGTGGGTCAAGGACAAGTTCGCCGGGCTGCCCGCCGAGGCCGACCAGATCTTCGTCACGGCCCGGCAGGGCTATGTGACCCGGATGCAGTCGGTGATCTCCGGGGTCGCGGACGTCATCGGCGCCGAGCTGAACCGGGCGAAGCAGCGGATCGCCACCGGCCGTCAGCAACTGCAGGCCGAGGTGCGGAAGTTGCCGGCGGACCTGCAGGCCATCGGTAAGGAGGCCGCCGGGCAGTTCGCGGGGAAGTTCGACTCCCTCACCGAGAGCGTGGACGCCAAGGGCCAGGAGCTGGTGCAGACCCTGGCGGACAAGTACAACTCCGCGCTCAAGGAGGTGGACGCGGAGATCGAGGCGGAGAAGGAGAAGAACAAGGGCCTGATCGCCAAGGCCGTCGACGCGGTCAAGGGCGTCATCACCACCATCCTCCACCTCAAGGACCTCCTGCTCGGCGTCCTCGCCAAGGCCGCGCACGCGGTGATGGCGATCCTCAAGGACCCGATCGGCTTCCTCGGCCACCTCGTCTCCGCGGTCGGCGCCGGTCTGAGGAACTTCCTCGCCAACATCGGCACCCATCTGAAGAAGGGACTCGTCGGCTGGCTGCTCGGCGCCATGTCCGGCGCCGGGCTGCAGGTGCCGGCGAAGTTCGATCTGCGCGGCATCCTGTCGATGATCGCGTCCCTGCTCGGGCTGACCTGGGGGGCGATCCGGGGCCGGATCGTCGCGAAGGGCGTACCGGAACAGGCGATGAGCGCGGTCGAATCCGGCGTGCCGCTGGTGGCGAAGCTGCAGTCCGAGGGCGTCGCGGGGGTCGAGGAGGAGATCAAGGAGCAGGTCGGCGACCTGAAGGAGAACCTCCTCGGCAAGATCTCCTCGTACCTGATCCCCACCGTGCTCATGGCCGGCATCACCTGGATCATCAGCCTGCTGAATCCCGCCAGCGCGTTCATCAAAGCCTGCAAGATGATCATCGACATCATCACGTTCATCGTCGAACGCGGCGCCCAGATCATCGAGTTCGTCAACGCCGTCCTCGACTCCGTCATCGCCATCGCGGGTGGCGGCGGCGGAGGCGTCCCCGGACTGATCGAGGGCGCCCTGGCCAAGTCCATCCCCGTGCTGATCGGCGCCCTCGCCGCGATCCTCGGCATCGGCGGCATCGCGAACAAGGTCAAGAGCTTCTTCCAGGCCCTGTCCAAACCGGTCATGAAGGCCGTCGACTGGATCGTCGGCAAGATCGTGAAACTGGGCAAGGCCATCTGGGCCAAGCTCAAGGCGGCCGGCAGGAAGGTCAAGGACAGGTTCGGCGGCAAGAAGGACGACGGCCGGAAGACACCCGGCAAGGACACCCCGGGCGCGGATCTTCCGCTCCCGTCGAAGCCGTTCTCCACCCGCGACGGGGAGCAGCACCGGGTGCTGTTCACGGGGCACGGCGCCTCGGCGGAGCTGAAGGTGCACAGCGTCGAGCAGCGCATCGCGGACTTCTTCCAGTCCTGGGCCACGGAAGTCGGCAAGCTGCCCGACGCGAGCCCGGAGAAGGCGCAGCAGTCCCAGGCGATGACCGCCGCGAAGGCGAAGTCCGACGACGTCGAGAAGCGGAAGGACGCGCTGGGCAGGAACGGCGCGGCCGGCCCGCAGCGGCAGGCGGACTACGACGCGCTGGTCGGCGACATGGCCGCCCTCGCGCGGCTGCTCGCGGCCCGCAGCCCGAAGCCGCCGATGCCGCCGCCCGTGCTGCCGCCGTTCTCCAACGGCGTGCTGGCCACGGGATTCAAGGCGCAGTACCTGCCCAAGGACATCGCGACGATCCATCCCGGCGAGAAATCGACCAAGAACGACGGTGCGACGCTGCGCGGCTGGAGCGTCGTCGGCCTCAACAACCTCAACCCGCCGAATCAGATGACCTGGGTGAAGATGCACCTGCTGCCCGAATATCTCGGCGGAAAGGCCACCGACTCCAACCTTGTCGTGGCCCTCGGAACAACGAACACGAACTTCCACTACGGCATCGAGAAGCCGGCCGCAGACGCTCTGAGCCTCGGCCACGAGGACATGATCTGGTACGAGGTCGACGTCAGTACCCATGCGCGCCCGGACGGATTCCTGAACGGGATCACGGTGCGCTGGGGCGGCTACGAGGTGAAGGGTGGTGACTGGCACCCCAAGGCGGCGGCGCTGGTGCTTCCCTCACCCCCTCAGCCGACGCCCACCGGAGTGAATCCGCTGAGGCTGAACGAGATCAGCTCGCGCGGCTGGAAAGGCCTCAGCAACGCCATCTTCGGAGCCAAGGTCGAGGAGGCGTTCTCCCAGCTGGTCATCAACGAAATCGCGAACGGCGGTCCTTTCGACGCGAATAACGTCACCGCCCTGAGAGTGAGAATAACGACCGCGAACAACAGGAGAAATTCGAGCATAGACGGAATTCAGGGCAAGGTGAACGACTTGATCGCGGCGATCAACGCGGGACGCATCCAGCTCTAAGCGGACGGAGCAGTGAGAGAAGATGGTCGACCCTGACCCCACACCCATCGAGCGTCGATTCCTCGACATGGTCACAGCGCTGAAGCAGAGCGACGCGATCGACGTCCGCCGCGAAAGGAAGGGCGCGGTCAGCGACGTGGTCGAGGATTCGACGGCCGGCTTCTCCCTGCTCCAGGAGCTGTTCGGGGTCACCCTCGAGCCCGGTCTCAAGGACCACCACGTCCGCTACTACGAGCTGGGACTCCAGTGGTACGCGGCCGGTGCCTCCGCGCACGCGGGCGGGGAGTTCGTCCTGCGCGAACTGGTTGACGCCATCATGTCCGGCCCGCCCGACGCCGGAAGTGTCCGCGACGACGAGGAGATCGAGCTGTTCAAGGAGCTGCGCGTGATCGACTACCTGCCGGACAGTGGGGAAACCGCCTTCGCCGCCGTCCGGCTGGTCGGCGGTGCCATCGCGCCGCGGACGTGGGTGTTCTGGTTCCCGCACGGGGCCTTCGAGCTCGAACTGGACTACCCCGGCTACCTGGAGGCGCTCCTGCTGACCAGGGGCCTCTACGGCTGGCAGTTCCTCTACGCGGACGTGCGCCTCGCCGAGCCGGAGTACGCCCCGCTGGTCGACCTGATCCGCACCGGCCTCGACTTCCTGACGGAGGCCCTGCCCGATCCCCGCTACGCGGAGCTGGAGACCCGGCTGGCCGAGCGGCTGCGCTGAGCGGCCCCCGCCGCGCGTGCGCCGGTGGGGCCCGGGCCGTGGCCCGGACCCCACCGGCGACGCGAGGTCACTCCAGCGACCCGCTCAGCAGGGCCGCCGCCGAACAGTCGGACGGCGCCGGGCCGCTGAGCGGCTGGCCGGGGCGGCCGCAGGTGACAGTGACGGTCAGCTTCTGCTTCTCGCCGATCAGGATCGGCGAGGCCCAGTGGAAGTCCTGCTCCCGGAAGTTCTCCAGCGCCGGGGCCAGCAGCGGGGTGTCGCCGACGGCGATGGTGATGGTGCCCGAGTCGCCCTGCGGGTTCTCCAGGACGAGGTCGGTCAGCCGCAGCGTCTTGCCGTCCGGCACCTGGTAGCTCTCCGCGTGGGTGGCTCCGGCCGGGGCGGTGGCCTTGAGCCGCTGGGAGAACAGCGCGGCCCCCGGGGCCGGCACCAGGCCGGTGCCCGGGCTCGCCGCCGGTCGCGGGGAACCGCTCGCCCCGCCGCCCGCCGCCTGCTGCGCGCCGGCCGCCGCCTGCTGCGCCGCCGCGGCCGCGCCCTGGGCGTCGGCGGCCTTCTGCTTCGCCTCCGAGGCCTGCGACTGGGCCGCCGTGACGGACCCGGCGACGGCGTTCTTCGCGGTGGAGCGGACGGCCGGGCGCAGCACCCCGAACCACATCCCCGCCAGCGCGCCCGCCACCACGGCCACGGCGATCGCCGTCTTCAACAGCCCCCTGGGCGCCATCGGTTGCTGGAGGTACGTGCCGTCCAGCGGGATCGGCTCGCCCTCGGCGGGCGTCACCACCACCTGGAAGGCGTGCGGCATGTCCTGCCCCCGCCACACCCGGCGGCGCGGGCGGACGTCGGACCGGACGAAGGCCGCCCGGCCCGGCTCGACCGTGGTCGCGGCGGACGGGACGGCGAAGGTGAGCGCATCGCGCCGGTCACTGCCGGCCAGGGTCACCGACACCGGCCGGTTGCCCCGGTTGTCCACGGCCACCTGGTGCCGCCCGCGCCCGCGCCCCTGCGACATCCGGGGCGTCAACTCCGCGGTCAGCCCGTCGAACGGCAGCACCTCGACGACGCCCTCGGGCACCACGGCCTCGTCCGGCCGCTCCTGCGGCAGCACCCGAACTCCGAACGCGACCGGCCCGGCCGACGTCGAACTCTCGCGCGGCGGGCGGAACTTCAGGACGACCCGGCCGGCCGTCCCGGGGTAGAGCGAGAGCGTCTCCGGATCCACGACCGTCCAGGCCCCGGCCGGGCCGAGCACCTCGAAGCGGTAGGCCTCGACGAGCTCACCGCCGTTGCGCACCTCCAGCGAGAGTTGGGCCTCCTCCCCGGGCAGCACCGAGGCGGTGGACGGATCGAGGTGGGCCGATGTGGTGGTCATGCGCCGAGGGTAGGAAGCGGCCCGGCCGCGGTCAGGTGCCCGGCGGCCACACTTCCGGGCAGTGGTGCTGCCCGTTAAGTCTTTGTGAAGTGCCTGATGATTCGCCGGGTGTTGACTCGTCGGGGGACGGGGCGGCCGGCGCCGCGCCGGCCCGTGGACCTTGGGCGCCCGGCGACGGCCGGGCACGGGAGGACGGGGAACGCATGCGGTACCACGGCAACGGCGACCTTACCTGGATTCCGGTCCGGATCAGCGCACAGGACCCGATCACCCGCGCGGGGCTGGCGGGCCAGCTGCGCCCCCGCCCCGAGATCCGCCTGCTGGGAGAGGGCGAACCGACGGAGCCGGTGGAGGTCGACGGGGAGCCGGTGGTGGTCCTCGTCGCGGTGGACCGGGTCGGCGAGGAGGAGCTGCGGACGCTCCGTCAACTCCGCTGCTCGGCGGCCGGGCGGATCGTCCTGGTCGGCACCGAGCTCGACGACGCCGGGCTGGTGGCCGCCGTGGAGTGCGGCGTGGTCGGGGTCGTCCGGCGGAAGGAGGCGACGGCCGAGCGCCTGGTGCAGGTGATCTCGGCGGCGGCGCGCGGCGAGGGGAGCGTCCCGGCGGACCTGCTCGGCCGCCTGCTGGAGCAGGTCGGCCGCCTGCAGCGCCAGGTGCTCGACCCGCGCGGCCTCGCCTTCACCGGCCTCGCGCCGCGCGAGGTGGAGGTGCTGCGGCTGGTGGCGGCGGGCCGCGACACCGCCGAGATCGCCGAGGAACTGTCCTTCTCCGAAAGGACGGTGAAGAACGTCCTGCACGAGGTCACCACCCGCCTCCAACTGCGCAATCGCTCGCACGCGGTGGCGTACGCGATGCGCGAGGGCCTGATCTGACGCCCTTTCGGGCAGCCACCGCTACCCGGACCGCTGCCCCGGCCGCTGCTGCCGACCGGGCCGGGGCCGGTCAGGGTTGCGCTGAGGAGGAATATCCGGATGCCGTCGGCTCGCCCCCCCCGGGCGCGCGGGAGGAACCGTCCGGGGGACACGGTGCGACGCGTACTCACTCACGGCCGGCTCCGGCGGCCCTTCCTGGCGCTGCTCTCGACGGCCCTGGTGGCCGCCCTGCTGGCGACGATGACCGCGGCGATCGGCTCCGGACGGCCGGAGCCGATGGCACCCGCCGCGGCCGAACCCGCGCCGGGGCGGATCGCCTACACCTCCGACGACCAGGACCACCGCACCCTCGCCCTGGTCGGCACCGGCCGGCCGACGGCCCTGCTCGACGGCGGCCAGGCCGGCGACGACTGCCAGCCGGCCGTCCGGGGCGACGCCGTCGTCTGGGTCAGCACCCGCAGCGGCACCGGCGAGAGCCTGCTCGGGCGGCAGGGCGCCGGGCCGGTCAAGGTGCTGCTGGAGCGCGAGGGCTGGCGGATCAAACACCCGGCCCTGTCCCCGGACGGCGCCTGGGTGGCCTTCACCTCCTGGCAGAGCGACCCGACCGGGTGGGACCCCTCCCAGGACTGGTGCCGGCAGACGGCCGCGGCGGACGCGCCCACGGGCTCGGGCGACGACCGGACCCCGTCGATCTGGCTGGCCAGGACGGACGGCAGTCAGTTGCGCCGCGTGGCGGTCGGCGGCGGCTGGGCGAGCTGGTCGCCGGACGGCGGCGCGCTCGCCTACGAGCAGGCCGGGAAGATCTTCCGCATCCCGGTCGCGCCGGGCGGCACGCCGGTGCGGGTCGACACCGGCACCGGCGAGGCGCACCGCCCGGCCTGGGAGCCGCGGGCCGGCGCCGGACACGACCGGATCGCCTTCGTCACCGGCCAGGACGGGTACCGTGAGTTGGCCCTGGTCCCGGCCCGGGGCGGCGGGGCCGTCCAGCTGATTGCCCGGGGCGGCAAGGAACCGGCCGTCGCCGAGGACGTCACCTGGTCCCCGGACGGCACGTCGCTGGCGTTCCTGTCCAACGACCTCTTCCGCGTCGACCCGGCGAGTGGCTGCCCGACCTGCGCCGGCACCACGGTGGACGTCAGCTCCTTCGACGGCGTCGAGTCGGCCGGCTGGTACGCCCCGCCGGGCGGCGCGCCGACGATCCTGATCACCGGGCGGACGTACGGGGAGCGGATCGAGAGCGTCCACCCGGGGCCACCGCTGGACCGGCTGGACCTGCGGCCCCAGACGGACTGGCGGGAGACCACGGCCGACCCGGCCTACTCGCCGGACGGACGGCGCCTCGCCTACGCCCTGAGCGTCTACGGCCCGGACGGGCGGGCGCCCACCCGCATCCTGGTCGGCGACGCCGCCGACCCGACGCACGCCACCGTGCTCTCCGGCCCCGGGATCGACCAGGGCCGGCAGCAGTCCGCGCCCGCCTGGTCCCCGGACGGGAAGAGGCTCGCCTTCGTCCAGCAGAACCTCTGTAGCGAGTGCAACGCCGAGCAGAAGGTCGTCGTGGTGGACGTGACCGACGGCGTCGACAAGGCGAAGCCGGTCCTGACCGTCCCCCCGCGGACGGAGAGCGGATCCCGCTGCACCTCCCGGGACTTCGACCCCGCCTGGTCGCCGGACGGCGGCCGGCTCGCCTTCTCCCGCGAGAGCGACTGCGTACCGATCATCAAGCTGACCGGGGCCGCGGCCGCCCCGGCGGCGGCCACCGTCTACGGCATCCGCCACCTGTGGTCGGTCGAGACCGGCGCCGGAGGGGACCAGCACGACCTCACCGCCGCCCAGTGCGGCGACCCGCAGTGCCCGGTCCGCGACGCCCGCCCGGCCTACGCTCCGGACGGCAGCGGCCTGGCCTTCGGCCGCCGCCTGCTGGCCGCCCGGCCCGACCCGTCGCCCTCGCCCACGCCCACCCCCACGCGCACCTCGCCCTCACCCACGCCGCCCCCGTGCCTCAACGGCTGCCTGCGGGCCGGCCCGACGCCCGCCGGCGCCCCGCTGCAGGTGGTGCTGGAGCTCGGCGCGGACGGCCGGGCCTGCCGCAGCGTGGTGCCGTCCGCCGCGAGCTGCCCGAACGTCGGCCCGGTCAACGGCACGCCGCTGCCGGACGTGCCGCTCCGGCAGCCCGCCGCCCCGGCCTGGTCGCCGGACGGCAAGCAGCTCGCCGTCGACGTCGCGGTCCGCGAGGACGGGCCCGGCGTCGCCGTCCAGCCCCGCCGCGTCCCGTCCGACTACCGCCGGATCGCCGTCGTCGACCCGGCGACCGGAGCGGGCCGCACCCTGCCGGTGCGCGCCGGCGCGAGCCACACCCGGCCCAGCTGGCAGCCCACCGCCGACCTCGCCGTCGGCCTGACGCCCGACCAGCCGCAGCTCTCCCGCGGCGGCACCACCGACCTGACCCTCACCGTCACCAACCTTGGCCCCGGGTACGCCAAGGGCGTCACCGCCGAGCCGGCCCTGCCCGCCGGGCTCCGGGCGGTCGGCGCGCCGGTGCCCTCCCAGGGCAGTTGCTCGCCCGCGCCGTACCACTGCGCGCTCGGCGGACTGGCCGCGGGCGCCGCCGCGACCGTCCGGATCACCGTCCAGGGCACGGCGGCGGGCGCCCAGCGGGCCACCGCCCAGGCCGGCGCGGAGACCCTCGACCCGAGGGCGGAGAACGACCGCGCCGAGGCCGTGATCACCGTGCTCGCGCCCGACCTGGTCGTCACGGCGTCGGCGACGCCGCCCACGGCGGCGCCGGGCGAGCCGGTCACCGTGACGTTCACCGTCCGCAACCGGGGCGAGGGGACGGCCGCCGGCGTGACGCTGACACCCGTCGTGCCGCCGCAGCTCCGGGTGATCTCCATCTCGCCCGCCTGCCCGTCCACCGGGTGCGCGCTGGGCGACCTCGGGCCCCGGGGCGAGGCGACGGTGACGCTCGTCCTGGTCGGGGACACCGCGTTCACCGGTCAGGTCACCGGCACCGTCACCAGCGCCAACGGCGAACCGGTCACCGCGAGCGCGGCCGTCACCATCACCGCGCCCGGTCCCACCGCCACGCCCACCGCCCCACCCACCGGCACTCCCACGGCCACGCCCACCGCCACCCCGCCCGACACCCGGCTGCCCGACCTCGCCGTCAGCGCCGCCGCCGCGCCGGCGCTGATCCGCACCGGGCAGCAGGCCACCGTCACCCTGACGGTCCGCAACGGCGGCGCCGTCCCCGCGCCCGGGGTCGCCCTGGCCCTCACCCTGCCGGCCGGCCTCCGCCTGGACTCGGCCACCCCCGCCTGCCCGACCGGCCGCTGCCCGCTCGGCCCCCTCGCCCCCGGGGCCTCCGCCACCGTGACCCTCACGGTGACCGGCCTGACCGCCGGGACCGCCACCGTGAGCGGCACCGCGACCGCCGACCGGGGCAACGGCGCCACCGCCTCCACCACCCTCACCGTCCTGCAACCGACCGTGCGGCTCGACCCGAGGGTCGGCCCGCCCGGGATCGTCACCCTCGCCCACGGCAGCCAGTTCCCGCCCGGAACCACCGTCCGCCTGCGCTGGAGCGCCGGGGTGACGGCCGACAGCGCGCCGGTGGTGGTGGCCGGGGACGGCACCTTCACCGCACCCGTCCTGGTGCTCGTCCAGGACACCCTCGGCCCGCGCGAGCTGGTCGCCACCCTGCCCGACCTGCCCGCCTTCGGCGAAGTGCGCAGCGCCTTCACCGTCGTCCCCGGAGTGCTCCAGCCCCGGCCGTACGAGGAACGGCGGTAGGCCGGTGATCCACGAGGTCGACGAATCGCTGCGCACCCTGGTGCGGGCCGGGGCCCTCGCCGGGGCGGACGTCGACGTGGTCCTCGACGCGCCCACCCGGGAGTGGGCGGCCCGGCGCAACACACCGACCGTCAACCTCTACCTCTACGACATCAGGGAGGACGTCCGACGCGGCTCCCGGGGGCGGCAGAACGTCTACGACGAGCAGGGCACGGTGGTCGCCCGCACCCTGCCGCCCCGGTACTTCAAGCTCTCCTACCTGATCAGCGCCTGGACCCAACGGCCCGAGGACGAGCACCGGTTGCTCTCCGCGCTGCTCGTCTGCTTCCTGCGCCACCCCGCGCTGCCCGCCGACTCCCTCGGCCCCGCCCTGGCCGCCACCGGGCTGCCGATCCCGATCGGCATCGCCCTGCCGCCGCCCGAGGACCGGGCCTTCGCCGACGTGTGGACGGCGCTCGGCGGAGAGCTGAAGCCCTCGCTGGACGTGGTCGTGAGCGTGCCGGTCACCGCGGCCCCGGTCTACCCGGCCGGACCGCCGGTGGAGGACGGCCTCGTCCTGCGCAGCGGCGCGCTCGAACCCCCCGCCGCGGCACCCCGCCCCGTGCGACGGAGGGCCAGGTGACCGACCCCGGCCTCGCCCACCTGCTGGAGCGGATCGCCCTCGTCGAGGAACGGGTCCGCCGGGCCGTCACCGTCCGCCGGGCCGACGACCCCGAGCCGGACGACCCGTTCCGGGGCCTCTACCTCTCCGACGAGACGGTGCGCCGGCTCCTCGACGAGCCGCGTGCCCTCCCGGCGCCCGACGAGATCGACGAGGAGCGCCTGGCGGCCGCCGAGCACCGGGCCGACGACGCCGAACGGGCCGGCGCGCACCTGCGACTGCGCTGCCTGGCCCGGGAGTTCGCGCTCCCGCCGCTCGACGTCGAACTGCTGCTCATCGCCCTCGCCCCCGACCTGGACGGCCGCTTCGAACAGCTCTACGGGTACCTCAACGACGACGTGACCCGCCGCCGGCCCACCGCCGGGCTCGCCCTGGCGCTGTGCGGGGTCCCGGCCGCCTCGGCCGCCGCACGCGGGCGGCTGCACCCGGCCGCGCCGCTGCTCGCCCGGGGGCTGCTGCTGGTGGAGGAGGGGGAACGGCCCTTCCTCGGCCGGTCGTTGCGGGTGCCCGACCGGGTCGCCGGGCACCTGCTCGGGGACGACACGCCCGACCACCGGCTGGCCGACCTGCTGACGCCGCTGACGGCGCCGACGCCGCTGACGGCGGGCGACGTCCACGAGCGCGGCCCCGCCGAGCGCCTCGGGGCCGCCCTCGCGGCCGGCCTCCACCTCGCGTACCTGCGGGAGCCCCCCGGCGGCTCGGCCCGCGCCCTCGCCGTCGAGGCGCTGCGCGTCGCCGGCCGCCGGGCACTCGCCCTCGACCTCACCCAGCTCGCCCGGGACCCGGCCGCGCCGGAGGCGGTCGTCGCGGCCGGCCGGGAGGCGGGCCTCGCCGGGGCCGGCCTGGTGGCCGGTCCTGTGGCCACACCGGAGGGCGAACGGCCCGCCCTGGTACGGGCGTTGGCCGCACTGCCGGTGCCGGTCCTGTTCACCGGGCGGGTGTCCTGGGAGCCCGAGTGGTCGCCCGCCGTCCCGCTCCTGGTGGAGGTGGCCCGGACCGGCGCCGCGACCCGAGCCGCGCTCTGGCGGGCGGCGCTCGACCGGGTGGCACCGCAGGGGGCGGCCGTCGACCAGGACGCGGCGGCGGCCTTCGTGCTCACCCCGGACCAGGTGGAGCGGGCCGCCCGCACCGCGCACCAGCAGGCCGTGCTCTCCGGCGGCCCGCTCACCGGGGCCCACCTGCTGCACGGCGCCCGGGCGCAGAACAGCGCCGGGCTGGAGCGCCTGGCCCGCCGGATCCGGCCCACGGCCGGCTGGACCGACCTGGTCCTGCCCCCGCCCGCGCTGGCCCGGCTGCACGAGCTCGCGGCCCGGGCCCGCCACCGCGACCGGGTGCTCGGCGACTGGGCGATGCGGCCCGGCGGCGGGCGCGGGCGCGGCGTCATGGCCCTGTTCGCCGGCGACTCGGGCACCGGGAAGACGATGTCCGCCGAGGTGATCGCCGGTGACCTCGGCCTCGACCTCTACACCGTCGACCTCGCCACCGTCGTGGACAAGTACGTCGGCGAGACCGAGAAGAACCTGGAACGCATCTTCACCGAGGCCGCCGGGGTCAACGCCGTGCTGCTCTTCGACGAGGCCGACGCGATCTTCGGCAAGCGCTCCGAGGTCAAGGACGCCCACGACCGCTACGCCAACGTCGAGAGCGCCTACCTGCTCCAGCGGATGGAGTCCTTCGACGGCCTGGCCGTCCTCGCGACCAACCTGCGGGCCAACCTCGACGACGCGTTCACCCGCCGGCTCGACCTCGTGGTGGACTTCCCCCGTCCCGGGCCCGAGCAGCGGACGGCGCTCTGGGAACGCTGCCTCGGGCCGTCGCTGCCGCGCGCGGGGGACCTCGACCTCGAATTCTGCGGCACGTCCTTCGAGTTGGCGGGCGGAGACATCCGCTCGGCCGCCGTCACGGCCGCCTACCTCGCCGCCGAAGCCGGCCGCCCGGTAGCCATGGCCGACCTGATCGCGGCGGTGGCCCGCGAATACCGCAAGCTCGGACGGCTCTGCCTGGAGAGCGAGTTCGGACCGTACGTGGCACTGGCGCACGACGCCCCGTAGCTGCCCCGTAGGGCCTGTCTCCTGGATTTTGCCGGATCAGCGCGCGGCATCAGGGTGCGTGCATCGTAAGGCGGAGGTGGGGGCACCTCCCGGCCGAAGGCTGGGGGCCATTGGCGACCGACGACAACGCGGCGAGATGCGTGCCCTGGCCTTGCGCGTCCGGCAAGGATCCAAGAGACAGGCCTTACGACTCGGTCCGCGATTTTGGCCCCTGGAGGCGTCACGGCTCCGGGCAGGATTTGGCGCGCGCCAGCTCGTTGTCGGTCAGACCAGGCACCGTGGGGGCGCTGCTCGGTGAAGCAGCGAACCGGCTGGAGGCCCCGGAAGTCGAGGCTGCGACTTCCGGGTCGTGAGTCGTCTCGTCCGGCGTGGGCGGGGCGGCTAGGAGCGCGTCCGGGGAGACCCGTGAGGGTTGGGCGATCACGGAGCCGGTGTTCGGGTCGCTGACTCTCTTGCAGAGCCTGGCCCAGGCGTCGAGGTCCCTGATGGTCGCGTCGGCGTCGTTCAGGCTGTCGACCGAGAAGGTCTTGGTGACCTGCGCTTGCTCGTACTTCGGCAGGTACTTGAGCTCGATGTCCTGGTATTCGGCGTGCACCGAGGAAAGGCTGAGACCGACCAGGTTCCGGTTGACGCCCTGGTAGACGGCGACATGCCCGCCCTCCGCGCCGACATAGTACTGGTCCTGGGTCCACCGGTACCCGGCGTACCCGCCGCCGAGCGCACCCAAGGCGGCCAGGACGGCCAGAGCGATGGTCCAGCCTCTGCGGCTGCGCTGCCGTTCATGGCCGAGACGATGGTCTGGGTCCGGCCGTGATGATTGCGTGGGCGGTTTCGGGGTGCTGTGGGTCGTCCGGAGCTCGCGAAGGCGACTGTGGACGTCCCGTGCGGACTGTGGCCGCTGTGCGGGGTCGCGCTCCAGGAGCGCTGCTACGAGATCCGTCAGTCGGCTTGGTAGACCGGGCCGGAGCGAGTCGAGTCGCGGTGCGTCTTCGTCGAGTTTGTGGCGGATGATCGCCAGGGCATTGTGCCCGGTGAAGGGCGGTCGACCGGCAAGCATGGCGAACAGCACCCCACCGAGTGCGTACAAGTCCGATCGTTCGTCACCGCGTTCCGTGAGGAACTGCTCCGGCGCGCCGTATTCAGGGGTGCCGGCCGGTGTCAACTCGGAGGATCGCGCCAAGGTGAACATGGTGCGGGACAGCCCCGCGATCCCGAAGTCGACGACCTTCACGTGCCCATCGCGGGTGAGCATCACGTTGTGCGGCTTGATGTCGTAGTGGATGACCCGAGCCTGGTGGGCGGCTATGAGCGCCACACATATCGCCTCGGCGATATCCAACGCGAGAGCGGGGTCCAATGCCCCCTGCCTGCCGAGGAGATCAGCGAGAGTTTCGCCGTCCACCTTTTCCATGACAAGAAAGAGGATGTCCTCGTGCACGCCGCGGTCGTACATGGCGACCACGTTCGGATGGTTGATCTGAGCGACCGCAATGGCTTCGCGCTCGAACCGCAAGGGAAGTTCTGTGAGCGTCTCCCCGTCCAGGACAAGTGCCTTGAGCGCAATCTCGCGCTTGAGGGCCTGATCACGTCCGACCCACACCTCACCCATGCCACCGCGCCCGAGGCGCCTGATCAACTCGTAGCGCCCTGCGATCAGCTCTCCGTGCCTCATTCGGAACGCCCCCAGTGGTTCCTGAAGTACCGGGAACCAGGATACGAACGGAGAGGTCGCGGACAAGACGGATGATGGCGTAGCTCCATCGGACAGCCGGGGGAGACCACTCGGCCTTCGGCGAGACCCGCTTGTCGGTACGCATGGCCAGGCCGGCGCAGAAGGGAGCCGGACAGACGCCTCCGATCAACCGCTCAACGCGTCAAAGAGACACGCCTGGGGTGCCCCTTGGGGCAGCCGATCCTGCGCAGGCGGTGCCCCGGGACGCCTGGTGGTGCGCTCGGGCGGGCACGAGTCTGGTGGCAACCATGCGGGTTGGGGAGTGAGATGCGCGATCACGAACTCGGGGTCGACCAGGTCGTCGGATCCAAGCCCCGGACGGAACAGGCGCCCCAGGACGACCGCGCCGGGCTGCTGTTCCGGGCGGCGGCCGGCGGACGTGCCTCGGCGCTGGGCGCCGGCGGACTGCTCGGGCTGCAGCGCGCGGTGGGCAACGCCGCGGTCGGCGCGGCGCTGGAAGAGGAACGCTCACCGGTGCACGACGTCGTCGCCTCCGGTGGCAACTCCCTGGACGCGGACGTCCGTTCGGACATGGAGACGCGTCTGGGCCACGACTTCGGCGACGTCCGGGTGCACACCGACGCCGCCGCGCACGACTCCGCCAAGGCCGTCAACGCCCACGCCTACACGGTCGGTTCGCACATCGTCTTCCAGCGCGACGCCTACGACCCGGGCTCGCACCAGGGCCGGACGACGCTCGCGCACGAGCTGACCCACGTCGTGCAGCAGCGTTCCGGTCCGGTCGACGGCACCGCCGCCCCGGGCGGCATCGCGGTGAGCGACCCGGGCGACCGCTTCGAGCGGGAGGCGGCCGCCACGGCCGACCGGGTCATGGCCGAACCGGCGCCGGCCCCGGCCGTTCAGCGGGAGGCGGCGGCGGAGGAGGACGAAGAGGCGCCGGTGCAGGGCCTGTTCGTGCAGCGGGCCGAGGAGGCCGAGGAGGACGAGACGCCCGCCTGAGCGGCGCCGGCGGGTCGGGGCCGTCCCCCGGAGCGTGCCGCGGTGACGGGCCCGTCCGCCGCCGGTTGCCCGTTCGGGCAAGGACGGCTTCCCCGGCCGCCGTCCGGACGGCCGTGACCTTGGTCGGTGGGGCCAGCAGGCTGTGAGTGACCAGGTGGGCCTGAAGGGGGCTGAAGGGATGCCGTCGTATCTGTCGCCGGGCGTCTATGTCGAAGAGGTCGAGGCAGGCTCGCGCCCGATCGAAGGGGCCGGGACGGCCGTCGCGGCCTTCGTCGGGCTGGCGCCGCAGGGGGTGGCGAACACGCCCACGCTGGTGACCAACTGGAGCCAGTACACGAGGGAGTTCGGCGAGTTCGCCGAGGGCTGCTACCTCGCGCACGCGGTCTACGCCTACTTCCTCAACGGCGGCGGCTCCTGCTACGTCGTCCGGATCGGGGACGGGCCGGCGGCCGCGCAGCCGGCCCCGGCGCCGGTGCGTCGGGGCGGTGGCCGGGGCGCGCTGCCGGCCGGGTCGCGCGCGGCGCTCGGCGCGTTCCAGGTCGCCGCCCTGCCGGGCGCGGGGGAGGGCCTGACCGTCGAGGTGGCGGACGCCGGCGGCGAGTCGGCGGCCGAGGACGCGTTCACGCTGCGGGTCAAGCGCGGCGACCAGGTCGAGGAGAGCTTCGACGTCTCCGCCAAACGCGGCCAGCGCGGCTACGTCGTGACGGTGGTCCGGGAGCGCTCCAAGCTGATCGCCCTGGAGGAGAGCGCCGCGCAGGCCGTGGCCCGCCCGGACAATCAGGAGGTGGCCGTACCGGCCCCGGCACAGCCGCCCGCCGACGCGGCCGGCCCCGCGACGCCGGCCGACTACCTCGGCAGCGCCGACGACCGCACCGGCCTCGGCGGCCTGGAGGCGATCGACGAGATCACCATGGTGGCGATCCCGGACCTGATGGGCGCCTACGAGCAGGGCGCGCTGGACGCCGACCAGGTCAAGGCCGTGCAGCTGGCGCTGATCGCGCACTGCGAGCTGATGGGCAACCGGGTGGCGATCATCGACCCGCTGCCGGACCTGACCCCGCAGCAGGTCAAGGAGTGGCGTACGGTCGGGGCGGGCTACGACTCCAAGTACGCGGCGCTGTACTACCCGTGGATCAAGGTCGCGGACCCGGCGAGCGGCCGGCTGCGGTTCGTGCCGCCGAGCGGCGCGATGGCGGGCGTGTGGGCGCGCAACGACGAGAGCCGCGGCGTGCACAAGGCGCCCGCCAACGAGGTCGTGCGCGGCGCCGTCGACCTGGCCGTCAACCTGACCAAGGGCGAGCACGACCAGCTCAACCCCATCGGGGTCAACTGCATCCGGGCCTTCCCGGGCCGGGGCATCCGGGTCTGGGGAGCGCGCACCCTCTCCTCCGACCCGAGCTGGCGCTACCTGAACGTCCGTCGGCTCTTCAACTACCTGGAGGAGTCGATCCTGATCGGCACCCAGTGGGTGGTCTTCGAGCCGAACGACGACGCGCTGTGGGCCCGCATCCGGCGGACCATCTCGGCGTTCCTGGTCAACGAGTGGCGCAAGGGCGCGTTGTTCGGCCTCACCCCGGAGGAGGCGTTCTACGTCAAGTGCGACCGGGAGACCAACCCCGCCGAGGGGATCGACGCCGGGCAGGTGGTCTGTGAGGTCGGCATCGCGCCGGTGAAGCCGGCCGAGTTCGTGGTCTTCCGGCTGTCCCAGTTCTCCGGCGGGACCAGCCTCGTCAACGAGTGAGTGAGGAAAGGCGGTTAGCGCGCCATGGCACTTCCCGACCATGACAGCTCGGTCGGCCACTCCTTCGGCCTGGAGTTCGACGGTGTGGTGATCCGGCAGATCAGCGAGGTGACCGGCCTGAAGATGGAACAGGACGTCATCGAGCTCAAGCAGAACACGGCGGACGGCAAGTACCTGATCAAGAAGCTCCCGGGCCGTCCGAAGGCGGGCGAGGTGACGCTGACCCGCGGCCTGACCGGCGACAACAGCTTCGAGAAGTGGATCAAGGACTCCCGCTTCGGCAAGATGGCGCAGGTCAGGAAGGGCGGCGCGATCATCGTCTTCGACTACGAGGGCAACGCGATCAAGCGCTACAACCTGGTCAACGCCTGGCCGAAGAGCCTGGAGATCGGCTCGCTCAAGGCCGGCGACACCAGCGTGCTGACCGAGAAGATCGTCATCACGTACGAACAGATGGACGTTGCCTGACATCCTCCCCCGGCCGAGGCCCGGGGATTCCTCCGGAGAAGGGTGAGGCCCTGATGCGACGACAGATGGCCTCGGCCGCCGCCCCGCCGGAGGCGGCCCCGGGGGCTTCCGGCAGGTCCGCTGGTTCCCCCGCGGGTTCCCCCTCGGAGGGGCAGCGGCGGGAGCCCATGCGCACCGAGTTCGCCTTCGAGCTGCCCCGCGGGTACCTCGACGAGTCCGGCCAGCTGCACCGCGCGGGCGTGATGCGGCTGGCCACCGCGCGGGACGAGCTGGTGCCGCTGCGGGACGACCGGGTGCGGGAGAACCCCGCCTACCTGTCCGTGGTGCTGCTGGGACGGGTGATCACCCGGATCGGGGACGTCACGGACGTGCACGCGGGCGTCATCGAGGACCTGTTCGCCTCCGACCTCGCGTTCCTCCAGGACTTCTACCGCCGGATCAACGCCGAGGGCCACACCCGGGCCCAGGTCACCTGCCCGTCCTGCGCCTGCGACTTCGCGGTCGACCTCGCCGGCGGCCGCCTGGGGGAATCGTGACGTACGCGACCGAGCGGTTGTACGAGGAGGTCGCGTACGTCGCCTACCACTTCCACTGGCCGCTGGACTCCATCCTCGACCTGGAGCACCCCGAACGCCTCCGCTACCTCGCCCAGATCGGCCGGCTGAACGCGCTGGCCGAGGGGCGGTGAGCGACGGGTGTGGGGGTGGCTGAGGGGGTGGACGGCGGCTGCGCGGGGCGCGGAGCCCGCCGAGCCGGCCGTCACGGCACCGGTCGCGGAACCGGCCGTGTCACCGGTCGCACGGGAGCCGCGGCACGGCTGGCGGGAGGTGCCGGTGCAGCGGCTCACCTTCGGCGCGCCGTCGCTGGTCACCGATCCGACGGGCTTCCGGGGCGGGCTGGTGAGTTGGCAGGACCCGTCGTTCCTCGGACCGCTCGGGCACCTCGTGCACGCGGCGGCACCGGGCGGGACGGGGTACGGGCTGGCGGAGCCGGTGGGCGTGGGGCCACGGGCGGCCGCCGCGTCGGCGGCCGTCCAGCGCGTCCCGGACGGGACGGCGGACGTGGTGCCGGACAGGGCGCCGGACGTCGTCGCGCCGTTGGCCGGTGCCCGGCCGGTCCCGGGGGGTGCTCCCGAGGTGGTCGTGCCGGCGGCCCCGCGCGCGGCCATGACCGTGGTCGCCCGGTCGGTCGAACTGCCGGTCAGGACGCTGCCGGCGACCCCGCTGCGCCCGGTCGTCCAGCGCGCGGGCCGGCCGCTGCCCGAAGAGCCTGATCCAGTGGCGGCGGAGCCTCCGGCCGAAGCGCCTGCTCCGGTCGAGCCCCCGGCGCCGGACGCCGACGCCCCGAGCACGTCCGAGGCGCCTGCTCCGCTGACCGCAGGCGAACGGCCGCTCCTCGGCGATCGCCCGATGACCTCGTCCTCCTCCGCACCGCCGCAGCGAGTCGCGGCTCCCGAGAGTCCCATGGTGGCCGATCCGCCGCCGCCCAGGCCCCGGTTGGGGCTGGGCGCGCCGCTCTCCTCGCCTCCCGCCGTCCAGCGATCGGCGGGGCCGGTGCCGTCGCCGCCGCAGAACCCACGGCGGGCCGCCAGGGTCGGCGCACCGATCGATGCCGTCCCACCCACCGTGCAGCGGGCCGGGCAGGCTGATCCGGTCGGATCGCCGGCCGCGTCGCCACCCGCTGCGGACGGCTCTGGCCCGGCGCCGAGCGGGTCCCGGGCGGGGGAGGCGGTCGCGCCCGTGCAGCGTTCGGTGTCCCCGTCCTCGGAGGAGGCCGTGGCGCCGCTGTTGGGCGACGCGCCGCTCGTCCCGCAGGCCCTGCGCAGTGGTGACGCCCCGGCGGCGGAGGCCGGCACGCCTGGGACCACGCCGCTCCCGGCGCCGAGCGGGCCCCGGGCGGGGGAGGTGGTCGCGCCCGTGCAGCGCTCGGTGTCCCCGTCTTCGGAGGAGGCCGCGGGGCCGCTGGCGCCGCTGTTGGGCGACGCGCCGCTCGTCCCGCAGGCGCTGCGCACCGGTGACGCCCCGGCGGAGGAGGAGGCCGGTGCCCCCGGAACCACTCCGCTTCCGCCGCCGAGTGGGTCCCGGGCGGGGGAGGCGGTCGCGCCCGTGCAGCGCTCGGTGTCCCCGTCCTCGGAGGAGGCCGCGGGGCCGCTGGCGCCGCTGTTGGGCGACGCGCCGCTCGTCCCGCAGGCGCTGCGCACCGGTGACGCCCCGGCGGCGGAGAATGCCGGGGCCCCCGGAACCGCTGCGCTCCCGCCGCCGGCCCCTGCCGCGCCACTGCCCCTGCCCGTGCAACGAGTGACATCGATGGAGCCGGAGTTCGTCGGTGTCGTCGACCCGGCCGTGAGCGCGGCGCCCGGAGCCGCCGCGACCGGCCTGCTGGGCGAACACGGGCTGGAGCTCCGGTCCGCGCCGACCCCGAGGGCGACCGGGGCGGGCGAGCAGGCGCCGGCCGCCGGGCCCGCCACCGAACTGCCGGTCGTGCCGGTGGCTTGGGCTCCGCCGGTGCACGTCGAGCCCACCGGGGAGGTGCGTCGGCAGGCCTGGCCGGCGTCCGTCCAGCGATCCGCCGCCGGGGGCGGGGCAGTACACGCGCCCCAGCCGCTCACCGGCCGGGACCGACCGGCGCTGCCGCTACAAGGACTGAGTGCGCAGTACCGGACTGCTGTCCAGGCCGTACCCGTGCCGCCCTCGGGCGTTCGACAGCAGGCCCCCGTGGCCCGGCCCGGCGGCGCCCCGGCCGACGCCGGAACGGTCGCGGTGGCGGCAGGCATCGCGCAGCGGATGCCCGACGGATCGGTGCTCTTCGCCCCGCCGTCACCGCCGCCCGGGCGGCGTGCCGGGACGGAACTGCCGATCCAGCGCGCGGAGTCGCCCCCGACGTTCGAACCGCACGCCGCGCCCGCAGCCGAGCCGCCGGCCGACCCACCGGCCGGCCCACCCGTCCAGCGCGCGGAGTCACCCCCGTCGTCCGTGACGCCCCCGCACCCGCCCCCGCCCGTCACCCCGGCCGAGAGCACCGACGAACTCGTCCGCCGCCTGATCGACCCCCTCGGCCGCCTGCTGCGGGCCGAGCTCCGCCTCGACCGCGAGCGCGCCGGCCGGCGCTTCGACACCCACTACTGAACCCGCTACGAAGGGAGCACGCGCGATGGCCGACGAGGACCCGGCGGTGAGCGTCTGCTTCATCGTCGAGATCGACGACTTCAAGCTCGGCACCTTCAACAGCTGCGAGGGCCTCGGCTGCGAGGTGGTGATGGAGCAGCGCGAGGAGGGTGGGAACAACGGCTACGTCTGGCAGCTCCCGTCCCGCATCAAGTACTCGAACATCAAGCTCAGCCGCCCGGTCACCAAGGACACCGAGAAGGTCACCCGGTGGATCGCCGGCATGGTGTCCGGGGTCACGCGCAAGACCGGCCACATCAGCGCGATGACCGCGGACGGCCGGGTGGTGGCCCGGTGGAGCCTGCTGGACGTGGTGCCGGTCCGCTGGCAAGGGCCGTCGCTGAACCCGGAGACCGTCAAGGTCGCGACCGAGACGCTGGAGATCGCGCACCACGGCTTCCTCGATCCGGACCGGGCCTGAGGAGGGGTCGACGGTGTCGTCCTCGCCCATCGCCTTCTCCGCCGGGGCGGCCCACGGCGGACCGGCCGGTGCCCGGCCGAAGCTGGAGCACGCCTACCTCGAACTGCGCCACCCGCCCGCGGACGGCGGGACGACGACGCCCGGGCCCCGACTCGACAAGATCGACTTCCAGTTCAACCCCAAGGAGCTCGCCCTCACCAAGTCCGCGAAGTGGGAGCGCAAGACCTCCAAGGGCGCGCGGAAGGCGGGGCCGGTCGAGTTCACCGGTGCCGAGCCCAGCAAGCTGACGCTGGAGATGTTCTTCGACGCCACCGCCCACCAGGACGACCGGGTGGTCAAGGCCGTGGAGCAGCTCTTCGCCTGCTGCGTGCCGACGGCGCAGAGCCACGGCAAGCAACGGCCGGTGCCGCCCTGGGTGATCTTCCACTGGGGCGGGCTGACCGGGTTCCTCTCCTACATCAGCCAGGTCCAGGCGAAGTACACCCTGTTCACCGCCGGCGGCCTGCCGATCCGCGCCGTCTGCCAGGTGACCCTGGAGGAGATCAGTGGCGAACTGCCCGGCCAGAACCCGTCCTCGGGCGCCCTCGCCGCGCGGCGGGTGCACCGGGTGGTCGCCGGGGACACGCTCGCGCTGCTGGCCTGGCGCGAGTACGGGGACCCGGCCGCCTGGCGCGGGATCGCCGAGGCCAACGGCATCGACGACCCGATGCGGCTGCGGCCGGGCACCGAACTGCTGCTGCCCGGGCCGGACGAGCTCGCGCACCGAGGGAGGCACTGACCATGGCCGGCGAGGGCTTCGCCAACACGCTCACCGTCGAGGTCGACGGCCGGCCGCTCGCGCCGCCGGTCGCCGAACTCCTGGTCTCCGCCCACGTGGACGACAGCCGCCGGCTGCCCGGCCTGTTCGTGCTGCGCTTCCGCGACCCGCACCACCTGGTGCTCGGCAAGACGGGCCTGACGATCGGCACCCCCGTCAAGCTCTTCGCCCGCTCCGGGGACGACCCGGCGCGCGAGCTGCTGCTCTCCGGCGAGGTCACCGCGCTGGAGGTGGACGCGGACGCCACCGGCACCTTCACGGTCGTCCGCGGCTTCGACCACTCCCACCGGCTCCTGCGCGGGCGCCGCGTGGCCGGCTACCGCCAGATGACGGTCTCGGACATCGTCACCGTCGTCGCCCGCCGGGCCGGACTGCCGGTCGGCACGGTGGACGCCACCACCACCGTCCTCCAGCACGTCGCCCAACCCGGGATCACCGACTGGGAGTTCCTGAACCGGCTGGCCGTGCGGACGGGATCCGAGGTGTCCGTGGAGGACGGCAGGTTCCACTTCCGCCGCCCCACCCCGGCCGCCGGCGCGCCGGACCCGGCCACCCCCGTCCGTTCCAGCCCGTTCGTGCTGGAGCTCGGCCGCAACCTGCTGCGCTGCAACGCGGTCGTCACCTCCGCCGACCAGGTGCGGGAGGTCGAGGTGCGCGGCTGGGACGTCCGGGCCAAGCGCGCGGTGGTCGCCCACGCGCCGGCCGGCGGCAGCGACCTGCTCTCCCTCGGGCTGACGCCGCGCAAGGTGGCCGAACCCTTCGGCGAGGCCGCCTTCCTGGCCACGGACGTCCCGTACGCGGCGCAGCCGGAGGCCGACCACGCCGCCCGGTCGCTCGCCGCCGATCTCGCCGCCTCGTTCGCGGAGCTGTCGGCGGTGGCGATGGGCATCCCGAAGCTGCGGGCCGGCAGCGCGGTGGCCCTGACCAACATCGGGGCGCCGTTCGAGGGCAAGTACACCGTCACCGCCACCCGGCACGTCTTCGACCCGGGGGTCGGCTACCAGACCTGGATCACCGTCAGCGGCCGCACCGACCGCTCGCTGCTCGGCCTCACCGCCGGCGGGCAGGGGCCGCGCGACCGGGTGGCCGGGCTGGCCAACGCCACCGTGACGGACACCCGGGACCCGGAGCACCAGGGCCGGGTCCGGCTCGCCTTCCCGTGGCTCTCGGACGACTACGTGAGCGACTGGGTCCGCACCGCGCAGCTCGGCGGCAAGGGCGGTGGCGGGGTGTTCGGCCCGGAGGTGGGGGACGAGGTGCTGGTCGGCTTCGAGCAGGGGCTGATCGACCACCCGTACGTCGTCGGCGGCCTCTACAACGGCGAGGACCGGCCGTCCCGGCACGACGTCGAGCTGGTGGACGGGACGAGCGGTGCGCTCAACCGCCGCTCGCTGGTGTCCCGCAGCGGCCACCGCCTGGAGCTGCTGGACGCCGCCGCCGGGCCCAAGGGCGTCCGGGTGGCCACCGGCGACGGCAAGCTCACCCTGCACCTGGACGCGAAGGGCACGACGATCGTGGTGCACAGCGACGGCTCGGTGGAGATCGACGCCGGGCAGAAGGTGACCGTCAAGGCCGGCCAGGGCGTCAGTGTGGACGCCGGGCGGGGGGCGCTCGAACTGGCCGGCGACTCGGTGCGGGTGACGGCCCGTAGCGGTGTCCAACTGGACGGCGGCGCAGGCGCGTTGAAGCTGCAGACGCAGGGGCAGGTGGACGTCAGCGGCACGACGGTCGGGGTGTCCGGGTCCGCCAGTACCGAGATCAAGGGCGGGGCGACCTGCTCGATCAGCGCCGCCCTCGTCAAGATCAACTAGCTCGCCCGGGGAACGCCCGTCGAGCAAGCGCCCGAAGATCCGCCCGCCGAAGGAATGGAGTCTCACCGATGCCACCTGCCGCCAGGGTAGGCGACCCGACCGGGCACCCGGGCATGCTCGCCCCGCCCGGAGTCCCGACCGTCCTCATCGGCGGGCAGCCGGCGGCCGTGGTCGGCACCCCGCACGTCTGCTCCTTCCCGCCGCCCGCCGTCCACCCGCCGAACGCGGTCGCCCCGCCCGGCTGCCCGACGGTCCTGATCGGCGGCCTGCCCGCGGCCCGCCTCGGCGACCTCGCCGCCTGCGGCGCGCCGATCACCGCCGGCTGCCCGACCGTCCTGATCGGCGGGTGAGCGCGGCGATGGGACAGCAGTTCATCGGCGCCGGCTGGGCCTTCCCCGTCCGCACCGACCCGACCGGATCGATCGCCCTGGTCACCCAGGAGCGGGAGATCGAGGAGAGCATCCGCCTGATCCTCTCCACCGCGCCGGGCGAGCGGCCGATGCGCCCGCTCTTCGGCTGCGCGATCCACGACCACGTCTTCGCCCCGGCCGACAGCGCCACCGCCGGCCTGCTCGCCTACGAGGTGCGGCTCTCCCTGGAGCGCTGGGAGCCGCGGATCGACCTGGAGGACGTGACCGTCGGCTTCGACGCCGTCGACTCCGGCACCCTCTACATCGACATCCGCTACGCCCTGCGCGGCACCAACGACCCGCGCAACCTGGTCTTCCCGTTCTACGTCATCCCCGCCCACGCCCCCGACGAGCCGGGGAGCGCCTGATGCCGCTGCCCCAGCCCAACCTGGACGACCGCCGCTTCCAGGACCTGGTGGACGAGGCCAAACGGCTGGTCCAGCAGCGCTGCCCGGAGTGGAGCGACCACAACGTCTCCGACCCGGGCGTGACCCTCATCGAGGCCTTCGCCCAGATGGTCGACCAGCTGATCTACCGGCTCAACCGGGTCCCGGACAAGAACCACCTCGCCTTCCTCGACCTGATCGGGGTGCGGCTGCTGCCGCCCGCCGCGGCCCGCACCGACGTCACCTTCTGGCTCTCCGCCCCGCAGCCGCGGGCGGTCCCGGTGCACGCCGGGACGGAGGTGGCCACCGTGCGGACCGCCACCGAGGAGGCGGTGGTCTTCTCCACCGAGCGCGAACTCTCCATCGAACCCTGCGCGTTGGCGCACCTCGCGACCTCCTCGCAGGGCGCGCCCCCGGCCGACCGGGACGCCGAACTGGCCGCCGGCCGCGGCACCCCCTGCTTCGCCCCCACCCCGCTGCCCGGCGACGTGCTGCTCTTCGGCCTCTCCCAGGCGGTGCCGCACTGCCTGGTGGCCCTGCGCCTCGACTTCCCGGTCAGCGGGCACGGCATCAACCCCGACCACCCGCCGCTGGCCTGGGAGGCCTGGACCGGGGACGGCTGGACCGGGTGCGGTGTCCACCGCGACACCACCGGTGGCTTCAACCGGCCCGGCGACGTGATCCTCCAGCTGCCGCCCGACCACACCGCCTCCGTGGAGGCCCGGCACCGGGCCGGCTGGCTGCGCTGCCGGATCACCGCCCCCGTCCCCGGCCGGCCGTCGTACTCCACCGCGCCGGTGCTGATCTCCGCGGAGGCGTTCACGGTCGGCGGGACGACGATCGCCGTCCACGCCGAGCACGTTCGGGACGAGGTCCTCGGCCGCTCGGAGGGGCTGCCGGGACAGAGCTTCACCCTCGCCCGGCCCCCCGTGGTCGCCGGCGGCGAGCCGGTCACCGTCGAGATCACCACCCCGACCGGGGTGGAGGAGTGGCGGGAGGTGGAGCACTTCGGCCGCTCGACCCCCGAAGACCACCACGTCCGGCTCGACCGCAGCACCGGCGAGCTCACCTTCGGCCCGGCCCTGCGCGAACCGGACGGGACGCTCCGGCAGTACGGCGCGGTGCCGCCCGAGGGCGCGCCGATCCGGATCCGCTCGTACCGCACCGGCGGCGGGCGCCGGGGCAACCTGGCCCGGGGCGCGCTCGCCGTCCTGCGCAGCTCCGTCCCGTACGTGGCCCGGGTGGAGAACCCGCGCCCGGCGGAGGGCGGCGTGGACGGCGAGGACGTCGAGGGCGCCCGGCTGCGCGGTCCGATCGTGCTGCGCACGCGGGGCCGGGCGGTGACCGCCGAGGACTACGAGGAGCTGGCCCGCGAGGCCGCGCCCGCCGTCGGCCGGGTGCGCTGCGTGGCCGACGAGGAGGGCCCGGACGCGGGCGGGGTCCGGGTGCTGCTCGTGCCGGCCGCCGCCGACGACGGCGAGGGCCGGCTCTCCTTCGGTCAACTCGCCTGCTCGCCCGAGCTGTTGGAGCAGGTCACCGGCTACCTGGACGAACGCCGGCTGCTCGGCGCGCGCCTGCTCGTCGAACCGCCGCACTACCAGGGCGTCACGGTCGTCGCCTCCCTGCGGGCCAAACCGCGCAGCTCGCCCGGCCGGCTCCAGCGCGCCGCCCTGGCCGCGCTGCACCGGTACCTCAACCCGCTCACCGGCGGACCGGACGGCACGGGCTGGCCCTTCGGCCGTCCGCTGCACTCCGGCGAGGTGTTCGCCGTGCTGCAGCGACTGCCCGACGTCGAACTGGTCGAGAGCGTCCGGCTGTTCCCCGCCGACCCGGAGCGCGGCCACCGCGGCGAGGCCACCGACCGGATCCGGCTGGCCCCGCACGCCCTGGTGTTCTCGTACGAACACCAGGTGCGGGTCGTGGCGGAGTGAGGGCCGGTGACCGCACAGCCGCACGGACGGGGGCTCGTCCCGGGCCTGCGCTCCCGCCACCCGCTCGGGGCGCAGCTACCCGGCGTCTACGCCGCGGACGGCGACGACCGGCGGGAGAACGCGTTCCTCCAGCAGTTCACGGGCGCGCTGGACGAGGTGCTCGCCCCGGTCCTCTGCGCCCTGGACAACCTGGCCGCCTACTTCGACCCGAGGCTCGCGCCGCCGGACTTCCTGGCCTACCTGGCCCAGTGGGTGGGGGCGTCGACCGGGCCGGAGCTCCCGCCGGACCGGTTGCGGGCGGCCGTCGCGTACGCGGCCCCGCTGCACGCCGTCCGGGGCACCCGGGCCGGGCTGGCCGCGCAGGTGCGGCTGGCGTTCGGGGCGGAGCCGGAGATCGAGGAGAGCGGCGGCGCACGGTGGTCGGCGCGGCCGCAGGCGCCGCTGCCGGGGTCGCCGGAGCCACGGCTGCTGGTGCGGCTGCGGGTGGCGGACCCGGCGGCGGTGGACCTGCGAGCGCTGCGGGAGCTGGTGGCCGCCAACCGGCCGGCCCACCTGCCGTTCACGGTCGAGGTCGTCCGGGCGGCGGGGCCCGCGACGGCCGGGGAGGCTTCAGGGGAGGGGCACGATGACGACGTGTGAGAACTGCGGGCACCCGTGCGTGCGGGGCGAGGACTTCTGCGGCACCTGCGGGGCGTACCTGTCGTGGGAGGAGGAGCCGGCGGCCGAGGAGAAGCCCACGGCTTCGGCGCCGCCGTCCTCGTCCGCTGCGCCGACGCCCACGGTGTCGCCCGCGGTGACGCCGCCCGTCATCCCGCCACGGCCGACCGACCCGCCGCAGGCCGCTCCGCCGCAGACCGCTCCGCGCCGGGCCGACCCGCCGCAGGCCGTCCAGCCGAAGCCCGTCCGGCCGGGCGAGGAGGCCCCGCCGCCTCCGCCGCGCCCGGCCGAGCCGGAGGAACGGGAGCCGATCGCCCCGGGCGACCTGATCTGCGGCCGGTGCGGCACGGGCAACGTGCCGAGCCGCCGCTACTGCCGCCGGTGCGGCGGCCTGCTGGAGGACGCCCGGGTCGCGCCGAAACCGCCGTGGTGGCGCCGGCCGTTCGTCCGCCGCCCCAAGACCGGTCCGGTCGTCGGCGACCGCCCCCGCGTCCGCCCGCCGCGCCGCCCGAGGTTCGTCGTGCCGCTGGTGCTGCTGGTCCTGCTCGGGGTCGGGGGCTACGCCTTCCGCGACGAGCTGGCGTCCGGAGTGGAGGTCGTCCGGGACCGGTTCGCCACGCCGCAGCAGATCCACCCGACCGCCGTCCGGGCGTCCAGCGAGGACCCGGCGCACCCGGCGGCCCTCGCCGTCGACGGGACGACGGACCGGTACTGGGCGCCCGCCCGTCCGGGGAACGGGATAGGCGAGTTCCTGGAGATGGACTTCCCGGGCCCGTTCCGGCTGCTCGACCTCGTCGTCCACCCGGGGATCTCGCCCAACGCCGAACAGTTCCTCACCCAGGCCCGCCCGCAGCGGCTCACCGTCACCCTGACCGGCTCGGACGGCAAGGTCACCACCCGGACCGTCAACCCGGCCGACGCTCCGGGGGAGCAGCGCTTCCATCTCGCCGTCGGCGGCGTGGTGCGGATCAGGCTGACGATCGACGGCGCCTACGGTGCCGCTCCGGACCGTCGCGTCGCCGTCGCCGAGGTGGAGTTCTTCGAGCGGCCCTGACCCCGGCCTCGCGGCGGCGGTCGCCGCCGTGCCTCGCGGCGCCTACGCCTGCCGCCGCTCCCACTGCTCCTTCGTGATCTCGTACCGCACACCCCCGTGCTCGGAACCCTCGACCGCCATCATGTGGTCCGGCGTGGGAATGTGCTCCGCGAGCGTCATCCCGAGCTTCTCCATGACGTTGCGCGAAGGCCGGTTCACGGTCATCGTCTCGGCCCAGACCATGCGGATGCCGAGCTCGGCGAACCCCTTCGCCAGCAGCGCCTGCGAGACTTCGGTGGCGTAGCCCCGGCCCCAGGCCGCCCGGCGCAGGCGATAGCCGAGTTCGGCCTCCTCGCGCGGGCCGCTGCGCAGCGGACGCAGGCAGAACCAGCCGACGAACGCGCCGCCGTCCTTCTCGTACGCGGCGAACAGGCCGAGGTCGTGGTTCCAGCGCTCGTAGCCGGCGAGGATGCTGGGGATGGCGCGGTCGCGGACGTCCTCCGGCGGGGTCGGCGCGCCGCCGGTCAGGTAGCGCATCACCGCCGGGTCGCTGTCCAGCTCGATCAGCAGGTCCGCGTCGGCGGCGGCGAAGGGGCGGAGGGTCAGGCGCTCGGACGCGAGGTAGGTGGTCACGTGAGGATCATGGCCGAGACGGGTCGGACGGGCCAGGGAGTTTTCGGGCCGCCGTTTCCGTCACCGGTTGGCGTGCCGGAGGGGCCGCAGCATGACACGGCCGCCGTCACGTCACGCCCGAGGACCCGCCCGTGTCGCTCCCCACGTCGTCACCCCGCCCCTCCGGCACGGCTGCGTCGACGACGGCGTCGGCGGCCGGAAGGCCGAGCGAGAGCAGCATCCGCGCGTGGCCCTTGCGGCTGCGCTCGGCCGCCGCGGTGTCACCGCGCCGCTCGTGGGCGGCGATCAGGGTCTGCCAGGCGTCGTCCCGGAACGGGTCGATCTGGACGCTGCGCGCCGCCGCCCGTGCGCCGTCGAGCGGCCGGCCGCGGGCGAGTTCGAGTCTGGCGAGGACCAGCGCCGCCTCGGCCGCCGCCCGCTGGTAGTGCTCCCTGCGGGCCACGACCCACTCCGCCGGGCCGTCCTCGGGCAGCAGCTCCCCGGTGTACGCCTCCAGGGCGGAGCGCAGGGCCCGCGCCGCCGCGTCCGGACGGCCGGCCGCCTCGGCCCGCAGCCCCTCGGCCAGCGCGGTCTCGAACCGGCGCAGGTCACAGCTGCCGTCCGGGGGCAGGCGCAGCAGGTACGCCTCGCCGGAGCGCACCAACAGCTGCGAGCCGCCGCGGGTGATGCCGGGCTCCAGGAACCTCCTCAGCGCGGAGACCGCGACGTGCAGGCAGCGGGCGGCGGTCGCCGGTGGGCGCTCGGGCCAGAGAGCCTCGGTCAGCAGCTCCCGGTGGACCGGCTGGCCGGGGTGGATCGCCAGCACCCGTAACAGCGCCCGGGCCCGCGGCCGGATCGTCGTCCAGTCCAACTCGCGCTCGCCCAGGGTGAGTTCGAAGCATCCGAAGCAGCGCAGCGACAACGGCGGCGAGCCGGAGGGGAGTTCGCGCACGGGCGCTGGCACTGACGTCGGCGCCGGCGCCGGCGCCTCGGGCCGGAGCCGGACGCGCTCCCGCCCTTCGCCGCCGGGCCGTGCGGATCGACGGTGCAGCAGGTGGTCGCGCAGCAGCGGGCCCCAGTGGAAGCTGCAGTCGGAGTGCTCGCGCCGGAGCAGTCCGCGCTCGTCCGCCAGCACGTCGAGCGTCCAGGCGCTCTCCGAGCCGCCGACCAGTGCGTCGCACCCCGCGGCGTCCAGCCGGGGCAGCGGGCTGACCTGCTCCAGGAACCGCACCAGCCGCTCCGGCAGCGGCCGGATCACCTCGCGCTCCAGGTAGGTGCGGGTGAGCGAGCCGGCCACGGCGGCGAGTTGCGGGGCCGTGCCCGTGGCGGCGGGGTGCAGCAGCGCCGGGTGGAGCAGCCGCAGCGCCGCGGGCCAGCCCTGGGTGATCGCCTCCACCTCGGCCACCCGGCGCCCGGAGAGCCGGCTGCCGTACACCTCGCGGAGCAGGCGGCGGACCTCGTCGGCCCGCAGCCGCAGGTCGGCCGGCCCCAGCACCGTGCTCGCGGCGAGCTCCCAGCGGGTGAGGTTGAACAGCGGCAGTCGCTGACCGGCCAGCAGCAGGCGGAGGTTGGGCGGCGCGAGCAGCGCGATCTCCTCCAGCACCGACTCCGCCTCGGTGCCGTGGATCAGGTGCAGGTCGTCGACCACCAGCAGCACCGGCTCCGGCCGCCGCTCCACCCGGCGGAGCAGGTGCGCGACGGTGGCCGGCCCGCAGGCCTCGCCGAGCCCGTGGTGGACGGCGGAGAGCAGCGCCGCGGTGCCGGTCGTGCCGCGCGAGGGGCGCCACCGCAGCACGGAGCCCCGGAAGCGTTCCAGGTGCTGCGCCAGCAGTGTCGTCTTCCCGTAGCCGGCGGGCGCCACGAGCAGCGTCAGGGCGCCGGGCGCGGAGCGGTCGAGCAGGTCCAGGAGACGGTCCCTGGTCAGCCAGGGGGGTCGTACGGTTTCCCCGGAGATCTCCGGGTCTTCGGCAGGGCGGACGTGCATCGCCGGTCAGCTCCCCCCGTAGCGGTAGGGCGACGATTGTGATCACTCAGTGTGATCGCTTGGTAGAGTACTGGATACCGACCATGATGTCCCCGGATATGTCGGGCTCCGATCAACCGTTATGCGAGCGTGCTGACGCCGACCGCCCGGGAGACGGCGGGGGAGGGC
>NZ_JZKH01000181.1 GCF_000961885.1 Streptomyces rubellomurinus
GGGGGGCTTCCTCTCTCAGGCCGCGACTGCGGTGGTGGGGGCGACCAGGGCCCAGACAAACTTGCCGATGCCGCCCACGCGGGGGCAGCAACCCCAGCGCGCGGAGAGCTCGTTGACGAGGAACAGCCCGCGCCCGCGCTCGTCGCAGAGGGAGGCCGAGCGCAGGGCCGGTCGGCCGCTTCCGGCGTCGTGGACCTCGATACGGAGGAGCCCGTTGGTGAGGGCGAAGCGGATCTCGATGCGGCGGTCGTCGGGGGCGTCGGAGTGCTGGACGGCGTTGGCGAACAGCTCCCCGAGGAGGAGCTCGGCCACGTCCGAGTAGCGCTCCCCGGAGGGCAGGGCGGCGAGGTACGCCCGGAGCAACTGCCGCGCGAGGCGCGCCGATTCGAGGCAGGAGTCGAGCCGCGCGACGAACGCGCGGGGGCGGGGGCTGCAGCAGGTTTTGAGCATGGCGAAGTACCCCAAGGGAGCAGTGGTGCGGATGGAGAGGCTTGTCGCGCCACGTATTCCTGCTGCGGCGCCATCCAGCGCGCTACGACTCGGCCATCTCATCTGGATGAGATGACACCATGCACTTATGTACATGAGTAGCGGATAGAAGAATGCCCGACTCCTGTACATGAGTCAACCCGTCGCGAGATGAATCTCGCGACGGGTTGGAGTAGTTGATCGTCAGTCAGTCACGCGCGGGGAAGCGATAGTCGAGAACGAACTGGTCGGCGGCCATGATGGTGTCGCACACCTCCACCACACGGCCATCCGTAGTGATGGCGTCACGAACGAGATGGATCACTGGCGCACCAGGGCTCAGGGTGAGCGCTTTGGTCTCGGGCTTGGTCGCGAGCCGGGCCCGCACGGATTCGGTGAACTCCGCGAGGGAGTGGCCGTGCTCTTCGAGGCGGGCGTAGATCCCGCCACCACCGGGGTTCTCGGCGAAGACCTCAGGGATGTCCTTGACCACATCCCACGGCAGGTACGACGTGGCCTCTTCGGTGGGTACCCCATCGCGGAAGTACCGGCGCTTGCGGGCCAGTACCTGGGTGCCGGCGGGAAGGCCCAATCGATCGGCGATCTCAGGAGGTGCTGCGGTGGGGCCCACGAACAGTACGGTCACTGACGGGACGCCGCCAGAGGCTTCCGCCTCTGCGAGGTACGCGGCCTTACCGGCTTGGCGATGGGTGCGGCGGAACCGGTCCGCGGACTTCCGCTGTACCGGCGGACGGGAGCGGACGAACGAGCCTCGACCGTGGTACGTCTCGATGAGCTGAGCCGTTCGGAGTTCGGCGACAGCCTTGCGAACTGTTCCGGATGCGACTCCGTACCGCTGGATGAGTTCGGCCTCGCTCGGCACGATCGCACCGGGAGCGAGAGCGCCCGACTTGATCTGTGCGGCAAGGTCGGCCGCGATCTGTAGGTACTTTGCTGTGGCCGACGAGGCCACCTCACCGCTCGCCATAGTCCTTCAGGGCTCCTATCCTCCTGCACATGAGTAACAGCGCCGGGAAGTCCCAGTCAACGCCGCTCCACTCGGTGTCCGTCGCCGGGGTGGTGGTGCGTGAGGATGGCCGGGTGCTGGCGATTCGCCGGGCCGACAACGGGACTTGGGAACCGCCGGGCGGTGTGCTGGAGCTGGACGAGGCCATCGAGGACGGCGTGCGCCGTGAGGTCTACGAGGAGACCGGGATCAAGGTCAGCGTGGAGCGACTGACCGGCGTCTACAAGAACGTGAGCCGGGGGATCGTCGCTCTCGTCTTTCGCTGTCGATCGGAGAGCGAGGTGGTGCGGCTCTCGGAGGAGTCGGTCGAGGTCGCCTGGCTGACACCGGCCGAGGTCTCCGAACGCATGGCCGAGGTCTATGCCGTACGTGTCCTGGACGCGCTTCGGGACGACACCGGGCCGAGTGTCCGGACGCATGACGGTCGACACTTGCTGTGACAGGGCGAAGGCCCCCATCGCACGCGATGGGGGCCTTCAACGTCTCGCTCAGACCGTCGCGGTCTCGGGGGTGCGGGGGGCCGGGGTGTCGGCCGGGGTTTCCTCCACCTCGCGTACGCGGAGGGCGAGGGGGATGCGGAGGGCGGCGATCCAGGTGATCGCGGCGAGGAGCATGTGGAGGCCGACCATCAGCTCAGGGGCGTCCGTGAAGTACTGGATGAAGCCGAGGACGCCCTGGAGCAGCAGGACGGCGAGCAGTTCCTTCGCGCGGGCCTTGGCGGGCTGGGGGGCCTTTACCGCCGCGAAGACGAAGAGTACGGCGATGGCCAGGCCGACCGAGATCATGGCGAAGTCGGCGTGGAACTGGGCCAACCTGTCGTAGTCGATCGGGATGCGGGGGACGATCTTGTTGTCCTGGGGGGTGCCCGGGTGGTGGCCGGCGCCGGTGACCAGGGTGCCGGCCGCAACCAGCAGGCCGATCACGGTGACCAGGACATAGGAGAGCTGGTGGATGGGGCGGGCCACGGCGAGCTTCGCCGGGCCGTCGCCCTCCTTGCTGCGCTCCCACATCAGCAGCGCCACCCAGACCAGGGCCATCGCCGCGATCATGTGCAGCGCGACGGTGTACGGGTTCAGGCCCGTGAGCACGGTGATGCCGCCGAGGACGGCGTTGCTCATCACCAGCCAGAACTGCGCCCAGCCGAGCTTCGTCAGGCTGCGCCGCCACGGGCGGTGGCAACGAGCGGCCAGGATCGCCCAGCCGATCGCTGCGCTCAGCACGTAGGTGAGCATGCGGTTGGTGAACTCGACGACGCCGTGGAAGCCCATCTCGGCGGTCGGCGTCAGGCTGTCGTCGGTGCATTGGGGCCAGGTCGTACAGCCGAGGCCGGAGGCGGTGAGCCGGACGGCGCCGCCGGTGACGACGATGACCACGCTCATCACCAGCGCGGCGAACGTGGCGCGCCGGACCATCGCGGCGGAGGGCTGCCAGCGCTCGGCGAGCAGGGAGAAGGGGTTCAGCACGCGCTCCATCGTAGGCGGCCTTACAGGCGATCTTGGGCTGGGGCGCGGGCAGCGCGACAGGACCGCAAAGTGGATCTCTCGGACATGCCGGGCAATGGTCTTGACCAATTGCCCGCTTGACCGGAAGAGTGCAGATTGGTCCATACCTTTTTCGGGCCGCTCCCACTCCTCCCGCACGCAAGCGGAGATCCTGCACATGCGCATATCCACCTCAGCCGCCGCGCTCGCCGTGGGCGGCTCTTTCGTCCTGGCCGGCCTCGTCGCCCCCGCCGCCCAGGCCGCCGACCCCGGCCAGGAGTGCCGCAGCCTCGGGGTCGCCAATCTGTACGGCGAATTCATCGAGGGTGATGATCATCATGTTCCCGATGCCGAGGGCGCCGTGGCCGTGGGCGGCGACGCCTACTTCGGCGGAGGCTTTTCGGTCGGCCAGGAGCTGACGGCCGCCGAGGTCGACGCTCTGCCCGGCAAGAACGCGCTGGTGGTGGCCGGCGCCATCAACGGCGCCAACACCCAGGTGATGAAGGGCAACGGCGTCTACGGCAGCAAGGCGGACGGAGCCGTCATCCAGGCCCACGCCGGCACCATCGCCCAGGGCGCCTCGCCGATCGACTTCAAGGCCGAGTTCGCCAAGCTGCGCGCCGCCTCGACCTCGCTGGCCGCCGTGCCGCAGACGGCCGGCGCCACCGTCCAGGCGGACGGGACCAAGCTGACGTTCACCGGCGGCGACGCGAAGTACAACAGCTTCACCGTCGACGCGGCCAAGCTGCAGGGCGCCAAGGACGTCTTCCTCAAGGTGCCGGCCGGCTCGGTGACCGTGGTCAACGTGACCGGCGGCTTGTACGACATGGCGGCGGCCGGGACGACCGGGTTCAACATCTGGGACGCCTCCAAGGAGAGCTTCGTCCTGGACGACAAGCTGCAGAGCGCGGCGGGCGGCGCGATCCGGGCCAAGCTGCTCTGGAACTTCCCGACCGCGACCAAGGTGGTCAAGAACAGCGCCGCCGCCTGGGCCGGCACCGTGCTCGCCCCGAACGCCGCCTTCGACCTCGGCAGCGGCGGCCCGGTCAACGGCTCGGTGATCGCCGCCTCGCTGACCGGCAAGGGCGGCGCGGAGACGCACCACTACCCGTTCACCGGCTGCCTGCCGGGCACGGTCGTGCCGACCCCGACCGGCACGCCGACCAGTACGCCGACCGTTCCGGTGACGCCGAGTTCCTCGACCAGCCCGTCCGGTACCCCGAGCGTCCCCGCGACCGGCAAGCCGAGTGCGAGTGCAAGTACGAGCGGGTCGCCGAGCCCGTCCGCCTCGACGGCCGCTCCCGTGGTCTCGGCCAGCCCCTCCGCCTCGGCGAACGGCGGCGGCAACCTCGCGCACACCGGCTCCGGCCCGGTGGTGCCGCTGGCGATCGGCGGTGCGGTGATCGCCGCGGCCGGTGGCGCGATGGTGGTGGCCAGCCGGCGTCGTGCGGCCAAGAAGGCCTGACCAGAGGCGAGTTCGTCGACTGATCGACAAGGCGCCCTCGGTGATTGAACCTGATCACCGAGGGCGTCGTTCTGTCCTGAAGGTGACGAAGTTCATTCAAGTTTGCCGAAACCGCGTTCTGCGAGGTGGCGGCTGTGATGGGCTGGTCATACACATCCGAGAGCGGACCGACAGACGATATCCGGTCGAGCGGCGGGGTGTAGCGAGGTGCGGAGGTGCCGGTAGAGTCCCCCGGACAGTCGTAGCGGGCCACCGCGAACCACTCAACACGCCTGCTGCGCATGACCGTTCGGAGGGGAACAAGGTATGGCGCGACAGCAGCGACACTTCAGGATCGGCGCGGCGGCTCTCGTCGGCACGGCGACGGCCGGAATCGTTCTGCCCCTGGCGCTGGCCACCAACGCCTCGGCGCACGTGCCGACTTGGTCGGTGACCTGCGACAAGGTCGTGATCGACCTGATCAATTACAGCGACAAGGCGGACGTGAAGAACACCGTCAGCCTGACCATCGACGGCGAGAAGGTCCTGGACAACCAGGCCTTCCCCAAGGAGTTCCACAAGTCCTTCCCGGTGAAGGACCACAACGCCCCGGTCCAGGCCCACCTCGTGGTCTCCACCTCGGAGAACCCGAACGAGAAGGGCTGGAACATCGACGAGACCAAGACCATCGCGCCGTGCCACACGCCGACGCCCACCCCGACCCCGACGCAGACCCCCACCCAGAACCCCACCCCCACGCCCACCCCCACCAAAACGGCC
>NZ_JZKH01000182.1 GCF_000961885.1 Streptomyces rubellomurinus
GCATGGGTGGTTCCCCAATCCACTAGTTGCTTGTACGTGCAAGCTTTCTGTGTCCGCAAAGCCCCACGCGGCGAGGCGGGTGGGGCAGCAGAAGATTGCATGAGCAAGCATTTAGCTGTCAAGCGCCCAGCGGAAGGCCCCGGGCGCGCGGGGCGCCCGGGGCCGAGGGGTGGGGGTGAGGGGGCGTCAGTGGCGGGCTGTGGCGTGCAGGGCCTGGATGGTGGGCCCGGCTCGGGGTCGGTGGTGAGGGTGTTCAGCGTGGACCCGTGGCGTGCAGGGCCTGGAGGGTGGGGCCCAGTTCCGGGTTGGTGGTGAGGGTGTTCAACGCGGACCCGTGGCGTGCAGGGCCTGGACGGTGGGGCCCGGCTCGGGGTTGGTGGTGAGGGTGTTCAACGTGGACCCGTGGCGCGCAGGGCTTGGACGGTGGGGCCCAGTTCGGGGTCGGTGGTGAGGGTGTTCAACGCGCAGGACAGCACCTGGGTGTAGGTGGTGCGGGCGGCTTCGTAGCGCGCGCGTCCTTGTTCGGTGATGACGGCGTAGACGCCGCGCTTGTCGGAGGGGCACAGGTCCTTGACCGCGAAGCCCGCCGCTTCCAGGCGGCCCACCAGACGGGTGACCGAGGACTGGCCCAGTCCGACTCGCTCCGCGAGGTCCTGCATGCGCAGCTCGCTCGTCTGCGAGTGCTGCAGGTGTTCCAGGGAGCGGTACTCCGACAGTCCGATCCCGTGCCGGCGCTGCAATGCGGCCGCCAGCTCGCGTTCCACCCGCGTGTGGAGGGCGAGCACGCGGCTCCACGCGGCCTGGTCGGAGGCGGGCAGGGGCGCGCGGGGCGGGCGGGGGGTGTGGGGCGCGCGCGGTGACGCCGTCATGGGCGCCTCCTCTCGGAGTCGTCGGTCGACGCCAGAATACCTGCACATGCAAGCTTCTGGGCTTGACCGGTCACGCCCCCGGATATTCCGGCCGGTCCGCAAAAACCGGCACCCGGCCAGGTCGGCCGCCCGTCGAAAACCCCTCGTGAAAATCCCCGGCCGTCATCGTGGCGCCGAATTCCCGCCCTTCCCGGAATGTCCGGGGCCCGGCCCGCCGCGTCACCGGGCAACGGAAATCACCGCGGAACCGGTGGGGCGCCCGGCTGTCCCACCGCCCCCCCGGCCTTGCGCACAACCGCGTCATCACCGGAAAAAGGGGGGAAGGGGGAAGGGGGATGGGAAGGGGGAATGCCCGTCTACGCCGCCGTGCCCGTCTACACTGCCGCGCCCGCCGTGCTCGCCGCGCCCGCTGTGCCCGCCGCGCCCGCTGTGCCCGCCGTGCTCGCTGTGCCCGCTGTGCCCGCAGTGCTCGCTGTGCTCGCCGTGCCCGCTGTGCCCGCTGTGCCCGCCGTGCCCGCCGCGCCCGTCTACGCCGCCGCGCCCGCCGTGCTCGCCGTGCCCGCCGCGCCCGTCTACGCCGCCGCGCCCGCCGTGCTCGCCGCGCCCGCCGTGCTCGCCGCGCCCGCCGCGCCCGCCGTGCCCGCCGCGCCCGTCTACGCCGCCGTGCCCGCTGTGCTCGCCGTGCCTGCTGTGCCCGCTGTGCTCGCCGTGCTCGCCGTGCTCGTCTTTTGCAGGTACTCGGTCAGGCATGCGACGGAGATCAGGGCCAGGTTGTGTCGGTGGGCGAACGCGCGTAGTTGCGGCAGTCGGGCCATGGTGCCGTCGGTGTTGGCGATCTCGCAGACCGCCGCCGCCGGTCGCAGTCCGGCCAGCCGGCACAGTTCCACCCCGGCCTCGGTGTGGCCGGCCCGCGCGAGGACGCCGCCGTCGTCGGCGCGCAGCGGGAAGACGTGGCCCGGACGTACCAGGTCACCCGCCTCGGTGGCCGGGTCGGCCAGCAGGCGCAGGGTCAGTGCCCGGTCGGCCGCCGAGATGCCGGTGCTGATCCCGGCGGCGGCGTCGACCGAGACGGTGAACGCGGTGCCGTGGTGTTCGGTGTTGCGGGTGACCATCTGCTCCAGCTCCAGACGGTCCAGGTCGGCGCCGGCCATCGGCGCGCACAGCAGCCCGTGGCACTGGGTCATGGCGAAGGCGACCAGTTCGGCGGTGGCGAGTTCGGCGGCGAAGACGATGTCGCCCTCGTTCTCCCGGCTCGCGTCGTCGACGACGACGACCGCGCCTCCGGCTGCGATCTGCTCCACCGCGACCCGGACCGGGTCGAAGGCCGTGTCCTCGCCCGTGTCCTCGCCCTGCGTCTCGAAGGGCCGATCCAGCAGGCCGCGCTCGAACGAGGCGCGCTGGAGGGGGACTTGGTCGAAGGTGTCCCGGTCGTAGGGGCCCTCGACGGCGCAGGGGTGCGGCAGAGCGTCGGTGCTGGTCATGCCCATGGGTCCTAACCTCGGCGGGAAACTGGGGTGCGGAGCGCGAAGCGCGGACTCCGGACCCCCGGGCCCGGGCCGGGTGGCCGGCCGGTCGGACGGGGCGTCGAAGGTGCGGCCCATCGGAACTCTCCTCGCGCTCGGGGCGCGGACGTCCGGGGCATCTGGGCACGGGCGTGCAAGGGGCCGTCCACCATGCCGCAAACGCGGCAGCCCGCGGCCCCGGCGAGGGCCGGCGGGACGCCCCGGCGAATCGGGGGAGGACCCTGCCCGCCGCGCACTGCCTCCCTTCCGGACTTTGACCGTCGGTCCAGGAGTTCCACCTGGTCAACCGGCCGCTGGAGGCGACCGGGTCGCGGACTGTAACCGCCGGCTCGGAATTTCACCGACCCCGGAGTGCGCAAACGTCTTTCAACGTCCGCCAACCTGGCACACCCGCAGCCGTCTTGACAAGCCGTCACCATTGACGCCCGCACGTGGGATGCGTCACGTACCCGTCGTTGTCGGGCGCCGCCACCCTGCCCGAGCGGCCCGTATTGCCGATGCTCTCCACCCGTGCCTAAGATCCCAGCCGCCGCCGAACATCCGCCAGTTGACGAAACGCCACGCGAAAACCCCGGCCGGGGACGAACAGGAAGACGGATTCCACGAGGACGGGCCACGGCAATCCGGCCACCGGGACGCCGGAATCACGAAACGGGGGAGTAGAACGTTCATGCACGAACTCACCACAGGCCAGAAACCGCCGACGCCGACGCCGACACCCACGCCGACACCCACGCCGCCGCCGACGCCGACACCCACGCCGACCCCCACGCCGCCGCCGCCGACGCCGACACCCACGCCGACCCCCACGCCGCCGCCGCCGACGCCGCCGCCGACGCCGACCCCCACGCCGACACCGCCGCCGTCGCCGACACCGTCGTCGAAGCCGCCGTCGTCGTCGTCGTTCGTCCGTGCCCGCCTGGTCGCGGTCCTGCCGCCTCTGGTCTTCGGCCTGGTTCTGCTCGGCACGTGGGAGGCCGTCACCCGTACCAGGGCTGTTTCGGCGTTCTTCCTGCCCGCTCCCGCGACCGTCGCCCGTGCTTTCGCGGACGCCCTCGCCCACGGTTCCCTGCTCGACTACACCCGCCAGACCCTCCTGGAGAGCGCCGCCGGTACCGCCATCGGTATCGCGGCCGCCCTGCCGCTGGGCTACCTGATGGCCCGCAGTACCCTGGCCGCCCGCGCCCTGCAGCCC
This sequence comes from Streptomyces rubellomurinus, assembly GCF_000961885.1. Lineage (GTDB taxonomy): Bacteria > Actinomycetota > Actinomycetes > Streptomycetales > Streptomycetaceae > Kitasatospora > Kitasatospora rubellomurina. The sequence goes on from NZ_JZKH01000182.1 coordinate 3,588, forward strand.
TACCTCGCCGCCACCCAGGCCGTCCCCGCTGTCGCCCTGGCACCCCTGCTCGCCCTGTGGATCGGCTACGGCCTGCTGCCCATCGCCCTGCTGTGCGCGCTCCTCGTCTTCTTCCCGATGCTCGTCAACACGATGCTCGGCCTGCGCGAGCTGGACCCCGACGTCCTGGCCGCCGCCCGCGTCGACGGCGTCGGCCGCTGGGGCATGCTGCGCCACATCGAGTTCCCGCTGGCCCTGCCCAGCATCCTCGCCGGGGTGCGCACCGGCGCCACCTTGTCGATCACCGGCGCGGTCGTCGGCGAGTTCGTGATGGGCGGTGAGGGCCTGGGCGAACTCCTGGCCGTCCAACGCGGCCAGGCCGACTCCACCGGCCTGTTCGTCACCCTGCTCACCCTCACCCTGCTGGCCGCCGCCACCTACGGAGCCGTCCGGCTCCTGGAACGCGCCCTCGACCGCTGAGCACCACCGCGACCCCGACCGCCGAACCTCCACCGACAAGGACGTCCGCATGCGCAAGACCACCGCCCGCTCGCTGGCCCTGCTGCTCACCGCCGCCGCACTGTCCGCCTGCGCCTCCGACCCCACCGCCGCCACGTCCCCAGGCGGCAAGGGTGGCAAGGGCGGCGCGCTCACCGTCGGTCTCACCTACATTCCCAACATCCAGTTCGCCCCGTTCTACGTCGCCCAGAGCAAGGGCTTCTACCAGGAAGCCGGCCTCAAGGTGACGCTGCGCCACCACAGTTTCACCGACGACCTGTTCGGTGGTCTGACCGCGGGCAAGGAGGACGTGGTCTTCGCCGGCGGCGACGAGATGCTGCAGGCCCGCGCCAAGGACCTGCCCGTCGTCGACGTCGCCACCCTCTACCACACCTACCCGGTGGTGATGCTGGTCCCGCAGGACTCCCCGATCCACACCGTCGCCGACCTGCGCGGGCACAGCGTCGGCACTCCCGGCCCGTTCGGCGAGACCTACTTCGCGCTGCTCGCCCAGCTCAAGGCCGGCGCACTGACCACCAAGGACGTCACCGTCCAGCACATCGGCTTCACCCAGCAGGCCGCCCTGGTCGGCAAGAAGGTCGACGCCGTCATGGGCTACCTCAACAACGACGCCGTCCAGTTCCAGCAGGCCGGCCTGGCCGTGCGCCCCGTCGAAGGCACCGGCACCGGCACCGGCACCGGCACCGTCGAAGGCACCGGCACCGGCGCCGGCACTGGCGCCGGCTCGGACGCCCTGCCGCTGGTCGCCGCCGGCCTCGGCGCGACCCGGGCCACCTTGGACCAGCACGGCGAGGACGTGCGCAAGTTCCTCGCCGCCACCCTGCGCGGCGTCCAGTACACCGTCGACCACCCCGAGGAGGCGGTGGCGATCAGCAAGACCTTCATCCCCGGCATGAACGACCACAAGCAGCAGGAGGCGGCCCTGGCCGTCCTCAAGGCCACCGTCCCGATGCTCAAGGCCCCCGCCTCCGGCAAGCCCGGCCTCAACGACCCTGCCACCTGGGACAAGATGGCCGCCTTCATGAAGGAGCAGGGCCTGATCGACAAGCCCGTCATCGCCACCGACGCCTTCACCAACGACTACCTGCCCTACCCCCCCCCGGCC
>NZ_JZKH01000183.1 GCF_000961885.1 Streptomyces rubellomurinus
GGGCTGGGCGGATTCAGGACGGGCTCCGGGGTTCGGGGACAGGGGGCGTACGGCCGCGGGCGGTCGGGTCAGTGCGCGGTCGGGCCGACCACGACGCTCAGGACGGTGAAGTGCTCCAGCATCGGCGTGCAGGAGCGGCACGGTGGGGCGTGGGTGCCGTGCGCCGGGTCGCCCTCCTCGCGGATGCGCACGGTCGTCATCCGCGCGCCCTTCAGTGCCTTGCGCGCCTCCTGGACCGTCATCGGCTTGCGGGCGGCGCGCTTGGAGCGCTTGCCGTCCACCGAGAGCAGGTACCGGGAGAGCAGGACGGCCTCCGGGCAGCGGCCGGTGAACCGCTCGCGGGCCTCGACGGGCAGCGCGTCCAGGAAGTCGCGGACCAGCGGGTGCAGGACGGGAAGCCGCTCGTCCTTGTCGCCGGCCAGGGTGTGCACGTCACCGGCCTTGAGCGACAGCGCGGCGGCGACGGCGGGCAGCAGACTGTCGCGGAGGTGGCGCAGCACGGGCGGGCCCGCCGGCTCACCGGTGGTCATCCGTCCTCTCCCTCCTCGTTCCTGTCGGTTCGGTTCCCGTTGGTCCGGCCCCCGCTGGTCTGGGGCCGACCGTTCCGGGGCAAGCCTGTCAAACGACACCGACAACCGCACAACCGGGGTGCTGGGCGACCCGGTGCGGCCGGGCGCTCACCCGATGCTGGCCGAATCCGCACACCGCCGTCATGACTTGTCCGTCGATTTCCGGAAAACGACCCCGGGCGCGGGCCGCGGCCGGTACCGTTCCGGCAGCGGGCCGCGGCCCCCGCGGGGGCCGACTCCGGTGCCCGCGCCGGACGTTGGGGCCGCCGGGGGCGGGGCTGGGTCGTCCGGCCCGCCCCCGGCGCCGGAGCGAGGGGGCCCGAGCGATGACGTGGAAGCCGTCCCAGGCCGAGACCGCCAACCAGGCACCCGGGGGCCACGTGCCGACCCCGGGCGCCCCGCCGCAGCCGGTGCCGGAACGCCCGGTCGGGCTGGCCGTGGTCGGCGCCGGCTACTGGGGCCCGAAACTGGTGCGCAACGCCCAGCACACCCCGGCGCTGCGGCTGCACTGGCTGTGCGACCTGGACGAGGCCAAGGCCCGTGCCGTGCTGGGGGAGTACAGCACCGTCCGGGCCACCGGCGACTACCGCGAGGTGCTGGCCGACGAGCGGGTCGGGGCCGTCGCGGTGGCCACCCCGGCCGGCGCGCACTACCGGCTGGTCCGGGCCGCGCTGGAGGCCGGCAAGCACGTGCTGGTGGAGAAGCCGATCACCACCTCCGCCGCCGAGGCCGCCGAACTCGTCGACCTGGCCGAGCGGGCCGGGCTGGTGCTGATGTGCGACCACACCTTCTGCTACACCCCGGTGGTGCGCCGGATCCGCGAGCTGGTGCACGGCGGGGAGATCGGCGACGTGCAGTTCTTCGACTCGGTGCGGATCAACCTCGGCCTGGTCCAGCCGGACGTGGACGTGCTGTGGGACCTCGCCCCGCACGACCTGTCGATCCTGGACTTCGTGCTGCCGCCCGGCGTCGAACCGGTCGGGGTGTCCGCCCAGGGCGCCGACCCGATCGGGGCCGGCCGCGCCTGCGTCGCGTACCTGACGCTGCGGCTCAGCAACGGCGCGCTGGCGCACTGCCACGTCAACTGGCTCTCCCCGACCAAGGTCCGCACCACGCTCATCGGCGGCTCCCGGCGCACCCTGGTCTGGGACGACCTCAACCCGCAGGCCCGCCTCGCCGTGCACGACCGGGGCGTGGACCTCACCCCGCCCGACGAACTGACCGACGCGATCCGGCACCGGGCGCTGATCTCCTACCGGGTCGGCGAGATGGTCGCGCCCGCGCTGGTCGAGCAGGAGGCGCTGCGCAACGTGATGGCCGAGTTCGCCGCCGCCATCCTGGAGGGCCGGGCGCCGCTGACCGACGGCCGGGCCGGGGTGCGGGTGCTGCGGCTGCTGGAGGCCGCCTCGCTCAGCCTCGAACTCGGCGGCGCCACCGTCCCGGTGGGGGCCGCGGCCGGGGCGGCCGAAGCGGTTGCGGCGGCCGGAGCCGTCGAGGCGGACGACCGGGCGGCGGCCCGGTGAGCGCCCCCGACCGGGCGGGCATCCCTTTGGTGGACCTGGCCGCCGCGCACGCCGAGGTCGCGGCCGAGGTGCGGGCGGGCTTCGACCGGGTGCTGGCCAGCGGCGCCTTCGTCCAGGGCCCCGAAGTGGCCGCGTTCGAGCGGGAGTACGCGGAGTTCACCGGCGTCCGGCACTGCGTGGGCGCCGCCAACGGCACCGACGCCCTCGAACTCGCCCTGCGCGCCCTCGACCTGCCGCCCGGCGGCGGCGTGGTGCTACCCGCCAACACCTTCGTCGCCACCGCCGAGGCCGTCCAGCGGGCCGGGCTGCGGCCGGTGCCGGTCGACGTCGACCCGGAGCACCTGCTGATCGACCCGGACCGGGCCGCCGCCGCGCTGCCCGCCGCGGTGGCGCTGCTGCCCGTCCACCTGTTCGGCCAACTCGCGCCGATGGGGCCGCTGTTGGAGGTGGCGGACGGCCGGCCGGTGGTCGAGGACGCGGCCCAGTCCCAGGGCGCCCGGCAGCACGGCCGCACGGCGTACGGGCGGATCGCGGCCACCAGCTTCTACCCGGGCAAGAACCTCGGCGCCTACGGCGACGCCGGGGCCGTGCTCACCGACGACCCCGAACTGGCCGACGCCGTCCGGCGGATCGGCGACCACGGCGCACGCGGGAAGTACCGGCACGAACGGTTCGGCTTCAACTCCCGGATGGACGCCCTGCAGGCCGTCGTGCTGCGCGCCAAACTGCGCCGGCTGCCCGCCTGGAACGCCGCCCGCCGCGCCGCCGCCGACCGCTACCACGCGCTGCTGCGCCCACTGGCCGACGCCGGGGTGCTCACCCTGCCGGGCACCGCGCCCGGCAACGAGCACGTCCGGCACCTCTACCCGGTGCGGATCGCCCCCGGAAGGGGCCGGGACGCCGTCCTCGCCGCGCTGCACGCCGCCGGGATCGGCGCCGGGGTGCACTACCCGGTGCCGGTCCACCTGCAGCCCGCCTTCGCCCACCTCGGCCACCGCGCCGGGTCGTTCCCCGTCGCCGAGCGCGCCGCCCGCGAACTGCTCAGCCTGCCGCTGCACCCGCACCTCACCGAGGGGCAGCAGACGCGGGTCGTGGAGGAGTTGCGGCGGGCGCTGGGTGCGGGGCCCCACCCGTAGGAATGACCCCCCCAGGGCCTGTCCGCAAGCTCCCGCCTGTGGGGCGACGCCGGGGCACGCACCTCGCTGCGTTGTCGTCGGTCGCCAATGCTCCGCAGTGGCTCCCTCCTCCGCCTTGCGATGCACGCACCCCAACGCCGCCCCACCCACCCTCCGGGTGGACGACGGGAGCTTGCGGACAGGCCCTAGGCTGGTGCCCAGCAAGCGCACCGAGAAGTTGCAGCAGTGGGGGCTTCCAGATGACGACAGGTCGGCCCGGCGTCGCCGCCGCACCGAACGCGGCGTACGCAGGTCAGGTGGTGCAGTTCCCGGACCCGGTCCGCGCGGAGCGGCACCCCGCCGGGGTCCGGGTGGACGAGTACGGCTACCCGGACTTCAGCCCGTACGCGGCCGCCGCGGCCGAGGTCGCCGACCCGCCCGAGGGCTTCGGCGTGGACGAACTGCGGCTGACCGACTACGTCTCCGCCAACGCCGCGCTGTTCATCGAGGGCCACCCGCTCTGGGCCGACCTGGACACCGCCGTCGCCACCCCGCCCGGCTGGACCTGGCACCACGTGGTCGGCCGGGCCGCCCCCGGCTGGCGGCGGATGGAGCTCGTCCCGGTCGAGGTGAAGGCCCTGCTGCGCCACCACGGCGGCCTGGCCACCTCCGCCGCCGACCACTCCCGCCGCGGCACCCGCCCGCTCCAGGAGCACCGGCCCGTCCACTTCTCGCTGGCCCGGGACGGCGGCGACCCGGTCGGCGTCCCCGAGGACCTGGTGCAGCGCGCCGAGGAGCGCCTCGGCTACCGGCTGCCCGGCGCCTACCGCACCTTCCTCAAGGTGGCCGGCGGCCGCGCCCCGGTCGGGCTGGCGCTGGACACCGACCTCGGCCTGCTGCTCGACCAGCCGTTCCTCACCCTCAGCGAGGAGTACGGCACCGACGACGTGGTCTACGCCAACAAGTGCCTGCGCGACCACCTCACCAAGGACTACCTGGGCATCGCCTACGCACAGGGCGGCATCGTCGCCCTCAAGGTGCGCGGGGAGCGGGCCGGCTCGGTCTGGCTCCACCTGTACGACGACGCCCGCGACACCGGCGCGCCGGAGGCCCCCGAGGACCGCTGCGCCCGGCTGCTGCTGCCCTGCGGGGACGACTTCGACGCCTTCCTGCTCCGGCTGGCCGGCAGCCCGCCGGAGCTGGAGACGGTCGCGAAGCTGATGGTGGACGGCGGGTTCGCCCGCGCCGTCCCGGTGGGCTGACCGGGGTGGGTGCGGTGGCACAGGCGGAACGGGGGACGACGAGGATGCGGACAACAGGGGTGAACCGGGCGTGGTGACGTACGCGCAGGCGCAGGAGCTCGCCGAGGAGTGGATCAACGGCGGGGTGCCGCGCGCGCAGCAGCGCGAGGTGCGGGTCCGGGAGTTCGACCTGGGCTTCGTCTGCTGGGCGGTGCCGCTCGCGGACGGCGGGACGGACGGCTCGGTCGGCTCCGCCGGCTCGGGCGAGGCGCGGCTGGTGATCGCCCGGGACTCCGGCGCCAGCACGCTGTGGCCCGCGCTGCCGGTGAACGAGGTGGTCCGGCAGTACGAGGAGGTGTACGGCCGGCCGGTCGCGGCCAACCCCGCCGGGGCGGCGAAGCCCGCGCCCGGGCCGGTGGAGGCCACCTCCTTCCTGCTCAGCCCGCCGCAGTGGCTGCAGGAGGCGGGGGCCGCGGCGATCGCGGCCGAGTCGGAGCGGCTGGGGGCGGCCCCGGCCGCTGCCGCCGCGCCCGCGCCCGCTCCGGCGGCGCCCGCGCCGGTGCCCGTCGAGCCGGCGCCCGCGCCGGTCGAGCCCGCGCCCGTTCCGGCGCCGGTCGACC
>NZ_JZKH01000184.1 GCF_000961885.1 Streptomyces rubellomurinus
CGTCGCGGGCGGCCTGTCGCTGCGCGACGCGGCCCGGATCGTCGCGGTGCGCAGCCAGTTGGTGCGCGACAAGCTCGCGGGCCTGGGCGGCATGATGTCCGTCGCCCTGCCCGTCGACCGCGTCGAGGAACTCCTCCAGCCGTACGCGGGCCGTCTCTCCGTCGCCGCCGTCAACGGCCCCGCCGCCGTGGTCGTCGCGGGTGAAGTCGCCGCGCTGGACGAGGTGTTCGAGGCCTGTGAGCGCGACGGCGTCCGGGCCCGCAAGGTCAAGGTCGACTACGCCTCGCACTCGCAGCAGGTCGAGATCATCGAGGCCGACCTCCGCAAGGTCCTCGCCCCGGTGGCCCCGCTCGCCGGCCGGGTGCCGTTCTACTCCACCGTCGTCGGCGGCTACCTCGACACCGCCACGATGGACGCCGACTACTGGTACCGGAACCTGCGCGGCCAGGTCGGCTTCGAGCCCGCCATCCGTACGCTGATCGCCGAAGGCACCGGCTGCTTCCTGGAGATGTCCCCGCACCCGGTGCTGACCATGGCCGTGGAGGACGCCGTCGAGGCGGCCGAGGCCAACGGCCGGGTCTCGGTGGTGGGTTCGCTGAAGCGGGACGAGGGCGGCCTGCCGCGCTTCCTGCTCTCCCTGGGCCAGGCCCACGCCGCCGGCGTGAAGGTCGACTGGCAGGCGGCGTTCACCGGCGCCCGGGCCGTCGACCTGCCCACCTACGCCTTCCAGCGCAAGCACTACTGGCTGGACGCCACCGGCCTCGCCGACGCCTCGGCGGTCGGCCTCGGCCGGGTGGAGCACCCGGTGCTGGCGGCGGCCGTGCAGGTCGGCGACCGCGACGAGTGGGTGTTCACCGGCCGGGTCTCCGCGCAGGGGCAGCCGTGGGCCAACGACCACGCGCTGTTCGGCACGGTCGCCCTGCCGGGCGCGGCGCTGGTGGAGCTGGTGCTGTCGGCCGGCCGCCACGTCGGCTGCGCCGTGGTCGAGGAGCTGAGCCTGGACGCCCCGCTGGTGTTCGGCGAAGACGCCGCCGCCCGCGTGCAGGTGACGCTCGGCCAGGCCGACGCCGAGGGCCGCCGCGAGGTGGCGGTCTACTCGCGGCCGGACTCCGGCGAGGACCAGGCCGCCGAGGCGGTCTGCCACGCCCGCGGCCGCCTGGCGGTCGACGCCGACCGCCGGGCGGCCCGGCTGGGCGGCGAGTGGCCGCCGGCCGGCGCCGAGCCGGTGTCGGTCGACGAGCTGTACGCGTCGCTGGCCGAACTCGGCCTGGACTGCGGCCCGTTGATGCAGTGCGCGCAGTCGGCGTGGCGCAGCGGCGGCGAGGTGTTCGCCGAGCTCGGCCTGCCGGACGGCGCCGAGCCCGGAAGCTTCGCCGTTCACCCGACCCTGCTGGAGTCGGCGCTGCACGTCACCCACCGGCCGGGCGCCGAGGCGCTGTCCTCGGCGGTGTCCTGGTCGGGCGTGCGGCTGGCCGGTGAGGGCTTCTCCCGGGTGCGGGCGCGGCTCGCCCCGGTGGGCGAGGGCCTGTTGCGGCTGGACCTGTTCGACGCGGACGGCGTCTCGGTCGTGCACGTGGACCGGATCGCCGTGCGGGCGGCCGACCCGGCTCGCTTCGGGCGTGCGCGCCGGGGCCCGGCCCCGCTGTTCCGGCTGGACTGGGTGCCCGTGCAGGTCCCCGCGGCCAAGCCGGCCCGGCTGGCCGCGCTGGGCGACGCCGCCCCGGGCCTGTCCGACCGGCACGCCGACCTGACGGCGCTGCGGCAGGCCGTCGCGGCGGGCGCGCCCGCCCCGCAGGCCGTGCTGGCCGCGCTCGACACCCCGGCCGAGGCACTGGCGCTGGTGCGGGACTGGACGGCCGCCGGGCCGCTGGACGCGGCGACGCTGGTCGTGGCCACCCGCGCGGCCGCCGCTGTCGGCGGCGAGGCCCCCGACGCCGCGCAGGCCGCGGTGTGGGGCCTGGTGCGCGCCGCGCAGTCCGAGCACCCGGGCCGCTTCCTGCTGGTGGACCTGGACGGCGGCGCCGAACCGGAGTGGGCCGCGCTGCTCGGCCCGGACGAGCCGCAGCTGGCCGTCCGCGCCGGCAAGGCGCTCGCTCCCCGCCTCAGCCGGCTCTCCGCCTCCGCCGCGGCGGACGGCGCGCGGGAGCTCGACCCGGACGGCACCGTCCTGGTCACCGGCGACTTCGGGGCCCGCTTCGCCGAGCACCTGATCGCCCGCCACGACGCCCGGCACCTGGTGCTGGCCGTCGCCCCGGAGCACGCCGACGCGCTGGCCGCCGAGCTGGCGCCGCTCGGCGACCGGCTGCGCGTCGCGCCCTGCGACCTCGCCGACCGGGACCAACTGGCCACGGTCGTCGCCGGGTTGGAGCACCCGCTGACCGCCGTCGTGCACGCCGCCGGCGCGCCCGAGGCGGGCCTGGTCGAGACGCTGAGCCCCGACCGCCTGGCGGCGGTGCTGCGCGCCACCGTCGAGCCGGCCCGGCACCTGCACGAGCTGACCGCCGGCGCGGACCTGGCCGCGTTCGTGCTCTGCTCCGCCTTCGAGGGCCTGGCCGGCATCCCCGGCCAGGCCGCCCGCTCCGCCGCGGATGCGGCGTTGACCGCTCTCGCCGCCGCCCGCCGCGCGGCCGGCCTGCCCGGCACCGCGCTCGCCTGGGGCTTCTGGGCGGACGGCCGGGGCGCCGCCGACGCCGGCTCGGCCGACGCGGCGCTGGTCGCCCAGGCCGGTATCCGGCCGCTGACCGCCGCGACGGCCCTGGACCTGTTCGACCGCGCCCTGGCCGCCGCCGAGCCGCTGCTGGCCCCGGTCGAGCTGGACCCGGCCGTCCTGCGCGAGCAGGCCCGGGCCGGGCTGCTGCCCGCCCTGCTGCGCGGCCTCGTCCGAGTGCCGGCCCGGCGCTCGGCCTCCGGCCGCACGCTGGCGCTGCGGCTGGCCGAGGTGCCGGAGGCCGAGCGGCTGGGCGCGGTGCTCGACCTGGTGCGGGCGCAGGTCGCGTCCGTGCTCGGCCACGACTCCGCCGACGAGGTGGACGGCGACCGGGCGTTCAAGGAGCTCGGCTTCGACTCGGTGATGGCCGTCGAGCTGCGCAACCGGCTGGCGCAGAGCACCGGCGTGCCGCTGCCCGCGACCGTCGTGTTCGACCACCCGACGCCGCAGGCCGTCGCCCGGCTGCTGCTCGCGCAGGCGGACGGCACCACGGACACCGCCGCCCCGGTCGCGCAGAAGCGGCAGGGCTCGGTCGACGAGCCGCTGGCCATCGTCGGCATCGGCTGCCGCTACCCCGGCGGCATCGCCTCCGCCGAGGACCTGTGGCGGGTCGTCGCCGAGGGCCGCGACGTGGTCGGCCCGTTCCCGACCGACCGCGGCTGGGACCTGACGAAGCTCTACGGCGACGCGGCCGAGCTCGGCACCAGCACCTCCCGCGCCGGCGGCTTCGTCAACGGCATCGGCGACTTCGACGCCGACTTCTTCGGCATCAGCCCGCGCGAGGCCGTCGCCATGGACCCCCAGCAGCGCCTGCTGCTGGAGACCTCCTGGGAGACCCTGGAGCACGCGGGCATCGACCCGACCTCGCTGCGCGGCAGCGACACCGGCGTGTTCGTCGGCATCACCGGCGCCGACTACTCGGTCAACGTGCCCGAGGAGTACGAGGGCTACCGGCTGACCGGCACCATGACCAGCGTCGCCTCCGGCCGGATCGCCTACACCCTCGGCCTGGAGGGCCCGGCCCTCTCGGTGGAGACGGCCTGCTCCTCCTCCGGCGTCGCCCTGCACCTCGCCGCGCAGGCGCTGCGGGGCGGCGAGTGCTCGCTGGCCCTCGCCGGCGGCGTGACCTTCATGACCACGCCGGTCATCATGACCGAGTTCAGCCGCCAGCAGGCCGTCTCGGGCGACGGCCGCTGCCGCGCCTACGCGGCCTCCGCCAGCGGCACCGGCTTCTCGGACGGCCTCGGCCTGGTCGTGCTGGAGCGGCTGTCGGACGCGCGCCGCAACGGCCGCCGCATCCTCGGCCTGATCCGCGGCACGGCCGTCAACCAGGACGGCGCCAGCAACGGCCTCACCGCGCCCAACGGCCCCTCGCAGGAACGGGTGATCCGGCAGGCGCTCGCCAACGCCGGGCTGTCGGCGGGCGAGGTGGACGCCGTCGAGGGCCACGGCACCGGCACCGTGCTCGGCGACCCGATCGAGGCGCACGCCCTGCTGGCCACCTACGGCCAGGAGCGCGACGGCGAGCCGCTGTGGCTCGGCTCGATCAAGTCCAACATCGGGCACACCTCGGGCGCCTCCGGCGTCGCCGGCCTGATCAAGATGGTCATGGCGATGCGCCACGAGGTGCTGCCGCAGACGCTGCACGTCGACGCGCCGTCCCCGCACATCGAGTGGCAGACCGGCGAGGTCGAGCTGCTGACCGAGGCCCGGCCGTGGCCCGCGGGCGAGCGCCCGCGCCGGGCGGGCGTGTCGTCCTTCGGCGTCAGCGGCACCAACGCGCACATCATCGTCGAGGAGGCCCCCGCCGACCTGCGGGCCGTCGAGCCCGCGGCGCGGACCGCCCCGGCCGTGCCGGTGCTGCTCTCCGCCCGGACCGGGGCGGCGCTGCGCGCCCAGGCCGAGCGGCTGCGCCGGCACCTGCTGGAGAACCCCGGGCTCTCCGTCCTCGACCTCGGGTACTCCCAACTGACCACCCGGGCCCGGCTGGAGTACCAGGCGGTGCTGGTCGCCGCCGAGCGGGACGACCTGGCCGCCGAGCTCGCCGCCTTCGCGGTCGGCGAGGTGACCGAGCGCACGGCCACCGGACGGGCGGCCTCCTCGGCCGTCAAGCCGGTGTTCGTGTTCCCCGGCCAGGGCGCGCAGTGGGTCGGCATGGCCGTCGAACTGCTGGACACGGCGCCGGTGTTCGCGGCGGAGATCGCGGCCTGTGGCGAGGCGTTGGCCGAGTTCGTGGACTGGAACTTGGAGGACGTGCTGCGCGGCAAGGCGGGTGCGCCGTCGTTCGAGCGGGTGGACGTGGTCCAGCCGGCGCTGTTCG
>NZ_JZKH01000185.1 GCF_000961885.1 Streptomyces rubellomurinus
GAGACCGCGATGGTCTTCGGCGAGCTGTACCGCAACGGCGCCGAGTGGAAGTTCCGCGCCATCGGCCAGGGCTACGCCTCCGGCCTGCGCGGCATCGCCCAGGACTTCGGCGTCAACGTCTGACGGTTCGCGGCCCTCGGCCCGGCGCTGCGGAGTCCCTTGCGGTTCTTCGGAGTTCGTCGCGGCCGTGCGCGGTCCGAGCTTTTCCCGGGGCGGCCCCGGACCCCTCGCGGTCCGGGGCCGCCCCGGCTTCGTGGTGCTCCGCGGCGCTGCGAGGATGGGTGAGTTCAGGAAGTTCAGCCGGCCAACCGGGGCCGGCCGGGGCCGTGGGGGTTTACACCTTGAAGGCGCGCTCCGGGAGAGGACAAGGAGGAAGAGCAGTCATGGTGGTCACGCTCGCCAAGGGCGGGAACGTCTCGCTCAGCAAGGCCGCGCCGAACCTGACGCAGGTCCAGATCGGTCTCGGCTGGTCCGCCCGCTCGACCACGGGTGCCCCGTTCGACCTCGACGCGAGTGCGCTGATCTGCGGCTCCGGCCGGGTGCTCGGCGACGAGTACTTCGTCTTCTACAACAACCTCAAGAGCCCCGAGGGCTCCGTCGAGCACACCGGTGACAACCTCACCGGCGGCGACGACGCGGGCGACGACGAGCTGATCCTGGTCAACCTGGAGCTGGTGCCGGCGCAGGCCGACAAGGTGGTCTTCGCGGTGTCGATCTACGACGCCGAGGCCCGGCTGCAGAACTTCGGCCAGGTCCGGAACGCCTACATCCGGGTCGTCAACTCCCTGGACGGTCAGGAGATCGCCCGCTACGACCTGTCCGAGGACGCCTCCTCCGAGACCGCGATGATCTTCGGCGAGCTGTACCGGTACGCGGGCGAGTGGAAGTTCCGCGCGGTGGGCCAGGGCTACGCCTCCGGCCTGCGCGGCATCGCCCTCGACTTCGGTGTCGACGTACAGTAAGGGCTGATCAGATCAAAACAGACAAATAGCACCCACTGATGATGAGAACAGAGGGCGGTGCGGGGGTGACCTGACCGGGCCCGGCCCGGTCAGGGCGTCTCGGGACGAGGCCGGCCCCGGCGCGCCTGAGACCCGAAAGGTAACCAAGTCCCGTGTTCCTCCGCACCTTCGGCTGGTCGTTCGCGATCACCGTCATCGGCCTGATCGCGGCCGGACTGCTCTGGGGGGCCCAAGGCTTCGGCATCGTGCTGATCCTCTCCATCCTGGAGATCTCCCTGTCCTTCGACAACGCGGTGGTCAACGCCACGGTGTTGAAGCGGATGAACCCGTACTGGCAGAGGATCTTCCTGACAGTCGGCGTGCTCATCGCCGTGTTCGGGATGCGGCTGGTCTTCCCGCTGCTGGTCGTCGGCCTCACCGCGAAGCTCAACCCCGCGACCGTCATCGACCTCGCGCTCCACTCCGACAAGACCCACGCCGGCCTCACCTACGGGCAGTACCTGGAGGCGGCCAACCCGGCCATCGCGGCCTTCGGCGGCGTGTTCCTGCTGATGATCTTCCTGGACTTCGTGTTCGAGGAGAAGGAGCACAACTGGCTGGGCTGGCTGGAGCGCCCGCTGGAGAAGGTCGGCAAGCTGGACGCGCTGTCCAGCGTCGTCGCCCTGGTCGCCCTGGTGCTGGCCTCCCGCTTCTTCGCCGCCGAGCACGCCGAGACCGTCCTGCTCGCCGGTGTCCTCGGCCTGATCACCTACCTCGCGGTCGGCGGCCTCTCCTCCATCTTCGAGTCGGGCCTGGAGGAGGAGGCCGAGCGCGAGGAGGAGGCCGAGAAGTCCGGCAAGTCGATCGTCCAGGTCGCCGGCAAGGCCGCGTTCTTCCTCTTCCTCTACCTGGAGGTCCTGGACGCCTCCTTCTCCTTCGACGGCGTGGTCGGCGCCTTCGCCATCTCCAGCGACATCTTCCAGATCACCCTGGGCCTCGGCATCGGCGCGATGTACATCCGCTCGCTGACCGTCTTCCTGGTCCGCAAGGGCACCCTGGACGACTACGTCTACCTGGAGCACGGCGCGCACTACGCGATCGGCGCACTGGCGGTGATCCTGCTGGTCGGGATCAAGTACCACATCCCGGAGATCGTCACCGGCCTGATCGGCGTCGCCTTCATCGGGCTGGCGCTCGGTTCGTCGATCCTGCGCAACCGGCGGGAGCCGTCGGCCGAGGAGCCCGGCGAACTGGTCGGCAGCGGCAGGTAGCGCGCCCCGCCCTGACCACGAGAAGCGGCCGCCTCCCGGAATCCCGGGAGGCGGCCGCTTCTCGTCGTACGGGGGCGGTGCGGGGTCAGCCCAGCTGCTGCTCGATCGCGCGCAGCTTGCGCTCCAGCGAGTCCAGCTTCGGCATCGACAGGGTGTCGTCGTCGGACGTCAGGTCGATGGTCGAGCTGCGGTGCGAGCCGGTGCCGGCGCCCGAGGAGGAGTACGAGCTGCTGCTCGGCGAGGAGTACGAGCTGCTGCTCGACGAGCTGCTCGACGAGGTGCTCGACGAGGAGGAGTACGTCGAGGAGGAGTACGACGAGCCGACCGCGGGGCGCGCGTGGCGGCCGGAGTCCAGCGCGGCCGAGCCGGACCGGCTCGGGGAGGTGCTGTCGGACTCGGCGGCTAGGGCAGGCTCCGTAGCGGACGGGCCGTCCCCGGCCGTGAGCGCGGGCACCTGGCGCCCGCCGCGGGCCCGGGCGAGCATGCCGCCCTGGCGGGAGATCGCCTTCAGCTCGGCCCGCTCGCGGCGGTCGGCGGTGCGGGCGCGGGCCTTGGCGTCCAGCTTCGCCTGGCGCTCCTCGCGCACCTCCTCGACCGCGTCGTCCAGGCTGCGGACGTTCTCCAGCAGCATCAGCGACCAGGCCGCGTAGGTCTCGCGCGGGGCGCGCAGCCAGCGGACGATCCGGATCTGCGGCAGCGGCCGCGGCACCAGGCCCTGCTCGCGCAGCGCCGCCTTGCGGGTCTGCTTCAGCGCGCGGTCGAACAGGATCGCCGCCGAGATCGACATGCCGGAGAAGAACTGCGGGGCGCCGGCGTGGCCCAGGCCGCGCGGGGCGTGCACCCAGTTGAACCAGGCCGAGGCGATCGCGAACACCCAGACCAGCAGGCGCGAACCGAGCGCGGCGTCACCGTGGCTGGCCTCGCGGACGGCGAGCACCGAGCAGAACATCGCGGCGCCGTCCAGGCCGAACGGGACGAGGTACTCCCAGCCGTTCGACAGGCCCAGGTTCTCCTTGCCGAAGCCGACCAGGCCGTGGAAGGACAGCGCGGCCGCGACACCGGCGCAGCAGAACAGCAGGGTGTACGAGGAGATGCCGTAGATCATCTCCTTGCGGCGCCGGCGCTCCTCGCTGCGCTCCCAGGAGTCGCCGCCCTCCTCCTTCTTCGAGTTGTTCTTGAAGCGCAGCGTCGCGAGGAGGACGGCGACGAACAGCAGGGCTACGCCGCCGACGACGGTCCAGACCAGCTGTATGGAGGTCAGATTCATTGCGGGTCGGGCCTCGGGTTTCGGCAGGGGACAGGTACACGGTGCGACGCTCAGGCGCTCAGCTCCCGCCGCGCGGGCACCGCCTGACGGTTCGTTCGTCACCGCACGGCATGCCCGGCCCCCGCGGCAGGGGTGGTCGGGACACCTGTGCGGCTAGACGATATCGCGTCCGAAGGGGCGGCATGTTACGGGAGGGCGGCTTCCTCCGGCGAATCGGCCCGGCCGAACTCCTGTGTGGCGCACGGGATCGGCCGCCGGGTGAGCGTCGGGAGGCCGGGCGGGGTAGGGGAGGGGAAGGTTCGGGTATCCGGCGGCCGGCCCGATGCCCGATCATGGTTCGGCGGACCGTCAGATCGCCTGACGGGGCAGGGGGAGAGGACGGGATGGTCTCGATCTGGGAGTACCTGCGCGGGGACAAGAGCTACACCTTCGACAACCCGGGCGGTCAGCACAAGGTCATACTCACCAAGTCGGCGCCGCAGCACGCGATCACCGGCTCGGCGGCCACCACCGGCTACCTCTACGTCAACCTGCACTGGACCACTCGCTCCGGCGCCGCCCGGCCGAGCACCCGGGACAGCCTCAAGCGCTTCTTCAGCCCGCGGATCCTCAGCCCGCTGGAGCCGGACGCCGCGCAGGGCGTCCAGCTGAACGTCGACCTCGACCTGGCCTGCATGTACGAACTGTCGGACGGCACCCGGGGCGTGGTGCAGCCGCTCGGCGAGCTCTTCGGCGACCTGCGGGAACCGCCGTACATCAAGCTCAGCGGCGACGACCAGTACGGGGCGCCCTCCGGCGAGACGATGTACGTCAACCTGGAGAAGAAGGACAAGTTCAAGCGGCTGCTGATCTTCGTCTACATCTACGACGGCACGCCGGCCTTCGACCACACCCACGCGGTGATCACGATCGTGCCGCAGACCGGGCCGCGGATCGAGATCAAGCTGGACGAGCGGGCCCGGGCGGCGCGCTCCTGCGCGGTGGTGCTGATCGAGAACGCGGGGGACAACCAGCTGACCGTCCGGCGCGAGGTGCGGTACGTCAACGGGTTCCAGGCGGACATCGACCGGCTGTACGGCTTCGGCATGCAGTGGCAGCGCGGGTACAAGGGGCAGTAGGGCAGTAGGGCAGTAGCGCGGCAGACCGGTGCGGCGGGGCCTGGTGGTGGGCGGCCCCGCCGGCGGGCGGGTCAGCGGGGCTGGAACTGCGGGCCCTGCGGGGGCAGCGCGAACTCCTCGGCGGGCTGGGTCGGCTGGGCGGGCGGTGCCGGGGGCTGGGTCGGTGGGACGGGCGGCTGCTGGCCGGTGCCGGGCTGCGGGTAGCCGTAGCCGGTGGCCGGGGGCTGGGGCTGCGGTTGGGGTTGGGGTTGGGGGTAGCCGTAGCCGGTGCCGGGGTGGGGCGGGTACGGCTGGGCGGGCGGCTGCTGGCCCGTGCTGGGCTGGGGGTAGCCGTAGCC
>NZ_JZKH01000186.1 GCF_000961885.1 Streptomyces rubellomurinus
CTCGGGCCCTCCAGGCGGTGCAGGAACCACAGCCGCCGCTGCGCGAAGGACAGCGGCACCCTGTCCGGGCGCACCGCCGGCAGCAGCGCCGGACGGGCCCGGCCGGTCTCCTCGGCGAGCCGCTCGGCGAGACCGGCGACCGTGGGGGCCTCGAACAGGGCGCGGATCGACACCTCGACGCCGAGCGCCGAGCGGACCCGCCCGACCAGCCGGGTGGCCAGCAGCGAGTGCCCGCCCAGGGCGAAGAAGTCGTCGTCGACGCCGACCGCGGGCACGCCCAGCACCTCGGCGAAGATCCCGGCCAGGATCTCCTCCTGCGGCGTGCGCGGGCCGCGGCCGACGCCGCCGGCGGCGAACTCGGGCGCGGGCAGCGCCTTGCGGTCGAGCTTGCCGTTGGGGGTGAGCGGGAGGGCGTCCACGGCGACGAGGGCCGCGGGCACCATGTGGTCGGGCAGCGCCCGGGCGGCGTGCGCGCGCAGCGCGCCGAGGTCGAGGTCCGCCCCGGCCGCGGGCACCAGGTAGGCGGCCAGCCGCAGGTCGCCCGGCTGGTCCTCGCGGACCGTCACGGCGGTCTGCGCGACCGCCGGGTGGGCGGCGAGCACGGACTCGATCTCGCCCAGCTCGATCCGGAAGCCGCGGATCTTCACCTGGTCGTCGGCCCGGCCGGCGAACTCCAGTGCGCCGGTCTCCGTCCAGCGGGCCACGTCGCCGGTGCGGTACATCCGCGCCCCGGGCGGGCCGAACGGGTCGGCGACGAACCGCCCGGCGGTCAGGTCGGGCCAGCCCAGGTAGCCGCGGGCCAGGCCGGCCCCGCCGACGTAGATCTCGCCCGCGACGCCGGGCGCGACCGGCCGCAGGCCGCCGTCCAGGATCTGGATCCGCAGGTCGGGGATGGCGCCGCCGATCATGCTGCCCGGCCCGGCGGCCGCGCTCGGGGCGTCCAGCGCGAGGTGGCTGACGTGCACCGTGGTCTCGGTGATGCCGTACATGTTGACCAGGACGGGCGCGTGGTCGTCGTGCCGCTCGTACCAGTCGGCGAGCCGCCACAGGTCCAGCGCCTCGCCGCCGAACACCACGTGCCGCAGGGCGAGCCGGCGCCCGGTCTCCGGGTCCTCGCGGTCCGCGCGCATCAGCTGGTAGAACGCCGACGGCGTCTGGTTGAGCACCGTGACCCGCTCGTCGGCGAGCAGCCGCAGGAACTCCTCCGGGGAGCGGCTGACCGAGTACGGGACGACCACCAGGCGGCCGCCGTGCAGCAGCGGGCCCCACAGCTCCCAGACCGAGAAGTCGAAGGCGTAGGAGTGGAACAGCGTCCACACGTCGTCCGGGCCGAAGTGGAAGAACCGCTCGGTGGCGCCGAACAGGCGGACCACGTTCCGGTGCGGGACGACCACGCCCTTGGGGCGGCCGGTGGAGCCCGAGGTGTAGATGACGTACGCGGGGTGCTCCGGGTGCAGCGCCACCGCCGGGGCGCTCTCCGGCCGGGCGGCCAGGTCGGCGCGGACCTGCGGGTCGTCCAGGGCGATCCGGGCGGGCGCGCCGTCGAGCGCCAGGACGTCGGCGCCGGCGGTCACCAGCAGGGCCGGCCCGGAGTCCTGAAGGGTGTAGGCGAGCCGGTCGGCCGGGTACGCCGGGTCGAGCGGCACGTAGGCGGCGCCGGCCTTGAGCACGCCGAGCACGGCGACCACCAGGTCGGCCGAGCGGGGCAGCGCGAGCGCCACGAAGTCCTCGGGGCCGACGCCGCGCTCGACCAGCAGGTGGGCCAGCCGGTTGGCGGCGGCGTCCAGCTGCCGGTACGTCAGCTCGGTGCCCTCGCAGCTCACCGCGACGGCCTCCGGGGTGCGCGCGGCCTGGGCGGCGAACAGCTCGGGGACGGTCGCCGGGGCGACCTCGGCGCCGTCGCCGTTCCACTCGACCAGGACGCGGCGCAGCTCCTCCGGGCCGAGCAGGTCGATCCGGCCGACCGGCCGGGTGAGGTCGGCGGCGATCGCCTCGAAGAGCCGGACCAGCCGCTCGCCGATCAGCCGGACGGCCTCGTCGTCGAACAGCTCCCTCCGGTGGTCCAGGCGCAGGTGCAGCCGGCCGTCCGCCACCTGGGCGATCAGGCCGAGCGGGTAGTGGGTGCCGTCGGTCCCCCGCAGGTCGGTCAGCTTCAGCGGGCCGTCGGCCGGGCCGAGCGACTGCGGGTCCATCGGGTAGTTCTCGAACACCGCGATGGTGTCGAAGAGCTTGCCGTGGCCGGCCAGCCGCTGCACCTCGGTCAGGCCCAGGTGCTGGTGCGCCATCAGGCCCGCCTGCTCCCCCTGCAGCCGGGTCAGGACGTCCACCAGCCGCTCGGCGGGCCGCAGTCGGGTCCGCACCGGCAGGGTGTTGATGAACAGGCCGACCATCGTCTCGACGCCCGGGATCTCCGGCGGGCGGCCCGAGACGGTCGCGCCGAACACCACGTCCTCGCGCCCGGTCAGCTTGGCGAGCAGCAGCGCCCAGGCGCCCTGCACCACGGTGTTGAAGGTCAGCCCGTGCTTGCGGGCCTGCCCGCGCAGCCGGGTGGTCAGCTCGGCGGACAGCTCGACGACCCGGTGCGCCGGCGGGAGGACGGCCTCCTCGGCGTCGGCGCCGGCCAGCAGGGTCGGCTCCTCCAGCCCGGCCAGCGCCTCGCGCCAGGCCGCCCGGGCCGCCTCCGCGTCCTGCCCGGCCAGCCAGGCCAGGTACTGCCGGAACGGCGTGACGGCGGGCAGCGCCGTCTCGTCGCCCCCGGCCGCGTACAGCTCGAACAGCTCGCGCACCATGACGGGCATCGACCAGCCGTCGACCAGGATGTGGTGCTTGGTCACCACCAGGAGGTGCCGCTGCTCGGCGAGCCGGTGCAGCGCGAAGCGCAGCAGCGGCGGGCGGGACAGGTCGAAGCGGCGGGCCCGGTCGGCGGCCAGCAGGCCGTCCAGCTCGGCCTCCCGGCCGGCCGGGTCGGTGTGCCCGGACAGGTCCGTCTCGCTCCAGGGCAGTTCGACCTCGTGCGGGATCAGCTGGACCGGCCGGGCCAGGCCCTCGTGCCGGAACGCGGCCCGCAGGTTGGGGTGCCGGCGCAGCAGGCCCTCGGCGGCGGTGCGCATCCGGGCCGGGTCGAGCGGGCCCTCGACGTCGAGGACCACCTGCACGGTGTAGACGTCGGCGGCCTGCTCGTCGTAGAGCGAGTGGAACAGCAGGCCTTCCTGCAGCGGGGAGAGCGGGAGTACGTCCGCGAGGCCGGGCTTCGTCACTTTCAGAGCCTCCAGTCAGCTTCGAGCAGGTCGATCTCGGCCTGGGACAAGGACACGAGAGAGAGGTCAGAGGGGGTGTGGCCGCCGCTGCCGGCGGTGCGCGCGTGCTCGGCCGTCACGCGCAGGGCGCGGAACCACAGGTCGGCCAGTTCGGCCACGGTCGCCTCGGGGACGGCCAGGCCCGCCCAGGACCAGGTGGCCACCAGCCGGGGGCCGGTGGGGTGGTCCTCGGTCAGGACCTCCAGCTCCACCAGGTGGGTCATCGGCATCGCCGGGTCGGTCCCGCCGCCGAGCGCCTCGGCCTCGGCGGCGGTCGACCACGGTTCGCCGCCGGCGGCCGGGAAGCGGCCCAGGTAGTTGAAGCCGAACTGCGGCTCGCCGAAGGCCTCCAGCTGCGGCCCGGTGTCCGGGTTGAGGTGGCGCAGCAGGCCGTAGCCGAGGCCGCGGTCGGGCAGGGCGCGCAGCTGCTCCTTGACCAGCTTGAGCGCCTGGCCGACCGGTGCGCCGCCGGCCCAGAGGCCGGCCCAGTCGCGGACGGCCGGGGCGAGCCGGACGGGGTGCACGCTGGTGAACCAGCCGACCGTGCGGGAGACGTCGGCGCCGCCGACGACGTCCTCGCGGCCGTGGCCCTCCAGGTCGACCAGGACGGAGCCGTCGCCGGCCCGGTCGTGCCGGCGGCGGTGGTCCGCCACGGCCAGCGCGAAGGCGGTGAGCAGCACGTCGTTGACGCCCGCGTGGTACGCGGCCGGGACGCTGGTCAGCAGTTCCGCGGTGAGGTCGCTCGGCAGGGTGCGGACCAGGGTCCGCGCGGTGCCCGTCAGGTCCTCGGCGGGGTCGAACGGGCGGTCCCCGACCGGCGGGTCGATGACGTCCAACTGACGTTCCCACAGTGACAGTTCGCCGCGACGGGCAGGGGCCTCGGCGGCCTCGGCCAGGCCCCGGGACCAGCTCCGGAAAGAGGTGGCCACCGGGTCGAGGACGGGCTCCCGGCCGGCCGCGACCGCCTCCCAGGCGGCGGCCAGGTCGGGGACCAGGATGCGCCAGGAGACGCCGTCGACCGCCAGGTGCTGGACGACCAGCAGCAGCCGGCCCGGTGCGTCCGGCCCGGCGTCGAACCAGACCGCCTGGACCATGACGCCGCGCTCCGGGTCCAGCCGGCCGGCCGCGGCCTCGCCCTCGCGCGCCACCAGCTCGCGCAGGCCGGGGGCACCGGGGGCGGTCAGGTCGATCCGGCTGACCAGCTCGGCGGCCCGGACGCTGCCGGGCGGCGGGACGTCCAGTTCCGGTCCGTCCGCGGCGCCCGGCGCCCCCGCCGCCTCCTGCGCCCCCGCCGGGACGAGCCGGGCGCGCAGGACGTCGTGGCGGTCGAGGACGGCCTGGAGGGCGGCGGCCAGGTGCTCCTCGGTCAGGGCCGCGGGGGCGTTGAGCAGCATCGACTGGTTGAACCGGCCGAGCGGGCCGCCGCGCCCGAACAGCCAGCGCATCACCGGCGTGGCCGGGATGCGGCCGAGGCCGCTGTCCGCGACCGCGGCGGCCGCGCCGGACGCCAGGTCCTCGGCGACGGCGGCGAGGGCGGCGACGGTCTTGTGCTCGAAGACCTGGCGCGGGGTGATCACCAGACCGGCCTTGCGGGCGCGGCTGACCAGCTGGATGGAG
>NZ_JZKH01000187.1 GCF_000961885.1 Streptomyces rubellomurinus
GACCAGCTCGGCCACGCCCTCGGCGGCCGGGCCGCGGCGGCTGACCAGCAGCAGGTGCCGCGTGCCGTGCCGCTCGGCCAGGTGCTTGGCGAAGCGCGCACCCAGGCCGCCCGTACCGCCGGTGATCAGCACCGTGCCGTCCGGGTCGACGGACCAGCCGGCGCCCGGCTCCGCGGTCTCCGCGCGGACCAGTCGGGGCGCCAGCAACTCGCCCTTGCGCACCGCCAGTTGCGGCTCGTCCAGGCCGAGGAGCGACTCCCAGCCCGGCTCGCCCGCGCCGTCGAGATCCACCAGGACGAAGCGGCCCGGGTGCTCGGACTGGGCGCTGCGCAGCAGGCCCCAGACCGGGGACTGCGCCACGTCGGGCGACTCCTCGCCCACGGCGACGGCGCCCCGGGTCACCAGGACCAGTCGGGCGTCGCCCAGCCGGTCGGTGGCCAGCCAGCGCCGCACCAGCTCCAGCGCCCGGACGGCGGTCACCCGCGCGGCCTCGGCCGGGTCGGCGGCGTCGGCGGGGGACTCGATCCCGGCGAGGACCGCGTCCGGCACGGCCGCGCCGTCGGCGAGGGCCTTCTCCAGCGCGTCCAGGTCCGCGAACCGCTCGCCCAGATCGGCCACCTCACCGAGGATCGCCACCCGGGCCGGCTTCGGGGCTCCGGCCGGCACCGGCACCCAGTCGACCTGGTACAGCGAACGCTGCCCGCCCTGGCGGGCGGCCTCCAGCTGCGCCTGCTCCACCGGGCGGACGTCGAGCCGCTCCACGCTCGCGATCGGCAGGCCGTCCTCGCCGGCGATCTCCAGCCGCAGCGCGTTCTCGTTGGCCAGGCCGATCCGCACCCGCAGCCGGGTGAGGCCGGGGCGCTCGATCCGCACGCCGGACCAGGAGAACGGCAGCCCGCCCTGGGCGTTGTCGCCCTGGTCGAGCATGCCGAGCCCGCCGTGCAGCGCGGAGTCGAACAGCGCGGGGTGCAGGCCGAAGCCCTGGGCGGAGCCCGCGACCTCGGGCAGCACCAGCTCGGTGTAGACGTCCTCGCCGAGGCGCCACGCCGCCTGCACCGCCCGGAAGGCGGGGCCGTAGTCGAAGCCCAGGTCGGTCAGGTGCGCGTGCTCGTTCACCCCGGCGTAGAGCGTCTCCACCGGGATCGGCTGGGCGCCGGCCGGGGGCCACTGCAGCGGGAACGGGGTCGCGGGCCGGGCCTCGACGGCCAGCCAGCCGCGGGCGTGGCAGGTGGCCTCGGGCCGGTCGTCCTGGCCGCCGGTCTCGGGGCGGGAGAAGACGGCGACCTCGCGGCGGCCGTCCTCGCCGGGCTGGCCGACGGTGACCTGGAGGTGGCGCGCGGTGCCCTCATCGAGGAGGAGCGGGGCCTCGATGACGAGTTCGTCCAGGACGGGGCAGCCGACCGTGTCGCCGGCGGTGAGGGCCATCTCGACCAGGGCGGTGCCGGGGACGAGGACCATGCCGAAGACGACGTGGTCGCGGGTCCACGGCTGGGTGTCGATCGACAGGCGGCCGGTGAACAGCCACTCGTCGCGGTCGCCGAGCTGGGCGGCGGCGGCCAGCACGGGGTGCTCGACCCGGCCGAGGCCGGCCGCCGAGGCGTCCCCGGCGCTCGCACTCGGGGTGAGCCAGAACCGCTCGCGCTGGAACGCGTAGGTCGGCAGCTGCACCTGCTGGGCGCCGCTGGCGGCGAAGAACGCCCGCCAGTCGACGGCCACGCCGTTCACGTGGGCCTCGGCGAGCGAGGTCGCGAACCGGCGCAGGCCGCCCTCCTCGCGGCGCAGCGAACCCACCACCGAGACCCGGCCGTTGGCCTCCGCCGCCTCGACGGTGTCCTCCACGGCCATGGTCAGCACCGGGTGCGGGGACATCTCCAGGAAGCAGCCGGTGCCGTTGTCGATCAGCGCCCGGATGGCCGGCTCGAAGCCGACCTGGCCGCGCAGGTTCCGGTACCAGTAGTCGGCGTCCATCACCGAGGTGTCGATGAACCCGCCCACGACGGTGGAGTAGAACGGCACCCGGCCACTGGTCGGCTCGACCGGGGCGAGGACCTTCCGGAGGTCGGCCTCGATGATCTCGACCTGCTGCGAGTGCGAGGCGTAGTCCACCTTGACCTTGCGGGCGCGGATGCCGTCGCGCTCGCAGGCCTCGAACACCTCGTCCAGCGCGCCGGGTTCACCGGCGACGACCACGGCGGCCGGGCCGTTGACGGCGGCCACCGAGAGCCGGCCCGCGTACGGCGCGAGCAGCTCCTCGACGCGGTCGACGGGCAGCGGGACGGACATCATGCCGCCCAGGCCCGCGAGCCGGTCGCGCACCAGCTGGCTGCGCACCGCCACGATCCGGGCCGCGTCGCGCAGCGACAGCCCGCCCGCGACGTACGCCGCCGCGATCTCGCCCTGCGAGTGGCCGACCACGGCCGAGGGCTCGACGCCGTACGAGCGCCACAGGGCCGCGAGCGACACCATGACGGCGAACAGGGCCGGCTGGACGACGTCCACCCGCTCGAACGTGGGGGCGCCCTCGACGCCGCGCAGGACGTCCTCCAGGCTCCAGTCCACGAACTCGGCCAGCGCCTCGCCGCAGGCGGCGATCTCCGCCGCGAACACCGGCGAGGAGTCCAGCAGTTCGACGGCCATGCCGACCCACTGCGCGCCCTGGCCGGGGAACACGAACACCGGCTTGCCGCCGATGGCCTGGCCCTCGACGACGCTGGCGGCGGGCTCCGCCGTGGCGAGGGCCGCCAGCCCGGCGAGCAGCTCCTGACGGTCGGCGGCCACCACCGCGGCGCGGCGCTCCAGCTGGGCCCGCGTCGTCGCCGCCGAGAAACCGGCGTCCAGCGGGGACAGCTCGGGCCGGGCGAGCAGGTGCGCCCGCAGGCGGTCGGCCTGCTCGCGCAGCGCCGCCTCGCTCCGGCCGGACACCACCACCGGCACCGCCGGCAGCGGACGTGCGCCCTGGACCGGAGCCCGGTCCTCGACCGGCGCCTCCTCCAGGATGACGTGCGCGTTGGTGCCGCTCACGCCGAAGGAGGACACGCCCGCCCGGCGCGGCCGCTCCGACTGCGGCCACTGCCGCGCCTCGGTCAGCAGCGCGACCTCGCCGGAGGCCCAGTCGACGTGCGGCGAGGGCTCGTCGACGTGCAGGGTCTGCGGCAGCACGCCGTTGCGCAGCGCCATGACCATCTTGATCACGCCGGCCACGCCGGCCGCGGCCGAGGTGTGCCCGATGTTGGACTTGATCGAGCCGAGCAGCAGCGGGCCGTCGGTCCGCTCGCGGCCGTAGGTCGCCAGCAGTGCCTGGGCCTCGATCGGGTCACCGAGCTTGGTGCCGGTGCCGTGGCCCTCGACGGCGTCGACGTCCGACGCCGACAGCCCGGCGTTCGCCAGCGCCTGGCGGATCACCCGCTCCTGGGAGGGGCCGTTCGGGGCCGTCAGGCCGTTGCTCGCGCCGTCCTGGTTGACCGCGCCGCCCCGGATCAGGCCCAGGACGCGGTGCCCGTTGCGGCGGGCGTCCGACAGGCGCTCCACCACGAGCAGGCCCGCGCCGTCGGCGAAGCCGGTGCCGTCCGCGGCGGCCGCGTAGGCCTTGCAGCGGCCGTCCGGCGAGACCGCGCGCTGGCGGCTGAACTCGGTCAGCAGGTACGGCCCGGCCATCACGGTCACGCCGCCGACCAGCGCCATCGAGCACTCGTTGTTGCGCAGCGCCTGCGAGGCCAGGTGGAGGGCGACCAGCGAGGAGGAGCAGGCGGTGTCCACCGACAGCGAGGGCCCCTCCAGGCCCAGGGTGTAGGAGATCCGGCCCGAGGCGACGGCGGTCGTGTTGCCGGTCAGGCGGTAGCCCTCCATCTCCGGCGTCATCGCGTCGCCGTAGTCGGTGGTCACGACGCCGGCGAACACACCGGTGTCGCTGCCGCGCAGCGAGGTCGGGTCGATGCCGGCGTCCTCGAACGCCTCCCAGGCCGTCTCCAGCAGCAGCCGCTGCTGCGGGTCCATGGAGAGGGCCTCGCGCGGGCTGATGCCGAAGAACTCGGCGTCGAACTCGCCCACCCGGTCCAGGAATCCGCCGCCGCGGGTGGACACCTTGCCGAGCTGGTCGGGGTCCGGGTCGTAGACGTCGCCCCAGCCGCGGTCGGTCGGCAGGCCCGAGATGGCGTCCCGGCCCGACACGACCAGCTCCCACAGCTCCTCGGGCGAGGTCACCCCGCCCGGGTAGCGGCAGCTCATGCCGATGATCGCCAGCGGCTCGTCGGTGGTGGTGCGCCGCCGCGGCCGGGCCGCCGGGCGGGCGGCCTCGGCGACCGCGCCGACCTCGGTGAGGATCAGCCGGGCGACGGCCACCGGGCTCGGGTGGTCGAAGACCAGGGTGGCGGGCAGCCGCACCTCGGTGGCCTGGGTGAGCCGGTTGCGCAGCTCGACGGCGCTCAGCGAGTCGAACCCGAGGTCCTTGAAGGTCCGTTCGGCGCCGACCGCGCCCGCGGACGCGTGCCCGAGGACGGCGGCGACCTGCGCCTGCACCAGTTCGAGCACCACGCGTTCCCGGTCGGCCTCGGCCACCTCGGCGAGCCGCTGGGCCAGCGACCCGCCCGCCGCGGCGCGGCGGGCCGGCACCCGGACCAGTCCGCGCAGCAGGGCCGGCAGCATCCCGGCCCGGGCCTGGTCCCGCAGCGCGGCCGGATCCAGCCGGACCGGCGCCAGCAGGGCGGCGTCCGCGGCGAGGGCCTGGTCGAACAGCTCCAGACCGAGCTCGGTCGGCAGCGCGCCGACGCCCATCCGCTCCAGCCGGGCCAGCTCGGCCTCGTCCAGCTCGCCGGTCATGCCGGTGGCGTCGGCCCACAGGCCCCAGGCCAGCGAGGTGGCCGGCAGGCCGGCCGCGCGGCGGGTCGCCGCGAGGGCGTCGAGGGCG
>NZ_JZKH01000188.1 GCF_000961885.1 Streptomyces rubellomurinus
CTAGCTCAGTTGGTTAGAGCAGCTGACTCTTAATCAGCGGGTCCGGGGTTCGAGTCCCTGGCGGCGCACAGACAGCCGGAAGGCCCTTCGCGAGAGCGAAGGGCCTTCCGGCGTTTCCCCCGCCCCCAAGGGGCCCGGGCCGCCCGCCGGAGCGGACGGCCCGGCCGGGGCTCAGCGGCCGCGCAGCGCGCGGTAGCGGGCGACCAGCGCGGCGGTGGAGCCGTCCAGCTGCTCACCGCCCTCGCCGGAGAGCAGGACCGGCTCGATCCGCTTGGCGAGCACCTTGCCCAGTTCGACGCCCCACTGGTCGAAGGAGTCGATGTTCCAGATCGCGCCCTGGACGAACACCTTGTGCTCGTACAGCGCGACCAGCTGCCCGAGCACCGAGGGGGTCAGCTCGGCGGCCAGGATGGTGGTGGTCGGGTGGTTGCCCTGGAAGGTCTTGTGCGGGACGAGCTCGGCCGGCACGCCCTCGGCGGCGACCTCCTCCGGGGTCTTGCCGAAGGCCAGCGCCTGGGTCTGGGCGAAGAAGTTGGCCAGCAGCAGGTCGTGCTGGGCGGCCAGTTCCTCGGACAGCTCGGCGACCGGCCGGGCGAAGCCGATGAAGTCGGCCGGGATCACCTTGGTGCCCTGGTGCAGCAGCTGGTAGTAGGCGTGCTGGCCGTTGGTGCCGGGGGTGCCCCAGACCACCGGGCCGGTCTGCCAGTCGACCGGGGTGCCGTCGCGGGTCACCGACTTGCCGTTGGACTCCATGTCCAGCTGCTGCAGGTAGGCGGTGAACTTGGACAGGTAGTGCGAGTACGGCAGCACCGCGTGCGCCTGGGCGTCGAAGAACGCGCCGTACCAGACGCCCAGCAGGCCGAGCAGCAGCGGGACGTTCTGCTCCGGCGGGGCGGTGCGGAAGTGCTCGTCGACCAGGTGGAAGCCGTCCAGCATCTCGCGGAAGGCGTCCGGGCCGATGGCGATCATCAGCGAGAGGCCGATCGCCGAGTCGTAGGAGTAGCGGCCACCGACCCAGTCCCAGAACTCGAACATGTTGGCGGTGTCGATGCCGAAGTCCTGCACGCCCTGGGCGTTGGTGGACAGCGCGACGAAGTGCTTGGCGACCGCCTCGGTGCCGGCGCCGAGGCCGGAGAGCAGCCAGGAGCGGGCGGAGACCGCGTTGGTGATGGTCTCGATGGTGGTGAAGGTCTTCGAGGCGACGATGAAGAGCGTCTCGGCCGGGTCGAGGTCGCGGACGGCCTCGTGCAGGTCGGCGCCGTCCACGTTGGAGACGAAGCGGACGTCGAGGTCGCGCCGGGCGAACGAGCGCAGCACCTCGTAGGCCATCGCCGGGCCGAGGTCGGAGCCGCCGATGCCGATGTTGACGACGGTGCGGATCCGCTTGCCGGTGTGGCCCGTCCACTCGCCGCCGCGGACCCGGTCGGCGAAGGCCGCCATCCTGTCCAGGACGGCGTGCACGGCGGGCACCACGTTCTCGCCGTCGACCTCGATCACCGCGTCGCGCGGGGCGCGCAGCGCGGTGTGCAGGACGGCCCGGTGCTCGGTGTTGTTGATCTTCTCGCCGCGGAACATCGCGTCGCGCAGCGCGGCGACGCCGGTGGCGGCGGCCAGGTCGCGCAGCAGTTCCAGCGTCTCGTCGGTGACGAGCTGCTTGGCGTAGTCCACGTACAGGTCGCCGACCTGCAGGGTGAGGCGGCGGCCGCGCTCCGGGTCGGCGGCGAAGAGCTCGCGCAGGTGGGTCTCGCCCAGTTCGTCGCGGTGCTTGGCCAGGGCGGCCCACTGCGGGGTGCGGTCGAGCGGGGTGCGGGCGTCGGCGCGGGTCTCCGACATCGGTGGGTCCTCGATTCATCTGGGTGCAGAAACCGGCAGGGCCAGGCGGTGAGGGTTCGCGAGGTCGTGCGGCTACTGGATGGTGTGCCGACGCCGTTGACGGCCTGCCCGGGCTCAGCCTATGCAACCCCGGACCCGGTCACGCACATTCCGCCGGGCCCGGGCGGACTGCTCGTCACTTCCGTTCGGAGCGCAGGTCCAGGCCGCGCAGCACCTGGTCGACCAGCTCCGGGTCGGCGCCGGCCTCGCTGCGGGCGGCGAGCATCTCGCGCCGGGAGGCGGCGATCATCTCCTGTTCGACGTCCCGGGCGGCCCGCCACTGGGCGAGGCGCTGCTTGGCCTCGGCGGCCTCCTCCTCGGCGTAGTTCTCCGGGCAGAGCCGGGCCAGCCGGTCGTGCTGGCGGTCGCGCAGGCGGTCGGCGACCTCGCCGGGCAGCCGGTCCTGCTCCTCCAGTTCGCCGAGCCGGGCGAGCCCGGCCTTGGCGGCCCGCCACCAGAGCCGGCGGACGGCCTGCTCGTGGGCGTCCTGGTCGATGTCCAGCCGGAGCCGCTTGGCCAGCCAGGGCAGGGTGAGGCCCTGGACGAGCAGGGTGAACAGCACCACGCTGAAGGCGATGAAGACCAGTCGGCCGCGCTCGGGGAAGTCCTCGCCGGAGTGCAGGGTGAGCGGGATGGCGAGGGCGAGGGCGACGGTGGCCACGCCGCGCATGCCGGACCACCAGAGGACCACGCTCTCCTTCCAGCTGAACGGGGTGTCCTCGTCGGCGCCGCTGCGCAGCTTCTTGGAGAGCCAGCCGGCGGGCAGCAGCCACAGCAGCCGGACCACGACGACGACCGCGATGACCACGGCGGCGTCGCCGAGGAAGCCGGTCCAGCCGTTGCCGGCCTCCTTGAGCACGGTGGCCAGCTCCAGGCCGATCAGGCCGAAGGCGACGCCGGTGATCAGGATCTCGACGACCTCCCAGAACGCGTTGCCGACCAGCCGGTAGGAGACGGCGTCGGCGTCGGAGGCCCGCTCGGCCAGGTAGAGCGCGCAGACGACGACGGCCAGCACGCCGGAGCCGTGGATCTCCTCGGCGATGGTGTAGGCGGCGAAGGGCACCAGCAGGTTGAGGGCGACCTGCTGGGTGGGGTCGTCCAGGCGCTCGGCGACCTTGGTGTTCACCCAGCCGAGCACGACGCCCACGACCACGGCGAGCACGGCGGACAGCACGAAGCGCAGCACCGCGTTGCCGACCGAGAAGTCGCCGCTGACCATGGCCTCGATGGCCAGCGAGTAGATGACGATCGCGGTGACGTCGTTGAACAGGCCCTCGCTCTCCAGGATCGCCACCAGGCGCCGGGGCAGCCCGATGCTGCCGGCCACCGCGACGGCGGCCACCGGGTCGGGCGGGGAGACCAGCGCGCCGACCGCGATCGCGGCGGCGAGCGGCAGGGCGGGCAGCAGCGAGTGCACGGTGGCGGCCACCGCGATCGTGGTGACCACCACCAGGGCGACGGCGAGCAGCAGGATCGAGCGGGCGTTGGCCTTGAAGTAGCGGACCGAGGACCGCCGGGCGACGGCGAAGATCAGCGGCGGCAGGACCATCGGCAGGATCAGCTCGGGCTCGACGGTGACGTCCGGGATCTGCGGGACGAGGGCCATGACGATGCCGAGCAGGGTCATCAGGACCGGCTGCGGCACGCCCGTCCGGCGGCCGAGCGGCATGGTGACCACGGAGGCGAGCAGCACCAGGAAGAACAGGGGCAGCTGGCCCACGGGGAGGTTCCTCTCGACGACGGACGGCTGAGCGCCGCCCAGGATAAATCTGACAATGCGCTCATTCATGACGACACGCTGGACGGCAGCTTGACCTCAAGTGGACTTCAGCTCCGAGGATCGGTGGCGGTCGACGGCATGTCGAGCCGAAGGCAATCGAACGGCCGGCGAACGGCCGCGCGTCGAGGGGAGCCCGTCATGAAGGCAGTCACCGTCCCGGTGTTCGGCGGACCGGAGGTCCTGCGGATCGCCGAGCTGCCCGACCCGCAGCCCGGGCCGGGCGAGGTGCGGGTGCGGGTGCACGCCGCCGGGGTGCAGCCGGTGGACATCGCCGTCCGGGACGGGTACAGCCCGCCCGGGGCGAAGCTCGACCTGCCGGCCGTCCTCGGCAACGAGTTCGCCGGGGTGGTGGACGCCCTGGGCCCGGGCGTCGGGCAGTGGCGGGTCGGCGACGAGGTGATCGGCTTCCGGACCCTGAACGGGCAGGCCGAGCTGGTCGTCGTGGACGCCGGGCAGCTGGTCGCCAAGCCCGCCGGGATGCCCTGGGAGCACGCCGGCGCGCTCTCCGCCTCCGGCCAGACCGCGCACACGGCGCTGCGGCTGCTCGGCGTCGGCCCCGGCGACACCGTGCTGGTGCACGCCGCCGCCGGCGGGGTCGGCACGGCGGCCGTCCAGCTGGCCCGGGCCTGGGGCGCCACGGTGATCGGCACCGCCAGCGAGCGCAACCACGACTACCTGCGCGGCCTGGGCGCCGTCCCGGTCACGTACGGGGAGGGGCTGGTCGGGCGGGTCCGGGCGGTGGCGCCGCAGGGGGTGGACGCGGCCTTCGACGCGGCCGGGCGCGGCGCCCTGGAGGCGTCCGTCGAGCTGGTCGCGGACCGGGGGCGGATCGGCACCGCCGTCGACTTCGAGGGCGCCGAGCGGCTCGGGCTGCTGAAGGTGCGGACCGACCGCACCGCAGGGCGGCTCGCCGAGCTGGTGGAGCTGTGGGAGGCCGGCGGGCTGCGGCTGGAGATCGCCGAGGCGCTGCCGATGGAGCGGGCCGCCGAGGCGCACCGGCTGGTGGGCGCCGGGCACGTCCGGGGCAAGGTGGTGCTGACCTTCTGAGGCTGGCCGGCGGCGGACGCCGGACCGATTGTGTGTTTCGGCTGCTGACCAGGTAATGTTCTCCACGTCAGCAGGCGCCGCTAGCTCAGTTGGTTAGAGCAGCTGACTCTTAATCAGCGGGTCCGGGGTTCGAGTCCCTGGCGGCGCACAGACAGCCGGAAGGCC
>NZ_JZKH01000189.1 GCF_000961885.1 Streptomyces rubellomurinus
GGGTGGTCGTTCGTGCGGGCGGCGTCGGTGCCGGTGGTGTTCCTGACGGCGTTCTACGGGCTGGTGGAGCTCGGCGGGCTGCGGTCGGGTGAGTCGGTGCTGGTGCACGCGGCCGCGGGTGGGGTGGGGATGGCGGCCGTGCAGGTGGCGGGCCATCTGGGCGCGGAGGTGTTCGCGACGGCGAGCGAGGCGAAGTGGCCGGTGGTCGAAGGACTGGGGGTGGACGCGGCGAGGATCGGCTCGTCCCGGGATCTGTCGTTCGAGGAGGGGGTCCGCGCGGCGTCGGGTGGTCGCGGGGTGGATGTGGTGGTGAACTCGCTGGCGGGTGAGTTCGTGGACGCCTCGGCGCGGCTGCTGGGGGAGGGTGGCCGGTTCCTGGAGATGGGCAAGACGGACATCCGTCCGGACGGCTGGGCGGCGGCCGATGGGATCGTCTACCGGCCGTTCGACCTGCTGGACGCGGGCCCGGAGCTGATCGGTGGGATGCTGGCGCAGCTCGTCGAGCTGTTCGAACGCGGGGTCCTGGAGCCGCTGCCGGTGCGGGTGTGGGACGTGCGCCGGGCGGGCGAGGCGCTTCGGCACATGAGTCAGGCCCGGCACGTCGGCAAGGTCGTGCTGACGGTCCCGCGCCCGATCCCGCCGGCCGGCACTGTGCTGGTCACCGGCGGGACGGGTGCCCTGGGCGCGCTGGTGGCCCGCCACCTCGTCACCCACCACGGCGTCCGGGAGCTGGTTCTGGCCGGCCGTCGCGGCCCGGACGCCCCGGGCGCGGCGGACCTGGTCGCCGACCTGCGCGCCCTCGGGGCCGAGGTGAGCGTCGTCGCCTGCGACGTCGCGGATGAGGCAGCGGTGCGCGCGCTGGTGGCCGGTATCGGTGAGCGCCTGACGGCCGTCGTCCACACCGCTGGTGTCCTGGACGATGCGACGGTGGCGGCGCTCACTCCCGAGCGCCTGGCGCGCGTGCGCCGTCCGAAGGTCGACGCCGTGCGCCACCTTCACGAGGCGACCCGGCACCTCGACCTGGCCGCGTTCGTCGTGTTCTCCTCCGTCGCCGGTGTGCTCGGTACGGCCGGGCAGGGCGCCTACGCGGCCGCGAACGCCGCGCTCGACGCCCTGATGGCCGACCGCCGTGCCCAGGGCCTGCCCGGTCTCTCCCTGGCCTGGGGCCAGTGGGACGGCCCGGGCATGGCCGCCGGCCTGGCCGAGACGGACCTGGCCCGAATGGCCCGCAGCGGCATCCGCCCGATGAGCGCCGACGAAGCCCTTGCGCTCCTCGACGCGGCCCTGCACCGCGACGAGCCCGTCCTCGTCCCCGCCCGCCTCGATCCAGTGGCGTTGGCCCGCCGCGACGACCTGCCCCCGATCCTGAGCCGCCTCGTGCGCACACCCCGCCGCCGCGCCGCCGCCACCGGCACCACCGAGTCCCCGACCACCCTCACCCACCGCCTCGCCGCGCTCTCCCCGGCCGAACAGCGCGAACTGCTGGACGGCCTGGTGCGCGGCCACGCCGCCACCGTCCTCGGCCACGCCGGAGCGGGCGGCATCGACGGGGAAGCGACCTTCAAGGACCTCGGGTTCGACTCGCTCACGGCCGTCGAACTGCGCAATCGGCTCCAGCGGGCCACCGGCCTGCGCCTGTCGACCTCGCTGGTCTTCGACCACCCCTCGCCGGCCGCGCTGGCGTCCCACCTGCTGGCCGAGGTCGTGCCGGGCTCGGTCGCACGTCCGCTCCTCGACGAACTCGACCGGCTGGAAGCCGCGTTCGCGGTCCCGGAGGACGAGGAGGCCGTCGCCGCCGTCACCGCGCGCCTTGAGGTCCTGCTCTCCCGGCTGCGCGAGCAGCAGGCCCCCGCGGAGGCCGCAGCGGAGGCCGCAGTGGAGGCGGCCACGGTGGCGAGCCGGTTGGAGGCGGCCTCGGCGGACGAAGTCCTGGACTTCCTGCAGAACGAGTTGGGGCTCTGACGCAGAATCGATGTGGTACGACCGGAGTACTCGGAGTGCCCGACGTACTCGGAGTGTCAAGAGTGAACAGAACGAGAGGAAGCGGAACGTGACCGACGACAGGGACCTGTGGATCCGCCAGTTCACCCCCGGACGGACCAGCGGTCCGCTGCTGGTCTGCTTCCCGCACGCGGGCGGCTCGGCGACCTTCTTCCGGCCGCTGGCCCTGGAGCTGGCGTCGCTGGAGGCGGTCGGCGTGCAGTACCCGGGCCGGCAGGACCGGCTGTCGGAGCCGTGCCTCGGTGACGTGGCCTCGCTGGCCGACGAGGTGTTCGCTGTTCTCCAGTCGCTGACCGGGCGGCCATTGGTCTTCCTCGGGCACAGCATGGGGGCGGTGATCGCGTTCGAGGTGGCCCGGCGGTTCCGGCAGAAGCAGGACGGTGTGCCGCTGGCCCTGATCGCCTCCGGTCGGCGGGCCCCGTCCATCCACCGCGACGAGGAGGTGCACAAGCGCGACGACGAGGGGCTGATCGCCGAGATCCGCCGGCTCAGCGGCACGGCCAACTCGCTGCTGGACGACGACGAGATCGTCCGGATGATCCTGCCCGCGACCCGGGCGGACTACCGGGCGATCGAGACCTACCGCTACGAGCCGGGGCCGCAACTGGACTGCCCCGTCACGGTGTTGACCGGTGACGCGGACCCCCGGGTGACCGTGGACGAGACCCGCGCCTGGGCGGACCAGACGTCCGGCCCGTTCGACCTGCAGGTCTTCCCCGGCGGCCACTTCTACCTCAGCGACGACTGGGCGGCCACGGCCCGCGCGGTCGCCGCCGTCGTCGCCACTCTCCCGGGCGGGGCTGCCCAGCCCGTCTGACGGTGCGTCAGGACGCGAGCACGCGCGCGTCCGACTCGCCCCAGTACACCCGCACCTCGTGGATCAGCTCGTCCGGGCCGACCCGGATGACGCTGATCAGGTTGATTCGGGCCAGCGTGCCCGGCGGCAGCTGCGGGGTGCGCAGGGTGATGCCCACCGGCAGCACCACGTGCTCGGCGTCCATCGCCGCAGTCGGCTCACCGGGTGCCTCGCGCACCTGGTGGCCGATGGCCTGGGCGAGGTGGGCCCGGATCGCGCCGGTGCCGACCATCGGCGGCGCGCCGACCGGGTCCTCGAACCGGGCGTCGGGGGCGAACAGCGCCACCGCGCCGTCCAGGTCGCCGGCGTTCATCCGGCGGCAGTACTCGAGCACCAGCTCCTTGCGGGCGGCTTCGTCCGGCACCAGAACCTCCAGGAATGCGATCCGGCCGGAGCCGGTCGGCGCGGCGAATAGCCCGGCCGTGGACGGCCGGTGCGGCGGGAGAGCGCGACAACGGAACGACGGGAAAGCGGAACAACGGGAAAGCGGAACGACGGGACAACGGGAAAGCGGGACAACGGCACGGGAACCGTATGCCGGGGCGCACCCCAGCGGCCACCCCTATTCCGTCCGACCGGACCCCGAGGGCCATTGTCGGCCCGCTGCCGCATTGCTAGTGTCCGCTCGAATTGTCCGCCGGTGACGGATGCGGAGAACCCGTGGTTGACGAGGCGACGCGCAAGGAGCTGGCGGTGGAGCACTGCCGGCGGGTGAACGAGGGCGACCTGGACGGGCTGCTGAAGCTGTACGACGAGGCCGTCCGGTTCGAGGACCCGGTGGGCTCCGGGTGGCGGGTCGGGCACGCGGCCTTCCGGGCGCACGCGGGGGCGGCGGTCGCCGGCCGGGTCCACGAGGACTACGGCGAGCCGGTCGCCTCTCAGGACGGCCTGCACGCCGCGGTGCCGGTCACCGCCACCATGGACTACCTGCCGAACGGCCCGTTCCTCGCCCAGTACGGGGTGGTCCAGCCGCCCGTCGACCCCGCGCGCGCCCGGATGCGGGTGCGCTACGTGATGGTCGTCAAGGTGGGGCCGAGCGGCCTGATCGAGGAGATGCGCGCCTTCTGGGGCCGCTCGGACATCACCGTGCTCGCGCCCGGCCAGGACTGACGCCCCCTCGCTCGGACGCCGGCGGCGGCCCGTGGCGTTCGGTAGGGGACCGCGGGGGCCGGTAGGGGGCCGCGAGATTAGGGGTCCCGGTCCGGCGGGCCGGGTGCAGGATTGTTCCCGGCGAATCGCGAATTACCGCAGCCGTTCCTTTCCCCCCGCCCGATCCGACGACCGCGTGGAAGGCGCGCGGGAATTCCGGAGCCGGGCACGGAAACGGGCGGAACGGAATTCCGGAGCGCCGGGAAAACCGGGTGGGAGCTGCCGAACGCGGAACTCCGTCGCGCGCCGGGCCTGTCCGGTGGCCGCGCGTCGGTGCCTTTCGGCGGCCTTCGCACGATCCACCCGAACGAACGGGAACGGGGGCCGGCGGACTGCCGTGCCCGGGCGGACGCGGAAGGGGGCCCTCCCAGGTGGCGACGGAAGAGCAGCTGGTCGACTACCTCAAGCGGACCGCGGCCGAGCTGCACGAGGCCCGGCAGCGGCTGCGGACGGTGGAGGAGCGCGACCACGAGCCGATCGCGATCGTGGCGATGGCCTGCCGGCTGCCGGGCGGCGTGTCCTCGCCGGAGGAGCTGTGGGAGCTGGTCGCGGCGGGCGGTGACGCCATCTCCGGGTTCCCGACCGACCGGGGCTGGGACCTGGGCCGGCTGTTCGGCACGGACGCCGAGCAGCCCGGCACCTCGTACACCCGCCACGGCGGCTTCCTCGCCGACGCCACCCGCTTCGACGCCGACCTGTTCGGGATCTCGCCGCGCGAGGCGCTGGCCATGGACCCGCAGCAGCGGCTGCTGCTGGAGACCTCCTGGGAGGTGTTCGAGCGCGCGGGCATCCCG
>NZ_JZKH01000190.1 GCF_000961885.1 Streptomyces rubellomurinus
GCCGACCGCGACGGTCACCACCGGGTGGGCGCTGACCTCGACGAACGACCCGTGGCCCTGCCTGGCCAGGGCTTCGACGACCGGGGCGAAGCGGACGGGCTGGCGCAGGTTGGTGTACCAGTACTCCGCGTTCAGGGCGGTGGTGTCCAACTCCCCTCCGGTGACGGTGGAGTGGAACGGGACGTCGGCCGTGCGCGGGGTGATCCCGGCGAGCGCGGTGAGCAGCTCGTCGCGGATCGCCTCGACGTGGGGGCCGTGCGAGGCGTAGTCGACGTCGATGCGGCGGGCGCGCTCGTGCTCGGCGAGCAGCTGCTCCAGGGCGTCCGCGTCGCCCGACACCACCGTCGACGAAGGGCCGTTGAGGGCGGCGACCCCGATCCGGCCGCCGTACGGCTCCAGCAGCGTCTCCACCTCCTCGGCGGGCAGCGGAAGCGAGACCATGCCACCCTTGCCGGACAGCGCCAACAGAGCACGACTGCGCAGGGCGACGACCCGGGCGCCGTCCTCCAACGACAACGCGCCCGCGACGCAGGCAGCGGCGATCTCGCCCTGCGAGTGCCCCACCACGGCGGCCGGCTCGACGCCAACGGCACGCCACAGCTCGGCCAGCGCCACCATCACCGCCCACAGCACCGGCTGGACCACATCGACCCGGTCCAAGTCCTTGCCGCTGCGCAGCACTTCGGTGAGCGACCAGTCCACATGCGGCGCCAGCGCCGCCTCGCACTCCGCGATCCGCTCGGCGAACACCGGCGCGGTGTCCAGCAGTTCGGCCCCCATTCCCGCCCACTGCGACCCCTGCCCCGGGAAGACGAACACCACCCGCCCGTCCCCCGAGACACCCGTCACCACCGCCGCAGACGGCTCCCCCGCCGCCAACGAGCCCAGGGCGGAACGCAGTTGCTCCGGCGCGGAGCCGAGCACCACCGCACGCCGCTCGAACACCGCCCGCGACTCCACCAGCGAACGCGCCACGTCCGCCGGGGCACTGTCCGATGCCGCCGCGGCCAGCCGCTCGGCCTGGCCCGCCAGGGCGCCCGCCGTCCGGCCCGACAGCACCCAGGGCAGGACGGGCGTGTCCAGCACCGGCGCCGGGCGCTCGGCGGACGGTCCAGCAGGGGGTTCGGGCTCCGGCGCCTGCTCGAGGATCACGTGCGCGTTGGTGCCGGAGCCGCCGAAGGCCGACACCCCGGCCCGGCGCGGGCGGTCCACCGCGGGCCACTCCCGCTGCTCGGTGAGCAGCCGGACGGTGCCCGCCGACCAGTCCACCTCGGGCGTCGGCTCGTCCGCGTGCAGCGTGCGCGGCAGGATGCCGTGGCGCAGCGCCATCACCGTCTTGATCACCCCGGCGATCCCGGAGGCCGCCTGGGTGTGGCCGATGTTGGACTTCAACGCGCCCAGCCACAGCGGCCGTTCGGGGCTGCGGCCCCGCCCGTACGTGGCGATCAGGGCCTGCGCCTCGATCGGGTCGCCGAGCGTGGTGCCGGTCCCGTGGGCCTCGACGGCGTCGATGTCCTCCGGTGCGAGCCGGGCGTTGGCCAGTGCCTGGCGGATCACCCGTTGCTGGGAGGGGCCGTTGGGGGCGGTCAGGCCGTTGGAGGCGCCGTCCTGGTTGGTCGCGCTGCCCCGGATCACGGCGAGCACCGGGTGCCCGTGGCGGCGGGCGTCGGAGAGCCGTTCCAGCAGCAGGGTGCCCACGCCCTCGCCCCAGCCGGTGCCGTCCGCGTCGGCGGAGAAGGGTTTGCAGCGGCCGTCGCGGGCGAGGCCGCGCTGGCGGCTGAAGGCGACGAAGACGCCCGGGGACACCATGATCATGGCGCCGGCGGCCAGCGCCGTCGAGCACTCGCCGGTGCGAAGCGCCTGGCAGGCCAGGTGGAGGGCGACCAGGGAGGAGGAGCACATGGTGTCGACGGTGACCGCCGGGCCTTCGAGGCCGAAGGTGTAGGCGACCCGGCCGGAGGTGACGGCCGAGGAGCCGCCGAACAGCAGGTGGCCTTCGACGCCGTCCGGTACCCGGGTCAGGCCCTCGCCGTAGCCGGGGTGCGCGGCGCCGACGAACACACCGGTTGCTCCGCCCTTGAGCGCGGCCGGGTCGATTCCGGCCCGTTCGATGGCCTCCCAGGAGGTTTCCAGGAGCAGCCGCTGCTGCGGGTCCATCGCCAGCGCCTCGCGCGGGGAGATGCCGAAGAACCCGGCGTCGAACCGGGAGGCGTCGGTGAGGAAGCCGCCCTCGCGCACGTAGGACTTGCCGGGCCGGTCGGGGTCCGGGTCGTAGAGGCCGTCGGTGTCCCAGCCGCGATCGGTGGGGAACGCGCCGACCGCGTCGCGGCCGTCGAGCACCAGCTGCCACAGGCCCTCGGGGGTGGTCACCCCGCCGGGGTAGCGGCAGGCCATGCCGACGATGGCGATCGGCTCGTCGTCGGTGCCGACTGCGACGGCGGCCGGCAGCGGCGCGGCCGCCCGCAGGCCGAGCAGTTCCTCGCGCAGGTGGCGGGCGAGTGCGGTGGGCGTCGGGTGGTCGAAGACCAGCGTGGCCGGCAGCGGGAGACCGGCTGCCGTGCGCAGCCGGTTGCGCAGGTCGACGGCGATCAGCGAGTCGAAGCCGAGGTCCTTGAACGGGCGGCCGGCCTCCAGCGCATCGGGCGAGTCGTGGCCGAGCGCGGCGGCGACCTCGGTGAGCACCAGGTCGAGCAGGATCCGCTCGTGGTCGGCGGGCGGGGTGTCGGCCAGGCGGCGGGCGAGGTCGGAGTCCGCCGGCTGCGGGGCCTGCTCGGCGGCGCCCAACGCGGCGCGCACCTCGGGCAGTTCGGCGAGCAGCGGGCTGCGGCGCCGGGCGGTGAAGCCGGGCACGAACCGGGCCCAGTCCACGTCGGCGACGGCCAGGAACGTCTCGTCCCGGGCGACGGCCTGCAGCAGGGCGGCGAGTGCCGGTTCGGGGTCCATGGCCAGGACGCCGCGTCGGCGCAGCTGTTCGGTGGCGCCGTCTGTGGCGGTCAGTCCGCCGCCGTCCCAGGCGCCCCAGGCGACCGAGGTGGCGGTGCGGCCGCGGGCCCGGCGGTGCTCGGCGAGCGCGTCGAGGTACGCGTTGGCGCCCGCGTAGGCGCCCTGGCCGCCGCTGCCCCAGACGCCCGCGTTCGAGGAGAAGAGCACGAAGGCGTCCAGCTCCCGGTCCCCGAGCAGGTCGTCCAGGTGGGCGGCCCCCGCCGAGTTGCCCGCGACGACGGCGGCGTGCTCGGCCGGGCCGGTCTCGTCGATCGGGCTGGCCTGGGTGATGCCCGCGGTGTGCACGACGGCGGTGAGCGGGGCGTCCGAGGGCACGGCGGCGAGGACGGCGGCCAGCGCCGCCCGGTCGGCGACGTCGCAGGCGGTGACGGTGACCCGGGCTCCCAACCCGGTGAGCTCCTCGGCGAGTTCGGCGGCGCCGGGGGCGGTGGGTCCGCGCCGGCTGGTCAGCAGCAGGTGCTCGGCGCCGCGCGCGGCGAGGGCCCGGGCGACCCGGGCGCCGAGGGCGCCGGTGCCGCCGGTGACCAACACGGTGCCGCGCGGGCGCCACGGCCGCGCGGCGGGCGCGCCGTTCAACGCGGCGGGCGCGCCGTCCAGCGGGGCGCGGACCAGGCGGCGGGCGAACACCCCGCCGGCCCGGACGGCCAGTTGGTCCTCGGTGCCGTCCGCGCCCTCGATGCCGCCGAGCACCGCGCAGAGCCGGGCGGCGGCGCGCGGGTCGAGCGCGGCCGGCAGGTCCACCAGGCCGGCCCAGTGGGCGGGCCGCTCCAGGGCGGCCACCCGGCCGAGGCCCCAGACGTGGGCCTGGACGGGGTGGTCGACGGTATCGGCCTTCTCCGCCCGGACGGCGCCGCTGGTGGCGCTCCACAGCCCGGCCTCGATCCCGGCGTCGTCGAGCGCGAGGACGGCCGCGGCGGTCGCGGCGACGCCGGCCGGCACCAGCGGCTGTTCGGCCCGGGGGCGCTCGTCCAGGCCGAGCAGCGAGAGCACCCCGGCCACCGGCCGGTCGGCGGCGGCCGCGCGCAGAGCATCCCCCAGCGCGGCCCGGTCGGCGGTGGCGGCGTCCACCGGCACCGGGACGGGCTCGGCGCCGTGCGCGGCCAGCGCGTCGCGGCAGTCGGCGGCCAGGGCGGTCTCGGCGGGAGGGAGCAGCAGCAGCCAGCGGCCGCTCAGCGCGGGCGCTGCGGGCACGGGGACGGGCCGCCAGGCGATCCGGTAGCGCCAGCGGTCGATCGTCGCGGACCGGCGGCGGGCCCGGCGCCAGGCGGCGAGCGCGGGCAGCACGGCCTCCCAGGAGTCCTCGGTGTCCGTCACGTCGATGTCGGCGCTGCTGATCAGCGAGCTGAGGTCCTGGTTCTCGACGGCGGCCCAGAACGCGGTCTCGCTCTCGTCCGCCGGGGCGGCGAGCTGTTCGGCGGGCGGGGCTTCCAGCCAGTAGCGGCGGCGCTGGAAGGCGTAGGTGGGCAGGTCGACCGTGGGGCCGCTGCCGAAGACCTCGGGCCAGGCGACGGGCGCGCCGTGCACCCAGGCCTCGGCGAGCGAGCGCAGCACGCGCTCGGGGCCGCCCTCCTCGCGGCGCAGGGTGCCGATGGCGGCCGCCCGCGCGCCGGCCTGCTCGATGCTCTCGCCGATGCCGACGGTCAGCACGGGGTGCGCGCTGGCCTCGACGAACAGGGCGAAGCCGTCGTCGAGCAGCCGGCGCACGACGGGAGCGAAGCGCAC
>NZ_JZKH01000020.1 GCF_000961885.1 Streptomyces rubellomurinus
GCAACGCCACCGTGCCGCGCATCTCGCTGATCCTGCGCAAGGCCTACGGCGGCGCCTACATCGTGATGGACTCCCGCTCCATCGGCGCCGACCTGTCCTTCGCCTGGCCGACCAACGAGATCGCCGTGATGGGCGCCGAGGGCGCCGCCAACGTGGTGTTCCGCCGCGAGATCGCCGCCTCGGACACCCCCGAGACGACCCGTGCGCAGCTGGTCAAGGAGTACACGGCCGAGCTGATGCACCCGTACTACGCGGCCGAGCGCGGCCTCGTGGACGACGTCATCGACCCGGCCGACACCCGCCGGGTGCTGATCGACGCGGTCGCCATGCTGAGCG
Organism: Streptomyces rubellomurinus; assembly: GCF_000961885.1. Lineage (GTDB taxonomy): Bacteria > Actinomycetota > Actinomycetes > Streptomycetales > Streptomycetaceae > Kitasatospora > Kitasatospora rubellomurina. The sequence continues at coordinate 337 of NZ_JZKH01000020.1, forward strand.
CCAAGCACGCGCTGCTGCCGGCCCGCAAGCACGGCAACCCGCCGCTGTGACCGGCGGCCGGGGCCGCGCGGCGCCGCCCCCGCTGAAGGTCCTGCGGGGCGCCCCCTCGCCGGAGGAACTCGCCGCGCTGACCGGCGTGCTGGCCGCCCTCGCCGCCCGCGGGGGCGGCCGGGCCGCCGTGCCGGACGCCGGCCGCACGGCGGCGTGGCAGCGGGTGCGCGCCGAGGAGATCAGACCGGGTTCGTGGATGGCGCCGAGCTGATAGCCGACCCGGGCTCACCGGGCAAGAGGACAGCGGCCGCTTGTCATGGCAGCTTCCTGAAACGTGACTTGTGACGCCCGTCAGGAATCTGTTACGAACGACGGCGATGGCGAGATCGCCGCTCGATTGTGATAAAGCTGCGCCCGGAGGGAGGCTGCTGGTGCTGCAGGTGGTGTTCCGGATCCTGGGCGCTCTGGACGTCCGGGCGAACGGAACCCCCGTGCCCGTGGCGGGGGCTCGTCAGCGCACCATCCTCTCGATGCTGCTGCTCTTCGCGAACCGGGTGGTCTCGGTCGACGCGCTGGCCGACGCGGTGTGGCACGGCAACCCGCCGAACACCTTCGTCAACCAGATCGCGATCTGCGTCTCCGGCTTGCGCAAGACCTTCAAGGCGGCGGTCGGCCGGGACGACCTGATCGTCACCATGCACCCCGGCTACATGCTGTTCGTCGGCGAACACCGCATCGACGCCGTCGAGTTCGAGGAGTGCACGGCCCGGGCCCGGGAGGCCGCCCGGGTCGGCGACGCCGCCGGGGCGGTCGCCCTCCTGGAGACGGCCCTCGGGATGTGGCGCGGCCCCGCCCTGGAGGGCGTCGCCGGCGAACGGGTCGAGGCCGGGGCCGCCCGGCTCGCCGAACTGCGCCTGGACGCCTACGAGGAGCTGACCGCGCTGCGCCTGGAGCTGGGCCAGCACCGGGAACTGGTCGGCGAGCTGTCGGCCTTCATCCGGGAGAACGGGCTGCGCGAGCAGGCCCGCGCCCACCTGATGCTCGCCCAGTACCGCTGCGGGCGGCGGGCCGAGGCGCTGGAGACCTTCCGGGAGGGCCGCCGACTGCTGATCGAGGAGCTCGGCATCGAACCCGGCCCGGCGCTGCGGGAGCTGCACGAGGCGGTGCTGGCCGACTCGCCCCGCCTCGGCCCGCCCGGCGAGCCGGCGGCGGCCCCGCCCCCGCCCCCGCCGCGCGTTCCCGCCCAGCTGCCCTCCGACGTCGCCGCGTTCACCGGCCACGAGGACGAACTCTCCTTCCTGGACCGGCTGCTGGACGGGCGCGACGGCCACGACGCCGTCCCGGTCGGTCTGCTCACCGGCCTCGGCGGGGTCGGCAAGACGGCGCTGGCCGTGCACTGCGCCCACCGGGTCGCCGCCCGCTTCCCGGACGGCCAGCTCTTCGCCGACCTGCGCGGCTACCACCAGAGCGACCAGCCCGCCGCACCGGGCGTGGTGCTGGAGCGCTTCCTGCTCGCCCTCGGGGTGCCCGCCGAGCGGATCCCCGCCGACCTGGCCGACCGCGGCGCGCTGTTCCGCAGCGTGCTGGGCGGGCGCCGGGTGCTGGTGGTGCTCGACAACGCCCGCTCCTTCGCCCAGGTCCGCCAGCTGCTGCCGGGCAGCGGCCGCTGCGGCGTCCTGATCACCAGCCGCGCGCCGATGGGCGGCCTGGCCGGCGACTACGACTTCGTCCACCTCCCGCTCGACACGCTGCGGCCCGACGAGGCCGTCACCCTGCTCGACCGGGTGGTCGGCGACGGCCGGATCGCGGCCGAGCCGGGCGAGGCCGCCCGGCTCGCCGAGCTGTGCGACCGGCTGCCGCTCGCCCTGCGGATCGCGGCCGCCCGACTCGCCGCCAGGCCGCACTGGCCGGTGCGCACCCTGGTGGCCCGGCTGGAGGACCGGCAGCGCCGGCTCGACGAACTCGGCCCGGACGAGTGCGGGGTGCGGGCCGCCCTCCGGCTCAGCTACCGCGACCTGCCCGAGCGGGCCGCCCGGATGTACCGGCTGCTCGGCCTGCTGAACGTGCCCGACTTCGCCGCCTGGGCCGGCGCCGCGCTGCTCGACACCGGGGTGTTAGAGGCCGAGGACCTGATCGAGGAGCTGGTCGACGCCCAGCTCCTCGACGTGCTTCCGGGCTCCGTCGCCGGCCGGGTCCGCTACCGCTTCAAGGGCCTGCTGCGGCTGTTCGCCCACGAGTGCGCCGAGGAGCGGGTGGGCGAGGCCGAGCGCCGCGCGAGCCTGCGCCGCGCCTTCGGCGGCTGGCTGTCCCTGGCCGGGGAGGCGCACCGACGCCTCCACGGCGGCGACCAGGCCGTGGTCGAAGGCCCCGACCACCGGCACCACCTGCCCGAGCAGCTGGTCGCCGACCTGCTGGCCGACCCGGTGGGCTGGTTCGAGGCCGAGCGCGCCGCGATCGTCGGCGCCGTCGAGCAGGCCGCCCGCTCCGGCGAGGCCGCCCTCGCCTGGGACCTGGCGATGACCGGCGCCGCCCTCGACCGCGAGCGCGAACACCCGCTGGAGCGCCGTCTGTACGGCGAACGCCTCCCAGCCGCCGCGTTGCGCACCGGCGACGAGCTCGCGGAGACCGCGGCGCCGCACGCGCTCGGCACGCTGGAGATCGTCCAGTGGCGCTACCACGAGGAGGAGACCGAGCGCCTGGACGTCGCCCTGCGGCTGTTCGAGCACTGCGGCCGGGCCCTGGTGCGGCACAACCAGGCGATGCACCCGCGGTCGTACGACGTGCCGAGCGCCCGCGGCGGCCGCCGGCTGGCCCTGGACGGCGCCGGCCCGGCGGGCGACCGCCTGGCGGCCACCCGCTCGGTGCCGGGCCGGTTCCTGGTCGCCCGGGCCGGGCTGGCGATGGCCTGTGTGACGGCGCTGAGCGGCGACCGGTTGGCCGCCGCCGGCTGCCTGACCGAGGCGGAACGGCTGTTCGAGGAGGTCGGCGCGTCCTTCTGGAGCGCCAAGGCGAGACGGCTGGACGAACTCCTGCGCGGCGCCGAGACGGTGAGCGCCGAAGCGCTGTGGCGGTTGCTCGAACTATGAGGCCGGCCGTCCGCCGACCCGTCACCGCGACCCGCCGGGGCCGCGGTGACGGCGAGGGAACCGTGCGGGCCGATCTGGGCCTCTTTCATTTCAGTTTCGCCGAGGGCGAGTTGGATCCAGCGCAGCGAAATCAGGCCGACATCGCAGGGAAAACCCTGATCGGTAACGTCGGCGTCATCTGGGCGACAAGGTCCGGGTGCGGCCCCGCTCGTCGAGGCCGCCACACCCGGGGTGGGGGTGTCACATGGAGTTCCGGATCCTCGGTCCGGTGGACGTCGTGGACGACGGCCGGGCGATACCGCTCGACGGCGCGAAGCAGCGGACCGTGCTCGCGGCCCTGCTGCTCGCCGGCGGCCGGCTGATGCCGGACGACCGGCTCAGCGCGCTGCTGTGGGGCTGGGAGCCGCCCGCGACCCGCAACGCCCAGCTGTACACCTACGTGTCCCGGCTGCGCGGCCGGCTCGGCCCGCAGGTCGCCCTGGTCCGCAAGGCCCCGGGCTACCGGCTGGACCTCGGCCCGGCCACCCTCGACCTGCACGCGTTCGAGCGCACCGCCGAGGAGGGCCACGCGGAGCTGGCCGCCGGTCGCCACGACCGCGCCGCCGTGCTGCTGCGCACCGCGCTCTCGCACTGGCGCGGCACCCCGCTCGCCGGCACCACCGAGCACCTGGCCGACCGCGAGGCGCCCCGGCTGGAGGAGCTGCGGCTGGCCGCCCTGGAACACCGGGTCGAGGCCGACCTCGAACTCGGCCGGCACGACGAGCTGGTGCCCGAACTCCTGCGGCTGGTGGCCGAGTTCCCGGTGCGCGAGCGGCTGCGGGGCCAGCTGATGACGGCCCTGCACCGCTGCGGGCGGCAGGCCGACGCCCTCGGCGTGTACGACCACGGGCGGCTGCTGCTGGCCGAGGACCTGGGCGTGGACCCGGGCGCCGGCCTGCAGGCGATCCACCGGGCGATCCTGCGCGACGAACTGCCCGGCCCGGCGGCCGCGCAGCCGCCGGCGGTCGTCACCCCGGCCCCGCCGGACCCGGCCGCGCCGGCCTCCGTCTGGACGGCGCTGCGCCCCGCGATGCTGCCCGCCGACACCCCGGACTTCACCGGCCGGGCCGACGAACTCGCCGTGCTGGCGGCTCGGTTGCGAGTGCCCGCCGAGCGGGTCGAGGGCCTGCCGCGCCCGGCGGCCCCGGTCACCGTGGTGACCGGCCCGGCCGGGACGGGCAAGTCGGCGCTCGTCGTCCGGGCGGCCCGGCTGGCCCGGGCGGAGTTCCCGGACGGCCAGCTGTACGCCGACCTGCGCGGCCGCGACGAACGGCCCAAGAGCCCGGCGGACGTGCTGGGTTGGCTGCTGCGGGCGCTCGGCGCGGACGGCCGGGAGATCCCGGACGGCCTGGACGAGCGGGCGCAGCTGTTCCGCAGCCGGCTGGCCGGCCGCCGGATGCTGCTGGTCCTGGACGACGCGGCCGACGACGGGCAGGTCCGTCCGCTGCTGCCGGGCGCGGAGCGATGTCGCACGGTGGTCACCTCGCGCGATCCGCTGGCCGGTTTGGAGGGCAGCCGGGCACTGACGCTCGGTTCGCTGGACTTCCCCGACGCCTACCAGCTGCTGTCGGCCGTCACCGGCCCGGACCGGGTGTCCACCGACCCGGCGTCGGCGGCCCGGATCGTCGAGCTGTGCGACCGGCTGCCGCTGGCGCTGCGGATCTGCGCGGCCCGGCTGGCCGCCCACCCGCACTGGACGCCCGCCACGCTCGCGGACCGGCTGACCCCGGTCGAGCGGCGGCTGGACGAACTGCGGCTCGGCGCGCTGGACGTGCGGCAGAGCCTGGTCCCGAGCCACCGCGGGCTGGCCCCGGCCGCCCGGTCCGCGCTGCGCCGGCTCGCGCTGGCGGAGGCCGCGTCGTTCACCGCGCGGGAGGCGGCGCTGCTGCTGGAGGCCGGGGAGGAGGCGGCCGAGGAGGTGTTGGAGGCGCTGGCCGAGGCGCGCCTGCTGACCGTGGCGGAGGAGCCGAGGCCGCGGTTCCGGTTCGCCCCGCTGGTCCGGCTGTTCGCCCGGGAGGCCGCCGAAGCCGTGGAGGCCGCCGAGGCCGGTGGAACCGCGGGAGCCGATGGGGCGGAGGGGGCCGACGGGCCGGCGGCCGTCCGGGCCGCGGGCGCGGTGGGCGCGGTCGCCACCGCGGCGGAGGCGCGGGTCAGGGCCTACGCGCTCTGAGGAGCGCCCGGCCGCGGCCGGGCGCCGTGGTGGTGCGCACCCCCTCGGGGCCCGGTCCGTGACCCGGCCGCCGAGGGGGCCCTCCGATCAGCCGCAGCCGCCGGCGTGGCCGCCGTCCAGGCTGCGCAGCGCGCTGAGCTCACCCGGATCGTTCTGCTCCAGCCACTCTCGGAACTCCAGCTCCAGGCTGTCCATGGCTTCCACGGTGCCGTCCTGCTCCGTCGGCCGCAGGCAGCTCGGGGCGGTGTTCTGGTTCATCTCGACCTCCCGGCTCGGATTGCGCAACGGTGTTCCCCGTCCGCCTCGCGAGCGTCCGTCCGAGCGCTATGAAATTCATATATTTCGACGTCAGGGCGGCGCCACCGATATAGGCACGGCTATAGCCCCGCTATAGGTCCGTCCCGCACGATGAGTGGGGCATCGGCGTCGGCGGACAAGGGGAGCACAGATGCATGCCCGTATTTCGAGCGTGGTCGTCCTCGGCGGCGGCCCGGCCGGCTGGATGACCGCGGCCTACCTCCGCAAGGCCCTGCAGGGCACCGTGTCGGTGACCGTCCTGGAGGAACCGGAGACGGCCGGCGACGCCGGCATCGAGGCCGCCCTGCCGACCCTCCAGCGCTCGTTCTTCCACACCCTCGGCATCGCCGAGGACGAGTGGATGCGGGAGTCCGAGGCGACCTTCGGCACGGCCGTGCGGTTCGTCAACTGGCGCACCCCCGGCCCGGGCGACCCGGCCCCGCGCGCCCTGCCGGAGGGCGGCACCGACGCCTTCTACCACTCGTACGGCCTGCTGCCCGAGCACGACGAGATCCCGCTGTCGCACTACTGGTACCACCGCCGCCACCACGGCGGGGCCACCGAGCCCTTCGACTACGCCTGCTTCCGCGAACCGCCGCTGCTGGACGCCCGGCGCTCCCCCCGCTGGATGGACGGGCGGCCCGCGACCCGCTACGGCTGGCACCTCGACCGGGCGAGCTTCACCGACTTCCTGCGCCGCCACGCCACCCTGCGGCTGGGCGCGCAGCGGGTGCCGGGCACCCTGGCCCGGGTCGAGCTGGACGCCAACGGCTTCCTGGAGACGCTGTACACCACGGCCGGCGAGGCCCTGAGCGGAGACCTCTTCGTCGACTGTTCCGGCCCCCGCTCCCGGCTGCTGCGCCAGGTGATGGCCGAGCCGTACCTCGACCTCGGCGACCAGCTGCTCTGCGACCGCGCGGTGACGGTGCGCCTGCCGCACGACGACTACGCCCACGGCATCGAGCCGTACAGCACGGCGGTCGCGATGCCGGCCGGCTGGGCCGGGAAGGTCCCGCTGCTCGGCCGGTTCGAGTCCAGCTACGTCTACGCCAGCGCCTTCGTGGACGCCGGGTCGGCCACCGAGCAGCTCTGCCGCCTCTGGGGGGTCGACCCGGCCCAGGCCGAGGTCGGCGAGACGGCCTTCCGGGCCGGCCGCACCCGCCGCGCCTGGGTGCGCAACTGCGTGGGCATCGGCGCCAGCGCCGGCCTGCTGGAGCCGCTGGAGCCGACCGCGCTGCACTTCATCGCCGGCGCGCTGCGCCAACTGGTGCGCCACTTCCCGGCGGACGCCTTCCACCCGGCCGTGCTGGACGGCTTCAACCGGGAGGTGGCCACCGAGTTCGACGAGTCCCGGGACTTCGTCCAGGCCCACTTCGCCTGCTCCCGGCGCACCGACACCCCGTTCTGGCGCGCCCACCGCGACGTCGTCCTCCCGGACAGCCTGCGGGCCAAGACCGTCGCCTACCGGGCCGGCCTGCCGTTCGGCGCCCCGCAGGCCGAGGGGCGGCCGCACCACGGCGGCGCCCCCGAGCCGGGCCGGCTCTGGTCGGCCGCCAGCTACTGCGCCGTGCTCGCCGGGCTCGGCCTGGAGCCGGACGCGCCGCTGCCGGTGCTGGCCCACCGGCCGGAGTCGGTGCGCGGCGCCGAACCGCTCTTCGAGCGGATCAAGCGCCAGCAGCAGAACCTGGTCGAGACCCTGCCGGACGCCCACGACTACCTGCGCCACCTGCACGGCCGTTCGGTGGCCGACCACCCGCAGTCCGCGCTGCGCCCGGGCGCGTGAGGCGGCGCGGGCCCTACTCCTCGCGCAGGTCGAGCACGGTGATCCGGGCGGCGTCCGCGGGCCGCCCGGTCAGCCGCGCCGCCAGGATCCGCGGCAGGTCGGCCTCCCCCGAGTACCCGGGCAGCACCGCGACCCGGGCCCGCCGCACCCCGGCCTCGCCCCGTACCGCGTACACCACCAGGTAGCCGGTCCACTCCGGCGGTGGCTCCTGCTCCGTCACGGACATCGACCTCCACGGTCCATTGTCGGACGGCCGCCCGCCCGCCGGCCGATCAGGCCGGCGACCCGGTGGCCGATCCGGGCGAACCCGGGCACAGTGGGACTCTCGGGGCGTTGTCGGTGACCGGCGCTTTCCCAGGAGCGGCCCCATGCAGACCACCTGGAAGGGGACGATCAGCTTCGGGCTGGTCAGCATCCCCGTCCACCTCTACTCCGCGACCCAGGAGCACGACGTCCCGCTGCATCAGGTGCACGCCAAGGACGGCGGGCGGGTGCGGATGAAGCGGTACTGCGAGCGGGAGGAGACGGAGATCCCGTACGCGGAGATCGCCAAGGGCTACGAGTCGCCGGACGGCCGCACCGTCACCCTCACCGACGAGGACCTGGCCGACCTGCCGCTGCCCAGCAAGAAGGTCATCGACGTGCTGGCCTTCGTGGAGGAGCGCGAGATCGACCCGCTGATGTTCTCCAAGGCCTACTACGTGGGCGTGGCCGACAAGGCCGCCGCCAAGCCGTACGCCCTGCTGCGCGACGCCCTGGTCGAGTCCGGGCGGATCGCCGTCACCAAGATCGCGCTGCGCACCCGGGAGTCCCCGGCCGTGCTGCGGGTGCACGAGGGCACGCTGGTGCTGCAGACCTGCATCTGGCCGGACGAGGTGCGCCCGGCGGCCGGCATCGCCCCGGAGGAGGACGTCGAGGTCCGGCCGCAGGAGCTGAAGATGGCGCGCTCGCTGATGGACACGCTGTCCGAGGACTTCGACCTCTCCCAGCTGCACGACGACTACCAGGAGGCGCTGCAGCAGGTCGTCAGCGCCCGGCTGGAGGGCGTCGAGCTGCCGCACGAGGAGGAGGCCGGCGAGGCGCCCGACAACGTGATCGACCTGATGGAGGCGCTGCGCAGCAGCCTCCGGCAGGCCAAGGGCGGGCGGACCGGCGCGGCCGCCGAGCCGGAGCCCGAGCCCGCCCCCGCGAAGAAGGCCACGGCCGCGAAGAAGACCGCGAGCGCGAAGAAGACGACGGCCGCGAAGAAGACCGCGGCCGCGAAGCGGACGACGACCGCGAAGAAGGCCACGACCAGGAAGTCCACGGCCCCGCGCAAGGCCTCCTGACCCGCGCGGAAACGCCGTTCCCCCGACCCCCGGAGGCGATCCCGATGGACCTGCTGACCTACAAGGAACTCGACACCGGCCCCGAGGCGCCCGCGCACCGGAGCCCCGCGCAGCGCGCCTGGCACTGGCTGCTCAGCCTCAGTCCCACCGTCGTGACCCTCATGCTCGCGCTCTCGATCGGCCTGGCCATGGTCGCCGTCCAGGTGGACTGGGATCCGATGATCGGCCTGATGGCCTTCTTCTGGTTCCTGACGTTCCTCGCCCTGGTCGGCGTGGTCGCCCGCTGGGCGACGACGCCCGGCCGGGGCAGGCACCGGATGGCGGCGTCCTGACCCCGGCCCGGCCGGCCGCGCACGGGCGTCCGGGAGGGCTCAGCCGATCCACACCGTGGTGACGTTGCAGAACTCCCGGATGCCGTGCCCGGACAGCTCCCGGCCGAACCCGGAGCGCTTGACCCCGCCGAACGGCAGCGCCGGGTGCGAGGCGGTCATCCCGTTGAAGAACACCCCGCCGGCCTGGACGTCGCGCACGAAGCGCTCCTGCTCGGCCCCGTCCGTGGTCCAGACGTTGGAACTGAGCCCGAACGGCGTGTCGTTGGCGAGCGCCACGGCCTCGTCCAGGTCGGCGACCCGGTAGACGGTGGCGACCGGCCCGAAGGTCTCCTCCTGGTGGATCCGCATCGCCGGGGTGATGCCGGTGAGCACGGTCGGCTCGAAGAACCAGCCGTCGTCCCAGCCGGTCGGCCGGCCGCCGCCGCACTCCACCCGGGCGCCGTGCGTGCGGGCGTCCTCGACCAGTTCCTCCAGGTCGTCCCGGCCCTGCCGGCTGGCCAGCGGGCCGATGTCGGTCGCCTCGTCCATCGGGTCGCCGATCCGCAGCGCCCGCATCGCCTCGGTGAACGCGCCGACGAACGCGTCGTAGACGTCGGTGTGCACGATGAACCGCTTGGCGGCGATGCAGGACTGGCCGTTGTTCTGCGTCCGGGCCGTGACGGCCGTGCGCACCGCCGCGGCCACGTCGGCGCTCGGCAGCACCACGAACGGGTCGCTGCCGCCCAGTTCCAGCACCGCCTTCTTGACCTCGTCGGCCGCGGTGGCGGCGACCGCCCGGCCGGCCGGCTCGCTGCCGGTGAGGGTGACGGCGGCGACCCGGCGGTCCCGGATCACGCCCTCGACGGCGCCGGAGCCGATCAGCAGGGTCTGGAAGCAGCCCTCCGGGAAGCCGGCCCGGCGGAACAGGTCCTCGATCGCCAGCGCGGTGCGCGGCACGTTGGAGGCGTGCTTGAGCAGGCCGACGTTGCCCGCCATCAGGGCCGGCGCGGCGAACCGGATCACCTGCCAGAACGGGAAGTTCCACGGCATCACGGCCAGCACCGGCCCGATCGGACGGTAGCGGACGTAGGCCCGCGAGGCTCCGGTGTCGGCGACGTCGGCGGCGGCCGGGTGCTCGTCGGCGAGCAGGTCCTCGGCGTGGTCGGCGTACCAGCGCATCGCCTTGGCGCACTTGGCGGCCTCGGCGCGGGCGGCGGCGAGCGGCTTGCCCATCTCCTCGGTCATGGTGCGGGCGAGCGCCTCGCGGTCCTGGTCGAGCAGGTCGGCGGCGCGGTGCAGCAGTTCGGCGCGGGCGGCGAACGGGGTGGTGCGCCAGCCGTGGAAGGCGGCCTCGGCACGGGCCAGGCGCTGCTCGGTGCCGGCGGCGTCGAGCGGTTCGAAGGTCTGCAGGATCTCGCCGGTCGCGGGGTTGACGCTGGCGATGGGCATGCGGGGCTCCCGTGGGCTGAGGGCTGAGGGCTGAGGGCTGAGGGCTGAGGGCTGAGGGCTGAGGGGCGGCGGTGCTGCCCTCACACCCTCCCCGACGCCCCGCGTCCGGGCACGCCCATGCGGCCCGGCGTGTCCCGCCCGGCCGCCCGCGCCCGCCTGCTACTCGGGCAGCGACTCGGCCCGCGCCGCCGCCTCGCGCGCCCGCGCCCCGGCCCTGGTCCGCCCGGCCGTGACCAGCCGGCCCGGGAACCGGTGCAGGTACTCGGCCTCCAGCTGCCCGGTGCGCAGGGTGTGCCGCTTCAGCGCCTCCTCGGAGCCGTACAGGAAGGTCTCGTGCCGCGTGCGGTGCAGCTGCTCCAGCTCGTGCAGGAGGACGTCGTTGCCCAGCGCGTGCGGGGAGACGCCCTCGGGCCGGATGTGCGGGTCGTCGACGTGCCGCATCTCGGGTACCTCCTCGGCTCGGGCCCCCTCCACCTTGGTACACCCGGACGGGCCCGGGCGCTCGGACAAGAAGAGTTGTACAAGGGATTTCGTACAAGAGCTCTTGTGGATATCCTCGCGGCATGACCGGAACCCCGCACCAGGACCACGGCACCCGGGAGATCTCCGACTCCCGGGTCCTCGCCGCCCTCACCCACCCGCTGCGCCGCCGCCTGGTCGACCTCCTCAAGGTGGACGGCCCGGCCACCGTCGGGCAGCTCGCCGAGCGCACCGAGCAGGCGGTCGGCAACGTCAGTCACCACCTGAAGGTGCTCGCCGAGAGCGGGCTGATCGTCGAGGCGCCCGAGCTCGCCCGCGACCGCCGGGAGCGCTGGTGGCGGCTGGCCGACCGGCAACTCTCCTGGGCCCGGGCCGACTTCGACGGCGACCCGGTCGCCGAGGCGGTCGCCGACGCGGCCGGCTCGATCATGCTGGAGCGCCAGGTCGAGCTGGTCCGCGAGTGGGCCGCGCGGCGCAGCGGTTACCCGGCCGACTGGCAGGACGGCTGCGCCATGGCCTCGCAGAGCTGGCTGCGGCTCACCCCGGAGGAGGCCCGGCAGTTCGCCGCCGACCTGCACGGGGTGATCCAGCGCTGGGCCGACCGCCCGGTGCCCGAGGACGGCCGCGAGCGCGAGACCGTCCTGGCCTTCGCCCACAGCGTCCCGGCGCGGCCGTGAGCGCCACCCTCCGGGCGACTCCGGCCGGTTCGCGCTGGGGCCTGTTCGCCGCGCGCGACTTCCGGCTGCTGTGGGCGGGCGAGACCGTCAGCAAGCTCGGCAGCAGCATCACCTCGATCGCGCTGCCGCTGGTCGCGGTGCTGAGCCTGGACGCCGGGCCGCTCGCGGTCGGCGTGCTGACCGGCGCGGTCTGGCTGCCCTGGCTGTTCTTCGGCCTGCCCGCCGGGGTGTGGATCGGCCGGGTGCCCCGGCGGGCCGTGCTGATCGCCTGCAACCTGGTCTCGGCGGCGCTGTTCGCGAGCGTCCCGCTGGCCGCCCTGTGCGGGGTGCTCACCCTGGCCCAGCTGCTGGCCGTCGCCTTCCTGACCGGCACGGCGGCGGTCTTCTTCGACGCCGCCTTCCACGCCTACCTGCCCGAACTCGTCCCGGCCGAGGACCTGGTCGAGGGCAACGCCAAGCTGGAGGGCAGCGCCTCGGCGGCCCAGGTCGCCGGGCGCGGCCTGGCCGGCCTGACCGTCCAACTGCTCGGCGCGACGGCCGGGTTGCTCCTCGACGCGGTCAGCTTCCTGATCGCGGCCGGCACCCTGCTGCGGATCAGGACGCAGCCGGCCGCGCCGCCCGCCGCGCCCGGGCCGGGCAGCCTGCGCCGCGAGGTCCGCGAGGGCCTGGCCTTCCTGCTGCGCGACCCCTACCTGCGCTCCTTCACGCTCTACGGCGCGGCCGCGAACTTCGCCCTCACCGGCTACCAGTCGATCGTGGTGCCCTTCCTGGTCCGGGACGCCGGGATCGCCCCCGGCTGGGTCGGCGGCCTCGCCGCGGCCGGCTCGGTCGGCGGCGTCCTCGGCGCGCTCGCGGCCCGGCCGCTCTGCCGGCGCCTGGGCACCGCGCGCGGGGTGCGGACCGTGCTGCTCGCCGCCTCGCCGTTCGGCCTGCTGATGCCGCTGGCCGGTCCCGGCCCGCGGGCCGCGCCCTACGTGCTCGGCCTGTTCGTGGTGATCGCCGCCGTGGTGCTGGTCAACATCGTGCTCGGCAGCTTCCGGCAGACCTACACCCCGCCCGCGCTGCTCGGCCGGGTGACGGCCAGCGCGATGTTCGCGAGCTACACCACGATCCCGCTCGGCGCCCTGACCGGCGGCGCGCTGGGCGACACCCTCGGCCCGCGCGCCACGATGTGGGTGATGACCGGCCTGCTCACGCTCTGCGGGGCGCTGCCGCTGCTCTCCCCGCTGCGCACCCTGCGCGAGCTGCCCGGCCGCGCCGCCGGGACGCCCCGGACCCTAGGATGAATCCCCCCGCACCATCAGATTCCGCCCCCGACAGCTCGGACAGATCGCAGATGCCGCTTCCCAAGGCCGAACTCCACCTGCACATCGAAGGCACTCTGGAGCCCGAACTCGCCTTCGCCCTCGCCGCCCGCAACGGCGTCGAGCTGCCCCACGCCGACACCGAGGCGCTGCGCGCTGCGTACTCCTTCAGCGACCTGCAGTCCTTCCTGGACCTGTACTACGCGCTGATGGCCGTGCTGCGCACCGAGCAGGACTTCGCCGACCTCGCCGACGCCTACCTCGCCCGGGCCGCCGAGCAGGGCGTGCGGCACGCGGAGATCTTCTTCGACCCGCAGGCGCACACCGCCCGCGGCGTGCCGCTCGGCACCGTCGTGGACGGGCTGGGCGCCGCGCTGGCGCGCAGCGAGGAGCGCTACGGCATCAGCACCCGGCTGATCATGTGCTTCCTGCGGGACGAGTCCGCCGAGTCCGCGCTGGAGACCTTCGAGGCCGCCCGCCCGTACTTCGACCGGATCACCGGCATCGGCCTGGACTCGGCCGAGGTCGGCAACCCGCCCGCGAAGTTCCGCGAGGTCTACCGCCGCGCCGCCGAGGCCGGCCTGCGCCGGGTCGCCCACGCGGGCGAGGAGGGCCCGGCCTCGTACATCACCGAGGCGCTGGACGTGCTCGGCGTCGAGCGGATCGACCACGGCCTGCGCTGCCTGGAGGACGGCGAGCTCGTCGCCCGCCTCGTCCGCGAGCAGATCCCGCTGACCCTGTGCCCGCTGTCCAACGTGCGCCTGCGCTGCGTCGACACCCTCGCCGACCACCCGCTGCGCGAGATGCTGGACGCCGGGCTGCTGGTGACCGTCAACTCCGACGACCCGTCGTACTTCGGCGGCTACGTCGAGGACAACTTCCGCGCCGTCCGGGCGGCCCTGGCCCTCGACCAGGAGACGCTGCGCCGACTGGCCGCGAACTCCTTCCGCGCCTCCTTCCTCGACGACCGGCGCCGGGCCGAACTCCTCGCCGAGGTCGCGGAGTTCAGGTTCGAGCCGAGCGAGGACTGACGGGAGCCGGCGGGCCGTCACCCGTCCAGCGGTGACGGCCCGCTGCGCGCGTAGTGCAGCAGGGTGACGCCGTTGGTGAAGCGGTGGGTGCCGGTCAGGGTGAGCGGGACGGGCTGCTCGGTGGGGCGGAACAGCAGGGTGCCGCGGCCGAGGATCACCGGTGCGACGTAGAGCCGGATCTCGTCGATCAGGTCCTGGGCGAGGAAGGACGCGGCCAGCTCGCCGCCACTGAGGGCGAGGTCCCCGCCCGGGCCGCGGGTGAGGGCGGCGACCGTCCGGGGGGTGACCTCGCGGACGACGGTGGTGTTCCAGTCGGCGTGGTGGAGCGTGCGGGAGAAGACGGTCTTCGGCATCGCACGCCAGATGTCCGCGAACTCCAGCATCGGGGCGGTGGCGGCCGGGTCGCGGTCGGCCGTGGGCCAGTAGGCGGCCATCAGCTCGTGGGTCCGTCGGCCGGAGACGAAACCACCCATTCGGGCGAGTTCCCGGTTGAAGTGCAGGTGCAACTCGTCGTCGACGTGCTGCCAGCCGAGGTCGTGGTCCGGGCCCTCGAAGTAGCCGTCCAGGGAGACGTTGGAGAAGAGGACGATCCTGCGTCGCATGACGACCTCACGGGGAGGAGGGTCCGCCGCCCGCCCTCGGGGCGGGACGGGCGGCGGACGGGAATCAGATCAGGGTGCTCCAGTAGTACCAGAACCGGTTGAGCACCAGCAGCGCGATCACCGCGTACCAGAGCGCCGGGACGGCCCCGTGGTAGCGGGCCGCCTCCCGGACCACCGGCCGCAGCCGGCGGCCGACCGGGATCACGCCGGAGCGCAGGTTGTGCAGCGTGGTGTACCAGAACAGCGGGATCATCGCCGCCCACACCACCAGGCAGTACGGGCAGAGCGCGCCGATCCGGTAGAGCGCCTGGTACATCAGCCAGCTCACGAAGCCGATCCCGAACACCGTCCCGGCCTGCAGGCCCAGCCAGAACCAGCGCCGGTACGCCGCGCCGGCCAGCAGCCCGGCGCCGACCGCGATCACCACGCCGAAACCGACCAGGCCCAGCAGCGAGTTGGGGAAGCCGAAGGCCTCGGCCTGGTCGCTGCGCATGACCGAGCCGCAGCTGATGATCGGGTTGATGTTGCAACTGGGGACGTACGACGGGTCCTTGAGCAGCCGCAGCTTGTCCAGGGTGAGGACGGCCGAGGCGAACAGGCCGAGCGCGCCGCCGATCAGCAGCAGCCAGGCGAACGGGCGGCTCGCGCCGTACGTCCGGGCGGCGGGCGCGGGGGCGGCCGTCATCCGCCGACCTGCTGCTTGACCATCGCGGTGAACTGCTCGGGCGACACGGCGTTGCCGCCGGTGAGGACGTCCAGCTTCTTCCCGTCCAGCTCGACGGTCGGGGTGCCGGTGACGTCGCTCTTGTTGAACTCCTCGTTCACCGTGGCCGCCCACGGCTTGTAGGTGCCCTCCTGGACGGCCTTCACGAAGGCGTCCGTCTTCAGGCCGGGCACCTTGCCCGCCAGGTCCAGGAGGTGGTTGACGTCGCCGAAGGCGTCGCTGCGTTCGTCCGGCTGGTTGGCGTAGAGCACGTCGTGGAAGGCCTTGAACTTGTCCACGCCCTCGTTCAGCGCGGCCCCGGCCGCCGCCAGCGCGGTGCGCGAGCCCTTGCCGCCGAGGTTGTTGTCCAGGAACGTCGCCAGGTGGTACTCGATCTTGTACGTGCCGTCGTCGGCGAGCTGCTGGATCGCCTTGCCGGTGGTGGTCTCCAGCTTCTCGCAGAACGGGCAGCGGAAGTCCTCGTACACCGTGAGGGTGTGCGGGGCGTCGGCCTTTCCGTAGGTGATCACGGTGCCGTCGGTGCCGGTGGCGTTGGCGGGGACCACCAGCGGGCCCGTGGCGGCGGCGCCGGACCCGGAGCCGGCGGAGCCGCCGACCGCGACGGCCACCCCGGCCGCGAGGGCCAGCACGGCGGCCGAGGCGACGCCGACCACCACCCGGCGGCGGACGCGCTCGGATCGGTCGGCCTGCTCCCGGGCGAGGCGCATGCGCTCGGTGGCGGAGGTCTGCTTGGCGGTCTTGCGGGTGTTGCTCATGGGGTGTCGTCCTGTGCTCTCGAAAGGTGCGGTCGCGCGGCGGGGCGCGCGGATGAGAGGAACGACCGCCGACGGCGTGCCGTCAGGCGGCCGGGACGAACACCGGCGGACCGCGCCGCACGGCCGGACGGACGACGACGTCCTCGGCGGGGACCAGCACCCGGCTGGCGCGCGGGAACGGCACCCGGGCCACCGGACGGTCCGGGACGGGCGCGGCGAGCAGCCGCAGCCAGCGGGCGGCGGCCGGCAGGTGCCGGTGCAGGAACGCGCCCAGCGTCCGGACGGCCCGGGCGAGCCCGGCCAGCGCCGCGTCCGCGCGGCGCAGCGCGTAGGCGCCGGCCAGGGCGAGCCCGGTGTGCAGCAGCAGGAGCAGCAGGACGCCGGCCTGCGCGGGGAGGCCGTGGCCCGCCGGGAGGTGGTCCAGCAGGAACCCGCCGAGCGAGCCGCCGCCGCACAGCAGCGGCTGGAGGCCGTGGCCGGCCCCCGGCGGCAGCGAGGGACAGCTGGCCTGCGCGTAGTCGAACAGCGCGCCCGCGCCCAGCTCCAGCGGCAGGAACACCGCCGCGACGGCCGGGTAGCCGCGCTCCCGGCCGGCCAGGGCGAACGCCGCCGCGAAGACGGCGAGCGCGGCCGGGCCCATCGTGCCGAGCGGCAGCGTCCGCCCCGTGACCAGCACCTGGCCGAGCCCGGCGAGCAGCACGAGCAGCGCGGCGAAGACCGCCGCGCGCAGCGTCCTGGTGACCGGGCCGATGTCCATGGCAGTCGAGTCTGCCACAGGTTGAAACCGAAACTGTCGGCCGAGCGGCCCGCTGTGAAGAGCCTCACCACCGGCGCTGAGCTGGGCTTATCCGCTGCTTACGGGTGCGGCCGCGGCGGCGCTGCGGCAGACTGGGCGCATGCCGGAGCTGCCCGAGGTCGAGGCGCTGAGCGCCTTCCTGTCCGAACGGCTGACCGGGCGCGTGATCGCCCGGGTGCAGCCGGTGGCGATCAGCGCGCTGAAGACGTACGACCCGCCGGTGACCGCCCTGGAGGGGCGCACCGTCGGCCCGGTGACCAGGCGCGGCAAGTTCCTGGACATCGAGGCCGGCGGGCTGCATCTGGTGGTGCACCTGGCCCGGGCCGGCTGGCTGCGCTGGAAGGACGCCCTGCCCGCCGAGCCGCCGCGCCCGAGCCCGCGCAACCCGCTGGCGCTGCGGCTGCGCCTGGCGGGGGAGGAGGGCGCCGGCTTCGACCTCACCGAGGCGGGGACGAAGAAGGGCCTCGCGGTCTACGTGGTGCACGACCCGGCCGAGGTGCCCGGGGTGGCCCGGCTGGGCCCGGACCCGCTGGACCCGGCCCTCACCCTGGAGGCCTTCACCGCCCTGCTCTCGGGCGAGCGGCGCCGGATCAAGGGCGTGCTGCGGGACCAGAGTGTGCTGGCGGGGGTGGGCAACGCCTACTCCGACGAGGTGCTGCACGCGGCCCGGATGTCGCCGTACAAGACGGCCGGGAGCCTGACGGCGGAGGAGACGGCACGGCTGTACGCGGCGATCGGCAGCACGCTGCGCGAGGCGGTGGAGCGCTCGCGCGGGCTGGCGGCGGGGGAGCTGAAGGCGGAGAAGAAGATCGGCCTGCGGGTGCACGGCCGCACCGGGCAGCCCTGCCCGGTCTGCGGGGACACCGTGCGGGAGGTGTCCTTCGCGGACTCCTCGCTGCAGTACTGCCCGACCTGCCAGACCGGCGGCAAGCCGCTCGCGGACCGGCGGATGTCGCGGCTGCTGAAGTGATCCCCGGCGGCCCGGGCCGCGCCGCCGGGGAGCGGCTTCACCGTTTGATCGCGACGCCGCCCCAGTAGTAGGCGGCCCTCGGGTCGGCCGGCGGCTCGCCGTCCGGGCGCCATGCCAGAACCGGGGTCAGGCCCGGCTCGACCAGCTCCCAGCCGTCGAAGAAGCGCAGCACCTCGTCGTGGCCGCGCGGCACCAGCGTCATCCCGCCGGCCCGGGCGGCCGCGGCGACCCTGCCGACCGCCTCCGGGTCGAAGTCCTGGGTGGGCGTGGTGAGCGCCAGGCAGCTGCCGGCCGGCAGGGCGTCGCGCAGCGCGGCGACCCGCCCCCACGGGTCGTCCTCGTCGGCGATCAGCATCAGCACGGCGATCATCAGCAGGCCGACCGGCCGGGTGAGGTCCAGGGTGGAGGTGAGCGCCGGGTCGGCGAACAGCTTCTCGGGTTCGCGCAGGTCGGCGTGGATGTAGGTGGTGCGGCTGCCCGGGGTGGAGACCATCAGGGCGCGGGCGTGGGCGAGCACGATCGGGTCGTTGTCGACGTAGACCACCCGGGTGCCGGGGCTGACCGACTCGGCGATCTCGTGGGTGTTCGGCGAGGTGGGGATGCCGGTGCCGAGGTCGAGGAACT
The DNA here is from genome assembly GCF_000961885.1 of Streptomyces rubellomurinus. Lineage (GTDB taxonomy): Bacteria > Actinomycetota > Actinomycetes > Streptomycetales > Streptomycetaceae > Kitasatospora > Kitasatospora rubellomurina. The sequence goes on from NZ_JZKH01000020.1 coordinate 18,754, forward strand.
GGCGGATGCCGTGCTCGCGGGCGAGGTGGCGCACGGCCCGGCCCTGGAAGGCGCGGTTGGCCTTGGCCATCTCCCGGACGCTCGGCACGGCCTCCTCGATGGCCTCGGCCATCGCGCGGTCCGGCGGGAAGTTGGTCTTGCCGCCGAGCCAGTGGTCGTAGACGCGGGCCGAGTGCGGGGTGCTGGTGTCGACGCCGTAGCGCTCCCACTCGCTCGGTTCGACGGTGTCCTCGTCCTGCGGGGCCCGGTGGGGGAGTTCCTGACCTGTCGTCATGGCCGCGTCCTCTGATGGCTCATCATCACGCTGGGGAGCACAGCGTAGCGGGGCCGTGTGGGGGCGGTGGTTTCCGGTCGGCGAAGCCTCGGCGGGGATCCGGTGGTTGGTCCGTCGGAGTGGTGATCGGGTCTGTCGGGGTCACCGCCGGTCAGGGGCGGTGACGACCGGGGGAAGCATCAAGAATGCTGTCTGATCGTCAGATTACTTCGCGAAGATTGCTGCTGGTCGCGGCCGGGATGTCGCTGCTCGGCGCGGCCACCGGCTGCCGGAACCCCTTCGGCGGTGGCGACGGCGCCGCCGCCTCGCCCAGCCCGGAGGCCGCGGCGGCGGGTGCGGTCGGGGCCGCGCCGGTCGGCTCGCCCTCGCAGTGGGCCGGGCCGTCCGGCTCGCCCCCGGGCTCGCCGGGCGCGACCCCCTCCCCGGCGCCGCCGTCCGCGTCCGCGGCACCGTCCCCCTCGGCCGCGCCCTCCGTGGAGCCCGTCCACAAGGCGCTCAGCGCGGCGGAGAGCAAGCCGGTGTACGAGCTGGACGCGGAGCGCCGGGTGGTGGCGCTGACCCTGGACGACGGCCCGGATCCCCGGCACACCCCGACCGTGCTGGCGCTGCTGCAGCAGTACGGCATCCGGGCGACCTTCTTCCTGATCGGCGAGAACGCCGTCGAACACCCGGCCCTGGTGCGGGAGATCGCCGACCACGGCCACCACATCGCCAACCACACCTGGACCCACCCGGACCTGCGGCAGCTGTCCGAGGGCAAGGTGCGGGACGAGCTGGAGCGCACCTCCGACCTGCTGCACCGCACCACCGGGCGGCTGCCCACCTGGTTCCGGGCGCCCGGCGGCGACTGGTCCCCGGTGTCGCTCAAGGTGGCCGCCGACCTCGGGCTGCGGAACATGGGCTGGTCGGTGGACCCGCGCGACTGGGCCCGGCCGGGCACCTCGGTGATCACCGACCGGATCCTCAAGGACGTCCGCCCCGGCGCGATCGTGCTCAACCACGACGGCGGCGGGGACCGCTCGCAGACGGTGGCGGCGCTGAAGGCGTACCTGCCGGTGCTGGTCGACTCGGGGTACTACTTCACGGCGCCGCCGAACTGAGGGCGCCGAACCGGGAGGGGCGCCGGGGTGGAGGGTAGCGGCTTTGAAGTTCAAACCACCCGAAAGAGTGGATTGGGAGAACCGTTTCTGCGGATTTTGGGCCTCTAGGGTGATCTCGCACCAATTCCCCAGGTACCACCGGGTACCACCTGAAAGGCCCTCACCCATGCGTCTCCGCAACGCCGTTCTCGCTGCCACCAGCGCCGTCGCCCTCGTCCTCGCCGTCCCCGTCCAGGCCAACGCGGCCACCGGGGACTTCCTCTACAAGGTCGGCCCGGGCGTCCCGGCCGGGATCGCCGACCCGGAGAGCCGCCACTGCATCAACCTCTTCGGGGCCACCGAGGATGACCCGGCCTTCGCGCCGGAGAACTTCACCAACTCCACGGCCACGGTCTTCCTCGACTTCGACTGCGGCGGCGACGTCTTCTACGTGATGAACCCCGGCAAGCGGCTCGGCGACCGGCTGAAGCTGCGCTCGGTGGTCTTCTCCTGAGCCCCCGCCCGGGCCCCGCACCGCCGTCGGCTGGGGCGGTGCGGGGCCGTGGCGTAGCGTGACAGCGAGGGGGGTGCCGTCCCGAGCGGAGGAGGAGTGATGTCCGTACGGGAGCTGGACACGGAGAAGCAGGAGGCCTTCGCCGGCCACGTGGTGGAGGTGCTCAACGACGCGTGCGTGGGGCTGATGGCCAGCATCGGCCACCAGACCGGGCTCTTCGACCGGATGGCCGGGCTCGCCCCCTCGACCGCCGGGGAGATCGCCCGCGCCGCCGGGTTGAACGAGCGCTACGTGCGCGAGTGGCTGGGCTGCATGGTGGTCGCCGGGTTCGTCGAGTACGACCCGGAGCGGGGCACCTACACGCTGCCGCCCGAGCACGCGGCGTCACTGACCCGGGCGGCCGGGCCGGAGAACATGGCGGCGATGATGCCGTTCCTCGCCATGATGGGCGAGGTCGAGCAGGAGCTGCTCGGCCACTTCCGCACCGGCGGCGGGATGCCGTACTCGGCCTACCCGCGCTTCCAGCGGCTGCAGGCCGAGGAGACCGCCCGGGTGTACGACCTGGCGCTGGTGGACGCGATCGTGCCGCTGGTGCCCGGCCTGACCGAGCGGTTGCGGGCCGGGGCCGACGCGCTGGACGTCGGCACCGGGCAGGGGCACGCCGTCACCGTCCTCGCGAAGGCGTTCCCGGAGAGCCGGTTCACCGGCATCGACATCTCCGCCGAGGGCATCGCCGCCGCCCGCGAGTCCGCGGCCGGACTCGGCCTGCGCAACGCCCGGTTCGAGGTCGCCGACTCCGCCGAGCTGACCGGGACGTACGACCTGGTCACCGCCTTCGACGTGATCCACGACCTGGCCCGCCCGACCCGCACGCTGGCCGCGATCGCCGGCGCGCTGCGGCCGGACGGCGTCTTCCTGATGGGCGACGTCGCCGCCAGCAGCAGGCTGGAGGAGAACGTCGATCACCCGCTGGCGCCCGCGCTCTACACCTTCTCGACCTTCTACTGCATGACGGTCTCGCTCGGCGAGGGCGGGGAGGGCCTGGGGACGGTCTGGGGCGAGCAGACGGCCCGCCGGATGCTGGCCGAGGCCGGGTTCGGCTCGGTCGACGTGGAGCAGGTCGAGGGGGACGTGCGGAACCTGTACGACGTGGCGCGGCCGGACGGCGCCGCCGGGCGCTGAGGCTTCCGGGGGCTGAGCTCGGGGTGGCCCGGGCCGGGCGGGCGGCGTACGTTCGAACTGTCCGGCCCGGTCGCCGGCGCCCCGCCGTGCCCGTCATCGGGCGCCGCCGCCCGGGCAGAGCCGAAGGAGGGCCTGGGATGACCGGCAACGGCTACGCGCACCCCGAGGCGCTGGTGAGCACCGAGTGGCTGGCCCGCCACCTGGACGACGGGACGATCCGGGTCGTCGAGGTGGACGAGGACACCACGGCCTACGACCGGGACCACATCCCCGGCGCGGTCGGCTGGGACTGGAACACCGACCTGCACAGCCGGGTCGGCCGCGACTACGCGGACCGCGACGGCGTCCAGCACCTGCTGCGGGCGGCCGGGGTGGAGGAGGACACCACCGTCGTGCTGTACGGGGGGAACAACAACTGGTTCGCCGCGTACGGCTACTGGCTGCTGCGGCTGCGCGGCTTCGGGCCGGTGCGGCTGCTGGACGGCGGGCGCAAGAAGTGGGAGCTGGAGGGGCGGGAGCTCACCCAGGAGGTGATGGACTACCAGCACACCTCCTACCGGCTGACCGGGCCGGAGCGCCCGGAGCTGCGGGCGATGCGCGACGAGGTGCTGGCCAAGGCGGAGGTGTTCGCCAAGCCCGGCGCCGACTCGGTGCTGGTGGACGTCCGCTCGCCGGCCGAGTTCCGGGGCGAGCTGATCGCCCCGCCGCACCTGCCCCAGGAGCAGGCCCAGGTGCCCGGGCACATCCCCGGCGCGATCAACGTCCCCTGGTCGCAGGCGGCCCGGGACGACGGCTCGTTCCGCCCGGCCGAGGAACTGCGGGCGCTGTACGGGGGCAAGGGCGTCGAGCCGGAGCGCGAGGTGATCGCGTACTGCCGGATCGGCGAGCGCTCGGCGCACACCTGGTTCGCGCTGACCGAGCTGCTCGGCTACCCGCACGTCAAGAACTACGACGGCTCGTGGACGGAGTACGGCTCGCTGGTGCGGGCGCCGGTGGCGCTGGGGGCCTGAGCCGGGGGCGGGCCCGAGCCGGCGGCCTGAGCGGTCGGAGTGACGTGAACCGGTGGGTGGGGCCGGTGACGGTCGTGCGGCGTCGCGATTTCGGCCTGTTTCTTATCATGAACATCTCACAATAAGGGAGTGGTTCGGGGTTCACCGGGACATGGATCGATCCAACATCGCTCCATCCCCTCGTTCCGGTGATCCTGGAGGACCACGTTGCGCAAGAGACTGATCGTCTCCGCCGCCGCCGGCGCCCTGAGCCTGCTGCTGGCCGTCCCCGCCTCGGCCGCCGACTTCCAACCCGGCGCCGCCGGGGCCGGCGACCCGTACTACCCGACCTACGGCAACGGCGGCTACCGCGTCTCCCACTACGACATCCGGCTGAAGTACCAGCCCGCCACCGACGAGCTGGAGGGCACCACCACCATCCTCGCCACGGCGACCCAGGACCTCTCCCGCTTCAACCTCGACTTCGGGCTCAACGTCTCCGAGGTCCGGGTCAACGGACGGCCCGCCACCTTCGCCACCAGCGGCGAGCAGGAGCTGGAGATCACCCCCGCCCGGCCGCTGCCCAAGGGCGCCCAGGCCACCGTCGTGGTCCGCTACAAGGGCGTGCCGTCGACCGTGAAGAAGTACGGCTTCACCGCCTGGCTGCGCACCCCGGACGGCGCGGTGGCGGCCGGCGAGCCCGAGTCGGCCTGGTGGTGGTTCCCGAGCAACGACCACCCGAGCGACAAGGCCACCTTCGACGTCTCGGTGCTGGTGCCGGACGGCAACCAGGTGATCAGCAACGGCGTGCTGACCGGCACCAGCTCCCAGGCCGGCTGGACCCGCTACACCTGGCGCGAGAACAAGCCGCAGGCCACCTACCTGGCCACGCTCGCGGTCGGCAAGTTCGACATCACCACCGACACCACGCCGAGCGGGCTGCCGGTCTACAACGCGTACAGCAAGGACCTCGGCGACAACGCCGACGCGGCCAAGGCCAGCGTCGAGCGCACCGGCGAGCTGGTCGACTGGCTGAGCGGCATCTTCGGCGCCTACCCGTTCAGCTCGGTCGGCGGCTACGTCCCCAACGTCCCCACCGGCTTCGCCCTGGAGACCCAGACCCGGGTCTTCTACAGCCCCCGGCAGTTCGCCAGGGGCGCCAACACCTCGGTGGTCGTGCACGAGCTCGCCCACCAGTGGTACGGCGACAGCGTCTCGCTCTCCCGCTGGAGCGACATCTGGCTGAACGAGGGCTTCGCCCGGTACGCGCAGTTCCTCTGGTCCGAGCACGAGGACGAGGGCACGGCGCAGCAGCTCGCCGACTACGTCTACGCCTCGCACCCGGCCGACGACCCGTTCTGGACCGTCAAGCCGGGCGACCCGGGCGCGGACAAGCAGTTCGACGGCGCCGTGTACGACCGCGGCGCGGTGGCCATCCAGGCGCTGCGCAACAAGGTCGGGGACGACAAGTTCTTCCAGATCCTCAAGGGCTGGCCGACCGAGCGCAAGTACGGCAACGCGACCATCCCGGAGTTCCAGGCGTACGCGGAGAAGGTGTCCGGGCAGAAGCTCGGCGACCTGTTCACCACCTGGCTGTTCACCGCGTCCAAGCCGGCCGTCGGGCCGGTGGCCGCGGGTGCGCCGGCGGCCTCGCTGGCGCCCGGGGCGAAGGCGCTCGTGGAGCCGAAGTCGTGGAAGAAGATCCAGGAGAGCAACTCGGTGCACGAGGCGCACTGACCCCCGAGGCGCGCTGATCCCCGAGTCGCACTGACCTCGGAGTCGCACTGGCCCGAGGGATCGACGGCCCGGCCGCCCGCGCGTGCTCCCCGAGCGCGCGGGCGGCCGGGCCGTCCGTCGTTCAGGCGTTCCGGCGGCGGTCCTCGGCGAGGATCAACTCCTCGACGCCGTACAGGAACCGGGCCATCTCCGGGCGCGGGAGCACGGCCGGGTCGGCCGTCATCGCGAGGCTCAGCGCCGCGGCGGAGTGCCGCACGTCCAGGGCGTAGCTGAGGCCGGGGCGCGGCTCGAACTCGACCGGCCAGGTGAGGGTGGTCGGCCCGCCCGCCGGCTCGCCCTCCGGGTCCGGGCCGTCTGCCGGGAGCACGGTGCGGATGTCGTTGAAGACGCAGGACCGGTCGGCGAGCGGGACGCCTTCGGCCGTCAGCCGTTCGATCTCGGCGGCGAGCGCGAGCCCGTCGTAGTAGGCGTGCCGGTAGGCGCCGAGCGCGGCGGCGTGGGTGCGGCGCACCAGATCGCCGAACTCGGCGGTGGCGTCCGGGAGGTGGAGCAGCGCCTGGCCCGCGACGGCGCTCACCGCGTCGGCCAGGTCGGGCAGGAAGCGGTTGTTGACCACGACGCTCAGCACCGCGTCGGGCGTGCCGGCCGCGCGGGCCGTCAGCGCGGCCGTCGCCGCCAGCAGCACCGAGGAGGAGCTGGCCCGGTGCGCGGCGGCGACCCGTTCGACGGCGCCGGGCAGGGCGGGGGAGCGCAGCACGGCGTTCGGGAACGGCTCGGCGGCGCCCGTCGCGTGCTCGGCCCCGGGGAAGAGCCGGGCGGGGCCGGAGCGGAGCTTGCGCAGGAACTGCGCACGGGCGGCGGCGTCCCGCTTCCGGCCCCGCTCCGAGGCCTGGAACCCGGCCTCCTCCAGCGGCTGCCGGGCCGGGCTGCGGCCCGCGGCGAGCTCGGCGGCCGGGGTGCCCAGGCAGAGCGCGGTGAGGTCGGCGACCAGGCGGTTCAGCCCCGCGCCGTCGACCGCCGTGTGGGAGAGCACCAGGGTGATGTGCCGGGCCAGCCCGCCGCTCTCCACCACGCCGACCCGGATCGGCCACTCGGTGGCGGTGTCGAAGGTGCGGGCCGCGAGCTCCCGGTGCAGCCGCTCGCCGGCCCCGGCCGGGTCGGCGCCCGCCGGGCAGTGCTCCACCTCCAGGGTCAACGCCCCGGCCGGGTCGACGACTTGGCGCAGCGGAAGGTCAGCTTCGGCGGTGGCCGGAAGTCGGGTGGGCAGCAGCCGGGTGTGCAGCGAGTCGTGCAGGTGGAGGAGCCGGCCGAGGGCGTCGAGCAGGACGGGCAGCGGCAGCCCGGGGTCGAGCGGCGCGGCGGTGGCGAGGTTGTAGCGCGGCGCGTCGGCCGGGTCGAGGCGGCGGACGGTGTCCCAGAAGGCCCGTTGGCCCCAGGTGGCCGGGCCGGATCCGGCGCGGCCGGACGAGAAGGGGATCTCCAGCAGTTGGCGGTTCGTCACCGGTGGCTCTCCAATGCGGCGGTGGCGGTGGGGTGTTGATGCGTCGTGCCGGTGCGTGGGGAGCGCGGGTGCTGCGGGAGTTGCGGCGCGTGGTGCTGCGGAGAGTGTGGCGCACCGGCGGCGCGGGAGTCGAGGGGTGAAAGCGGGGGCGAAATCGGGGGTTCCGTAAGTCTCTCGACATGAAGTATCTTGACGTCGAGATTGACGTTCGAGGAACAAGCCGGAAGAGCAAGCAGGGGGAACGGCCATGCGGGACAACGGGCTGATCGCACAGCTGAGGAGGCCGCCGGGCGGGCGGGACGCGCGCATGATGCTGTTCGCGCAGGGTGTCGACCGGACCGGCACCGGCGTCTGGGCGGCGGCCTCGGTGCTCTACTTCACCTTCGTCTGCGGGCTCGACGAGAAGCAGCTCGGCCTGCTGCTCGGCGTGGCGGCGGTGGCCGGGATCGCCGGATCGCCGCTGGCCGGGCGGGCCGCCGAGCGCTTCCCGGTGCGCGGCCTGCTCATCGCCAGCCACCTGCTGCGCCTGGGCACGATGGGCCTGATGCTGGTCGTCCACGACTTCGTCGCCCTGCTGCTCGTGGTCGCCGTCACCTGCCTCGCCGAGCGCTCCGCCAAGACCCTGGAGATGCTGTTCGCCACCCGCGTCGCGGGCGAGCAGCGCGGCACCTACCAGGCGCTGTTCCGCAGCATCGCCAACGCCGGCTACGGGCTCGGCGCCGGGATCGCGGCGATCGGCCTCGCGTTCGGCACCACCACCGCCTACCAGGTGCTGATCCTCGGCAACGCGCTCTCGTACGTGCTCGCCGCCGAACTCGTGCGGCGCACCCGGGAGCCGGCCGGGCGCGGCCTGGTCGTGGCGGCCCCGGCCGGTGCCGAGGAGGAGCCGGTCAGGGCGGGCCGCAGCCCCTGGCGCGACCGCGGCTACCTGCTGTTCGTGCTGATGGACATGCCGCTGAGCCTGGACGACTCGGTCCTCAACGTCGGCCTGCCGGTCTGGCTGGTCCACCACACCCAGGCGCCGCACGCCGTCGTCCCGGTCTTCCTGGTGCTCAACACGGTGCTCGTCGTCGCGCTCCAACTGCGCGTCTCCGCCTGGGCGGACGGCCCGCGCGGGGCCGTCCGGGCGGTCCGCTGGTACGGCTTCACCGTCCTCGCGAGCTGCCTGCTGATCGCGCTCGCCACCGGCGCCGGGCCCTGGACGGCCTCGCTCACGCTGCTGGCCGCGGGGACGTTGGTCACCCTGGCCGAGCTGATGCGCTCGGTGACCTCCTGGGAGCTGGCCGTCAGCCTCGCCCCGGCGGGGGCCGGCGCCTCCTACCTGGGCGTGGCCGGGATGTCCCAGTCGGTGCAGAAGGCGGCCGGGCCGCTGCTGCTGACGGGCGTGGTGATGGCCGCCGGCCCGGTCGGCTGGCTGGCCCTCGGCGGCGCGGCGAGCGGCCTCGGGCTGCTCCAGCGCCGGGCCAGCCTCCGCCGGCTCGCCGCCCTGGACGCGGCGGCCGGACGGGCCGCCGCCCAGCCGGCCGGCGTGCCGGTCGCCGGGTAGGGGGAGCGGGGTAGGGGGTGCGCCGCCGGTGCGCGGGCTCAGGCGCGGTCGGCCGGGCCCGGCACCAGCGGCGCCATGACGTGTTGGCCCGGGTTGAAGCCGTTGTCGTCCTCGTTGTCGTCGTCCGAGTTCACCGACGCGGTGACCGAGCCCGTCGTCCAGGAGACCAGGCCGAGCAGCAGGAAGACGACGAGTAGGCCGCGCCCGGCGCCGCTCAGGACCAGCGGACGGGTCGCCGACGCCGGGCCCTGCGGCTCGCTGCCCGGCTCCTCGCCGAACAGGCGCTTCGGGTAGGCCGAGGACAGCATCACCAGGTAGGCGGTGAAGCGCAGCCGGTAGCGCAGGATCGCCGCCGTCGCCTCGAACAGCGGCCGCGGCATCCGGCCGAGCACCAGCACCACCAGCCAGCTGACGAACGCCACCATCCACCACCCCGCGTTCAGCAGGCCCTGCACGATCGCGGCCGGGATCACTAGGACGATGCGGAACAGGACGGCCAGCCGGTTCAGCTCCCCGGGCCGCAGCTCGACCCGCACCGGGTACTCGGGGGCCTCGAAGCGGAACGGCGGGTAGCGGTCCACGGTGAGCATCAGGTACGCCGTCACCCTGGTCTCGTACGGCACGTACCCGCCCAGGTAGTCCGCCACCAGGCCGGGCAGCCGGCCGAGCAGCAGGGCGCCGAACCAGCCGACGACGGTGACGAAGAACGCCACCACCGACAGCACCCACACCACCACGGCCTGGGGGATCACCAGCAGCATGCGCAGCAGCACCGTCCAGCGGTTCTGCGGGCCGGGCTCCGGCATGTCCAGCACCGGGAGCCACTCACGGCTGACGGGGGCGGGGGGAGCCTGCCACATCCGGGCCTCCACGGTCTGGGGACGACTCGACGACTCGACGACTCGACGGCGCGACGACTGGACGACGACGCCCGGCGGCCGGTGGTCGGGCGCGGCCGGGTGCCCTCCGAAGATCGCAGCACCGGGCCGGGCCCGCGCGCCGTGCTGCGCCGGACGGGTCACCCGTCCGATGGCCCGTCACCCCTGCGATCCGGCGTCGCCCGGGTTCCCCGGCCGGCCGTGAGAATGATCACGCCAACCCGGGGCTGTCCGGTCGCCGTGCCATCGCATCTATCCGTTCGAGGGGGATTGTCTGCCCACGAGCGGAACGGAGACCGGACTGTGCGTGCCGACCAAGGCGGCGGGGCCGAGGACGAGAAGGAGCGCCGGCGCCGGCGCCCGCTGCGGTGGATCGACTACCCGCGCAGAGGCCGGCGCGGGGTTCGCCGCTGGCTCCCGTCCTGGCGCCAGCTGCTCCTGGCGGTCGGGCTCGGGGCGACGGCGCTGACGGGGTGGCTGGCCTGGTTCTACGCGACCACCGAGGTCCCGGACGACCTGAACGCCTTCGCCACCCAGCAGAACAACGTGTACTTCTGGGCGGACGGCACCGAGATGGCGCGGGTCGGCCAGGTCAACCGGCAGGAGGTGCCGCTCGGCCAGGTGCCGGAGCCGGTGCAGTGGGCGGTGCTCGCCGCCGAGAACGAGACCTTCTACTCGGACCCGGGCATATCGTTCTCCGGCATGGGCCGCGCCGTCTACCAGATGGCCGTGGGCGGCGACACCCAGGGCGGCTCGACCATCACCCAGCAGTACGTCAAGAACATCTACCTGAACCAGCGGCAGACCATGTCGCGCAAGCTCAGCGAGATGGTCATCGCGATGAAGCTCGACGAGCGGATGAGCAAGCAGGACATCCTGGCCGGCTACCTGAACACCAGCTGGTTCGGCCGCGGCAGCTACGGCATCGAGCGGGCCGCGGCGGCGTACTACGGCAAGGATGTCTCGGAGCTCAACCCGAGCGAAGGCGCCTTCCTGGCCGCCCTGTTGAAGGGCGCCGGGCAGTTCGACCCGGCGCTGGGCCCGGAGAACCGCGAGCGGGCCGAGGACCGGTGGTCCTGGATCCTCGACCGGATGGTGAAGACCGGCAGGCTCTCCGCCGCCGAGCGCGCCACGTACACGGTGTTCCCCGAGCCCGGGCCGCAGCCGAAGTCGGCGGGGCTGAGCGGCCAGGTCGGGTACCTGGTGGACATGGCCAGGAACTACGTGGAGAGCCACAGCGACATCACCGCGGCCCAGTTCGACCTCGGCGGCTACCAGGTCTTCACCACCTTCGAGAAGCCGAAGGTCACCGCCCTGGCCGCCGCGGTGCAGGACGCCACCAAGGGGGTCGACCCCGACCACCGGGAGGCCGACAAGCTGCTGCGGGTCGGCGCCGCCTCCGTCGCCCTCGACGGCAGGATCGTCGCGCTCTACGGCGGCCCCGACTACCTCAAGCAGGGCTTCGACAACGCCAACACCTCGACCGTGCCGCTCGGTTCGGCCTTCACCCCGCTGGTGTACGCCGCCGGGCTCGGCCAGGGCGTCCAGCGCCGGCGCGGCGGCGACCGGACGCCGGTCCAGCCCACCACCACCTACGACGGCGACAACGGCGTCAACGTGATGACCCCGGAGGGGCCGTACTGGGGGCGGGACGGGAAGATCGTGAAGACCGCCAACGAGGGCAAGCGGGACTGGGGCCGGATCTCCCTGCGCGGCGCAATCGAGCAGTCCGTCAACGGGCCGATGATGCAGCTCGCCATGGACGTCGGCCTGGACCAGGTGCGCAGGACCGCCGCGGACCTCGGCCTGGCCCCCGCCAGCATGGGCGAACTGGTGCCGGCCTTCGGCACCGGCAACTCCACGCCGAGCGCGATCCGGGCCGCCGACGCCTACACCGCCTTCGCCGCGGGCGGCCGCCGCACGGACCCGTACTCGGTGCTCAGGATCACCCGCAACGGCGCGCCGGTCGACCTGCGGCTGCCGACCGCCGTCCAGGCGCTGACCCCCGGGGTCGCCGCGGACGTGGACGCGGCGCTCAAGGGCGCGGTGCGCGCCGGGAGCGCAAGCTCGGTGGCCGAGGCCGGCCCGGACCTGGCCGCGAAGCCCGGCACCACGCCGGACCGCCGGGCGGGCTGGATGGTCGGCTACGACGGGCAGCAGTCCACGGCGGTCACGGTCTTCCGGGCGGACCTGAAGGACATGAAGCTGCTCCCGCTGGAGGGGGTGGGCGGCGCGGCCCCGGAGACCTCGGACTCCGCGCTGCCCGGCCGGATCTGGACGTCGTACATGAAGACGGCGGCCGGCGGGCGGCGGTAGGGCGCGCGGGTCGGCCGCGGGGCCCGGGCCCCACGGCCGACCGCCCGTCAGTCGACCAGGCGCGACCAGTCGGCCGGCTGCCCCGGGTCCAGCGCGCGCAGCTTGTCGAGGACCTTCGGGTCCTGGACGTCCAGCCAGTCGGCGACCTGCCGGAAGGAGACGCAGCGGACGCCGTCGCGGCGGCAGACGCTCTTCATCACGTCCTCGACGGCCTGCATGTAGATGCCGCCGTTCCAGTCCTCGAAGTGGTTCCCGATGAACAGCGGGGCCCGGCTGCCGTTGTAGACCCGCTCGAAGCCGGCCAGGTAGCTGTCCCGGGCCTCCTTCTCCCAGGCGGCGTACTTCTTCGGATCACCCTTGACGCTGCTCCCGGACTGGCCGGCCAGGAAGTTGAAGTCCATCGACAGGCCCTGGGTCTCCCGCCCGGGGAAGGGCAGCAGCTGCAGCGGGAAGTTCCACATGCCCTCCTTCCTGGCCGGCCACACCTGGAACTCGCCCGGTGAGCTGGCGTCGTACCGGAAGCCGGTCGCCTTCTCGGCCGGGAGCAGCGCCTTCTGGCCCTCCAGGCAGGGCGCGCGGCCGCCGACCAGCTCCTTGGTGTAGTCGAAGGGCAGCGGCGGGAGGTCCTTGAAGCCGGTGTTGGTCTTCCAGTTGGTGACGAAGGAGACCGCCTGGTCGAGCTCGCTCTTCCACTCCTCGGTGCTCCAGTTGCCGCCGCCCTTGGCGTTGCAGAAGTGCCCGTTGAAGTGGGTGCCGATCTCGTTCCCGTCCTGCCAGGCGAGGCGCAGCTGCTCCAGGGTGTCCTTGATGTGGGCGTCGGTGGCGTAGTCGATGGCGGCGTCGCCGACCTTGTGCTGCGGCGGGTGGTAGAGCGAGGCCTTGGACTTGGGCAGGGTGTAGAGGCCGCTCAGGAAGAACGTCATCTGGGCGTTGTTCTCCACGCCGAGCTTGCGGAAGCGCGAGAACAGGTGGTCGTCGCCCTCCAGGGCCCCGTCCCAGGAGAACACCACGAACTGCGGCGGCTTCTCGCCGGGTTTCAGCTTCTCGGGCTTGGCCTGCTTGGGCTGCGGGCCGGTGAAGGAGGTGGAGCCGTCGCCGAGCACCTTGACCTGGCCGTCCCAGGTCGGCGTGGGGGTGGGCGTGGGGAGCGGGGCCGCCGCGGTGGGCGGCGGGGTGGCGCCCGCCCCGGTGGCGGCGTCCGAGGGCGCGGGGTCGGCGGCCGCCGGTCTCTCCTGCGAGGCGGAGTCCCCCGTGGCCACGGTGCAGGTCGCGACGACACCTATGGTCAACAGAACGGCCACACCTCGCGCAGTCCGCACGTTCCCTCCGGTCCTTGATGATCCCTACAGTGTGATCATCAGACCATTTTCGACCGGTTTGTGTCGAGATGGGCCCGAGTGGGACGCGATGACCGAACGTCCGTGCCACACACAGTGTTTGATGCGGTGGGCCACGGATGAGGTTGCACGGGAAGTCGACCCGGCCGACTTCCCGTGCGGCGGGGGCGGGGGCGGGGGTTGCGGGGTCAGGCGCGGGTGGCGGTGAGGAGGTGGTAGTCGAGGAGGCCGTCGCGCCAGGCGGGGAGGAAGTTGCGGGACCAGTGGGCGGTCGGGACGGTGTCGGTGAGGTAGCGGTCGAAGCCGGGCCAGACGTCGGAGCCGATGGCGGTGGTGTCGACGGCGGTGAAGCCGGCGGCGGCGAGATCGGCGGTGAAGGCGTCGAGGGAGTGCGGGACGTCGAGGCCGTCGGCGAAGCTGGCGAGGAGGATCTTGAGGCGTTCGGCGACCTCGGGGCCGGCGGCGGCGAAGAAGGTGGTGACGACCAGGCGGCCGCCGGGGCGCAGCACCCGGGCGGCCTCCCGGGCGAAGCCGGACAGTTCGCGGAAGTGCTGGGCGGCCTCGACGGAGTAGACGCCGTCCAGGGAGGCGTCGGGGAAGGGGAGTTCGTCGGCCGAGCCGAGGGTGTAGGCGAGCCGGTCCGGGTAGGTGGCGAGGGCGCGGGCGTTGACGGCGCGGGCGCGCTCGATCTGGTCGGGGTGGATGTCGATCCCGGTGACGGAGGCGAAGCGGAACTCGCGCAGCGCGAGGGCGGCGCCCAGGCCCCGCCCGCAGCCGACCTCGGCCAGCCGGAGCTGTTCGCGCGGTTCGGGGAAGGCCCGTAGCGTCCGCCGGTACAGCTGTTCCTGGCTGTGCACCCGGTCCTCCTGGGTGGGTGCGGTGAGGTCGATCCCCCGCCAGTCGCCGAAGTTGATGAAGCCGCCGGCGAACGACGGTGCTGCCGACAGGTCGTCCGTGCCGTAGGTGCGGCGTACGGTCGGCGGGATGTGGTGGTGGTCCATGGGGCGTCGGGTCTCCGTGGTCGGTCGGCGCCCGGCCCTCGGGCGCGCCGGGGTACGTACCCAAACCTGTACCCGCTCGAACACGGAACGTGACGATCTGGTGGAGCGGGGAAAAGGTTTCGTGCCGGGGCGGCCCGGTCCGCTACCGTCCGGTTCCGTGAACACTCCCGACGACCGCCCCGTCCCGCCGCTGATCGGCGGCGAGCGCGAGATGCTGCGCGGCTTCCTGGACTTCCACCGCGCGACGCTCGCCATGAAGTGCGCGGGCCTGACCGACGAGCAGCTGCGCCGGCGCTCCAGCCCGCCGTCCACGCTCACCCTGCTCGGCCTCGTCCGGCACCTGGCCGAAGTGGAGCGCACCTGGTTCCGCCGGGTCATCAACGGCGAGGACCTGCCGCTGGTCTGGTCCGAGGACGGCGACTACCAGGCCGCCTTCGACCTCACCGACGCCAGCCCGTCCGCGGCCTTCGCCGCCTGGCAGGCCGAGGTCGAGCACGCGCGCCGGATCGAGCGCGAGGCGCCGTCCCTCGACGTCATCGGCCACCAGCCCCGCTGGAACGCCGACGTCTCCCTGCGCCTGGTCATGCTCCACCTCATCCACGACTACGCCCGCCACAACGGGCACGCCGACCTCCTGCGGGAGGGCATCGACGGCACGGTGGGCGCGTAGGCCCTCGCGCGGACGGCGCCGGTCACCAGCCGAGCAGGTGGGTGCGGTCGGCGAGCGCGGTGAGGACGGCGTCGGCGGTGGCGTCCGGGGTGAGGGCGGCGGCGTCGAGGCTGTGCCGGGCGAGCGGGGAGCCGGCGGCGGCGGGCCGCAGGACGACGTAGTGCAGGGCGGCGCCGGTGGTGCGGCTCTCGCGGCGGAAGGTGTCGAGGGTGGGCGGGACGTCCGGGGCCTCGACGACGACCTGGTAGCCGCCGGTCGCGTAGGCGAAGGCGGCCTGGGCGGCGGCCGCGAGGGCAGTGGCGCTGCGGCGGCGGGCCTCGGGCGGGTGGGGCGGGACCTGGCCGGTCCGGATGACCTTCAGGAAGTCGTCCGTCCGCAGGTGGACGCTCGGGTCCAGCCGCGCCGCCAGCAGCTCCGCGACCGGGCTGTGCCCGTCCCCGGACGGGTCGACGAGGACGAGGACGCCCCCGGCTCCCCGACCGCCCCCGAGTTCCGGCCCATCTACGGTCGTACGGTTCACAGCTGCTGATCCCTTCGCGGGCCGGGGACGGGGGGCGGGGAGCCGGGGCGAGGCGGTCGGAGCACGGGGGGACGGCCGGTCCGCCCGGATACGGACAACCGACCGCCTCGTCCCTACGACTGAGGCGTTCGGGGATCAACCTAGTCCAACCGGGTGCCCCGAGTCGTCCCCGGGACGCCGGTCAGCGGTCCTCGGCGCGCAGCACCACCGGGTTGGTGAGCGCCGCCATCGGGCCCCACGGCAGGTCCGGCCCCATCGCGTTGCCCCGGCCCGGCGTGCCGTCCGCCCTCGGGTGGCGCACCTCGGCACGGACGTACGCGGCCAGCGAGGCGGTGGTGCGCCACACCACCGTGCCGGAGCCGTCCGCGGCCAGCGGCTCCTGGTGCATCTGCCCCTCGTCGGTGAGCAGGCGGACGGTGCCGCCCGGCACCCCGGAGACGGTCAGCCGGACGTCCAGCGGGGCGTCGGCGGGGACGGTCAGCTCCTCGCCGATGCCGGCCCGGCGGCCGTGGCCGGTGACGGTGAGGTCCAGCCGGACGGCCGCGGACTCGGCGAGCCAGCTGCGCCCGGCGCGCAGCCCGTCGAGCAGCGCGTCCCGGGTCAGGTCCTCGGCGAGGACCACGTTGTGCGGGGAGCCGATCACCTGCGGGGCGCTGTGCGCGTCGCTGTTGCCCATCGCGGGCGTCCAGGACCGGCCGTGCCGCAGGGCGACGGCGAGCTGCGCGTCCCAGGTGTCGACGGCCGACTCGTCGTCGTACGTCCAGGGACCGTTCCACACCTCGACGGCGTCGGCCTGCTCGTAGCCGAACTTCCACTGGCAGGCGACGTACGGGCAGTACGGGTGCGCGGGCACCACCAGGCCGCCGGAGCGGTGGACCTGGCGGACGAAGCGCGGGTACTCCTCGTCGCGGGAGCGGTAGCGCCAGTCGACGAACTCGCCGGCCGGCAGGCCGAGGGCGAGCCAGTGGCCGTTGCGGGTGGTGACCTCCTCGCCGGTCAGGATCAGCAGGTCCGGGCCGGCCAGCGGGCCCCAGACGGCGTGCGAGGAACTGGTGTTGTGGTCGGTCGAGACGATGAAGTCCAGGCCGGCCTCGCGGGCCCCGGCGGCCACCTCCGCCGGGAGCCGCCGGCCGTCCGAGTGCACGGTGTGCAGGTGGCAGTCGCCGCGGTACCAGGCCCGGCCGCGGCCGCGGGCGCGCTCCGGCGGGTAGTGCGGGGTGAACTCCGGGCCGGGCTCGCCGAACCGGAGGGTGACCTGGACGCGATAGTCCAGGCCCTGCGGGGCCACCTGGTAGGGGCCGAGCACGATGTGCCAGGTCCCCGGGTTGATCGGGCCGGGCAGGTAGCCGGGGGTCGCGGCGTCGCGGGCCACGCTGAACTCGGTGCGGAAGCCGCCGGACCAGCCGCGGAAGCCGTCGCTGCCGAGGTCGGTGCCGCGCTCGTCGAAGATGCCGATGTCGCAGGAGTTGCCGGGGGTGCCGGCCGGGACGGGCGGCTTGTCGTAGCCGTAGGAGACGGCGATCTCCCGGACGCCGTCCGGGACTTCGACCGGGAGGTAGACGAAGTCGGGGGCGCCGGTGGGGAGATGGCCGGTGAGGGTGAAGGTCCGGTCGGCGGGGGCGTCGGCGGCCGCCGCGGTGGTGGCGGCGAGCGAGAGAGCGGTGGCGGCACCGGTGGCGAGGGTGCCGCGCAGGACGGTCCGGCGGTCGGGGCGTGGCGCGGGTGCGGGTGCGGGTGCGGGATCGGTGGGCATCGGGGCCTCCGGGGTGGCGGCGGGCGGGTCGCTCGCGGACCTACCCCGGGGGGTGAACCGGCGGTGAGGCGCGGCCCACCGGGGCGGGGCGAGCCGGTGAAGGGGGCCGGACGGGGGTGGGCCGGGGGGCCGGGGGAGTGGAGTTGCGGGGTGTGACGATTCATCGGTACATGGTTCGTGGGTACGGGAAGCCGGGCGTGGAGCGGAGGCGGGTGTGGGGCTGAGTCGGCGGGCACTGCTGGCGGCGGTGGCCGGGGGTGCGCTGGCCGGGTGCCGGGCCTCGGGCAGGGCGGGGCCGGCGGCGGCTCCGGGGAGCCCGTCCGCGACCGCTCCCGCTGCGCCGACGCCGGCGCTGACGCCGACACCGACGCCGGATGCGACGCCCACCGCAACGCCGTCCGCGCCGTCCGCGTCCTCCGCTCCGAAGGAGCCGAGCCGGGCGGAGGTGGTCCGGCGCTACGGCGGCGCCGCCCCGGCCGACTGGGGGCTGGAGGTCCCCGGGGTGATCACCGAACTGCCGGACGGGCAGCGGGCGACGGCGCTCACCTTCGACGCCTGCGGCGGCCCGGGCGGCAACGGCTACGACGCCGCCCTGATCGACTTCCTGCGCGCGCACGCCGTCCCGGCCACCCTGTTCCTGAACGCCCGCTGGATCGACGCCAACCCGGACGCCTTCGACCAGCTCGCCGCCGACCCGCTGTTCGAGATCGGCAACCACGGCACCGTCCACCGCCCGCTCTCGGTCACCGGCCGCTCCGCGTACGGCATCGCCGGCACCCGCGACGTGGGCGAGGTGTACGACGAGGTCGCGGGCAACGCGCAGAAGCTCGCCGGGCTGCTCGGACGCCCGCCCCGGCTCTTCCGCTCCGGCACCGCGCACTGCGACGACGTGGCCACCAAGGTGGTCGCCGACCTGGGCGAGCGGGTGGTCGGCTTCTCCGTCAACGGGGACGGCGGCGCCACGCTGAGCGCCGCCGAGGTGCGGCGGGAGGTGGCGGCGGCCCCGGCCGGCGCGATCGTGATCGGGCACCTGAACCACCCGGGCGGCGGCACCGCCCCCGGGGTGGCGGCGGCGGTGCCGGGGATGCTGGCGGCGGGGCGGCGGTTCGTCCGGCTGTCGGACGTGCTCTGAGCTCCCGCCGCGAGCGGCGGGGTCGGCCGGACCGGGCCTATGCGAGGCGCAGGCCGCCCGGGTGCTCCTCCTCGATGATCCGGACCAGCCAGTCGAAGACGGTCGGCCCCTTCCCGGCCCGGGCGGCGGCCAGGTCGGCGGCGACCTGCTCGCGGTTGGCCGGGTGGCAGCGGGTCTGCCGCAGCTCCAGCTGGCGGACGGTCTCCGGGTAGCCGAGCCTGCGCCGGGAGGTCTCGTGGTCGCGCCACTCGATGACCCAGTCGCCGTCGTCGGGCGTGCCGTAGCCGCCGCGCAGACAGTCGGCGAAGGAGTCGAGGTTGCGGCCGAAGTAGCCGTCCACGCCGATCGTCCGCCCGACCGCGTCCCAGAACTCCTCCAGGCTGCCGATCCCGCTGCCGTCGATCACATAAGTCACCGTCACGGGACCGAGCATATGCCGCCGGCCCGTTCGTCGAACGCCTGAACGGCGGAGGGGTGGCGGGCGGCGTTACGGGGTGACGGCGATGGCAGTGGCGAGCAGGCCGTCGCGCACCGCCCAGCGGCCGTCGAAGCCGTCCAGCCGCCGCCCGCCGACCTCCGGGCCGGGGACCAGCAGGCGGGCCGTGAAGGTGCCGTCCGGGGCGAGGGTCAGCTCGGCCTCGCTGAACTCCAGGAACTTCAGGGTCAGCGGGAACCAGGCCTTGTAGACGGCCTCCTTGGCGCTGAACAGGATGCGGTCCCACGGGACGTCCGGCCGCGCGGCGCTCAGTTCGGCGAGCCGGCGCTGTTCGGCCGGCAGCGCGATCACCTCCTGGACGCCCTCGGGCAGCGGCAGCGCCGGCTCGGCGTCGATGCCGATCGAGGCCAGCTCGCCGGCCCGGGCGACGGCGGCGGCGCGGAAGCCGTCGCAGTGGGTGAGGCTGCCGACCACGCCGTCCGGCCAGCTCGGGGTGCCGCGCAGACCGGGGACGAGCGGCTGGTACGGGACGCCGATCCGGGTGAGGGCGGCGCGGGCGCAGTGCCGGACGGTGGTGAACTCGCGGCGGCGCTTGTCCACGGCCCGGGCGACCACGGCCTCCTCGGCGGGTTCCAGCCGGGCCTCCGGCGGGTCGTCGTAGGCCACCTCGGTCGCGACGACGTCCGGCAGCAGGTCCCCGATCATGCGTTCCCCCCTCGGGCTCGCGCGCGGGTGGGTCGCCGCGCGGGACGAGCCTAACCCCAGACGGACCGCCGCTGCCGCTACTGCCCGAGAAGCCGGGCGAAGTCCAGGCCGAGGCTGCCCAGGACGGGGAGCGCGCCGAGGTCGGTGACGCCGCCGACCGGGATGCTGTAGCCCTGGTTGACCTCGCGGGGCCGGGCGTCGGCGGCCGCGGCGGGTGCGGCGGAAGCGGCGGCGGCCGGGAGCAGGACGGTGCCGAGGAGCAGGGCGGCGAGTGCGGTGCGCATCTGGCGGGGCCTCCGGGGGCGGGCGGTGGTGCCGGGTGTGCCGGTGGTGACGTGCCCTCAACTCCCTTGGCGGCCATTCGGTCACGCATCTTCGCCTCTTCGGCGGCATTGGTAAAGATCTCTCCCTTGTGTTCATGCCAACACGGCAGAGGTCTGGACCGTGCCCGCATCGATTGCCTACGTTCGGTTGGTCCGATAGCGCATCGAGCCGGCCCGGGGTCGGTGGCACCCCCGTGCGCTATCGGCGTCTCTCTCTGTCATGAGCACGTCATTCGACTGATCGACCGGAGGGGAACCATGCGTGCCGTCAGCAAGAACCTCAGGATCCTCGTGGGCGCACCGCTCGCCGCCGCCGCCCTGCTCGCCCTGACCGCAGGCAGCGCGAGCGCGGCCATCCCGATCAACAAGCCGATGACCGGCAAGGCGACGTACTACACCGACGCGGGCTACGGCGCCTGCGGCACCCAGATCAACGCCTCCAGTCAGCTGCTGGTCGCCGTTCCGCGCAGCTGGTGGACCTCCGCCAACCCCAACAACGACCCGCTCTGCCAGGGCATTTCGGTCAAGGTGACGTACCAGGGCAAGACCGTCACCGTTCCGGTCAAGGACCAGTGCCCCTCCTGCGACGCCACGCACATCGACCTCAGCAAGCCCGCCTTCGCCCGGCTCGCCCCGCTCGACAAGGGCGTCATCAGCGGGCTCACCTGGCAGTTCGTCAGGACCGGCGTGAACGGGAAGACCGTCGAGCTCTCCGCCCCGGTCACCGCCGACACCCTCGGCTGACCCGGGGCCGACGAGCCTGGCGCCCGCCCGCCCCCGCAGCGCCGCGGGGGCGGGCGGGCGTCCGGCCGTTCGGCGGCGCTCCGTGGTGCGCGGAAGGTGCCGAGGCGGCAGCGTGGTGGGCGTGTACGGAAGAGCCCTGGCGGCCGTGGGGGCCGCGTTGCTGCTGTGCGCGCCCGGCGGGCAGGCCACCGGGAAGTCGCCCGGATGGGCCATCGCGGCCGTCGACCAGGGCTCCCGGCGGGTGCTGGTGCTGCAGAGCGCCGAGGAGCTGATGCCCTACCAGGGGCCGGACCGGCTGCCCGTGTGGTGGAGCTGGAGCGCCGACCGGGAGCCCGAGCTGGCCGACCTGCGGCCGGCCCGGAGCTGGACCGACCCGGACGAGGCCAAGAGCCGGGTCCGGCAGGGCCGCCGGCACCTGATCGCCACCGCCTCCGGCGGCCTCGCCGTCGTCGTCGACACCGCCACCCGCCGGGTCCGCTGGGCGGCGGACCTCGGCGCCGCCGCCAACCCGCACAGCATCGAGCTGCTGCCGGACGGCAACGTCGCGGTCGCGGCGAGCACCGGCGGCTGGGTCCGGCTGTACGCGGCCTCGCAGGGCCCGCGCGCCGCCCGGTACGCCGACCACCCGCTGCCGGGCGCGCACGGCGTGCAGTGGGACGAGCGGACCGGGCTGCTCTGGGCGCTCGGCGAGGACGCGCTGGTCGCACTGCGGGTCGGCGGCACCCCGGCCGAGCCCGCCCTGACCCCGGTCCGCCGGGTGCCGCTGCCGGACCGGGGCGGGCACGACCTGGCGCCGGTGCTTGCCGAACCCGGCCGGTTCTGGGTGAGCACCCTGCGGCACCTGTACCGGTACGACCCGGCCGCCGACACCTTCGCCCCCGTCCGGCTGGCCGATCCGGCCGCCGAGCGGGACGTCAAGAGCATCGGCGACGAGCCCTTCACCGGCCGGCTGCTGACCGTCGCGCCCGATCACCAGGGGTCGTGCGACTGGTGCACCTCGGTGATCACCCTGCACCGGCCCGAGGGCGTACGGGTGCTGCGCGGCGCGCGGCTGTACAAGGCGAGGTGGTGGAGTGCTCTTTAGCATACCGGTGACGCTCGGTAGTCGTTTTTCCGGCCCGGGTCGGCGATACCACCCGATTCGGCGAAGGCATTCGGCTGATGGGGCATATTGTGTACCCCGGCAAACTACTCCAATGGAAGTCAGTTTCCGGTCCACCTCCGGAAACCATCTGCCGACCCGCGTCGACTGGGATAGCGTCGAAGGCGTCGGGGGGTCGACACCGAGTCCGGTGCATTCGTACACCAGCCAGCAGGCCGTCATGGCAGTCACGGCCGGAATACCGTCATGGAGAAAAGCATGTCGAAGATGCGGGACAGGCAGAACGCACAAGCAGAACGGCGCACCGGGAATTCCGTGGCGGAAAGCCGGTCGGAGGTCATCGACGACCTGCAGCTCGCGGTGGACTCGCTCGCCGCGTTCCCGGCGCGCACCGCCGCCGGCGGCGCGGACGTCACCGAACGGCTCGCGGCCGTCGCCGACCTGTGCCGCTCGGTGGACGCCGTGCTCGACAGCCTGGTCGTGCAGGCCGCCGCCGAGGCCGCCGAGGAGGGCTGGACCGCCGCCCGGATGGCGGCCGAACACTCCGGCTACTACGCCCGGTTGCGGCGCGCCCTGCTCCCGGCCGGGGCCGGCGCCGGGCTGACGGAGCAGTGAGCGCGTCGAGCCCGGTCGGGCACGTGCTGTCCTGCTCCACCCGCTGGAGCGACGTCGACGAGAACGGGCACATCAACAACGCCCGGCTGGTCGGCTACATCCAGGAGGGGATTTACGACCTGTTCCGCCACCACGCGACCGCCGTCCGGGAATCCCTGTTCCCGTCCGGATTCATTATCGCGCGGCACGAGATCGATTATCTAGAGCAGTTGCACCACCAGCCCGAGCCGTTGTCCGTGCGGTTGACGGTCGAACGGCTCGGCCGGAGTTCCGCGCACGTCGAGGTGAATGTCCTCCGCGAACCGCGCACCTTTATGCGGGCGCGCACCGTCGTGGTCGCCCGGGACCGCGAATCCGGCCGGTCGCGCAAACTCAGCCCGGGCGAGCGGCGCTTTCTCGCGGGCTTTATGCCGGAGGACGCGCGGGCCGCCGAGGCCGCGGCCACCGCCCCGGCCGGCATGCCGGCCCAGCGGGGCCCGGCCCGCAGCGGTGGCAGAGTGTCATCGCCGCTGCGCCCGCGCCGGCGCTGCCGCACCTCGGCCGGCTGAGCCGCCCCAGGGCCCCTCGGGCCCGGGCCCGGCGGCGTCCCGTGCCGGCCACGGCACGGACCGGCGGCGTGATCGACAACGGCGTCGATCCGCCCGTCCGGTCCTCCTCCCGGCCCTCCCTCCCGGCTCCCCTTCCGTTTCCCTCCCCGGTCCCGCTTCCCGGGCCGCTCGCCCGGGCTCGGCGGCGGCGGGCCGCAGTACGCTGAGCAGGACGGGCCCCGGAGCGTCCCACGGGGGTCGGGCGCGCGGGGGTCCCGCCGGTCGCCCTCGACCGGAAGGAGGAGGACGCGATGACCATCAGCCGGGAGGACTTCCTCGCCCGCGTCGTCGAACGCGGCGAGTACCGGGGCGAGGCCGAGGCGGACCACGCGGCCCGGGTGGTGCTCGGGCTGCTCGGCGAGCACCTGGTGGGCGCCGAGCGCGCCGAGCTCGCCGACGCCCTGCCGGAGGCCTACGCCGGACCGCTGCGCGACGCCGGGCCCGCCTGCGAACCGCTGACCGCCGAACGCTTCGTCCAGGCCGTGGTCGGCTGGATCGACGGCGCGACGGCGGCCACCGCGCAGTGGGACATCGGGGCGGTGCTCAGCACCCTCGCGGACCTGGTGCCCGGGCAGCTGGTCGACCGGGTGGTCGAGCAGCTCCCGGACGGCTACGACCTGCTGTTCGGGCACCCGCTGCCGGCCTGAGGGACCCGCGCGGGGCCTGCCCGGGAGCCCCTCCTCAGCGGCAGAGCGCCGCCGCGCCGATCAGCCCCGCGTCGGTGCCCAGCTCGGCGCGGCGCACGTCCAGGCCGCGCACGTACGGCAGGGCCGCGTAGCGGTCCAGGTGGCGGGCGAGCGGCGCGAACAGCACGTCCCCGGCCTCGGCGACCCCGCCGCCGACGACCACCCGGCCGAGGTCGACCAGCGTGGCCGTGGCGGCGATCCCGGCGGCCAGCGCCTGCGCGGCGCGGTCGAAGGCGGCCAGCGCGACCGGGTCGCCACCCGCCGCCGCGGCCGCCACCGCCCGGGCCGAGCGGTCCGCGCCGTCCGGCCGCCAGCCCGCGGCGAGGGCCCGGCGGGCGATCGCGGTGCCGCTGGCGATGCCCTCCAGGCAGCCGCGCGAACCGCACGGGCACGGCTCGCCGTCCAACTCGACGGTGATGTGGCCGAGATGGCCCGCGTTCCCGCTGCGCCCGGGCCGCACCGCGCCGTCCAGCACCAGCCCGGCGCCGACGCCCGTCGACACCACCAGGCAGAGCGCGTCCGCGGCGCCCCGGGCCGCGCCCCGCCAGTGCTCGGCGGCGGCCATCGCCACGCCGTCCCCGGCCAGCCGGACGGGCAGCGCGCGGGCGGCCACCGCCGGGTGCGCGGCGGCCTCGGCGACCAGCGGGAAGTCGCGCCAGCCGGGGATGTTGACCGGGCTGACGGTGCCGCCGACGAGGTCGACCGGGCCGGCGCTGCCGATCCCGAGGGCCTTCACGGCGGGCCAGTCGGCCGTGGCCGCGAGGTGGTCCAGGACCTGGTGCACGACGGCGAGCACGTCCGTGCCCGCGGCCCGGGCGGGGGTGGGCAGTTGGCGGCGGTGCCGGAGCCGTCCGGCGCCGTCGACCAGCGCGCCGGCGATCTTGGTGCCGCCGATGTCGACGGCGGCGAACAGCGGGCCGGCGGGGGTGAGGGTCATCGCGGCGGGCTCCAGGGTCTCGAACGGCGGTCAGGGGGCTCAAGGGGCGGCGCCGCACAGCGTAGATCAGGCCGGTGATCGCGTCGGTGCCGTGCCGTACAGTCGGCGCATGAGCGATGAGCAGTTGCCGATCGTCCGGACGGCGCCGCAGGCCGCGCCCGAGGCCCGGGCCGGGGACCTGGACCGCGAGGCGGTGGCCGACCGGCTGCGGATCGCGGCCGGGGAGGGCCGGATCGACCTCGCCGAGCTGGAGGAGCGGCTGGAGCTCGCCTTCGCGGCCCGGACATACCGCCAACTCGACGTGCTGGTGGCCGACCTGGGGCCGCGCTCGGCGCCGGTGGGTGCGGACGACGAGCCCCTGGTGCTGCGGACCAGGATGCGGCACATCCTGCAGAAGGGCGTGTGGGAGGTGCCGCGCCGGATCGTCGCCGAGACCGGGATGGGCCTGATCGTGCTCGACTTCACCTCGGCCGTCTGCCCGCACCGCGAGGTCACCGTCGAGGTCGCCTGCGGCGCGGGCCAGGTCAAGCTGGTCGTCCCCCAGGGCTGGGGCGTCCGGATCGACCGGTCGAGCACCAACACCGGGCAGATCGTCAGCAAGGCCCGGACGGAGGCCGAGCCGGGCTCCCCGCTCGTCACCCTGATCGGGCACCCGCGCTCCGGCTACGTCCGGATCAAGCAGGCCCGCCGAGGATGAGGCCGGTCAGCGCAGGACGGCCGGGGTCGGGCCGTCCGGGCGGACGGTGATGCTGTAGGCGTTGCCCCGCGGCACCGACCGGAACTCCAAGCGGCCGAGCGGCAGCAGGAGTTCGAGCAGTGCGGTGGTCTCGCGCAGCGCGAACTGGGTGCCCAGGCAGGCGCGGGCGCCGAGGCCGAACGGGACGTACGCGCCGACGTAGGCGGGGCGGGCGGCGCCGGGGGCGAATCGGGCCGGGTCGAAGCGCAGCGGGTCGGGCCACAGCTCCGGGTCGCGCTGCATCAGGTACGGGCAGACCAGTACGTCGGTGTCGGCGGCGATCCGGTGGCCCTCGACCACGTCGTCCTCGACGGCGTACCGGGGCAGGATCCAGGCGGACGGGTAGAGGCGCAGGGTCTCCTCGACCAGCGCCCTGGGGTCGGCCGTGCGGGCCTCGGGGAAGCGGTCGAGCAGCAGGAACAGCCAGGTGAGGGTGCTGGCGGTGGTCTCGTGCCCGGCGACCAGCAGGGTGACCAGCTCGTCCCGGATCAGCGTGTCGGTGTACTCCGGGTACTGGTCGCCCGCGTCGAGCAGGGTGCGCAGCACGCCGGGTTCGGGGGCGTCGGCGGTGCGGGCGGTCTCGATCGCGGCCTGCGCGACGCGGTCGATCAGCGCGAGGTCGGCCGCGACCGCCCGGCGGGCGTCCGCCGCGTCGCCGGGCAGGGTCGGCATCGCGGCCACCACCCGTTCCACCGCCCGCAGTTCGGCGTCGGTGCGGTCGTCCAGCGGCAGCCCGGTGAGGGCGCGCCACACGGTGTCCAGGGCGAAGCCGCGCATCTCCTCGGCGACGTCGAAGGTCTCGCCGGTGCGCCGGTAGCCCGCCCAGCGCTCGGCGGTGCGGCGGGCGGCGGAGGCGATCCGCTGCTCGTAGCGGCGCATCCCGGTGCCGGTGAACTGGGACTGCAGGAGCCGCCGTTGGCGCTTCCAGGCGTCCCCGGTGGCGGACAGGACGCCGTCGCCGACCAGCATCCGGGCGCGGTGCGGGCGCTTGACGTACCGGTCCGGGTGGCGGCCGAGCACGTGCTGGACGGCGGCCGGGTCGGTGACCAGGACGGTCGGGTGCGGGCCGATCCGGAAGCCGGCCAGACCGCCGTGGGTGCGCCGGGCGAGGGTCAGCAGGTCGAGCAGGTCGGTGCCGGCGGCGCGCCACTGCTCGACCGCCTCGGGGGCCAACTCGGGTACGGCGCGGGTCTGCTGGATCACCTGGGGCTCCTCGGCTCGGTCGAGTCGACCGTCGGTCACGTCACGGAGCAGGGTAGACGGCTGCGCCGCGATCCGTCCCCTCAAACGGATCGCGGCGCAGCGGCTCGGGTGGTGTCAGGTGTCAGGTGTCGGGCGTCAGCCGGTGGGGCCGGTCAGATCGGCTGCCACAGGGCGGGGACGATCGGCGGCTCCCAGCCGACCTGGGCGGTGTGGCCCTGGACGCAGCGGTAGCTGACCCCGTTGTAGGTCACCACGTCGCCCGCCTGGTAGGTGGTGCCGGGCGTCCAGGTGCCGCCCGGGTTGGGCGTCCCGTTGCCCACGACCAGGGAGAAGCTGGTGCTGTGGGTGGTTGAGCCGGCGCCGGTGACGGTGATGCTGTAGGTGCCGGCGGCGGTGGTGGCGGAGGTGCTGATGGCCAGCGTGGACGAGCCGCCGGACTGCACCGAGGACGGGCTCAGCGAGACCGTGACGCCGGCGGGGGCGCCGGTGGCCGTCAGGTTGACGGTCTGGGCGGAGCCGGAGGTGGTGGCGGTGGAGACGGTGGCGCTGGTGGAGTCACCGGGCTTGACGGTGGCGGTGGCCGGGTTCACCGCGAGGGAGAAGTCGTTGGCGGGCGCGGTGCCGCCGACCGAGGTCTTCCAGATGGTGGCGGCCACGCCGTTGGCGCTGCGCTTGAGCGCGGTGGCGTCGATGTTGCCGCTGGTGTCGCAGGACTGGTGGTAGCAGGAGTCGTAGGACTGGCCGGCCTGGCCGCCCCACTTGGCCGCCTGGGCCGAGGTCTTGACGGCGTCCGCGCCGGCCGCGTAGCCGGAGGTCGGGATGCCGGCCTGCTGGAAGGAGTAGTCGTCCGAGCGGCCCTGGCCCTCGGTGTTCTCCTCCGGCTGGAGGTTCAGCGAGTCCCAGTACGCCTTCATCGGCGCGGCGGCGCCGGAGGAGATGTTGTTGATGAAGTAGCCGGCGTTGGGCGAGCCGACCATGTCGAAGTTGTAGTAGGCCTTGATCGCGGAGCGCTGGGCGGAGCCGAGCTGGCCGACGTAGAAGTTCGAGCCCTGCAGGCCCTGCTCCTCGCCGGTCCACCAGGCGAACCGGACGTGCCGGCTCATGGTCGGGTTCTGCTGGGCGAGCGCGAGGGCGTTCTCCAGCAGGGTGGCCGAGCCGGAGCCGTTGTCGTTGATGCCGGGGCCGGCCCCGACGCTGTCCAGGTGCGCGCCGAACATGGTGACCTGGTCGGACGGGCCGCCCGGCCAGTCGGCGATCAGGTTGTTGGAGCGGTAGGTGCAGGAGGTGCAGGTCTGCTCGGCGACGGTGTAGCCGGCCGCCTGCAGCTTGGCCTTGAGGTACGCGACCGACTGGGTGTGCCCGGCGCTACCGGCCCGGCGGTTGCCGCCGTTCTGGTCGGCGATGGTGTTCAGCTGGGCCAGGTCGGCCTGGACCTTCGCGACGTCGATGACGGGCGGGGTCCCGGGGTTGGGCGCGCCGCCGCCGACCGTCAGGGTGTACTGGGCGGTGTGGGTGGCCGCGCCGGCGGTGCCGGTGACGGTGATCACGTAGGTGCCCGCGGTGGCCGAGCCGGAGGCCGCGAGGGTCAGCGTGGCCGAGGAGCCGGTCTGCACCGAGGAGGGGGTGATCGTCGCGGTGACCCCGGTCGGGGCGCCCGAGGCGGTCAGGTTGACGGTCTGCGCGGTGCCCGAGGTCACCGCGGTGGAGACCGTCGTGGTGGTCGAGGCGCCGGGCTGGACGGAGCCGGCGGCCGGGCCCAGGTTGAGCGAGAAGTCGTTGGTGCCGGACGGCGTGCAGGTCGGGTCGCCGCTCTGCGCGGGGACGCTGACGGCGTCCCAGGCCGCCTTGGTGCGGTTGTAGAAGGTGCAGCTCGGGTCGAGGTTCTTGGCGGCGGTCAGGGTGGTGGTGCGGTACCGCTTGTACGTCATGCCGCTGGTCTTGAGCAGCATGCCGCCGTACCAGACCTGGCCGGCCTGCTTCATGCCGATGCCGGTGACCGAGGAGCCGTTGCAGGTCGGGCTGGTCGGCTTGCCGCCGGCGCCGGTGGAGCCGTTGGCCAGCAGGTAGAACCAGTGGTTCAGCGGGCCGGCCGCGGCGTGCACCTCGGTGCTGGGGATGGCGGAGGAGTAGCAGTCCGGGTCGTTGTTGACCAGCGAGGGCTGGTACAGGTTGCGGATCGGGCCCTGGCCGACCAGGTTGATCACCCGGCCGACCTGGTAGTCCGGGTAGTCGTACGCGGCGGGCTCGTTGTTGTACTCCTTGGTGAGCGCGCCGAAGATGTCGCCGGTGCCCTCGCCGAGGCCGTTCTCGTTGTTGGCGCCGCCGGGGGTGTACTGGTCGATGCCGTGGCCGAACTCGTGGCCGACGACGTCCTGGGAGCCGATCCACTCGCCGGCCTGGCTGTGGCCGATCGAGACGGAGCTGCCGTCCCAGTACGCGTTGACGTCGTTCAGGCCGACCTTGATGGGCCAGCTGCGGCCGTTGCCGTCGTGCCCGTTGCGACCGAGCCAGTCGCGGAGCATGTCCCATTCCTTCTGGGCCGCCCACATGGCGTCGGCGCAGCCGGTCTCCTTGGTGGAGGGGTCGCCGTTGCCCCAGGAGTCGGAGGACTTGCGGAACACCTGGCCGGAGCTGTAGTCGGAACAGCTCAGGCCGGGCCGGTTCGGGTCGGAAAGCGAGTACGAGCCGCCGGAGTTGGTGGTGCTGATGGTGAGCGGCGCCGGGCCGTTCCACTTGCTGTTGACGGTGCCGGCCTCGACGTCGTCGTAGCTGTCGACGACCTCGCCGGTGGCGGCGTCCACGAAGACGTGCAGGGTGCTCGGCGCTTTCGCGGTGCGGCCGTTGAGCACCGTCTCCCAGGAGAGCCGGCCGGTGCCGTCCTTGACCCGGACGACCAGGCGGCGCTGGGCCACCGAGTCGACCACGGACAGCTTGGTGCGGGCGGTCTTCTCCGCGTCGGCGGCGCTGACCTTCGGGGTGGTCGACCCGCCGACCGGCCCGGGGGCGGCCGACTGGGAGGCGTGGACCTTGCCCTGGCCGTCCGCGAGCACCACCGCGTCGCCGCCGACCACCGGGAGGCCGTGGTAACTGCGCTCGTAGGAGACGGAGTAGAGGCCGCCGAGCCACGGGGTGACGGATCGGCGCTCGTAGGTCTCGTCGGGGCCCTTGGCCAGCGAGTCCAGGCCGGCCGCGGTGGCCGCGTCGGCGGCGTTCACGGCGGCGGCGAGGGCGCTGGGCGGGGCCGGTGCGGGTGGGGGCGCGGCGGTGGCCGGCCCGGCGGTGGCGGCTATGGTGCCGACCAGAAGCGTCAGGGTGGTCGCCGTGGTGAGCAACCGTCCCGCGGAAACTCTGCGTTGCATCGAGGCTCCTCGAACGTGGGGGTCCTCGACCGCGGACGGCATGCCGGAGCCACCGCGGGCCGCTCAGGGGGACGGCCGTGCGGGCCGTCCGCGCTCGGGTGCCCGAACCCTCACATGGCGTCATGCCCGGGTCAATGGCTGGTGCGGGCGATGCATAGGGTTGGCAAATTCCGTCAAGCTGCGCTTTTGTCCGAGTGGTTGAGACCTGATCAAGAATTGGTCGAGACCATGTCATGTACGGATCGCGCGCCATCCAGTACCGTCCTGCTCGTGGAGCGGAACCGAACGGGCCCCGGGGCGCGGGCGCCCCGGCCGGGCGGCCGGGAGGCGGACGCCTGGCGGGAGTTCGGCGCCCTGCTGCGGCACTGGCGGCGCCGGGCCGGACTGACCCAGGCCCAGCTGGGCGCCGGCCTCGGCTACGACCACACCGCGGTGAGCAAGATCGAGCACGGCGCCCGCCGGATCACCCCGAGGATCGCCGACCGGGCCGACGAACTGCTGGGCGCGGGCGGCGAGTTGCGGGCCGCCTGCCTGCGGGCGGAACGGGCCGGGCTGCCCGCGCTGGACCCGCTCGCCCCCGGGCTGCTGCGGGCCCCGCTGCCGGACGGGCCGCTGCCGCCCGCCGGCTCCGGCGCCGCCCAGGACACCGGCCGGGCCGCGCCGCTCCACCCGCCGGGCCGACTGCCGGACTACGGACTGCTCTGCCCGCTGCACGACGCCGAGGGCTGCGACGTCCCCGATCCGGCCGAAGTCGCCGCCCTGCACGCCGAGTTCTGCGAGGCCGACCCGGACGCCGCGGCGCCGCTGGACGCCGACACGGCGCACGCCCTGGCCGCCGGTCTCGCCGCCCAGCTGCGGGCCGGCGAGACCGGCGGCCGGCCCGGGCTGGTGGTCGCCGTCGAACGCACCCTGCGCGCGGTGCTCGCCCGGCTCGCCGTCGCCCCCGCCGCGCAGCGCCGCCCGCTGGCCCGGCTGGCCGCCGAACACGCCCACGCGGCCGGCGCGCTGCGGATGCAGGACGGCCGCAACGCCACCGCGATGGCCTGCTTCGACCGCGCCCTCAGCTGGGCCGAACTCGCCGGGGACCAAGCCACCTCGGTCGGCACGCTCAGCGACCTCAGCACCCTGGCCCGGCTCGACGGCGACCCGGCCACCGCCCTCGGCTACGCCCGCGAGATCGCCCGGGCGGCGCCGGGCCGGCACTGGGCCGGCGCGATGGGGCGGATCGGCCGGGCCCGCGCGCACGCGCTGACCGGGGACGTCCGGGGCACCCTGCGGCACATCGACCGGGCCCGGCAGCACGTGGAGCACATCGGCACCCGGGACGAGGCGGACGCGCCCTGGCTGACCATCGCCTCGATGCGGATGCGGGTCGAGGCCGCAGCCGCCGCCGCCCTGCGCGACCTCGCCGCCGCGGTGGACGACCCGCGGCTGGCCCGGCGCGCCCTGGCCGCCGCCGAGACCGCGCTGGAGCTGCTCGGCCCGGCCCAACTCCCGGCAAGCCGCCTGCTGTTCACCGTCCGGGTGGCCGACTGCCACGCCTGCGCGCACGATCCGCAGGCGGCCCTCGACCTGCTCCGCCCCGCCCTGGAGGCCGGGCCGGTGACCGGCCTGCCCGCGCTGGTCGGGTACGAGCTGCGCGGCCTGCGCGAGCGGCTGGCCGCCGCCCGCTGAGCTCCGATTTTCCGACGGCCGGTCGGCTCAGTCGGCGAGCCCGGCGGCTCGCAGCCGGCGCTCCACCTCCGGCCACTCCGGGGCGACCGGCGCGGTGGCCCGCCGGCCGACCTCCCTGTCCTTGAAGCCGCTGGACGTCGAGATGCACACCAGCGGCCCGTCGTCCGGGAGTTCGGACGCGTCGAGGCTGCGCAGACCGGCCAGTCCGGCGGCGGCGGACAGCTCCGCCCACAGGCCGTTGCGGGCCAGCTCCGCACGGGCCTCGGCGAGCTGCCGGTCGGACAGGGTGAGCGCCCGGCCGCCGCTCTCGCGCAGCGCGACCACGCCCCGGTAGCCGCCCACCGGCGAGGCGATCGAGTACGCCGAGGTCGCCCCGACCTCCACCCGGGCGGCCGGCACCCCGCGGCCGATCGCGGTGGCCAGCGGCGCGCCCGCCGCCGACTCGCAGGAGTGGATCCGCGGCACCCGGTCCGCCAGGCCCAGGCGGTGCAGCTCGGTGAAGCCCTTCCACACGCCGTACAGCAGCTCGCCGTAGCCGGTCGGCACGAACACCGCGGCCGGCGTGCCCACGTCCTGGAAGATCTCGTACGCCACCGTCTTGTAGCCCTCGGGCCCGTACGGGTGCCCGGTGTGGGTGGCGGTCAGGTTGCTGACCGGGTGCAGCCCGTACCGCTCGACGGCCTGCCGCATCAGCGGCCAGCGCGCCTCCCACGGCACCGGGAGCACCACCGCGCCGTAGGCGGTGAGGAAGGAGTCGACGGCGGGCGGCAGGTCGGGCCCGGCGAAGACCACGCAGCGCAGCCCGGCGCGGGCCGCGTAGGCGGCCGCCGAGGCGCCGTGGTTGCCGGAGGAGGCCACCGCGATGCCGCGGGCGCCGACCGCCAGGGCGGCACTGGTGGTGCAGCGGTTGAGCCGGTCCTTGTGGCTCCAGGTCGGGTTGCGGGACTCGTCCTTGACGTGGACGCCCGGCGCGATCTCGACCAGCGGGGTGGCGCCCTCGCCGAGGCCGGGGGCGAGCAGCGGCGGCAGCAGCGGGGCCCAGCGCTCCAGGCCGGTGCGGGCGGCAGCCGGGGCGAACAGGGCGGCGGTGTCCACCTTGTCGTAGGCGTAGTCGAGTTCGAGCGGGTAGGCGACGTCCTCGGTGCCGGTGCGCGGGCAGCCGGTGGTCAGCGGGGGCAGCAGCGGGTAGTCGAGGGCGGGGTCGCCGAGCGAGCGCTGGGCGGTGGCGAGGGAGTCCGGCGTGAGCAGCATGTAAGGATCGTAGTGCTAGGGAGGGTGCTACCTGAAGGGCTTTCCGCGAATGATCGCCGGTGCCCCGCCCGGGTCGGACGGGGCACCGGCGCGGTCGCGTCAGCGCTGTCGGGTCACGGCTGCCGCGTCACCGGTGGGACGGGAACTGCACCACCTGCTGGTAGGTCGGGCGGTTCTGCCAGGTGCTCGCCGCGTCCGTGACGCCGCCCAGCGGGCGCTGGACGATCGAGTCGGCGCACCACTGGTCGCCCGCCCCGCACCCCGCGTCGCCCGGGTAGACCTGGGCGGAGGTCTGGGCGGCCGCCTTCGTGAGGGTGTCCAGCAGGACGCCCCGGCAGGCCGCCAGGTCGCCGCCGCCGCAGAACGGGCGGGCCAGCGGCCCCGCCACCGGATCGCCGAGCACGCCGCGCAGGTCCTTGTCGAGGTAGCTCCACCAGCCGTACTGGAAGGCCGAACCCCGGTGCGGCGACGACTCGTTGACGCTCACCGGGCCGCCGGAGACCGGGCCGCTCTGCCCGCCCGAGGGGGACTCGTTGATCTGCAGCGCGCCGGTCAGCGCGGTGAACAGCGGATCACCGAGCCCCGGCCGCATCACGCCCTCGGCCACCAGCGGCCACCAGGCGTCCATCACCCGGATCGCGTCCGCGTCCGCGTAGGCGTGGCTGCCGGGCGAGGTCTCCTTCCGCTGGGCGCCGTCCGCCAGCCAGCCCTCCAGCCGCTGCAGGGCGGTGAGCGCGCCCGGGTCGGTGACCGGGGCGCTGCGCAGCACCCGGATCAGGTCGGGCAGCACGTCCTCGGCCCGCAGGTCGGCCAGCGCCGCGCCCTCCATGGCCTGGGTCAGCGAGACCCGGCTCGCCTTCCCGCCGTTCCTGAGCAGCGCCTTGACCCGGTCCTCCAGCAGGTTCGCGCGGTGCACCGAGCCGTTGCCGAAGCCGGCCGAGGTGAAGCCGGCGGCCTGCTTGTTGTTCCACGAGACGTAGTAGTCCTGGTCGACGGACTGCGGGTGCTCCGCGGCCGGGGTGTACCGGGCGGTGTTCGTCGCCGGGTCGAAGTCGGCCCACTCGTAGGCGGGCCGGGCCAGGACCGGCAGCCCGCCGTCGACCCCGGCGGCGCGCACCGGGTTGGTGCCGGAGTTGTAGAAGGCGATGTGGGCGGAGTCGGCGTAGAACCAGTTGAAGGTGTAGTTGATGTCCTGCGCCGCCTGCTGGAAGCTCGCCGGATCGTGCACCGCGCCCGGGTCGTTCAACTCCTGGAAGCCGATGATGGAGTCGGCCTCGTGCCGGTAGGTCGAGCGCAGCGAGGTGAACGCGACGGGCGCGCCGCCGACCGTGCCGCGGGCCGTCACCAGGCCGTAGTTGGAGCGGCGCATCACCAGGGTGTAGGAGCCGGCCGGGGTGTTGTCGGCGGTGGTCGGCGCCCACGCGTCCTTGCGTTCCAGCCGGTCGAAGGGCAGACAACTACCGTGCCAGAGGTAGGAGTCGGCGGCGGTGGTGACCGGCGAGCCGTCCGTGGTGCACAGCGGGACGGCGTAGGTGTCGGTGATGTCCTGCCCGGCCGAGGTGGCGCTCCACGCGTAGTCCTGGCCGCGGCCGAGCTGCACGTAGAAGCTGAGCCCGGCGAAGGCGGCGCCGCGGGCGCTGATCCCGGGCCCCTGGATCTCCTCCAGCATCAGCAGCTGCGGGGCGAAGTAGCCGGTCTGCGGGCCGAACACGGCCACCGGGTGGCCGTCGTCGGTGTGCGCGCCCGACACCAGCAGGGCGTTGGACATGCCGTGCTTCGCGGTGAGCAGGTTCCCGGGCAGCACGCCGGGCGCGGCGGTGGCCGCCGTGCCGGCCGAGCCGGTGGCGTCGTACACCAGGCGCTCGGGGACGACCGAGCCCGGGTCGGGCACCGCCTCGCCCTGCGGGTGGTCCGGCACGGTCCCGTACGGGAACTGCTGGCCGTCGTGCAGGGTCCGCACGGCCTCCGGGTCGTCGGCCTCGCGCAGCGACTTCCACAGCGCGTCCCCGGCGTCCTTGCCGTAGGCGGCCTCGGCCGCCGACTTGACCTGGGCGGAGGCGAGTTCACCGCCGCCGCCGGCGCCGAACAGCGCGCCGACCACCGAGGCGAGGGCGACCAGGTCGGTCAGCTTGAACGGCTCGATCGACCCGGCGTTGGTGATCGCGTCGATGTGCCCGGTGAGGTCGTACTCGCCGGGGAACGTCCGGGCGTTGTAGGCCTGTTGGGCGTACTGGTTGACGCCGTCGAGGTAGGCGTTCGCGTCCGCGAGCGCCTGGGTGGCCCGGCCGCCGCGCGCCGCCAGGACGTCGATCTGCTGCTGCAGCTCGGCCTCGGTGTACGGCGCGGCCTGCCAGAAGCTCTGCTCCAGCTGCCGGTTGGCGCCCGCGCCGCCCGCGAAGCCGGACAGCTGGCCGCGGCCGACGTGCCGGAACAGGTCCATCACCCACAGCCGGTCCTGCGCGGCGGCGTAGCCCGCGCCGAACTCGGTGCCGTAGCGGGTGGTGCCGGTGATGTGCGGGATGCCGGCGGCCTTGTCGCGCACGATGGTGACGTCCGGGCGCGGGCTGGTGGTGCCGGCCACCTGGTCGGCGGGGACGCCGAAGGACGCGTCGTTGAAGAAGCCGCGCAGCCCGGCCTCGGTCAGCCCCGGGTAGCCGGAGGCGAGGGCGGCGTACGGGCCGAGCTGGTCGTCGGTGTGGGCGGGGCGGGAGCCGAACATCCGGTTCAGCAGGATCTCGGCGAGGGTGGCGTTGCCGTTCTCGCCGGGCGGCAGGATGTCGGCGCAGCGGGCGGCGCAGTAGTCGGGGGCGGCGGTCGTGGTGGTCGCGCTCGGCGCGGCGGCGGCGGTGGGGGCCGCGGTCGCGAACAGGGCCGCCGCGAGGGCGGCGGCCGGGAACCGGAGGGGGTGGGGGCGTAGGCGCATGGCGTGCTCCTCCGTCGAAGCCACGGGGGACCCGACGGTAGGGGCGCTACTGGCCGGTTGGCTAGTGGCGTGCATGCCATTGCCGCCCCGGGGACCCGGACTGACGGACCGTGGTGGTCGGTGGGGCGGGCGTTGTCGGTGGGGTCGGCTATGGTCGGCCGCGTCGATGGAGGATCACCTGCCGGACGGCGGGGGGAGGAGGGCGCGGCCATGGGGACCGACACGAAGACGACGACGGGTGCGGCGGGCACCGGCGGGCGGCCGCTGCCCGCCGGGCTCACCCACGAGCCCAGCCGGGAGTTCCTGGCCGAGCGCTACACGCTGGAGGGCAGCGTCCTCGCGTACCTGGACTTCGAGGCGCTGCGGGCCGAGGAGCTGCGCACCGTCGCGTCCTGGTACGAGGACGTCACGGTCGAGGGCGCCGACCGCCTGTTCGTGCTCGGCGAGACGTGCTACGACGCCGCGGACTGCTGGGCCCCCGCCGCGGTGGTGCTGGACGGCGCGGACGGGCAGGTGTACCTCGGCTGCCCGGACGGCTCCGGCGGGCTCGACCGGGAGCCGCTCGCCAGCAGCCTGCCGATGCTGTTCGAGCTGTGCGGCTTCGTCGAGGGCGTCTCCGGCCTGGCCGAGCAGACCCGGGACCCGGAGGCCGAGAACCACATCCGGCGCGGGCCGCTCACCCACCCGGTCATCGCCCGGCTCGTCGGCGAGCAGATGCGCGAGACCGACCCGGACCTGTTCCGGCGCACGGACGACCGGCCCGCGCACTGGGAGACGGCGCTGCTGGTGCGCACGCTCGCCTTCGGCGCCCGGCCGGGCGGCCCGGACGGCCTCGCGTACGTCATCGACCCGCTGCTGGTCGAGGACCTGGCCGAGCTGACCGGCGGCGAGGTGCGCCGCTTCACGGAGGACGAGCTGCCCGCTCGGCTCAGCCACCCGGCGACGCGTCGGCTGCTGCTCACCTGCGGGCTGCCCGTCGCCCCGCGCTGCATGCTCGACGTCGACCCGGAGGGCCCGCTCACCACCATGGCGGAGGACTACCCGGAGGGCTACCCGGCGGACGGCGACGGGGAGGAGGCCAGCGTGCGCCCCCACCAGGCGGGCTTCCTGAACCTCGCCGGCTGGACGTACGACCTCGTGGTGGCCCTCGACGGCGCCACCGGGCGGGTCGAACTGCCGGACTGGGCCGACGAGGAGGAGCCCGCCGCCTACCTGCACCGCGACCTCTCCGCGCTGCTCTACACGCTGTGGACGT
This sequence comes from Streptomyces rubellomurinus, assembly GCF_000961885.1. GTDB lineage: Bacteria > Actinomycetota > Actinomycetes > Streptomycetales > Streptomycetaceae > Kitasatospora > Kitasatospora rubellomurina. Next base: position 55,719 of record NZ_JZKH01000020.1, read on the forward strand.
ACGAGCGGCTGCGCGCCGAGCGCAGGCGGTGGGACGAGGAGGAGGACACGGCGGGCTGGACGCTCTTCGACCCGACCGAACTCCTCGACGGCGTGGCCGAGGAGACGCTGCGCGAGCTCGACCCGGAGGCCTGGGACACCGACGCCCACTTCTGGCCGATGCTCGCCGACGACGGCCACATGGGCCGCCTGCTGGAGTGACCCCGGGGGGGGAGCGGGTGGGCCCCGCGATGTACATCTCTGGGCCCACGGCCCCGGCGGAGTGCATCCGGTGGGTGGATGATCCGGAGCCCCGGCGCGTGACAGCGTTCCGGGTGGGCCGCCGCACGAGCCCGACCCCGGCCGGGGGTCGGTCGGTGCGGCCCGGTTCCGTTCAGCAGACCCAGGGAGGGGCCGTGACGAGCACACCGTTCACCGACCGGCGGAGCACCATGACGCGACGTCGGATGCTGGGAGCCGGCGTCAGAGTCGGAGCCGGAGCCGCGTTGGCGGCCGGGGCGGCCCTGCCGCTCGGCCTCGCGGCGCCGGCCCGGGCGGACTCGGCCGGCACCGGAGCCGCGGGCACGGCGGGCTCGGCGGGCTCGACCGGCCCGGTGCGGCCCACGCTGCCCGCGCCGACCGGGCCGTACCCGGTGGGCACGGTCGAGCTGCACCTGGTCGACACCACCCAGCCGGACCCGGTCGCGGGCCCCGGCAAGCACCGCGAGCTGATGGCGAGCGTCTGGTACCCCGCCCGGGAGGTCGAGCGCGACGCCGCCGAGCGCTACCCGGTGGCGCCCTGGGTGCCCGCCGGCACGATGGCCGCGCTGATGGCCTCGCTGGGTGTTCCGGCGGGCCTCGTCGAGGCGCCGCTCACGGCGGGCCGCCAGGGCGCCCCGGTCCGCCGGTCGGGCCGGCCGCGGCCGGTCGTCCTGTACTCGCACGGCGCGCACAGCTACCGCGCCGACCACACCGTCATGGTGCAGGAACTCGCCAGCCACGGCTACGTGGTGGTGACGCTGGACCACACCTACGACGCCGTCACCGAGTTCCCGGACGGCCGGGTGCTCACCCCGCTGCACGACCGGAACCACCAGATGGGCCCGGCCGACTTCGCCGACGACATCCGCTACCTCCTCGACCGGATCGAGGAGTTGGCCGCCGGACACAACCCCGACGCGGACGGCCGACCGCTGCCCGAGGGCCTGAGCGAGGCGATCGACCCGCGCCGGATCGGCATGTTCGGCTGGTCCAAGGGCGGGACGGCCACCGCCCGCCTGATGCTCGCCGACCGGCGGGTGCTGGCCGGGCTGAGCCTCGACGGCCCGATGCTGCCCGACATCACCGACGACCTCGACCGGCCGTTCATGCTGATGACGGCCGTGAACACCCCCGCCGCCTCGCCCAGCGTGGCCGGCTTCTGGTCCCACCTGCGCGGCTGGCGGCTCGCCGTCCAGGCCGAGGGCGCGGCCCACCCGTCCTACGGCGACACCCAGGTGCTGGTCCCGCAGCTGGCCAAGGTGGTCGGGATGAGCGACGAGGACCTGCGCGACTGGACCGGCACCCTGGACCCGGCCCGCGCCGTCCGCATCCAGCAGGCCTACCCGCTCGCCTTCTTCGACCTCCACCTCCGGCACCGCCGAGGCCACCTGCTGGACGGCCCGTCCCGGGCCTTCCCGGAGGTGCACTTCCTGCCGTGACGGCGGGGGCCTGCCGGTGCGGCCGCGCGCCACGAGGGGTGCGCGCGGCCGCACCGACCGGCTTCAGTGTGGCTGGTCGGCGGCGGCCCGACGCAGGGACTTGACGAGCAGACTGCCCGGGTAGGCCGCGAACTCCGGGTACCGGCGCCGGTAGTAGCAGGCCCAGTAGCTCACCACGCGGCGCTCGGTCCGGCCGAAGAAGCGCGGGTTGCGGGCGATGAAGTCCCCGTAGAGCCGCCGGTGGGCGGAGGCCGGGTCGGTGAGGCCGGGCAGACCGGCCCGGACGGCTTCCAGGATCTCCAGGACGTACTCGCCGACCAGCTGGAGCACGAACGGGACGACCCAGGGCTCGGTGGAGCCGAGGACCTGCTCCAGGTGGCGCTGGCGGACCCGCCCGTCACTGTTCCGGGTGTAGAGGCAGTGCAGGATCGCCCGCTGCGTCCCGGTGAGGGACTGCTCCGGGGCGCCGGGCGGCTCGGGCAGGTGGATCCGGTACGGAATGGCGACGCGCTCGCCGCACACCTCGACCGAGAACGGCTCCATGGACGCGTACGTGGGGCTCGGGAGCCGAGCGGCGACCGCCCGCACGTCCTCCGCGAGGTGGGCCGGGAACGCCGCCACCAACTCGGCGAAGGCCTCGGGCGCGGTGGGGGGATTCTGCACAGCGGGAGCGTAGAGGACGTGGCCTCCGACCGTGGGAGCGGCCCCCGGCGCCGGGGGCCGCTCCCACGGCAGGGGCCGGGCCTACGCGGCGGCCGGGGTGAGGACCGCGAACAGGCCCCGGGCGCGGGTGCCGTCCGGGAGCTGCCAGGCGCCGGCGAGGTGGCCGGTGGCGTGCGACGGCGGGAGCGCGTCGCCGTCCTCGGCGGGGCGCAGGACACGGCGCAGGCGCAGGGTGCCGCCGTTCGGGGCGGTCAGCGCGGTGCCGTCCCGGTCGTCGGTGGCCCGCGTGGCCCCGATGGCGCCGGCGGCCCCGGCGGTCGGGGTGCCGGTGAGGCCGGGGCCGCGGTAGGAGCGGGTGACCTCGCGGCACGGGGTGTCGGAGGCGTTCTGGTCCTGGGCCGGCGCCCGGCCCTCGATCAGGGCGAGCAACTCGGCGACCAGCACCGGGTCCTGGCAGCCGTCGTAGGCCCAGCGCCGCCCGAGCACCCCGTGCTCCATGGTGCCGACGAGGGCGTGCTCCGCGCCGTCCAGCGGGGCGCCGCGGTAGCTGAGCGGCACCAGGTAGGTGACCGGCTCGGCGCCGGAGCCGTCGGTGACCGCCAGGAACTCGATCCCGACCTCGCCCTGCGGGTCGTCCAGCCGGAAGCCGCCGGCCTTGGCGAGCTCCGGCCCGCCCTCGCCGCCGCCGACGTACCAGGGGCGGGTGGGCAGCCAGGCGGTGAGCAACTCGAGCTTGGTGGGCCTGAGTTCGGTCTGGTGGATGACGGCCATGCCGGGGGTTCTCCTCCGTTGAGCTGGAGCTGCGGGGCGGGCGGTGCAGCTGATCGGGCGGTGCAGCTGATCAGGTGGTGCAGCTGACACCCTCTCATCGGCGCGCGCGGCCCCGGTCGTCCGGGGCGTCCGGGGGCCGTCTCACGGCAGGCGGCGGCCGAGCCGTGCCGCGGCCGCGGCGGCGTCGGTGCGGGGCGCCCGCGGGGCCAGGTCGGCGAGCAGGTGCCGCAGCCGGTCGCGGATCGGGCCCGGGCTGTCGGCCACCGAGCCGGTGAGGACCAGCGGCCGGCCGGGTACGGCGGTGGCGCGGACCAGGGCCGCCAGGTGGTCGGCGGCGGCGTGCGCCACGGCGAGCGCGGCGGGGTCGCCGCCGGCCGCGAGCCGGGGGACCAGCGGGGCGAGCGCGGCGAGTCGGCGCGGGGGCCCGGCGTAGGCCCAGCGGAGCAGGTCCTCGGGCGAGTCGGCGGCGCAGTGCGCGCGGACGGCGGCGCCGAGTGCGCCGCCCGGGTCGGCGTGGGCGTACCGGAGGGCCTCGCGGCCGAGCCAGAAGCCGCCGCCCTCGTCGCCGAGCAGCCAGCCGAGTCCGCCGCTGCGCGCCGTCGTGCGCCAGCCGTCGAGGCGGACGCAGATCGTGCCCGTGCCGGCGATCAGCACCGTGCCGCAGCCGTCGTCGACGCCGCCGGAGGCGAGGGCGGGCACGGCGTCGGGCACCAGGCGCACCGGGCAGCGGAGCCGGCAGGCCGTCCGGAAGCGGGCGGCGAAGGCGTCCGGATCGGCGAGGGCGGGGAGCCCGGCGAGCCCGACCAGGCAGGAGGCCACCGCGCCGGGCCCGTACGGCCCGAGCGCGGCCGCGACGGCTTCGGCCAGCCGGGCCTGCGCGTGCTCGGCGCCCTCCCCGGCGGGGTTGGCGCCGGGGGCCTCGCCGCGCCCGAGGACGGTGCCCGCGGCGTCGACGACGGCGGCGCGGGTGCGGCTGCCGCCCGCGTCGACGCCGAGGTGGAGCGCGCTCATCGGCAGGCCCTACGCGGGGTCGGACGCGGCCCGGCAGGAGCGCAGGTCGGCCAGGGCCTCGGCGGCCGTCGCCGGGGCGAAGGGCCGGAGGACGGTCGAGACGAAGGAGCGGAGGCGGGGGAACCCCGTGCCGTCCTCGGTCAGCGACCACGCGTGGTGGGTACGGGCGGTCATCGGCCGGCCCGTGGGGTTGATGCCCTGCCAGGCGAAGTCGATCGCGAGGTCGTAGCGGTCCGCCACGGGCCGGGAGAGCTTCCAGCCGGTGATGGTGTGGGAGGTGACGTCCATGGCGCGGGCCGTGGCGTCGTGCCAGGCGCCGGACTCGGTCAGGGCCGCCCGCAGTTCGGCGAGGGCTCGGGCTTCCGGGGCGGCGTCGGACACGGAGTGCTCCACGAGGATCGGGGACCGGGGATCGGGGATCGAGGCCGGCGGCCGGGCGTCGGCGCGGCCGCTTCCCGGGAGCCTACGGCGCCGAGGAGCAATCGGTGCGGAGGCACCCGGACGGCCCGGTCGGTCGTCCAGGTGCGGCCCCGGTGTCAGCCGGTCCCCGGGGCGAAGCGGGTGACGAGCGGATGACGAGCGGGTGCGCCATCGGCGGTCCGTGCGGCCGCTGCTGGTGCGGAAGGGGGCGCACGGGCCGGCGCGCGTTCTCGGCGCGCGTGATCGGAACGCGCCCTTCCGTGCTACGTCCGACAACCCGTCAAAGTTCCCGATTCGGGCGCGAAGTTGTGTGACGTGCCTTTAAGATTCCGTTAATCAACGGCGGCTTTCCGCCACTTCGCGAACTCCTTTGCGGGATCCGGGCGGTAGGCCCAACGCGGTCATGAGAGCAGGGATGACGACTACGGACGAACAGGAGAACGGCGCCGCGCGCCGGCCGGAGCGGCGGGCGGGCTTACCCGGCCGTCGCGCCGCGGCCCGGGTGGCGGCGCTCGCGGTCGGCATAGCCGGCTGCTCGCTCGCGGCGGCCCCGGCGGCCTTCCCGCAGAGCGGCGACGGGTCGGTCACGGTCAAGGTGGTGCGGGCCGTGGACGCGAGCGGGGTGTGGACGCCCGGGCTGGAGCCGGGCATGGGGGGCGTGAAGGTGGCCCTCACGGACGACGCCGGGGCGGGGATCGAGGGGGTGACGGCGGCCGATGGCACGGTGACGCTGTCGCCGGCCGGATCGAAGCTCACCGGCGGCAAGTACCGGGTGCAGGTCATGAACCCGAAGCCGGGGGTGCTGTTCCCGGCCTTCGCCTCCCGCCAGGGGCTGGCCGGAAAGCCCTACCAGCTGTCCAGCAACGAGGAGTTCGTCGACCTCTCCGGCGGCAAGGACGTGGCGTACACCACCGGCCTGTGGAACCCGGGGGACTACTGCCAGAAGAACGCGACCCTGGTGACGACCTGTCAGCACCCTCCTCGCGAGGGCAAGTCGGCGCGCTCGCTGGTCTCGTTCCCGTACGACACGCGCGGCCAGGACGGCGTCGACGCCCACGTCACGAACATCGCGACGGACGCGGAGACCGGCAACCTCTACGGCATCGCCTGGAACCGGGCCGACAAGCGGGTCTTCTCCGCCGCCGAGGCCAAGCGCACCACCGACTACGGCCCGGGCGGGCCCGGTGGGATCTACGTCACCGACCCGGCGACGAAGACCACCGCGCTGTGGACGACCGTCCCCAACGCCGGTGACACGAAGCACGGTTCGGGCACCGACGAGGGCTTCCTGGCGGCGCCCGGGAAGGAGAGCCTGGGCGGGATCAAGGTCACCGACGACGGCAAGGACCTGTTCGTCGTCAACCTCAACGACCGGAAGCTGTACCGGTACGACGCGAGCGCGGCGACCGCGGCCGCGCCGAAGGCCGCGTACCCGATCCCCGACCCGGGCTGCCCGGCGGCCGGGGACTGGCGGCCGTTCGGCCTCGGACTGCAGGACGGCGTCGGCTACCTGGGCGGCGTGTGCTCGGGCGAGTCGACGGGCAAGGCGGCCGACCTGCGGGCGGTCGTGCTGCCCTTCGACCTGGGCACCGGCGCGTTCCAGAAGCCGGTGCTGGACCAGCGCCTGGACTACAGGCGTGGCTCCACGACCGGCGCCGGCAACCCCTGCGACGGCGCCGGCTGGTTCCCCTGGCAGGACACCTTCCCGGCCACCCAGAACGGCACGAGCTGCGCCACCGGCTACATCGCCAACCCGGAACCGCAGATCGGCGAGATCGGCTTCGAGACCGACGGCTCGATGCTGGTCGCCTTCCGCGACCGCTTCGGCGACATGTCGGCGGCCGACCCGACCGGTGCCTCGATGGCCCGGGTGCTGCCCGGCGGCGACCTCGACAAGGCCTGCCTGTCGGGCGGTTCGTACGTGCTGGACACCAACGGCGGCTGCGCGCTGCCCGGTGGGCCCGGCCGGTTCTTCGACACCAGCAGCCTGGTCGGGCACCGCAACGCCGGTATGGCCGGGATGGCGCTCTCGAAGGTCGAGAACACCATCGCGCTCTCCGGGTTCGACCCGAACAACGCGGCGTTCGGCTACGGCACGATGTTCGTCCAGCGGGACGGCAAGCGCGACCCGAAGTACGGGCTGCAGCTGAACCCGCCGTACCAGACGGGGACGTACCCGCCGTTCGGCAAGGGCGCCTCGATGGGCGACCTCGAAGCGCTGTGCGACCAGGCGCCGCTGCAGATCGGCAACCGGGTCTGGTACGACCCGGAGCGCAAGGGCCTGCAGAGCCCGAGCCAGCGTCCGGTGGAGGGTGCCACCGTCCACCTCTACGACGAGTCGGGCAAGCTGGTCGGCACGACGAAGACGACGGCCCGCGGCGAGTACTACTTCGACGACTCGAACGTCGACGGCGGACTCAAGCCGAGGGCCAAGTACACCGTCAAGCTGGACAATCCGGCGGACTACGCCAAGGGCGGGCCGCTCTACCAGTGGGTGCCCACGGAGGCGAACGTCGGCGAGAACCACTTCGTCGACTCCAAGGGCGTCGTACCGGCGGGCGGGAAGTACCCCGAGAAGGCGCTGACCACCGGCGGGCCGGGCGAGAACAACCACACCTACGACTTCGGCTTCCGCCAGCAGGAGGGCGTCCTCCGGCTGCTGAAGCACGACCAGGACGGCAAGCCGCTGGCCGGCGCGAAGTTCCAGCTGTGGAAGGACTCCAACGGGACGGACGGCCTCCAGCCGACCGGCGACAAACCCGACACCAAGGTCGGCGACCCCTGCACCACCGGGGCGGACGGCCTCTGCCGGGGCAGCGGACTGCCGGGGACGTACTACTGGCAGGAGCTGAGCCCGCCCGCGGGTTACGCGGCGCCGGACTCCACGGTCTTCGGGCCGCTGGTGCTGACGCCGGACAACCTGGAGGCGGGGGCCGAGGTGACGGCCGTCAACCGGCTGATCCCGACGCCCACTCCCACGCCCACCCCGACGCCGACGCCGACCCCGACGCCGGAACCGACCACCCCGACCACCCCGGCACCCCCGGTCGAACCGGCTCCGCAGGCGCCCGCGCCCGGCGGTCGCCTGCCCAACACCGGGGCGGGCGAGGGGGTTCCGATGGCGCTGGCGGGTGCCGTGGCCTTCACCGGCCTCGGCACGGTCCTGCTGGCCGTGTCCCGCAGGCGCCGCTCCCAGCGCCGCTGAACGGGCGGACGGCCGGACCCGGTGCAAGCTGATCGGGTCTGACCGAGGCCGACCGACCCCGCTCGGGCGGGTTCCCGGACCACCGGTCCGGGAACCCGCCCGAGTGCTGTGCGCGCCCGCGCCCCGCCCGAACGTCGAGACCCGTACGACCCCTGAGGAAAGGCACGTCCATGGCCAAGCCCCCGAAGCCGAGCGCGAAGCAGGATCCGAAGCCCCGCGCGACGCCGAGCGCGAAGCCGAAGCCGAAGTCCAGCGCGACGCCGAAGCCGGGCGCGGCGTCGGCGCCGACGAAGGACTCGGCCGCCGACCGGACCCGGCCGCGCCGGCGCCGCCGCTGGCTCGGGGCGCTGGTCGCGGTCGCGGTGTGCGGCGGCGCGGCGGGCGGGCTGGCCGTCTACCGGACGGTCTCCGACGAGGCGGCTGAGCGCCCGGTGACGGTCGACGAGGCCTCTCGGCTCGCCCTGTCCCGGCTGAACCTCTACCAGGCCAGCCCGGTGGCCGTCGCCCTCACCGCCGACGAGGGCAGCGGGGTGCGGATCCAGGTGACGGGCGTCCTGGACTACCGCACCCACCACGGCGTCGGCAGCTACCGGATCACCGGCCCCGGTGGCGCGACCCCGCCCGCCCGGCAGGCCGGGCCGGCCGTCGAGCCATCGACCGGGAGCACGGCCGGAACCACGGCCGGAACCACGCCCGGCCCGCGCACCGACGAGGGTCTGATCGTCTGGGACACCGGCGGCCTCGGCCTGGCCCCCGCGCCGGCCGGGGTGCCGGGGCAGCCCTGGGAGCAGGCCGAGCACGTGCCCCGGCCCGGCTGGTCCCCGCGCTCCTACACCACGGACCCGCTCGACGCCGGCCTCCAACTGCTCGTCCAGCTCGGCGCGGACCGGCCCGACAACCCGCTGCTGCTGGCCCAGTCCGGCGCCCGCTGGCTCGGCCGGGACCGGATCGACGGGCGCGACTACGACCGCTTCGCGGGCCCGCGCGCCCAGGGCTCGGCCCCGGACGGCGGCCGCTCCCCGCTCACCTACTGGCTGGACGGCGACGGCGGCCTGCGCCGGGTCACCATGCGGATGGCGGGCCTGGGCACCCCGACCTCGATCGACTTCGGCGGGCGCGACGCCGCCGCGAAGCTCCCGGAGGCGCCGTGGGTGACGGGCTGACCCTCCGTCGGTCCGGGCTCAGCCCGCGGCGGCGTCCGCGTCCGCCTCGTCGGGGGCGTCGCTGAGCCCCAGCCGCAGGTGCTCGATGTGGTAGACGGCCTGGTCGAGCAGCGCCGCCACGTGGTTGTCGTACAGCGCGTAGACGACCGAGCGGCCGTTGCGCTGCCCGACGACCAGGCCGAGGTTGCGCAGCAGCCGCAGCTGGTGCGAGCAGGCGGACTGCTCCAGGCCGACCTCGGCGGCCAGTTCGGTGGCGGCGCAGGGCCCTTCGCGCAGGCGGGAGAGGATCAGCAGGCGCGAGGGGGTGGCCAGGGCCTGCAGGGTGGTGGCCACCCGGGCGGCGCTGACGGCGTCCAGGCGGGTGTGCGGGACGGCGATCGAGGGGGCGGCTCCATGACCCATGTCGCCAATACTACAACTCATGCATGAAGGAGCGTTCATATGTTCATGTATGGTGGGTGGGTCGTCGGCCCCGCCGTGCCCCGAAGGGTTCCCCGCTCATGTCCTCCTCCACGCTGGCCGTGCTCCCCGCACCCCCGGCCCCGCCCCGCCCGGACGTCGCACCCCGCCGCCGCACCCGGGTGTTCGCCCTGCCCGAAGCCCGCTGGGCCGCCGCCGCGACCGCGCTGTTCCTGCTCGCCCTGCCGCTCCAGCTCACCGGCGCCCCCGGCTGGGCCTGGGGCCCGCTCTACGCCCTCGCGTACGCCGCCGGCGGCTGGGAGCCCGCCTGGGCCGGCCTGCGGGCGCTGCGCGAGAGGACCCTCGACGTCGACCTGCTGATGATCGTCGCCGCGCTCGGCGCCGCCGCGGTCGGCCAGCTCATGGACGGCGCGCTGCTGATCGTCATCTTCGCCACCTCCGGCGCGCTGGAGGCGCTGGCCACCGCCCGTACCGCCGACTCGGTGCGCGGCCTGCTCGACCTCGCCCCGGCCACCGCCACCCGGCTGCTGGACGACGGCACCGAGGAGAGCGTGCCGACCGGGCGGCTGGCCGTCGGCGACACGCTCCTGGTCCGGCCCGGCGAACGGATCGGCGCGGACGGCCGGGTGCTGGACGGCGCCGGCGAGGTCGACCAGGCCACCATCACCGGCGAACCGCTGCCCGTCGCCAAGCGGGCCGGCGACGAGGTCTTCGCCGGCACCCTCAACGGCACCGGCGCCCTGCGGGTCAAGGTCGAACGGGACGCCTCGGACTCGGTGATCGCCCGGATCGTGGCGATGGTCGAGGAGGCGTCCGAGACCAAGGCGCCCACCCAGCTGTTCATCGAGAAGGTCGAGCAGCGCTACTCGCTCGGCATGGTCGCCGCGACCCTCGCCGTGTTCGCCGTGCCGCTGGCCTTCGGCGCCGCGTTCACCGGCTCGCTGCTGCGCGCCATGACCTTCATGATCGTCGCCTCGCCGTGCGCCGTCGTGCTCGCCACCATGCCGCCGCTGCTCTCCGCCATCGCCAACGCCGGGCGGCACGGCGTGCTGGTCAAGTCCGCCGTGGTGATGGAACGCCTCGGCCGGACCGACGCCGTCGCGCTCGACAAGACCGGCACCCTCACCGAGGGCACCCCGCGCGTCACCGACCTGCGCCCCCTCGCGGGCTCCGGCTTCTCCGAGGACGACCTGCTCGCCCTGGCCGCGGCCGCCGAGCACCCCAGCGAGCACCCGCTCGCCCGCGCCGTCGTGGACGCCGCCCGCACCCGCGGCCTCGCCCTGGCCGCGGCCGAGGACTTCGCCTCCACCCCCGGCGTCGGCGTCACCGCCGCCGTCGACGGCCGGATCGTCGCGGTCGGCACCCCGGCCCGGCTGATCAACGGCCGGACCGACTCCGCCGCCGCCCGCGCCGCCGTCATCGCCGCCGAACTGGAGGAGGCCGGCCGCACCGCCGTCCTGGTCGAGGCGGACGGCGTCCCGGTCGGCGTGCTCGGCATCGCCGACCGGCTGCGGCCCGACGCCGCCGCGACCGTCGCCGCCCTGGCCCGCCTCACCGGCCGCACCCCCGCGCTGCTCACCGGCGACAACCCGCGCGCCGCCGCCCACCTCGCGGCCGAGGTCGGCATCACCGACGTGCGCGCCGGGCTGCTGCCGAAGGACAAGGTCGACGCCGTCCGCGAGCAGGAGGCCGCCGGCCGCAGGGTGCTGGTCGTCGGCGACGGCGTCAACGACGCGCCCGCCCTCGCCGCCGCCCACACCGGCATCGCGATGGGCCGGGCCGGCTCCGACCTCGCCCTGGAGACCGCCGACGCCGTCATCGTGCGCGACGAACTCGCCACCGTCCCGGCCGTCGTGGCGCTCTCCCGGCGGGCCCGCTCCTTCGTCGTGCAGAACCTGGCCATCGCCTCGGTGTTCATCACCACCCTGATCGTCTGGGACCTGGTCGCCACCCTGCCGCTGCCGCTCGGCGTCCTCGGCCACGAGGGCTCCACCGTCCTCGTCGGCCTCAACGGGCTGCGCCTGCTGCGCGAATCCGCCTGGCGACGGGCCCGCGCCGACGCCGCGGCCGGGTGACCGGGGAGGTCTGCGGCCGACCGGGCAGTGCGACGAGGGCGAGCGCGGCCGCTTCGAGCGCGACCGGCAGGCCGACGCCGCTGAACGCGTTGCTCGCCGGGCTGTGAGGGGGCCTATACCCGGGCGGCCTCCTCGGTCCAGGCGCCCTCGGGGTGGTCGGTGACCGGCAGGTGCCGAACAGCGGCCCGTGCCAGCTCGGGTCCACCGGCTCGATCCGCAGCCGGTAGCCCTCGATGACGTCGGGCAGCAGCGTGCCCGGTGCGGTCGGCGCGCCGTCCCGCAGCAGCGCGGCGGCGTCGTTGAGCCAGTGCATCATCCCCTGCAGCTCCAGACCGGCCATGACCACCTCCGGGAGCCGGAAGGAGTGCCACAGGCCCACCGTGAAGGCCCAGTCCGGCACCTCCCCGCCGCCGCCCACGCCGACCACGTGCCAGCCGTACTCACGCACGTGCGCCGTCCGCGTGGCCCAGCGCCGCCGCAGGCGCGCCCGTGCGAGCACGGTCGCGGAGGCGGCGGGGTCGCAGAGCACGCAGGGGCAGGGCGGCGAGGCGGTCGTGGTGGTGGTCTCGTCGGTCACCCGGGAATCCCAGCAGACGCCGTGGGCGGGCCCGTCACCTGGGTGGATAGGGTTTCGGGCGGTCCGCGTTCGTCCGAACACCAGCCGAGAGGCACCGATGCGCCAGCTCTTCCTCGACCATGCCGAGCGGGTCGCCGCCCACGCCGGGGTGGCCACCCGGCTCGCCCTGCTCAGCGACCGCCGGCTCGCCGAGCTGGTGGCCGCCGCCGCCCCGGCCGGCTCGGGGGTCGGCGGCCGGTGCGCGGAGCTGGAGGTCGACGGCACGCCGGTCTTCGTCAAGCGGGTGCCGCTGACGGACCTCGAACTGCACCCCGAGCACGTCCGGTCGACGGCCAACCTGTTCGGCCTGCCGATGTTCTACCAGTACGGCCTGGGCTCGGCCGGGTTCGGCGCCTGGCGGGAGCTGGCCGTGCACGCGATGACCACCCACTGGGTGCTGGCGCGCGCCTACGAGGGCTTCCCGCTGACGCACCACTGGCGCGTCCTGCCCGACACCCCGCCGGAGGACTTCGCGGACGAGTTCGGCGGCGTGGACGGCGCGGTCGCGCACTGGGACGGCTCGCCCGCCGTGCGCGCCCGGCTGGAGGCGATCGGGCGGTCCACCCACAGCCTGGTGCTCTTTCTGGAGCACGTGCCGCACACCCTCGGCGCCTGGCTGTACGAGCACCGCGAGGCCGTGGCGCCGGACGGCCGGGGCACCGTGTCCACCTGGGCGGCGGACGAACTGGCGCGCGGCGCCGCCTTCATGAGGGCCCACGGCCTCGTCCACTTCGACGCCCACCTGCGCAACCTGCTCACCGACGGCCGGCGGATCCACTTCGCGGACTTCGGCCTCGCCCTCAGCGCGGACTTCGAACTCACGCGGGACGAACGGCGGTTCCTCGCCGACCACCTCGGCTACGACCACCACCACACCGCGAGCCACCTGATCCGCCACCACCTGCTCGACCGGCTGCCGCCCGGCACCGACCCGGACGGGCTGCTGCGCGCCTGGGCGGCCGGCCGCGGGCCCGCCGGCGTCCCGTCCGACCTCGCCGCGATCCTCGACCGGCACGCCCGGTCTGCCCTCGTCCTGGACGAGTTCCACCGCCGGCTGCTGACCGGGACCAAGCGGGTTCCGTACCCGGCCGCCACCCTCTCCCTTTCCCCGTCCGACGTTGAGGAAGTGACCCCGCGATGAGCGAAGCCCCCGATCCGGCCGTCCTGTACCCGGAGATCGCGCGGCACGGCAGCCTCGCCGCCGCGCTGCGGGCCCTGGCGGCGGAGCAGGGCCTGGTGCTCGACGCCGAGGCCCACGACGGCGATCCGCTGCGGCGCGCCGCGGCCGCCTCCGTGCTGCCGCACCGGGAGGCGGTGGCCGTCTCCGGCTGGGTGCACGAACGGCGCTGGTGGGTCAGCGCGTGGGCGACCAACGGGATGGTGCTCTCGGGGGTCACCGACGAGCTCGGCCAGGTCCCCGCGGTGATGGCGGCGTGGGCCCGTGGGGCGTCGGTCGACGAGATCGGGCGGATCGCCGGCTTCGACGTGCTGACCGGCCGCTTCGAGGTGCCGGACGGCAACGCCGTCGACGTGATCGCCGCGGAGTGGCAGTACCGGCTGAAGGAGGCGCGGGACACCGACTGGCCCGAGCACCTGGCACTCGTCGAAGCCGCCTACGCGGAACCGCGGTTGCGGCGGTTCTACCCCTTCACCAGCCACTGGGCGCTGCGCTTCTCCCGGCTGCCGCGCCCGTTCGTCCCGAGCTTCGCCACCCTGTCGGCGCCGAAGGGAGGCGGCACGTTCCGCGTGTCGGAGTGGGGCGCGGAGGGCTCGGCGGAGACCCGTGTGGCCACGGCGGCGGAGGCGGTCGCGATCGCCGTCGACCGAATCACGGCGGAGTTCGAGGCGGCCGGCTGACCCGCTCAGCCGCCGCCGAGCAGGGCGGCCAGGCCGGCGGTCCCGACGACCTGCGCCCGGGTGGGGAGCACCCGGCGGAGCAGCACCTCGTGGGCCTGCGCGTCCGGGTCGGCGACGCCGTCCGACAGCACGGCCAGCCGGTAGTCGCGGTCCGCCGCGTCGAGGACGGTGGACAGCACGGCGCCGCTGGTGGTGAGCCCGGCGACGACCAGGGCGCTGACGCCGCGCTCGCGCAGCCTCCGGTCCAGGCCGGTGGTGGACAGCGCGCCGAAGCGGGTCTTGCGCACGACCAGGTCGCCGTCCCGGGGCGCCAGCCGCTCGTGGACGGCGGTGGCCGGGTCCTCGTGGTGCAGGGCCCGGTACTCGGCGATCGGGGCGAAGGCCCGGTTGGCGGCCGGGACGGCGTCCCAGTCGGCCTCGGTGAAGCCGGCGCGCACGTGGACGACGGTGCCGCCGGCCGCGCGGACCTCGGCGGCGGCCCGGGCGAGCCGGTCGAGCAGGGCCTCCCGGTCGGCGTCGGCGGGGAGGGCGGCCAGCACGGCGGGCTGGCAGTCCAGGACGAGGAGGGCGGTGCTCATGCGGGGTGTCTCCTTCGTGTGGCGTGGGTGTGCGGGCGGTTGTGCGGGTGGTCAGGCGCGGTGGCCGGCCGGTTCGCGCTCCGGTGCTGACGCCAGGTCGTCGCCGCGCGGGAGCAGCAGCGGACTGGCCAGGATGAGCAGCCCGGCGGCCAGCAGCGCGGTGCGCGGGCCGGTGGCGGCGGCGAGCAGCCCGCCCAGGGCGGTGCAGACGGCGATGGACGCCTGCGAGCCGATCGACCAGGCCGTGAGGGTGCGGGCGAGGAGGTGGGCGGGGGTGCGTTCGAGCCGGTAGGTGGCGACCACCGGGGTGTGCAGGCTCATGTGCACGATGATCGCGAGCTCGACGGCCATCACGGTGGCCAGGCCGACCACGCCCGGCCGGACGAAGGCCAGGCCGATCAGCCAGACGGCGCGCAGCGTGCCGACCGTCCGGAACACCCACCGGCGGCCGTAGCGGGCCACGGCGCGCGGGGCGAGCCGGGAGCCGACCAGTCCGCCGAGGCAGGGGAGGGCGAAGGCCAGGCCGTACTGCCAGGGCGGGAAGTGGAGGTCGCGCAGCAGGAGGACGGCGAGCGGCGGTTCGGTGGCCATGATCAGGCCGGAGACCAGCAGCTGGTTGAGGTAGAGCGGCCGCAGGCCGGGATCGCCGAGGATGTGTCGCCAGCCGTCCAGCAGGCCGGCGGCCCGGACGCCCGGCCTGGTGGACGGGCGCGGCGGCGGCTCCTCCCGGCCGCGGATCGCGGTGATGCCGAGTGCGGACAGCAGGTAACTGAGCGCGTCGGCGATCACGGTGATGACCGGCCCGAGCAGGCCGATCGCCGCGCCGCCGAGCGGCGGGCCGATCGCGATCGAGCTCCAGTTGGTGGACTCGAAGCGGGAGTTGGCGACCAGCAGGTCCGCCGGGGGGACGAGGGCCTTGAGGTGCGCGCCGGAGGCCGCGCCGAACGCGATCCTGGCGGCGGCGACCACCGCCGAGACCGCCAGCAGCTGGGCGAAGCCGAGCAGGCCGAGGGCGTACGCGACGGGGATCGACGCCATGGCGGCGAACCGGACCAGGTCCGTCGCGATCATCACCGGGCGCTTGCGCCGGAACTCCACCCACGGCGCCAGCGGCACCGCGATCAGCGCGCCGACCGCCGGCCCCACCGCGGACAGCGCCGACACCTGCGCCGGGCCGGCGTCCAGCGCCAGCACGGCGATCAGCGGTAACGCCCCGAACCCCAGCCCGGACCCGTACGCGCTCACCGCGTACGCCGCCCACAGCCAGCCGAACTGCCGGCCCAGCGGCCTCCTGCGCACCATGCTCCGCACTCCCGTCCCGAACCCACCCGGACAAACCGACGTTGACCGGGGAGAGCCAACCGCCCGGCACAAGCACAGGTCAAACAACCGACGCGGCCGCGTCCCACAACCGATCGTTGTGCACTAGGGTCGGTGGGCGTGGACCTCGAAGCCGTACGCACCTTCGCCGCCGTCGCCGCAGCGGGCCAGTTCCAGAAGGCCGCCGCCGACCTCCGCCTCACCCAGCAGGCCGTCTCCAAGCGCATCGCGACGCTGGAACGCGACCTCGGCGTCCGGCTGTTCACCCGCACCCCGCGTGGGGCCGAACTCACCATCGACGGGCAGGCGTTCCTGCCGCACGCGCGCGAACTGCTGCGCGTCGCCGAGCGGGCGGTCGGCTCCGTGCGGGCCGGGCGGCGGCCGCTGCGCGTCGACGTGCTCGCCTCGCGCGGCGCGGGGGCGAGCCTGATGCGCGGCTTCCACGGCGCGTACCCCGAGATCGACCTCGACGTGGTGATGCTGTTCGACGTCGAGGCGGCCGTCACCGCGATCCGCTCCGGCGCGGTGGACGCCTCCTTCCGCGCGGTCCGCGCACCCGGCCGGCCGCTGCCCGAGGACATCGCCTCCGCCCGGGTGCTCGACGAGCCGCTGGAACTGCTCACCGGCCCCGGGCACGCGCTGGCGGGCGCGCGGTCGGTCACCCTCGACCAGCTGGTCGGGCACCGGATCTGGATGCCCGGCATCGTTCCCGGCACCGAGTGGGCCGCCTACTACGACGACCTGGTCGCCGAGTTCGGCCTCACCATCGAGGCGACCGGCCCCAACTTCGGCTCCGACGTGCTGCTCGACACCATCGCCGACACCCCGGCCCTGGCCACCTTCATGAGCGAGCGGACCAGGCTGGTCTGGCCCGCCGGCCACGACCTGCGGCGCATCCCGGTGACCGGCCCCGTGCCCGTCTACCCGCACTCGCTGCTGTGGCACCGCGACAACCCCCACCCGGCGCTGGCCACCCTCCGCGCCCACCTGGCGGCGGTCGGCGGCGGGCACGACGCCGCCGGGACGTGGCGGCCCGGGTGGGTGCTGCCGGACTGACGGCCCTTCCGGCGGGCGTCAGCCGCAGCGGTCGAGGAGGGCGTGCAGGCGGGCGGCGGGCAGCCCGGGGTTGGCGGCCGCGCCCTCGGCGGCGTCCGGGTCCGGGCCGTCCAGGAGCGCGTCGAGCACGGCGGGCGCGAGCAGCGGGTTGGCCGCGGCGGCGCGCCGGACGGGCCCGTCCGGGTCGGTGAGCAGCGCGGTGGGCGGCGCGGGGAGGGCGGGGTCGCCGGCGGCCAGGGCGCGGACCTCCGCGTCCTGGTGGCCGAGCAGGTGCGCCAGCCCGGTGCGGGGCAGGCGCGGCAGGGTGAGCAGGTACGGGCGCCGGCGCGGCAGGGCGAGGAAGGCGTCGAGGACGGCGGCGGGCGGCGCCAGCGGGTGGTTGAGCGCCAGCAGGTGGCGGACGTCCGGCTCGGGGTCGGCGGCCAGCCGGTGCACCACCTCCTCGGGCAGCAGCCGGCAGGTCGCGGCGACCCGGCGCAGCAGCGGGTGCGGGGAGTCGGCGCAGGCCGCGTACCAGGCGGTCTCCGGTTCGCGGACCATCTCGGGGACCGGGCCGACGCACTCCGCCGTGGACCGGGCCCCGCAGGCGGTGCCGCAGCCGCGCACCCGGTCGATGGCGCTGCGCTGCGGCCAGGTGCGGGGCAGCGGCTGGACCAGGGCGCGCAGCCGTACGGCCTCGTCCGGGTCCTCGGCCAGTTCGGCCAGCAGCGGCGGGTCGAGGTCGGCCCGCGCGGCGACGCGCTCGCGCACCTTCGGGTCGGGGTCGCGGGCGAGCCGGGCGACGGCGGCGGCCGGCGTGTGCGGGTTGGCGGCGAGGGACCACAGGTTGCGCCGCTCGGCGAGGCAGCGCTCGGCGACGGTGTGGGAGACGGCGTAGTTGACGAGCAGCATGTTCCGGGTGTGCCCGTCGCGGTCCGGGAGGTCGGCCTCCATCGCGGCCGGGTCCAGCTCGCGGTCGCGGCGGCGGGCCGCCGCTGCGACGGCCTCGTCCGGGTCGGCCAGCAGGGCGGCGCGCTGCTCGGGGGCCAGCCAGAGCCACAGGCCGGTGGCCTTGGCCCGCAGGGCCGGGTGCGGGTGGGTGAGCAGCGCGCGGCGGAACGCCTGCGGGATCTGGCCGGAGAACTCCAGCTCCTCGGCGATCTCGCCCGCCGTGAACCTCTGCTCGCCCGGGTGGTCCCCGTCCCGGGCCGTCAGCAGCGCCGCCAGGACGGCGTCCGGCAGCGGCTCGGGCGGGCCCAGCCGGGGCCGCGGACCGGAGGCCAGGCTGATGCGCACGAAGGCCTCCGGGTCGTCGGCCAGCCGGCCGCGCTGCTCGGGCGCGGCGCACCGGCTGCGGGCGAAGGCCCGCCGCACCGCCGACTCCGGGTGCGCCAGCACCGCCTCGACGACGTCCGGCGGCAGGGCGCGCTGCCCGCACAGGACGGGCCAGGCGGGGCGCCCGGCCGGGGCCAGCAGGCGCAGCAGGACCTCGGACGGCGCGGCCGGGTTGGCGGCCACGCCGCGCAGCAGGGCCTCGGCGAGGGGGGTGGCGGACATCGGGCCATCATCGCAGGCGCCCCGCACGGGCGGGGGCGGATATTCGGTGGCCTGCGGCGCGCGGCTGGAGTTCCATGCCCGCATGACTCCTGCCCAGCCGCTGCCGACTGCTGACGCCCCGAAGCGCTACGTCTTCCTCGACCCGGACGGGTGCGGCGGAGGCTGGGTGTTCGTCATCGTGGCCGCGCCCACCGGCGTCGTCTACCAGAACCAGTGCGGCGGCTACAGCTGCGACCAGTACGAGCAGGAGGGGTACCTCGTGCCGCTGTACGGGGCCGACCCGGACGAGGAGTTGCGGAAGATCTTCGTCGGCGAGCTGAAGGGCTGGGGCCACCGCGGCCGGGTGTGGTCGCCCGAGGTGCTGGAGCGGGTGCGCGCCGCCGTCCGGGACTTCGGCATCTACGGCTCCGGGGGCACCGACGAGCCCTTCCCGCCGTCGCTGGTGCTCGACGAGTCCCGCCTCGCCGAGGCCGCCGAGGCCTGGCTCCCGGTCCTGACCCCGGACGGGCCGGGGGTGCTGGTCTGGGAGAACTCGGACTGACGCGGTTCGTTCGGCCTCACCGCGCTTCCTTCAGGCGGCGGCGCGGCCGGTGCCGGTGATCCCGTCGAGCCGGGCCGTGAGCGGGGGCAGGTCCGCGGCGGCGCGGCCGCCGGCGACGGCGCCGCTCAGGGCGAGCGCCGCCGCGCCGAGCTCGGTGAGCGCGCGCCGCTCCCCGGCGGTGAGGCCGGTGCCGGGCAGCACGAAGCCGTTCAGCACCAGCGCGACGTCCGCGGAGACGCCCCCGGTGTCGTGGTCCGCCGGGTCCAGCTCCTGGCCGCAGGTGAGGACGGCGGCGCCGAACTCGGCCAGGTCGAAGTCGGCGGTGCGGGCGGCGAGTTCGAAGACCCACGCGGCCGCCCGTCCGGCCGCCGCCGTCGCCGCCTCCACCGCGACCAGGAGCGCGAGCCGCCGCTGGGCGTCCGGCTGCTCGCTCCCGGCCAGTTCGCGGAGCTCGCGCCGCACCCGGTCCGCGCGCTCGGCGGCGGCCCGGGCCCGGCGGGCGGGGCTCGGCGAGGCGGGCGGCTCGGGGAAGGGATTCGTCATGCCCTGCCCAACTCCCGTTCGGCGAAGCGGGTTACGGCATCGGCTGCGGCGATCGCGGGCCGGTTGTCGGTGTGCCCGGCTAGGGTGCGCGCCATGGACGTGCGCACGCTGACCGACGACCTCTCCGGGACCTTCCACGAGACCCGGGCGGCCCGCGACGCCCTCGTGGCGCGGGGCGCGGCGGTGGTCCCGGCCGTGCTGGGCCTGCTCTGCGACGTCGCGTCGCCCGTCGACTGGATCGTGCCGTCCGACGTGCTGCGCAGAGTCGGCGAGCCGGCCCTCGCGCCGCTGGTGCGGGCGGCCGAGGACGCCGGAACGCGGGAGGTGGCCCGGCGGGTGGCGTTCACGCTGGCGGGGGTGAAGGTGGCCGACCTCGCGGCCTACCTGCCGCTGCTGGACCACCCGCGCAGCGGGGTCCGGGCCTGCGCGCTGTCCGCCTTCCAGGACCGCGGCGAGGCCGCGGCCGGGTTCGTCGACCGGCTGGTCCCGCTGCTGGGGGACCGGGAGGGCACCGTCCGGGACCGGGCCGTCCTGGCCCTCCGGGGCATCGGCAGCGCGGCCGTCCCCGCACTGCGGCGGGTGCGCCGCCGCCCCGCGCCGGGCCCCCGGGTGCGGGCCGGCGCGCTGGAGGCGCTCGCGGCGATCGGCGGGCCGGCCGCGCTCGACGACCGGGACCGGGCCGCCTGGCGGCGGCTGACCGCGATCGAGCTGGCGGCCGAGCTGCCGGAGGCCATGCACGCGAGCGGGTGCTGGTACGCCGTGCCGACCACCGACCAGGAGGCCGTCCTGGCGGCCTTCGACCTCTCCGACGCCGAGCCCGTCACCCTCCGGACCGGCGAGGCGGCCTGGATCGCCGACCAGGGGTGGGTGGACCGCCGCCCGCACGAGCGCTGCGCCCGGGTCTTCGTCAGCCCCGGCCTGGACGGCTGGACGCTGGTCTTCGGCGACACCGCCGAGGACTCCCACCGGGTCGACGACGCGGACGACCCGGAGGCGGCCCTCCCGCCGGTGGTGCGGCAGCGCTGCGCGGAGCTCAGCCGCCGGTTCGGCTCGGCCCAGTGGTACGGGACGAGCTGCGCCGACGGCTGGACGGCCTGGTGCGTCGCCGAGGGCGGCGAGGTGGTGCGCCACTACGACGGGCACCTGGCGGCGGAGGAGGGCGACGACGGCCCCGGGCACCCGGCCGAGGCCGGCTACCTCCTGCCGCACCAGGACGGCTTCCCCGCCGGCGCCTTCGACGGGGTCGACCCGTACGACTCCGAGGCGTTCCTCGCCCGGCGCCGGCAGCTGAAGGAGGAGCTGGGGATCCCCGACACCTGCGACGCCTCCACCATCGCCGCCCGGCTCTCCGTCGACCCCGGCGGCCTGGGCCCGCGGGTCGCCGTCACCGGCCACGGCGTGCTCGCCCTCACCGCCTGCGGGCGGCGGCACGGCCACCCGGCGGGGGCCCTGCCGGTCTGACGCCCGCGGGTCAGGCGGCGGTCCGCAGGCTGGTCGCCTGCAGGAAGTCCCTGGTCAGCCGGGTGAACTCGGCGGGCCGCTCGGCGCGGAAGACGTGGCCGCAGTCCAGTTCGGCGTAGCTGCTGCCGGGGATCGCGGCCCGCAGCTCCCGGGCGTTCTCGACGGGCACCAGGGCGTCCTCGGCGCAGCCGACCACCAGCGTCTCGGCCTGGATCAGCGGCAGCAGGTGGCGGATGTCGAGGCGGCGGACGAGGTCGAGCTGCCGCAGGATGCCGCTGGTGGGCCGCATGACACCGGCGACGTGCTCGACCACCTCGTGGCCGACCGTGCGCAGGTGGCGGCGGCTGAGGGCGACCAGGGCGCTGTACCGGCCGAAGGCCTCGGGGTCGTGGGCGAGGT
Organism: Streptomyces rubellomurinus; assembly: GCF_000961885.1. Classification (GTDB taxonomy): domain Bacteria; phylum Actinomycetota; class Actinomycetes; order Streptomycetales; family Streptomycetaceae; genus Kitasatospora; species Kitasatospora rubellomurina. The sequence goes on from NZ_JZKH01000020.1 coordinate 77,032, forward strand.
CCAGCCAGACGCCCGTGGCGGTGCGGAAGTACGGGTCCTCCGCGTGGCCGAGGCCCGCGACCAGCACGAGCCGGCGGACCAGGTCGGGGCGGGTGGCGGCCAGGGCGGCGGAGGTGACGGCGCCCAGCGAGTGGCCGACGACGTCCACCGGGCCGGGGCCGAGGCGCTGCTCCTGGCGCGCGTGCTCGATCACCGCGGCCACCTGTTCGGCGAGGACCTCGACGGTGAGGTCGGCGCCGTCGTCCTCGACGCGGGCGCTGCCGGAGAGGTCGGGCAGCAGCACGGTGTGCCGGTCGGTGAACCCGCCGCTGAGGGCGTCCCAGGTGACCGACCCGGGGCCGGTGCCGTGGACGAGCACCAGGCCGGGCCCGCTGCCTTCGGCGCGGTACTGGACGCGGGCGTTGCCGACGACGATCTCGGTCATGGTGCTTTCCTCCGGCGTGATCTGGCGGACGGTCAGACAGTCGGTGACTCTAATCGTGGCACTCGAATCGAGTCAACACTGATCGAGTGGGCTCCGATCGAGTGGGCTCTGATCGAGTGGACACTGATCGTGGGTCGGCCGCTACGATGGCGGCGTGCTGAGCTTGAGCATCCTTGGATTCCTGGCCGAAGAGCCGCTGCACGCCTACGAGCTGCGGGCCCGCATCTCCGGCCTGTCCGGCCACGTCCGCCCCGTCAGCGACGGCGCGCTCTACCCCGCGCTGAACCGGCTTCGCAAGGCCGGACACCTGGACCGCCAGGAGGAGCCCGGCCGCGGCGCCACCCCGCGCCAAGTGCTGTCCCTCACCGCCGAGGGCCAGGCAGAACTGCTGCGCCGACTCCGCGAACCCGCCGAGGTCGAGATCACCGACCGCAACTCGTTCCTCGTCCTGCTCGCCTTCCTCGGCCGGCTGCCCGACCCGGCCGACCAGGCCCGCGTGCTGCGCCGCCGACTGGAGTTCATGGACCGCCCGGCCAGCTACTTCTACGCGGACGGCAAGCCGGTGCGCGCCACCGAGATGGACGACCGCTTCCGCCGCGGCATGCTCACCCTCGCCGCAGGCACCAGCCGCGCCGACCGCGCCTGGCTGCGGGAGACGATCGCCGAACTCGACGCCGAGTCGGCAGCCCCAGGCGCGCCCTGACGCCGGTCCCGGCGGGCGGGCCCCCGTGCGGGGCCGGGGGCTGCCGTCACACTGGGAGGTGTCGGCGGAGAGTGGGGTGAAGGCGATGCCTCTTGAGGGCGAGTACGAGCCGAATCCGGCGCAGAAGCAGTGGATCCGCGAGCAGGTCGAGCTGTACGAGCGCTCGGGCGGCACGCAGGGCACGACGCTGTGGGACACGGGGCTGCCGGTCGTCATCGTCACGATGCGCGGCGCGAAGAGCGGCCGGATCCGCAAGCTCCCGCTGATGCGGGTGGAGCACGAGGGGCGGTACGCGGTGGTGGCCTCGAAGGAGGGCTTCCCGCGCCACCCGGACTGGTACTTCAACCTCAAGGCCAACCCGCAGGTCGACCTCCAGGACGGCCCCGAGAAGCGGGAAATGACGGCCCGTGAGGTCACCGGCGACGAGCGGGCCCGGTGGTGGCGGCGCGCGGTCGCCGCGTACCCGCCGTACGCCGAGTACCAGGAGCGGACCCACCGCGTGATCCCGGTCCTCGTCCTCGAAGCCCTCGAACCCCTCGAAGCCCTCGAAGCCCTCGGACCGGAATGACCGGGGCTATCCTGTGGCGATGGTGGATCGCTGAAGTCGGGGCGCTGATCCGGTCGTTGGGGTGGGTGGGGGACGGGCTGGGTGGGGAGATTCTCGGCGCTGCTGATCGGGGCCGCCGATTACGGCGAGGGCGAGTCGCTGCACTTCGTGCACCGGGACCTGGAGAAGCTGGGCGAGGCGCTGCGGGAGCGCGGGGTGGAGGTCCTCCGGCCCCGGCCGGTGGCGGGGCGCCAGGTGACGGCGAACTTCGTGAACGGCGAGGTGAACGGGTTCCTGAAGCGGGCGCGGCCGGGTGACCGGCTGCTGATCTGCCTCAGCGGGCACGGGACGCACATCGACGGGCAGGACTTCCTGGTGCCGGAGGACATCCACCCGGAGGTGCAGTACAAGTCGGGCTGTGTGGCGATCGATTGGAAGGAGCAGCTGCAGGGCACCCGGGCCGCGCAGGTGCTGATCATGATCGACGCGTGTCGGCAGGGTGTCCGGGACTACATGGCGGGCCCGGTGGGCTGGGCGTCGGGTGAGGTGCGGGCGGTCGCCGGGCGCAAGGTGGCGCGGCTGTACGCGTGTTCGCCGGGGGAGCTGGCGCGCTTCGCGCCGGCGGCGGAGCCGTCGTGGACGCAGGACGACGGTTCGTTCAGCCTGTTCTCGCGGGCGGTGCGCGACGTCCTGGTCGCGCACGACGGGCCGCTGGACCTGCAGCAGCTGTGCGAACAGGTGCAGGTGAAGGTCGAGGTGCTGCACCGCGAGACCGGGCGGAGCGGCGCGGCCCAGGCGGTCCGGCTGCTCACCGACGTCGTCCAGTCGGAGTTCGTGGTGGTGGAGGCGCGGCGGACGGCCGAGGTGCCGGAGGTGGCGGAGGCCGTCCCGGTGGAACTGTCGGTCGAACCGATCCCGGAACCGCAGTCGGGTGCCACGGACTACGCGAAGCTGGCGGCGGACGTCGTCTACCAGGTGTTCTCCTCCGGGCGGACCGAGTACCTGGAGGAGTTCGCGACCGGAGGCCCGGCGCCCGCGCTGCTCGAACTGAGCCACCGGCTGCCCGGGTGGGCGGTGGAGGCGATGTGGGCGGCGGCGGCGCGGCTGCGGCCCGTCGAGGCGCTGGTCGAGCTGGCGGCCGCCGTCCACGGGGTGGGCCAGGCCGAACTGGCCCGGCGGATGGTGGAGTCGGCGGTCGCGGCCCGCGCCGCCGGCGACCTGCTGGCGCTGCTGCTCGCGGACGACGGCCTGCCGTCCGAGCTGGTGGAGCCGTTGCGGGCGGCGGTGGTCCGGGCGGTGGGCGGCCTGCCCGCGCCGGACATCGCCGGGTTCGTCGGCAGCCTGTACGACGCCGACCGCGCCGCCACGGCGGAGCTGCTGCTGACGGCGGCGCGGCCGCTGGAGGACCTGCCGGACCTGCTGGCCGCGCTGGAGGCGGCGGGCCTGCGCAACCAGGCCGCCCGACTGGTGCTGGAGGCCGCCGAGGGCGGTGAACTGCCGGCGCTGGAAGAGTTGTTGGTCGTCCTGGCCGCGGCCGGGCGGGACCGGGACCGGGACGCCGTGCTGGCGGCGATCGCCGGTGGGGCACTGGATCGGCTGGTCGCGTGGCTGGCGGTCGCCGCGGCACGGGCGGGTGGCGGCGAGGAGGACACCGTACGGGTCCTGGAGAGCGCCGTCGCGCTGCGCGGTGACGGGCACCTGCTGCCGGACGCGCTGCGGGCGTCGGGCCTGGCGGACCACCTGCGGTGGGTGTACGCGGAGGCGGTGCGACTCGCCCCCGCGCGGCTGCACGCGCTGCTGCGGCGCCTGCACGCGGTGGGCGCGGAGCAGGACGTCCGGGCCGTCCTGGGGCGGGCGGTCGAGCCCTTCCGTCCGTTCGAGGCGGCGGCGCTGGCGGGCCTGCTCAGGACGGACGGACCGGCCGGGCTGCTCGACACCCTCTGGGCGGCGCTGCGCCGGGCGCCCGTGGACGAGGCGGCGCTCTTCCTCCGGGTGGCGGGGGAGAGCGATGACCGCCTGGTCGACGAGGCCGTGGCGGTGCTGGCGGAGTCCTGTTCGCTGACGGAGCTCGACGCCCTGGCCGAGGCCCTGGACCGGTACGGCTTCGGCGCCGCACTCGTCGACCTCCGCCGAGCCGTCCAGGTCACCCGCCCGGTGGCCGACCTGCTGACCATGGTGGAGCGCGCCCGGGACGAGGACCGGCCCGCACTGGTCGAGCGGGTGGCGTCGGTGATCCGGCTGCCGGAGGCGTACGCCGAACTCGTGGAGATGCCGGGCCGCCCGGCCCTGCGCGGGCGGATCGGCGCGCAGCTGGCGTCCGGCCTGCTCGCCCACGGCGACGACGAGGTGCGGGGCATGCTCGCCGAGCTCGCCGCACGGGACTGGAACGCCGGGGCCCGGCTGCTGCTCGGGCAGATCGCCGAGGGCGGGGACGTGGAACGGCAGGCCGGGTTCGCGGTCTGGCTGGCGGGCGAGGGGCACGGGTGGCAGGCCCGGTCCCTGCTCGACCGGGTCTGCGCCGCGCGGGATACGGCGTCCGTCACCGGGCTGGCCGCGCTGCTGCTGACGGGCCCGAGCCCCGGTCTGGGCAGGTACGTGCTGGAGGAGGCCGCCGAGAAGTGGTCGGCCGCCGAGGTGGCCGCGCTGGCCGAGTGCCTGGCCCGGGCCGGCGGGTCGATGGTCGACCAGGGCGCCGCCCACCTGCTGACCGAGGCCGTGGCCCGACGCACGCCCGCGTGGGCGGCGGAGCTGCTGCTCGGGTTGGACGCCCGGCCGCAGGAGGCGCTGACGTCGGGCGTGGACGGCGTGGTGAGGACGTACCTGGAGACGGGATCGCTCGCGGAGACACTGACGCGGATCGCGAGCCTGCGGGCCGCGAACCCCGAGCGCGCGGTGGCCCGCTGCGTCGCCGAGGTGGTGTGGGCGAACGCTCCCTGGCTGTTCGGAGCGGCTCGGGCGGACGGGTCGGGCCAGGCCACCCACTGCCTGGTGGCCGTGTTCGCGAACGGTCGGGTCGGTGACGCGATGCGGCTCTGGAACCTGCTGCCGAAGCTGCGGAGTTCCGGCAGCGAGCCCGAGGCGGAGCGGGTGCGCGACGCGGTGCTGCGCGCGATGACGCCGGAGGAAGCGGGCGCGGCTGTGGCGTTCTTCCGAGGTGGTAGCGCGGAGGACTACACAGCGGCCTGCCGGGCAGCGGGCGAACGGCCGCCGGGAGAGGTCGCGGACGCGCTGGTCCGGCTCTCCGGCATGGTGGGCGGGGCGTCGGGGCTCACCGACTGGTTGGGCCACCGGGTCGACCAGGACCGGTGCCGGGCCCTGCTGGTCGAGCTGTTCGGCCGGGGGCAGGACGCGCTGGCCGGGGACGTGCTGAAGGCCGCGCCGTGGTCCGGCTCGGGAGCGGCGATCGGCGACCTGCTCCTCGCCGTGGACGGGCAGGGGCGGGCGGCACCGGCGGTCCTGCTCGACCGGTCCGGCACCCTGGCCCCGGCGGAGGGGATCGCGCTCCTGGAAGGAGTTGTTCGGGGCGGGGCGTCGCACGATCTGCTCTACTTCCTCTTCTGCACTCTCGCGACGGCGCAGCACGCCGTCGCGATCTGGACCGGTCTGCACCGACTCGGCCGGTTCGGACTAGCGGCCCTCCTGCTCGAAAGGGTGCCCCCGGACACCGAGTTGGGGGCCTGGTACCGGGCGCTGTCCGAGAGCTTCCCGGAGATCGACCGGCCGGCGGTTTTGCGGGCGGCGGGGGCCGATCGTCCGGTCCCCGAGCTCGTCGCCTCGGTTCCGGCGGTGGCTGCGGCGTCGGGGCGGGCCAGGGTGGCCCTGGCGACGGCTGTCCTCCACCGGCCGCCCGAGGACGCCGTCGCGCTGCTGGACGCGCTGGCGACGCTGGGCGGTGACGAGGCCGAGCGGTGTGTGGCCGAGCTGTGCAAGGTCCTCGCCGCGGCGCGGCCGGCGGATGAACTCGTCCGGATCGTCGAGTCGTTGATGAACCGGGGGCGGATCGAAGAGTTCCGGATCACCACCCAGCTCCTCTACGGCGAGCCGCTGGCCCGCCTCGCCGGAGTCCTGGAGGCCGCGCCGTGGACGAACGGGCAGGCGCCGGGAGTCGCGTCGAGACTGGTCGACATGACGACCCGGAACGGGGAGGCCTCGGCCTGGCCCGCCGTCAGGTTGGACGCGGCCGGGCACCAGCGGGCCGCCGAGCGGCTGGTCGCCGAGCTGGCGGCCGTGGTGTGCGACAGCGAGTCGGCGGCGCGCCTGGTCGCGGAGCTGGCGGCCGGCGGTGTGGGGCCCGCCGTCCGTGGTCGGCTGGTCGACGTCTTCTGCCGGAGCCGTTCGGGCTGGGCGACCGGTGAATTCCTGCGCCACCTGCACTGCACCGCCGGACTGGACGCGGACGTGCGGACGGCGATCGCGGTGACGGCGGCCAGCCTGGCCGCCGACATGTCCGGACGTCGGCTGCCGGTGGTCAGGGCGGCCGTCGACCGGCCGGGGAGCCGGGAGGTGTGGAAGCGGCTCAGCGCCGAGATCGGGAAGGCGGGCGGGGAGGTGCCGAAGACGCCGCGGTTCTGGTGGCGGTCCTGAGGTTGGGCGGCCTGCGGACCTCACCCCTGGTCGGCGACGCGGAAGGTCACGCCTCGCCGCTCGCGCGGCGGGAGCGGAACGCCGCCGCCTTGACCCGGTTCTGGCAGGCCGTCGAGCAGAACTGGCGTCCGGCGTTGCGCGAGGTGTCGACGTAGACGCGGTCGCAGCGCGGGGCCGCGCAGACGCCGAGGCGGCCGCCGTAGTCGCCGCCGAGGGCCATGGTGAGGCCGGTGGCGCAGCCGGCGCTCCAGCCGGTGGCGTAGGAGTCGTCGGAGCCGTGGAAGTGGACCTGCCACGGTTCGCCGGGGGCGCGGCGGAGCTGGGGGTGGGCGCCGGTCTCGCGGATCAGGGTGTTGAGGGCGAGGGCCGCGTCGTCGAGGCGGTCGGCGGCGGCGCCTTCGAAGACGGCGCGCAGGGTACGGGCGGTGGCGGCGAGCCGGTCGGCCTGGTCGGGGCCGAGGTCCGCCCCGGCGGCGAGGGCCGCGCGGACGGCGCCCACCCGCTCGGCGCCTTCGGGGGCCAGGTAGCTACGGCCGCGGGCTTCGCCGTCGGTCAGCGCGTTGACGAGCGCGACCGAGGCGTCGAGCAGGGTGCGCATGTGACTGTCGAAGAGCACTTGACCGGTTACCTTTCGCCTGCCTACGGTGTGCGTCACTGACATTAGCTCATTCACCAGTGATGGGAGGCGCCGTGTCGCGCCCCGAACCGCTGCCCCGCTCCGTCCGGCTGCTGTTACTCGCCCGGTTCGTCAACCGGCTCGGGGCCTTCTCGCTCCCCTTCCTCACCGCGCTGATCTCCACCGGCCGCGGCGCGAGCCTGACCGTCGCCGGGCTGGTCAGCGCCGCCTTCGGGCTCGCGACCATCCCGTCGCGCCTCGCCGGCGGCCGCCTGGCCGACCGGGTCGGACGCCGGACCACCATCCTGCTCGGCCTCTGCGGTTGCGCCGCCGCCCAGTTGGCGATCGCCGCCTCCACCTCGCTCGCCTGGACGATCGCCGCAGCCGTCCTCCTCGGGCTGGCCTTCGAGCTCTACGAACCGCCGAGCCAGGCGATCCTCGGCGAATCCGTCCCGGCACGGCACCGGGTGCGCGCGTTCAGCCTGTTCAGCGCCGTGCTCGCCGCGGGCGGCATCGGCGCCGGACTGCTCGCCGCCCTGCTCGCGGGCCGGAGCCTGCGCTGGCTCTTCGTCGCCGACGCCGCGACCTGCCTGGCCTGCGCGCTGCTGATCCGGCTGGCCCTGCCCCGCGACCGTCCGGCGCCGCCCGCAGCCGCCTCGTCGGAGCGGGGCGACGCCGCCGTACGGCCGCTGCGCGACCGGGCCCTCCTGGTCGCCCTGGCCACCGGAACCGCCTACGCCCTGATCAACCAGCAGACCGTCCTGACCCTGCCGCTCGCCCTCGTCCACCAGGGCCGGCCCGCCGCGGACGCCGGGCTGCTGTTCACCGCCGCCGCGGCCACCAACGTCCTCGCCCAGCCGCTGGTCCGGCTGCCCTGGACGACCCGGCTCGCGACACCCGTGGCCCTCGCCCTCGCCCACCTCCTGCTGGCCGTGGGTCTGACCGGCTATGCCCTCGCCCGTACCCTGCCGGCGCTGCTCGCCTCGGCCGCCGTGTGGAGCCTCGGCGACCTGCTCGTCATGGGCCGCATCTACGCACTCGTCACCGACCTCGCGCCGTCCGGCGGGACCGGCCGCTACCTGGCGGTCTTCGGCCTCAGCTGGGGATTCGCCGCGACGCTCGCGCCCGTCCTCGGCACCCAGCTCCTCGGCCACGCCGGGACGACCGCGCTCTGGTCCGCGATGGCCGCGCTGTGCCTGCTGCTCGGCGCCCTGCACCTCGGGGTGACGCCGGGTCGGGCGGTCCGGCGGGGCATCAACTCTCCTACGCTTTCGCCCGGATCGCAGTGACACGCGGCTGGCGGGCCGGTCCAGACTGGTGCGCATGAACCCGGTGCGGCCGACCGAGGCCTCGAACCCGGCAGCGGAACCCCCGGACGCGCGGGCGGAGCCGGTGCGATGACAGCCTTCCGGACCGGATCGGTCGTCTCCCGGGACGGCACGGTGATCGGGTACCGCGAGCTCGGCAGCGGCCCTGCCGTGCTCCTCGTGCACGGCGGCGGCCAGGCCGCGCAGAACCTGATGCGGCTGGCGGAGGCCCCGGCCGGCACGTTCACCGCGTACGTGCCCGACCGGCGCGGCCGCGGGCTCAGCGGGCTGGCCGGCGCCGGATACGGGCTCGCCGCCGAGTGCGAGGACATCGCCGCCCTGGTCGGGCACAGCGGCGCCGAACGCGTCTTCGCCTGAGCTCGGGCGCGCTCGTCTGCCTCCGCGCCGCCCTGACGGTGCCCGGCATCGGACGGCTCGACGCCGACCTCCTGGCTGCCCCGCTACGAGGACGAACTCGCGCACGGCCGGCTCGGCTCCGCCATGCTCACCGCGATCCGGGGCACCGGCACCGCCCCCGCCTTCCTGCGCCTGCCGCCGCGCCGGCTCGTCGCCCCTTTGCTGGACCACGTGGTACGGCCCGGGGCCGGGGCCGACGCCGAGCTCCGCGCCTTCTTCGGGGCGGCGGACGAGGACCGGGCGCGCTGACCTCGTCGTGTCGGGCGTGGACACCACCCGGGCAGGCCGAGCCGGCTTCGGCGAGACTCGCCTGACCGGAGGGCGTGCAGCGGCTATTCTGAGCCGCAGTCGATCGTCGAAGTCGACGCGCGGACATGATCGTTGGGGTGACTGGGGGAATGGTGGACGAGCCGGAGATCGGTGCGGGGTCCGAGTCGCTGGTGTTCTGGGTGACCGAGGCCGAGGAGGAGGCCGAGGGCGACGGCGACAGCATGGGGCTGTTCCGCCGTGACCGGGAGGCCGTGCTGCGCAGGATCCCGATCGGGACGCTGCGGACGAACCTGGAGCAGACCGTCGACTCCCTGCAGGCGATGTTCGAGCGGATCGCCGACCGGGGCGGCCCGCTGCCGCTCAAGGAAGTGCAGCTGAGCTTCGAGGTGTCGGCCAAGGGCGGCGTGCAGCTGGTCGGCACGTCCGAGATCCAGGGGACCAGGGGGATCACCTTCGTCTTCGGCAAGTGATCGGCAAGTGATCGGTAAGTGACGGGCGGGTGGGGAGATTCTCGGCGGAGATCGTCGTCGAGCCCCCGCCCCCGCCGACCGGCTGGTTCCGCCGGAGGCGCTGACGCGCCCCACCCCGGGGCGGGGCGGATCAGGTGGCGGATCAGGTGAGCGCGAGGTCCACCGGGTGTCGGGGTTCGCGGGTGGCGAGGTCGTGGATGCCGCGGGCGGCGAAGTACTCGGCGGAGTGGCGGTTCCAGGCCCAGGAGTCGAAGGCCTGGTCCTCGTCGGCGTGGTCGATGAGCCAGGGGTACCAGAAGGACTCGAATCCGTCGTCGTCCCCCTTGGGCGGGAAGACGGCCCGGTCCACCTCGCGCACACCGAAGATGACGCCCTTGAGCACCGACCGCAGGGCGGCCGCGTACTCCTCGTCGGTGCCCTCGCGGAACTCCTCGAAGGGGCGGCCGTCGACGATGCGGTGGAGCTCGATCCGGGCCAGGAAGGTCAGGAACTCGGCCACGCCGCTGTTGACCAGGATCCGCTCCACGTTCTCGTGCGGCCCCCGGAACCAGTAGAGCCGGCCGGACTCCGGGTCGAGGAGGATGTCCTCGCCGTTGAAGTCGCCGAGGTAGAGGTAGTGGCCGAAGTCGGTGCAGAGCCGGGTGCCGAGCGATCCGGGCGCGAGGTCCTCGAAGCGCTCCCGGACGGTGGGCCGGCGCTGGTCCTCGTGCAGGTCCAGCGAGAAGAAGCCCGGCCCTTGGGGCGGCAGCCCGAGCTCGGTCACCAGCCGGCGGGTGGGCTCGTGGCCGATCCGCGCGGCCGCCCACTCGGGGGCGACCTTGCGCAGCGCCCACTCCCCGAACGCGCGCCGGGCCAACTCCGCGACGTCTTCCGCCTCCACCGCGCTGCTCCCCCGGTTGTGACCGTCGCGTCACTCTAGTGATCTGCCGGCGGGGTCGCTGCGCCGGGGCACTTCGGTCACCGGAGGAGCCGGCGGACCTCGCCCGGGGCAGGGAGGTCCGCCCGACCCTGCCCGTCCACCGTTCGGATGAACGGGCGAGCGTGTGGATGGGCGGTGGTCAGCCCTGGGGGGACAGGGCTTGGACGGTGGCGTAGGCCGGGGCCGTGGTGGTCCGGGGGAGCGAGCCGTGGGTGCGCAGGTGGGTGGCGGTGTCGACGGCTGCGCCGAGGGCGAGGCGGAAGAGGAGGGAGCCGAGGCTGGCCCGGCGGACGCCGAGGTCGGCGAGCTGGGTGAGGGAGGGGCCGTCCGGAGTGGCGAGGACGTTGAGGGGGAGGGCGGTCGCGGCCACCGCGCCCGCAATGGCGGCCGGATCGGTCAGGCCGGGGACGAAGACGCCGTCCGCGCCGGCGTCCTGGTAGGCCGCCAGGCGGGGCGCCGTCTCCGGGGCGCGGGCCCCGCCGAGCCAGTGGGTGTCGGTGCGGGCGTTGACGAAGAGCCGGGGCACGGCCGACTTGACCGCGGTGATCTTCGCCGCGTGCAGGTGCGGCGGGGTGAGGGTGCCGTCCGCGCGGCCGTCCTCCAGGTTGATGCCGACCGCGCCGGCCTCGGCGAGTTCCGCCGCGAGGTCGGCGACCTCGGCCGGGTCGTCGCTGAAACCGCCCTCGATGTCGACGGAGAGCAGGGCGGGCCCGCCGCCGATCCGGCGCGCGAGCCGCAGCGTCTCGGCGCGGGTCCGGCCGGCGCCGTCCGGCAGCCCGGCCGCGGCGGCGACGCCCAGGCTGGTGGTGCCGATCGCGGCGAAGCCGGCCGCGGCCAGGGCGGCCGCCGAGGCGTGGTCCCAGGCGTTCGGCAGCAGGAGCGGGGCGCCGGGACGGTGGTGGAGCGCGTGGAAGGCGGCGGCGGGATCGGCGGTGTTCATGACTGCTCCTTGCGGAAAAGGTCGGTGGTGGCGCCGAGACGGCCGACCGCCCCGGCGTAGTAGTCCAGCGAGCCGGCGACGTGCGCGGCGAGCAGCCGGAAGGACCAGCCCCGGCCGGGCGAACGGTCCAACTGCGCGTCGCTCAGCGCCCGGAGGCGGTCGGCCCAGATGCCGTCGAGCCGGACCAGGCGGCTGCGCGCCTCGTCGAGGTCCTCCGCGGTGAACGGCGCGAGGTCGGCCGGGGTGGTGGTCGCCGAGGCGTGCCAGTGGTCCGGCTGGGGCTCCTGGCCGGCCAGGCGGGCCTCCAACTCGGCGAGGTGGTCGACGAGATGGTCGGCGACCCGGCGGATCGCCTTGTGCGGGGTGTAGACGCGGCCGTCCACGGCGAGCGGTCGTCCGTCCCAGGCGGTCCAGGTCGCGGCGAGGTCCAGCACCCGGGCGACGGCCTCGGTGATCTGCCGGGCCGGGTCGTCCCGCTCCAGCAGGCCGGCGGCCAGCGCCATCGCCTGGGCCCGGCCGGGGCAGTGGTGCGGGCCCGCGCCGAAGGCCAGCGGGGTGCACTCGGCGGGGGCGTCCGGCTCGGCGGCGGTGACGTCGATCAGCACCACGTCCCCCGCGCGGAGGTCCAGCGCGCCGACGCGGACGTCGGCCAGCGCGCGTCGGCGCAGCGCGGTCACCGGCGGGTCCTGGCGCAGCACCTCGGCGAGGAGGGCGTCCGCGCCGCCCGGCGGGAGGCCGTCCGGCGCGGCGCGGCGGGCGTGCTCGACCAGGCGGGCGGTCGCGTCGCAGGCCTGGACGAGCAGGCCGATCCGCTGGGCGGCGGCCTCCGGGGGCCGCGGGTCGTCCTCCCGGGCGGTGAGGGCGAGCAGCCGCGAGACGGCTTCGTCGGCGGCCCGGCCCTGGGCGGGCGTGAGGGCGCTGCCGAAGTATCCGGCGGAGACGGTCAGGACGGCGGCGGCCACGGCGTCCGGCTCCGGCAGGCCCAGCTGCTCGGCCAGCACGCGGACGACCGTGTGCCGGTCGTCCGCGCCGACCGCCGAGCCGGCGGCCGCTTGCCGTAGGTCGCGCGGGTCCAGGGCGGCCAGGTCCTCGACGGCGTGGGCGCGGCGGCGGGCGTGCGTCTGCCCGTCGCCGGTGAAGCGGGCGACCGTGGCGCGCAGCCAGGCCAGGGAGCCTGCGGGCGTGTCCGCCGGGTCGGCGGCCGGTTCGGGGACCAGCAGCGGTTGGTCGAGCACCGCGCGGGCGTCGGCGTACCCGGTGACGCGGGAGGGGAGGGCGGACGGGTCGGAGATCGTCATGCGGCCCACGCTAGGTGCGGGAGACTTCGGCGGACGCCGAACCGTGGCCGGGGCATGATGGACCCATGCCCGCGCAACCCACGTCCGCGCAGTCCAGCTCCGCGCAATCCATGTCCGCGCAGCCCCTGGCCCGGCTCGCCGGGCTGCTGGCCGACCCCACCCGTGCCGCGATCTGCCTCGCCCTGTTGGACGGCCGCGCCTGGACGGCGGGCGAACTGGCCCACCACGTGGGCGTGGTGGCGTCGACCGCGAGCGAGCAGCTGTCCCGGCTGGTCGCCGGTGGGCTGCTGGTCGAGGAGCGCCAGGGCCGTCACCGCTACCTGCGGCTCGCCGGGCCCGGCACCGCCGCGCTGGTCGAGGAGCTGGCCGCGTTCGCCTCGGCGTCGTCCGCCCCGGAGCTGTCCGCCCCCGCACCCCGGCCGCGCAACCTGCGGGAGAGCGTCCGCCGCAGCGCCGAGGCGCGCGCCCGGACCTGCTACGACCACCTGGCCGGCGCCCTCGGCGTCGCCCTCGCGGACGCCCTGCTGGCCCGCGGCGTCGTCACAGACGACAGCGGCCTGGCCGTGACCGCACCGGGCCGCACCTGGCTGGCCGGCATCGGCATCGACCTGGACGGGACGCGCCGCGGCTCCCGCCCGCTGGTCCGCAGCTGCCTCGACTGGACCGAACGCCGCCCCCACCTCGCCGGCGTCCTCGGCGCCGCACTGCGCGCGCACGCGCTCGGCACCGGCTGGCTCGAACCCATCGGCATCGGCCGCGCCCTCCGGATCACCCGCCCCGGCGCCGACGCCTTCCAGGACCTGTTCGGCATCACCCTCACCTGACCGCGGCGCTGCTGGACTTCGGCTGCTCGCCGGCGCGGATTCCCTTCGCGTTCGCCGGCCGTGACACCTGGGACCCGGGAAGCACGCCGGGCCACGGATCTTCACTGGCGGCGTTCATGAACTCGGCCTGCGCCCCGTGCATTTCGAACCCCCCTCCGATCGCGACGAGAGAGCAGTCGATTACTATCCGACACACGATCACATCTTGAATGCGGCCCTGGGAGGCGTCTCGGGGCCCGACCAGGGGGGAACGCATGGCAGATCCTGATCTGGCCTTGGAGTTAAAGGTCAACCCGGCTGAATTAGACGGCTGCGGACAGAGTGCGCAGCACATCGGGGGTCTGATTCCGGGTGAGACTTCGAAGCTCACCGATCCGTGTAACCAGGCCGCCGGCACGTTGAAGGGCTGGCGCACGGCCACTGCGGTGCATGACTGCGGCGCGAACTGGAAGACGCTACTGGACAAGCTCGCCGGTGACATGAGTGACGTCGGGACCAGGCTCGCCACTTCGGCCGGTTACTACCGGCAGGTCGAGAAGGACGTCCACGGGCACTTCAAGGGGCAGGGTAGTGGTGCGGTGACTCCGGACGAACCCGATCCCTTCGGCACCGTGCTGACCCCGGCTGGTGGGAAGGCCCAGTAGTCGATGGACATCAAGACGCTCTACGACGCCAACATCAACAACATCACGAATGCGAAGAACGCGTTCGACAAGCTCTACACAGCATTCGGCCAGCACGTGGAGAGCTGGCAGCACGAGGTTGCCGACCGGCTGGCGCACTCGCACTGGACCGGAACCGCCGCTGACCGCGCCCATGCCCGGATCCGGCTCCTGGGCGCCGAGCTCCAGTCCGCGAAGCAGGAACTCGACCTCGTCAGCAAGGCGCTCGCGAAGGCTCAGTCCCACTTGGTCAATGCGCTCGACGACGCCAAGACCTCGAAGCTCACAGTGGCTCCTGACGGTGCCATCACGTGGGACAAGGAGCCCACGTCCCCGAACTACGCCGGCGCCGGTGCGGAGCAGGCGGCCATCGCGATCAGCGGCCGCATCGCGGCGGCTCTCAACGAGGCCGACCACGCGGACCAGGAGATCAGCGCGCGGCTGAACCACCTCGCGACCAACGCGAGCAACGGCACCGGCCTGGACGCCGCCACGGCGGCGAAGGACCAGGCCGCCCAGACCGCCCGCGAGCAGATACCCGCCGCGGGGACCGACCCGAACAGCGTCAAGCAGTGGTGGACCAACCTCACCGACACCGAGCAGCAGAACTTCATCCAGGACCACCCCGACCAGATCGGCGGCCTCGACGGCGTCCCCGCCGTCGCCCGGGACAAGGCGAACCGCATCAACCTCCAGCGCGGCAAGCAGGACCTCCAGCGCCAGCTCGATGGCCTCGGCCCTGAGCCGAAGAAGATGCTGAGCGTCGCGGAGTCCAACGGCGGGCCCGTCGAGAACCCCGACTACACGGAGTGGAAGAGGAAGAAGGACCTCCTTGAGGACCAGCTGAAGGGCGTCAAGAGCCTTGAGAACAGGATGGACACCAAGCTTGACGCCGACCATCCTCCCGTGTTCCTGCTGGGCTTCGACACCAAGGGCCACGGTCACGCCATCCTCGCGGTCAACAACCCGGACACCGCCGACAACGTCTCGACTTACGTCCCCGGCACCGGAGCGCGCCTCGGCAGCAGTCTCAACAGCGACATCGAGCGGTCGGACGTGATGGTCGCCTCCGCCAACAGGGCAAGCAAGAACTCGAAAACCACATCGTCGATCACCTGGGTCGGCTACGACGCTCCGCAGACGCTCGGCGAGGCCACGGACGACAAGTACGCGAGAAACGCGGAGGACAAACTGCGCAGCTTCGAGACCGGGCTCCGCGCCACACACGAAGGGAAGCCGTCCAACAACACCGTCCTCGCCCACAGCTATGGCACCACGGCCGTGGGCTACACCATGCGCGACCACGGCCTTCCGGTCGACAACGTCGTCCTGGTCGGCAGCCCGGGCTGCGGTGTCGAACACGCCAAGGATCTACAAATCGATCCGTCCCACGTGTTCGCGGCACAGAGTCAGCACGACCCGATCGGCTTCGTACCTCCTTTCGACGCCTCCGGTTTGGCGAGCAACATCGGCGAGTCCTACGCCAACCAATTCGGCGTGGGAACCGGCGACCACCACCTGATTCACGGGCGACAGACCACCGTCCCCGACTTCGGCGCGCAAGTTCTTCCCACCACCCCGGAGAAGGGCCACTCTGACTACTGGGATCGCGATTCCGCCGCCCTCCCCTACTTCGGCAGGATCATCGCCGGGGAGCCGGTCTGGAGGGCGCCGTCGTGAGGCGATCACAGTCCATTCGGGCAGCGGTCGCGCTCTTCGTGGCGATCGCCGCGATGGCACTGAACGCCTGCGGGGCGAACCCGCTGCAGGATCCCACCATGACGCTCGCCCAGGCCAGGAAGCAGATCGACAGCTACCAGGCGGACATCCTGGCGAACCTGCCGATCAAGCCCAGGTCGAACTCGGGCTCATTCAGCGACCTGGAATGCGGCGCCAACGACAACGGCCCGCACGGCCGGGAGCAGACCTGGCGTTCCGCCACCTTCGAGGACCTTCCCCTGCCCGGCAGAGCGCAAGCAGCAGCCGCCTTTCGCACCTACCTCACCGGACGGGGCTTCCAACTGGCATCGGACTCCGGCGGCGATATCGGCTGGGTCAAGCTGAAGAACCCCAAGGACGGCTTCGTCGCCATCCTGGACGGTGCGGGTGACACGAGCCGCACCTTCAGCCTGGAGGTCATCTCCCCCTGCGTCTGGCCCAACGGCACCCCACCTGCCTGACCCGCGAACCCTCGCTCCAGGCCGCACGCCACCGTCAGAGTCGGTGGCGTGGGGCCCTTGCCGAGGTGTCCGAGAGATCCCGAGAGCCGGACCGATGCGGGGGAAGGGCGCTGACCGGGGCGGGTGGGGTGGTCGGGGCGAAGTCGGTGGGCGGCCCGTCGAGGCTTGCGTCGCGGCACTGGTCGGGTGCGGTGCACAGGTCCAGGGGGACGGACTGGCCGGGTTGGGGCAGGCGGACGTGGTAGCCGACGAAGGTCACGATCTCGTCGTAGCCGAGGACGACCGTCCGCGTGTGGACGGGGCCGACGACGTACGCGGAGGCGGGGCTCACCCGGACGTCGTTCACGGCTCCGTGGAAGGCGGTGAAGACGTACGAGTCCACGCTCGGCATCGCGTTCTCGGCGGTCGGTTTGCTGATGGTCAGGCCCTCGATGGACGTGAAGGCGACGGTCATCCAGTGGGTGTCGAGGTTGTGGATGGCCACGGAGCAGACGTCGACGTCGTCGACGAGCCAGAAGGCCTCCGCCCAGGAACGGTCGTCGTCGTCCAGCACCGCCAGGGTCGCCAGCGTCGGCTTCGGGCAGCGCGGTGGCCGTACGTCCTCCGGGCTCACGGCGTCCAGGATCCACTGGGCGGACGGCGGGGCCGGCTCGGGGAGCGCGGTGCCGAAGGGGCGGCACGCCGTCACCGCGACGACCAGGACCGCCGCTGAACACACCGCACCCAGAACGCGATTCATCGCTCACCCCCGTCAGCGACCGGTGCCTCCAGCGTCCGCTGCGGTGGGCCGGCCGACAAGGCCCCGGGGTGTCTCGGATTCGTCGCAGTCCGGTCGTCCCGCTGTTGCACGGACTCCGGATCGGAGGCGGATTCGCCGTGGACCACCCGTCACCGCGGCCGGTCACCCGACCGGGGCGGGGGCTATTCTGTGGCGGCGGTCGATGGTCGAAGTCGGTGCGCTGGCATGATCGTTGGGGTGGGTGGGGGACGGCCCTGGTGGGGAGATTTTCGGCGCTGCTGATCGGTGCCAGCGCGTACGACGAGGCGCCGCTCGGGTTCGTGCTGCGGGACCTCAAGAAGCTGCGTGCGGCTTTGCAGCGGCGTGGGGTGCGGGTCGAGCTGCCCCGGCCTCCGGCGGGCTGGCCAGTCACGGCGAACTTCGTCAATGGTGAGGTGGTCGGGTTCCTGGCGCGTGCCGAGCCGGGGGAGCGGCTGCTGATCGGCCTCAGCGGGCACGGTACGCATGTGGACGGGCAGGACTACCTGGTTCCGGAGGACATCCACCCCGAGCAGCGGCCGTTGTGGAAGGGGTGCATCGCGATCGACTGGAAGCAGGAGCTGCAGGAGACCCCGGCGGCGCAGGTGTTGTTCCTGGTCGATGCGTGTCGGCAGGGGATCCGGGATGCGATGGGGCCCCCGGTGGGGTGGTCGCCGAGCAAGATGCGGGCGGTGGCGAGTCGGAAGGTCGCGCGGCTGTACGCGTGTGCGCCGGGGGAGTTGGCGCGTTTCGTGGCGTCCGGCGAGTCGACGGCACAGGCGGGTGACGGGTCGTTCAGCCTGTTCTCGCGGGCGGTGCGGGAGGTGCTGGTCTCGCACGAGGGGCCGTTGAACCTGGACGAGCTGCGGGCCGGTGTGCAGCAGCGGGTCAGCGCGCTGCACCGCGAGTACCGGAAGGCGGCTGAGTGGCCTGGCGGGTGGCCTGGGCGCGGTGCAGGCGGCGCGGCGGTGCTGACCCAGCCGCCGGACGCGGTGGCCGGCTGGCGGAGTTGCGGAGATCCTGGTACCGGGGCCTTTCCGCCTCTCCGGTGGAGATCGACCGGTCGGCGGCCCTGGTGGCGTCGGGCGCCGATCGCCCGGTTGCCGAGCTCCTCGCCCTGCCGAGGCTGACCAGGGCGCTCCTGGCGACGGCGGTCCTGTTCCGGCCGTCGCAGGACGTGGCCGAGCTGCTGGCCGGGCTCGCCGGGCCGGCCAGTCAGCCCGCCCTGGCGGAGCTGCGGCGGCTCCTGGCCGCCGTCAGGCCGGCGTCCGAACTCGACACGGTGCTGCAGATACTGATGAACCGAGGGCAGGCCGAGGACGCAGAGGGGATCGTCGACGCGCTCCTCGCGTTCGAGCCGGCCGCACGGGTCGGCGAACTCCTGGAGGCCTCCCCGTGGCCGTACGGGCCGGTGTTCTGGCCGGAAGCGGCAGGGCTGATCGCCCGCGCGACCATGGGCTCGGGGACCACGGCCGTCCTCATCGGCAATCTGCTGGACGCCGGGCACGGGCGTGCCGCCGAGCTGCTGCTCGACGAGCTCGCGACCACGGAAGCCAGCGCCTCGGACGCGGTGCGGCTGCTCGTCCGACTGGCCGCGGAGCGTGTGGGGCCCGAAGTGCGTGACCGGCTGACCGAGGGCTTCTGCGAGCGTCGTCCGAGCGAGGACGTGGCCCACTTCCTGCACCTGCTGGGCCGCCGCACCCGCCAGCTCGGCGAGGATCTGGCCAGGGCCGTCGCGGTGGCCGCGGAGACGCGCCGGGCGGACCTGGACACGATCAGGTCGGTGCTGACGGCCGAGGGCAACGAGAAGGTACTGCGGCGCATCGCGGTCGCGACCGGGGAGCTCCCGCCCGACGCCCCGCCGACCCCGCGCTGGTTCCGCCCGAAGCGCTGACCTGCAGCCGCTCGGGCTCCGGCCGACCGGCCCGCGTCCCGGCGAGGGCGGTGTCAGCTGCCCGGGTGGGAGGCCGTCCAGCCGTGTTCGAGGAGGGCGAAGGCCTCGTCGGCGGCGCGGTGTGGTTCGGGGTGTCGGAGGATGAGGCCGCGGGCTTCGAGGGCGAAATGGGCCAGGGCTGCGCAGCCGAGGTCGTCCTCGGGGGCGCCGACGGCCTCGGCGATGGCCAGTGCGAGGGCGGCTTCGTGGCGCGTCCACATGCGGTGGGCGTAGTCGCGCAGCGCGGGGGTCTCCCGCACCATGCGCGTGAAGTCGGCGAACCGCGGGTCCGTGGCGTGGACGGCGAGCTGGGTCCGGGCCAGCAGGATGTGCTCGCGCAGCGCCTGCGGGATCGACCGGCCGGGGGCGCGGTCGCGCACCGCGGCGACGAGTGCGGCTTCCAGGTCGTCGTCCTGGTCGAAGACCAGGGCTTCCTTGCTGGGGAAGTGCTTGAACAGGGTGGTCACCGAGACGTCGGCGGCGTCGGCGACGTCCTTGACGCCGACCTGGTCGTAGCCGCGGTCGAGGAAGAGTTCGAGTGCGGCGTCGGCCAGGGACTGGCGGGTCTGGGCCTTCTTGCGCTCGCGGCGCCCGGTCGGTTCGGTCACTCGTCCACCATATCGCAGGGGTGCATCGACTGTAAAAGTTGAGCCGTTGCACTTTTTGAGTGAGTGTGCTTTCTTGGTGGAGCCGGACCGGACCTCCCGGCGGCTTACTCACCTCCCTGGGGGCACTCCCATGAACCCGACCCCTGCCCGCGGCCCCCGCATCGCGATCGTCGGCGCCGGCCTCGGCGGCCTGACCTGCGCCCGGGTGCTGCAGCGGCACGGCCGCTCCGTCACCGTCCTCGAACGCGAGGCCTCCGCCGACGCCCGCCCGCAGGGCGGCACCCTCGACCTGCACGCCGACACCGGTCAGGCCGCGCTGCGGGCGGCGGGGCTCCTCGACCGGTTCCAGGCCCTCGCCCGCCCCGAAGGGGAGGAGTGGCGCGTGCTCGACTTCGCCGACGCCGCCCTGCTGGCGCATCAGGGGCCGCCCGCCGCCGGCGCAGACGGCGGCGGACGCCCGGAAATCGACCGCGGCCAACTGCGCGGACTGCTGCTGGACTCGCTCACCGAGGGCACGGTGCGGTGGGGCCGCGCCGTCACCGGGGCCACGCCGCTGCCGGACGGCACCTGCCGGCTGCGGTTCGGGGACGGCGCCACCGAGGACTTCGACCTGGTGGTCGGCGCGGACGGCGCCTGGTCGCGGATCCGCCCGGCGCTGTCGCCCGCCGTACCCCGCTACACCGGCGTCACCTTCGTCGAGACCGGATTCGACCACTGCGACACCCGCCACCCCGACCTCGCGCGGCTGGTCGGCAACGGATCGATGCTGGCGAAGGGCATCGGCAGGACCCTGGTCGCCCAGCGCAACAGCAACGGCCACATCCGCGCCTACATCGCGCTCCGCGAGCCCCGGGACTGGCACGCTGCCGCCGGTGTCGACCTCGGTGACCAACAGGCGGTGCGGGCGCACCTGTTGAGGATGTTCGACGGCTGGGACGAGCGCCTGCGCTACATCCTGCGCAACGGCGACAGCGCGTTCGTCAACCGCCCCCTGTACGTCCTGCCCGCTCCGCACACCTGGGAGCACGTCCCCGGCGTCACGTTGCTCGGCGATGCCGCGCACCTGATGCCCCCGGTCGGCCTGGGCGCCAACCTCGCCATGCTGGAAGGCGCCGACCTCGCCCACGCCCTCGTCACCGAACCCGGCATCGACGACGCCGTCCGCGCCTACGAGGGCGTCATGCTGCCGCGCTCGATCGAGGCCGCGACGGGCAGTGCGCAGGGGCTCGACCACCTCGTTCCCGCGACGGCATCCTGAGCTCGAGCCTGAGCCTGAGCCGGCACGACATCCGCGAACAGGGGTCGGCCGGTTGGCCTTGACGTCCACGTCAAGGCATAGCGTCGAGGAAGCGCCGCTGTCGCACACCCGTGGCAGCCGCACCACCCTCACCGGCCCTCACCGGCCCTCACCGGCCCTCACCGGCCCTCACAGAGCGGAACCCACCGTGACTGACTCTCGCGACCGCGCGGCCCTGATCGAGCACGATCGGCGCTTCTTCGACGCCCTGGTCGCCGGCGACGCGGCCCGTCTGGGCGAGCTGCTGGCGGACGACTTCCTCCTGGTCGGTGTCGAGGACGGTTCGGTCGTCCCCCGGTCCGCACTGCTCGACGCGGTCGCCGCCGGGGCCGTCACCTTCCCCGCCATCGAGTCCTTCCCGGAGGAGGCCGTGGTTCGCCGCATCGGCGACGTCGGCATCGTCGTCGGGCGCACCGGCATGAACTTCGTCAACTCCGATGGCACCGGCTTCGTTGCCGGAAGCCGTTACACCCACGTGTTCGCGAAGGACTCCGCCACCGGATGGCGTCTCGTCTCCGCCCAGGGCACTCGGATCACGTCCGCCGACCGGTGAGGGCCCGCCGGAGGCGGAACCGGCGCTGATCAGCCTCGTGCCCCCGGGCGCCGGCTGAAGGCGACGCGGTACGCGCTGGGGGTGAGGCCCGTCCTCCCGGAGCTGACGCACATGGCGAGGGCCGAGCTGGAGCGGATCGGCCGGGCCGGTTCGGTGATGGCGGAGTTCCCGGAAATGCTCTACCTGTACGACCGTCCGAGCATCCTCGACGCGCCGGTCAGCGCGACGGTCCTGAACCTCGCCCCGACGCCGATCGGTTCGGTCCTCGCGGAGACGGCCGCCTGACGAGGGCTCTGCGGGAGCGGCCCCGCCGAGGCTATCCTGTGGCGGCGGTCGATTCGTCGAAGTCGGCCCGCTGCCATGATCGTTGGGTGGGTGGGGGACGGCCCGGGTGGGGAGATTCTCGGCGCTGCTGATCGGGGCCAGTGCGTACGACGATGCGCCGCTGCGCTTTGTCCCGCGTGATGTCGAGCAGTTGGGTGAGGCGCTGCGGGGGCGTGGG
>NZ_JZKH01000191.1 GCF_000961885.1 Streptomyces rubellomurinus
GCCCCGAAGGCCGCCGCCCCGGCGCCGGCCCCGGCCGCCGCCGGCCCCGAGCTGGTCCAGCTGCGCGGCCCGGCGAAGGCCGTCGCCACCAACATGGACGCCTCGCTGGAGGTGCCGACCGCGACCTCGGTCCGCGCCGTCCCGGCGAAGCTGTTGATCGACAACCGCATCGTCATCAACAACCACCTGCAGCGCGCCCGCGGCGGCAAGGTCTCCTTCACCCACCTGATCGGTTACGCCCTGGTCCAGGCCATCAAGGCCGCCCCGGGCATGAACCACAGCTACAAGGTGGAGGACGGCAAGGCCTACCTGGTCAAGCCGGAGCACATCAACCTCGGCCTGGCCATCGACCTGGTCAAGCCGAACGGCGACCGCCAGCTCGTCGTCGCGGCCATCAAGAAGGCCGAGACGCTCGACTTCTTCGGCTTCTGGCAGGCCTACGAGGACATCGTCCGCCGGGCCCGCGCCAACAAGCTGACCATGGACGACTTCACCGGCGTCACGGTCTCGCTGACCAACCCCGGCGGCATCGGCACCGTGCACTCCGTGCCGCGCCTGATGCAGAACCAGGGCACCATCGTCGGCGTCGGCGCCATGGAGTACCCGGCCGAGTTCCAGGGCTCCGCCCCGGAGACCCTGTCCCGCCTGGGCGTCTCCAAGATCATGACGCTGACCTCGACCTACGACCACCGCGTCATCCAGGGCGCGGCGTCCGGCGAGTTCCTGCGCGAGATCCACCGCCTGCTGCTCGGCGAGAACGGCTTCTACGACGAGATCTTCGAGTCGCTGCGGATCCCGTACGAGCCGGTCCGCTGGGCCACCGACGTCGCCACCACCCACGACGACGAGGTCAACAAGACCGCCCGCGTCATGGAGCTGATCCACGCGTACCGCGTGCGCGGCCACCTGATGGCCGACACCGACCCGCTGGAGTACAAGCAGCGCAAGCACCCCGACCTGGACGTCGTCCAGCACGGCCTCACCCTGTGGGACCTGGAGCGCGAGTTCGCGGTCGGCGGCTTCGGCGGCCAGAAGATGATGAAGCTCCGCGACATCCTCGGCCTGCTGCGCAACACCTACTGCCGCACCGTCGGCGTCGAGTACATGCACATCCAGGACCCGAAGCAGCGCAAGTGGCTGCAGGAGCGCCTGGAGAAGCCGTACACCAAGCCCGAGCGCGAGGAGCAGCTGCGGATCCTCCGCCGCCTGAACTCCGCCGAGGCCTTCGAGACCTTCCTGCAGACCAAGTACGTCGGGCAGAAGCGTTTCTCGCTGGAGGGCGGCGAGTCGCTCATCCCGCTGCTGGACGCCACCATCGACGCCGCCGCCGAGCACCGCCTCGACGAGGCCGTCATCGGCATGGCCCACCGCGGCCGCCTGAACGTGCTGGCCAACATCGTCGGCAAGCCGTACGGCAAGATCTTCGGCGAGTTCGAGGGCAACCTCGACCCGAAGTCGATGCACGGCTCCGGCGACGTCAAGTACCACCTGGGCGCCGAGGGCACCTTCACCGGCCTGGACGGCGAGACCATCAAGGTCTCGCTCGCCGCGAACCCGTCCCACCTGGAGACGGTCGACCCGGTCGTCGAGGGCATCGTCCGCGCCAAGCAGGACGTCCTGGACCAGGGCGGCACCACCTTCCCGGTGCTCCCGATCCAGGTCCACGGCGACGCGGCCTTCGCCGGCCAGGGCGTCGTCGCGGAGACCCTGAACATGTCGCAGCTGCGCGGCTACCGCACCGGCGGCACGATCCACCTCGTGGTGAACAACCAGGTCGGCTTCACCGCCGCCCCGGCGTCCTCGCGCTCGTCGATGTACTGCACCGACGTGGCCCGCATGATCGAGGCGCCGATCTTCCACGTCAACGGCGACGACCCGGAGGCCGTGGTCCGCGTCGCGCGGCTCGCCTTCGAGTTCCGCCAGGCGTTCCACAAGGACGTCGTCATCGACCTCATCTGCTACCGCCGCCGCGGTCACAACGAGGCCGACAACCCGTCGTTCACCCAGCCGCTGATGTACGACCTGATCGACAAGAAGCGCTCGGTGCGCAAGCTGTACACCGAGGGCCTGATCGGTCGCGGCGACATCACCATGGAAGAGGCGGAGCAGGCGCTCCAGGACTTCCAGGGCCAGCTGGAGAAGGTCTTCGCCGAGGTCCGCGACGCGGCCCAGGCGCCGGCCGACGCCACCGCCGGCAAGCCGGTCGCCGACTTCCCGGTCTCCATCCAGACCGGCATCTCCCAGGAGATGGTCAAGCGGATCGCCGCCTCGCAGGTCAACCTGCCGGACTGGCTGACCGTCCACCCGCGCCTGCTGCCGCAGCTGCAGCGCCGCGCCGCCTCGGTCGAGGACAACACCATCGACTGGGCGATGGGCGAGACCCTCGCCATCGGCTCGCTGCTCATGGAGGGCCACCCGGTCCGCCTGGCCGGCCAGGACAGCCGCCGCGGCACCTTCGGCCAGCGGCACGCCGTCCTGATCGACCGCAACACCGGCGAGGACTACACCCCGCTGCAGTACCTCACCGAGGACCAGGCCCGCTACACCGTCTACGACAGCCTGCTGTCGGAGTACGCGGCCATGGGCTTCGAGTACGGCTACTCGCTGACCCGCCCGAACGCGCTGGTCATGTGGGAGGCGCAGTTCGGCGACTTCGTCAACGGCGCGCAGACCATGGTGGACGAGTACATCGCCTCCGCCGAGCAGAAGTGGGGCCAGCACTCCGGCGTCACCCTGCTGCTGCCGCACGGCTACGAGGGCCAGGGGCCGGACCACTCGTCCGCCCGCCCGGAGCGCTTCCTCCAGCTGTGCGCGCAGGACAACATGACGGTCGCCATGCCGACCCTGCCGTCGAACTACTTCCACCTGCTGCGCTGGCAGGCGCACAACCCGCACCACAAGCCGCTCGTCGTCTTCACCCCGAAGTCGATGCTGCGTCTGAAGGCCGCGGCGAGTGCGACCGAGGAGTTCCTGTCCGGCTCGTTCCGCCCGGTCATCGGCGACACCACCGTCGACCCGGCGCAGGTCCGCAAGGTCGTCATCACCGCCGGCAAGTTCTACTACGACCTCGAGGCGGCCCGGACGGAGCGCGGCATCACCGACACCGCCATCGTCCGGATGGAGCGGCTCTACCCGCTGCCGGTGGCCGAGCTCCAGGAGGAGCTGGCCCGCTACGGCGACGACGTCCAGTTCATCTGGGCGCAGGAGGAGCCGGCCAACCAGGGTGCCTGGCCGTTCATCGCGATGAACCTGGTCGACCACCTGCAGGTCGTGATCGGCCGCACCGGCGGCGACGCCCGTCTGCGCCGCGTCGCCCGCACGGCCTCCTCGGCCCCCGCGGTCGGCTCGGCCAAGCGCCACGCCGCCGAGCAGGCGGCCCTGGTGGACGAGGTCTTCGCGCTCTGAGCACGCCGAGAGCTCCGGGACACCGGCTCTGACGCCCGCGGCCCCCGTCCTCCCGATCCGGGAGGACGGGGGCCGCGGGCGTTCGCGGTTGACGGGTCCGCGTCCGCGCTGTTCACGGTTGTGCAACCAATGCGCACCCACGGTGCGCGGGATCCTGACGGATCGATAGGTTATGCCTCGCCGGACCGCCGCCCCGCGCCCGTCACCGCGCGCCGCCCGCGGTCCCGGCCGACCTCACCGCTCAACCAGGGGGATCCCACATGACCGCCGACAGCCCCTCCGACGCCGGCAACCTCCCACCGGTCTTCCAGCCGCTCCTCCCGGACGACCCCCGGGAGGTCGGCGGCTACCGGCTGTACGCCCGGCTCGGCGCCGGCGGCATGGGCCGGGTCTACCTCTCGTACACCCCGGGCGGGCGCCCGGTCGCGCTCAAGGTGGTGCGCCCGGAGTTCGCCGAGGACGGCGAGTTCCGCCGCCGCTTCGCCCAGGAGGTCAGCAACGCCCAGCGCATCCACGGCCTCTACACCGCCCAGGTGATCGACTCCGGCGGCCTGGACTCGGACGCCCCCTGGCTGGTCACCGCGTACGTCCCCGGCCCGTCGCTGCAGCAGGTGGTGCGCGAGCACGGCGCCCTGCCGGTGCGCACCGTGCTGCTGCTGATGGGCGGCATCGCCGAGGCGCTGCAGGCCATCCACAGCGTCGAGGTGGTCCACCGCGACCTGAAGCCCGCCAACGTGCTGGTCGCCGGGGACGGCCCGCGGGTGATCGACTTCGGCATCGCCCGGGCCGCCGACGCCACCGCGCTGACCGGCACCGGCTACCGGATCGGCTCCCCCGCCTTCATGGCCCCCGAGCAGGCCCAGGGCCGGGCCGTCACCCCGGCCACCGACGTCTTCGCGCTCGGCGCGCTGGCCGCCTACGTGGCCGGCGGCAGCGCGCCGTTCGGCGACGGGCCGGACACCGCGGTGCTCTACCGGGTGGTGCACGAGGAGGCGGACCTGACGGCCGTCCCGGCCGACCTGCGCGAGCTGATCCAGCGCTGCCTGGCGAAGTCCCCCGAGGACCGCCCGAAGCCCGCCGAGATCATCCAGGTGGCCCGCAACCACCCGGAGGTCGGCGGCCAGCTGCGGTTCGGCGAGGACTGGCTGCCGCGCCAGGTCAACACCGAGATCACCCGCCGCTCGGACCTGCCGAAGACACCGCCCACCCCGGCGCCCGCCGCCCCCGCGGCGCCGCCCGCCCCGGCCGTGCCGCCCCCGCCCGCCGCCGCGCCGACCCACCCGGCCACCGTGGCCGC
>NZ_JZKH01000192.1 GCF_000961885.1 Streptomyces rubellomurinus
GTGCGAGCGCGAGGGTGTCCGGGCGCGCATGATCCCGGTCGACTACGCCTCGCACTCGGCCCACGTGGACGCGGTGCGCGACGAGGTCGCCGAACTGTCCGCGGGCGTAAGGCCGTTGGCGGGCCGCGTCGCGATGTACTCGACCGTGACCGGCGAAGTCGTCGCCGACCCGCAGCAGTTGGCGGGTTCGTACTGGTTCGACAACCTGCGCGGCACCGTCCGCCTGGACACGGCGGTTCGGGCGGCCCTGGCGGACGGACACACCGTGTTCCTGGAGTGCAGCCCGCACCCCGGCCTGGTCGTCCCGCTGGAGGACCTGATCGCCGAGGCCGCCGCCCCCGCCACCGTGCTGCACACCCTGCGGCGCGACGAGGGCGGCCCGGACCAGCTGGTCTCCGCCCTGGCCGCCGCCTTCGCCCGCGGCGTGCCCGTCGACTGGGCCGGCCTGCTGCACCGGCCCGGCACCCGCCGGGTCGACCTGCCCACCTACGCCTTCCAGGGCCGCCGCTACTGGCTCGACCCCGACAGCGGCACCGCGCTGCCGGGCCGCGCCAAGCGCTCCGCCGCCCCGAGCGGCGACCCGGTCGACGCCGGCCTGTGGGACGCCGTCACCGCCGCCGACGCGCCCGGCCTCGCCGCGCTGCTCGACGTCCCCGAGGACGCGCCGCTGCACGAGGTGCTGCCCGCGCTCGCCGCCTGGCGCACCCGCCGGCGGGCCGACACCGCCGTCCGTTCCTGGCGCTACGCCGAGCGGTGGGAGCCCTGGACGGACGCCCCCGCCGCGCCCGGCCGGCTCACCGGGCGCTGGCTGGTCCTCGCCCCGGCGGGCGGGGGATCCCCGGTCGTGGACGCGCTCACCGAGGCCGGCGCCGAGGTCGTCGCCCCCGAATCCGGCCGGGTACCGGACGGGCGTGAAGAGCTCGCCGCCTGGCTCCGGGCGACCGCGCCCGCCGCCGTCCTGCTGCTGCCCGACCCGGAGCCCGACCTGGCCGACCCGACCCCCGCGCTGACCGCGCTCGCCACGCTCGTCCAGGCCCTCGGCGACGCCGGACTCGACGCACCGCTGTGGTGCGCCACCCGGGGCGCGGCCTCCCCGCTCGGCGAACCCCCGGCCGGCGCCGTGGCCGCCGCCCTCTGGGGGCTCGGCCGCGTCGCCGGCCTCGAACACCCGGAGCGCTGGGGCGGCCTGGTCGACCTGCCCGAGACCGTCGACGGGCGCGCCGCCGCGATCCTGGCGGCCGTCCTCGGCGCCGGCTCGGCCGAGGACGAGATCGCGATCCGCCCGCTCGGCACCTTCGTCCGGCGCCTCGTCCGCTTCCCGCACGCCGAGGACGCCCCGCGCCAGGACGTCCCCGACGGTGACGCCCCCTGGCGGCCCGGCCGCACCGCGCTGGTCACCGGCGGCACCGGCGCGCTCGGCGGCCACCTCGCCCGCTGGCTGGTCCGGGCCGGCGCCGAGCACCTGGTGCTGGCCGGTCGGCGCGGCGCGGCCGCACCCGGTGCCCAGGAGCTGCGTGAGGAACTGACGGCCGCCGGCGCCGAGGTGGAGCTCGCCGCCTGCGACGTCAGCGACCGCGCGGCCGTCGCCGCCCTGCTCGCCGGGCTGCGCGAGCGCGGGCTGCGGGTGGACACCGTGGTCCACGCGGCCGGGGCCGAGGTCGGCGGGCCGTTCGACCGGATCACCGGCGAGTCGATCGCCGAGGCCGTCGCCGCCAAGGTCGGCGGCGCGCTCGCCCTCGACGAGCTGCTGCGCGCCGACGAACCCGACACTTTCGTGCTGTTCAGCTCCGGCGCGGGCGTGTGGGGCGGCGCCGGCCAGGGCGCGTACGCGGCCGCCAACGCCTACCTCGACGCGCTCGCCGCCCGGCGCCGCGCCGCCGGCCGGGCCGCCACCGCCGTCGCCTGGGGCCGCTGGGCGGGCGGCGGGATGTCCGACAGCCCGACCGTCGCGGCGGCGCTCGACCGGATCGGCGTGGGCGCGATGGACCCCGAACTCGCCCTCGAAGCGCTGCGCCAGGCCCTGGACGAGGACCTGGAACGGGTGACCGTCGCCGACCTCGACTGGCCGCGCTTCGCGGTCGGCTACACCGCCGCCCGCCCGCGCCCGCTGATCGCCGCACTCGTCGCCGCCGAGACCCCGGCCCCGGCCGCGGCGGAGCCGGGCACCGGCACCCGGGCGCCCGAGCAGCTGCGCGAACGCCTCGCCCCGCTCACCGCCGCCGACCGCCACGGCGAGCTCGTCACCCTGGTGTGCGCCGAGGTCGCCGCCCAGCTCGGCCACGCCGACCCGGCCGCGGTCGAGCCCGAACGGCCGTTCCGCGAGCTCGGGTTCGACTCGCTGGCCGCCGTCGGCCTGCGCAACCGGCTCGCCACGGCCACCGGGCTGTCCCTGCCGACCACGCTGGCCTTCGACCACCCGACCGCGCAGGCGCTGGCCGCCCACCTCGGCTCCGAGCTCTTCGCCGACACCGCACCGGACGTGTCGGCGCTCGACGAGCTGGACCGGCTGGAGGCCGGCCTGGCGGCGCTGTCCGGCGCCGCGGACCGCGACCGCGTCGCCGCCCGCCTGACCGAGCTCGCCCAGCGGCTGCGGGCCGGCGCGCCGCAGCAGTCGGCCGAGGCCCGACGCGACCTGCACACCGCCAGCGACGACGAGATGTTCGACATCCTCGGGGAGGAGTTCGGGATCTCCTGACCAGCCGTCCGCACCGGATATCTCGAAGACCGACAGGGGTACACACACATGTCCACCCAGGCCACCGCGCCCGGCCCGTCCGGCGCGCCGAACCCGTCCGACGGGTCGACCCAGGAGAAGCTGCGCCACTTCCTGCGGCTGACCGCCGCCGACCTGCGCGCCACCAAACAGCGGCTGCGCGAGGCCGAGCAGGCGGGGCGGGAGCCGATCGCGATCGTCGCGACCGGCTGCCGACTGCCCGGCGGCGTCCGGTCCGCCGAGGACCTGTGGCGCCTGGTGGCGGCCGGCACCGACGCGGTCTCCGCCTTCCCGACCGACCGGGGCTGGGAGACCGGGCCCGAGCGGTTCACCGCCGGCTCCGCCGCCCGGCAGGGCGGATTCGTCCACGACGCGGCCGAGTTCGACGCCGAGTTCTTCGGCATCTCGCCCTTCGAGGCACTGGCGATGGACCCGCAGCAGCGCCTGCTGCTGGAGACCGCCTGGGAGACCGTGGAGCGCGCCGGCATCGACCCCACCTCGCTGCGGCGCAGCCGCACGGGCGTCTTCGTCGGCGCCTCCGCGCTCGGCTACGGCGGCGGCCACCGGGACGACGCCGCCCCGGCGGTGGCGGGCCACCGGGTGACCGGCGGCTCGATGTCCGTGGTCTCCGGCCGGGTCGCGTACGCGCTCGGCCTGGAGGGCCCGGCGGTCACCCTCGACACGGCCTGCTCCTCCTCCCTGGTGGCCCTGCACACGGCGGCCCAGGCGTTGCGCGCGGGGGACTGCGACCTGGCGCTGGCCGGCGGCGTGACCGTGATGGCCCGGCCGACCGCCTTCGTCGAGTTCGCCCGGCAGAACGGCCTGGCGGCGGACGGGCGGTGCAAGCCGTTCGCGGCGGGCGCGGACGGGACGGGCTGGGGCGAGGGCGTCGGTCTGCTGCTGGTGGAGCGGCTGTCGGACGCGGTGCGCAACGGGCACCCGGTGCTGGCGGTGGTGCGCGGCTCGGCGGTGAACCAGGACGGCGCCTCCAACGGGCTCTCCGCGCCGAACGGGCCGTCGCAGGAGCGGGTGATCCGGGCGGCGCTGGTGAACGCGGGGCTCTCCACGGACGAGGTGGACGTGGTCGAGGCGCACGGGACGGGCACCACGCTCGGCGACCCGATCGAGGCGCGGGCCCTGCTGGCGACGTACGGGCGCCGGCGCGCCGGAGCGCCGCTGTGGCTGGGGTCGGTGAAGTCCAACCTCGGGCACACCCAGGCGGCGGCGGGGGTGGCCGGGGTGATCAAGATGGTGATGGCGCTGCGGCACGGGGTGCTGCCGAAGTCGCTGCACGTGGACGCGCCGTCGCCGCACGTGGACTGGTCGGCGGGCGGGGTCGAGCTGCTGGCGAAGGCGGTTCCGTGGCCGCGGACGGGTCGGCCGCGGCGGGCCGGGGTGTCCTCGTTCGGGATCAGCGGCACCAACGCGCACGTGATCCTCGAACAGGCCCCGGAGAGGCCGGAGTCGGCGCCGCAGCCCCCGGCGGCCGGGGTGGCCGGGCTGGTCCCCTGGGTGCTGTCGGCCCGGACCCCCGAGGCGCTGCGGGCCCAGGCGGCCCGGCTGCGCGACTGGACCCGCGAACACCCGCGGGCCCGGCCCGCCGACGTCGCCTGGTCCGCCGCCACCGGCCGGGCCCTGCTGGAACACCGCGCCGTGGTGCTCGGCCGCGACCTCGCCGAGCTGACCGCCGGGCTCACCGCCCTCGCCGACGGCGCGCCCCGGCCCGTCGAGGCCACCGGACTCCCGATCGCGGTGACCGGGGTGGCGCAGCGACGGGCGGGGGCGGTCGGCAAACACGCCCTGGTGTTCACGGGGCAGGGGGTGCGGGTCGCGGGTGCGGGGCGTGAACTGTACGGCGCGTTCCCGGTGTTCGCGGCGGCGGTGGACGAGGTGTGCGGGGCGTTCGAGGGGGTGGTGCCGTTCTCGGTGCGGGAGGTGCTGCTGGGGGAGGCCGA
>NZ_JZKH01000193.1 GCF_000961885.1 Streptomyces rubellomurinus
GTCGTTCGTCGAGGTCAGCGCCCACCCGGTGGTGACCGTCGCGGTCGGCGAGTGCATCGAGCGCAGCGGCCGGAACGCCGTCGCCCTGGGCACCCTGCGTCGCGACGAGGGCGGCCCGCAGCGCTTCCTGCTCTCCCTCGCGGAGGCCTGGACCGCAGGCGCGCCCGTCGACTGGCGGACCGTGCTGCCCGCCGACGCCGCCCTGGTGGACCTGCCCACCTACGCTTTCCAGCGCGAGCGCTACTGGTTGGAGCCGCGTCCCGCCGAGAGCGCGGTGGAGGCCGAGTTCTGGGCCGCCGTCGAGACCGAGGACCTGGCAGCACTGGAGCGCGCGGTGCCGGTGGACGCCGAAGCCTGGGGACCGGTCCTCCCCGGGCTGGCCGCCTGGCGTCGGGGGCGGCGCGAGCGGGGTTGGCGCTACCGGGTCGAGTGGCGCCGCCGAGCCGACCCCGACCGACCTGCGCCGCAGGGCCGCTGGCTGCTGCTCGCGCCGCCCGGCGTGGGCGCGGACCTGCGCGCGGACGACGTGGAACGGATCGAGGTGGCGGCCGCGGACCGCGAGAGCCTGGCCCGTCTCCTGCGCGACACGGCCGAGGGCGTGGCGGGCGTGGTCTCGCTGCTCCCTGCTGTGGGGGTGCTCGTGCTGCTCCAGGCCCTGGAGGACAGCGGCGTGGACGCCCGGCTCTGGTGCGTCACGCGCGGCGCGGTCTCGGTCGGCGCCGGCGACCGGGTGACGAGCCCCGAGCAGGCCTGGACCTGGGGTCTCGGCCGCGTGGCTGCCCTCGAACTCCCGCACCGCTGGGGCGGGTTGGTCGATCTGCCGGACGGGGGCGCCGTCGACCTGGCCGCCGTGCTGGCTGCCGCTGCCGCCACCGCCGACGAGGGCGAGGACCAGCTGGCCGTGCGCCCCACCGGCACCTACGTCCGCCGGCTGGTCCGCGCGCCGCTCGCCGACCCCGAGGGCGGGATCGCCCCCTGGACGCCCTCCGGCACCGTGCTGGTCACGGGCACCGGCTCGGTCGCCGCCAGGGTCGCCCGCTGGTTGCTCGACCGGGGCGCCGAGCACGTGGCCCTGACCGGCCCGGTCGGCGGCCCCGACGCGGACCGGGCCGACCTCTCCGACCTGGGCGGCCGGATCAGCTGCTCCGGCCGGGAGGCCGACGACCTCGCGGGCACCGCCGCCCTGGTCCAGCGACTGGCGGAGCAGGGCCGCCCCGTACGGGCCGTCGTGCACACCGCCGCCGGGACCACGCTCGCACCCCTGCTGCGGGCCACGCCGGCGGACCTGGCCGCCACCGTGGCCGCGACCGTCACGCCCGCCGTCCACGCGCTCGACCTGCTGCCCGACCTGGCGGCCGCCGTCCTGTTCACCTCGGTCAGCGGCGTCTGGGGCACCGGCGAGCACGCCGTCTTCGCCGCCGCGAACGCCCAGCTCGACGCGCTCGCCGAGCAGCGCCGGGCCGCCGGTGCGCCGGTGGTCTCGGTTGCCTGGGGCGTCTGGAACACCCTCACGCCGGGCGGGGCCGAAGCCGAAGCGGCCGACGCGCTTGCTCGCCCGGCCCGGCACGGCGTACCGCTGCTCGACCCCGGCCGGGCGCTCGCCGCCCTCGACGAGATCACGGCGCGGGGCGAACGCGGCGCCGTCGTCGCGGAGGTCGACTGGGCCAGGTTCGCCCCGCTGTTCGGCTCCGCCCGGCCGACCCGCCTGTTCGCCGAACTGCCCGAGGCCTCGACGGCCGCACCGCCGCAGGCCGTCACCGGGCAGGACGCCGAACGGGCCGCCGACCTGCGCCGGCGGCTGGCCGCCGCCGCGGGCCCCGAGCGCGACCGGCTGCTGCTGGAGCTGGTGCGCGGCCACGCCGCCGCCGCGCTGGGCCACGGCGGTGCGGGCGCGGTCGCCGCCGAACGGCCCTTCCGTGAGCTCGGGTTCGACTCGCTGATCGCCGTCCGGCTGCGCAACGGCCTGTCCGCCGCCACCGGCGTTCCGCTGCCGCCGACCCTTGTCTTCGACCACCCGACCCCGGCCGCGCTCGCCGCCCACCTCGGCGAGCGGCTGGGCGGCGGGGAGGCGGTCACCGCCGGTGCCCTGCGGGCCCGGATCAAGGCGCTGGAGGAGGCGGTGGCCGACGCCGCGCTCACCGACGACGAGCGGCGGGGCATCGCCGCCCAGCTGTACGGCCTCCTGGACCGGTGGGACGGAGCCCGGGACTCGACCGGGGCGCGATCCGTCGACGACGCGCTCGACGGAGCGAGCGACGACGAGCTGTTCGAGTTCATCCATCAGGAGTTCGGCCGCCCGTCGACGGGATGACCGACCCGATCGTTCCGTCGTTCCGTCGTTCCGCCGTTCCGGCACGGGAGTTGAAGATGGCGAAGGAAGAGTCGCTGCGCGACTACCTCAAGTGGGTCACGGCCGACCTGGCCAGGACCCGCCGGCGCCTGCGCGAGGTGGAGGCGGCCGGCCAGGAGCCGGTGGCCGTGGTCGGCATGGCCTGCCGCTTCCCCGGCGGGGTGGACTCGCCCGAGCGGCTGTGGGAGCTGCTGGCGGCGGGCGGCGACGCGATCTCCGGGTTCCCGACCGACCGGGGCTGGGACCTGGGCCGGCTGTTCGACGCGGACGCCGAGCAGCCCGGCACCTCGCACACCCGCCACGGCGGATTCCTGCACGACGCGGGCGAGTTCGACGCCGAGCTGTTCGGCATCTCGCCGCGCGAGGCGCTGGCCATGGACCCGCAGCAGCGGCTGCTGCTGGAGACCACCTGGGAGGTCTTCGAGCGGGCCGGGCTCGACCCCGTCTCGGTCAAGGGCAGCCGCACCGGCACTTTCGTCGGAACGAACCAGCTGGACTACATCTGGGCCGTCCAGGGCGCGCCCGAGGACGTCGAGGGCTACCTGGGCACGGGCAACGCGGCGAGCGTGCTCTCCGGCCGGATCGCCTACACCTTCGGTCTGGAGGGCCCGGCCGTCACCGTCGACACCGCCTGCTCCTCCTCGCTGGTCGCCCTGCACCTGGCCGTCCAGGCGCTGCGCGCGGGCGAGTGCACGCTGGCGCTGGCCGGCGGCGCGACCGTGATGGCCAGCCCCACCGGCTTCGTCGAGTTCAGCCGGCAGCGCGGCCTGGCCCGGGACGGCCGGTGCAAGGCGTTCGCCGCCGAGGCCGACGGCATGGGGATGTCCGAGGGCGTGGCGATGCTGCTGGTCGAGCGCCTGTCCGACGCGCGGCGCCACGGGCACCCGGTGCTCGCGGTGGTGCGCGGCTCGGCGGTCAACCAGGACGGCGCGTCGAACGGCCTGACCGCGCCGAACGGGCCCGCCCAGCAGCGGGTCATCGAGGCGGCGCTGGCCAACGCCGGGCTGACGGCCGACCAGATCGACGCGGTGGAGGCGCACGGTACCGGCACGGCCCTGGGCGACCCGATCGAGGCCCAGGCGCTGCTCGCCGCGTACGGCCGGGACCGGCCCGCCGACCGGCCGTTGCGGCTCGGCTCGGTCAAGTCCAACCTCGGCCACACCCAGGCCGCGGCCGGGGCCGCCGGGGTGATCAAGACGGTGCTGGCGCTCCGGCACGGGGTGCTCCCGGCGACCCTGCACGCCCGGAACGCCTCCCCGCACGTCGACTGGTCCTCGGGCGCCGTCGCGCTGCTCACCGAGGCGGCGGCCTGGCGGCCGCAGGGCGAGCAGCCGCGTCGGGCGGGCGTCTCCTCCTTCGGGATCAGCGGCACCAACGCCCACCTGATCCTGGAGGAGGCTCCCCTCGCCGAGCCACCGGCGGATCCCACGGCCGGGCCCGGCGACGCGAGTTGGCCGGTGCTGCCATGGGTGCTCTCCGGCCGGACCGCGCCCGCCCTCGCCGCCCAGGCCGCCCGGCTGGCCGCCGCCCTCGACCCCGGGGCCTCACCGGCCGACGTGGGCCGGTCGCTGGCCACCACCCGGGCCGCCCTGGAGCACCGCGCGGTCGTGCTGGCCGCCGACCCGCCGGCCGCCCTGCGCCGGCTCGCCGAGGGCGAGCCTTCACCGCAGGTGGTGCGCGGCACGGCGACCGGACGGGCGGAGGCGGTCTTCGTCTTCCCCGGGCAGGGCTCGCAGTGGGTCGGCATGGGCGCCGAACTCCTCGACACCGCACCGGTGTTCGCGGCGCGCATCGCGGACTGCGAGGCGGCGCTCGCGCCGTACGTGGACTGGTCGCTCACCGAAGTCCTGCGCAGCGGCGCCGACTTGGAGCGGGTCGATGTGGTGCAGCCGGTGCTGTGGGGCGTGATGGTGGCGCTGGCCGAGCTGTGGCGGTCCTTCGGCGTCGAACCGGCGGCCGTGGTCGGCCACTCGCAGGGCGAGATCGCCGCCGCCTGCGTCGCCGGGGCGCTGTCGCTGGCGGACGGCGCCCGGGTCGTCGCCCTGCGCAGCCGCGCCCTGCTGGCGCTCTCCGGCGAGGGCGGGATGGTCTCGCTCCCGCTGCCCGCCGAGGAGGTGGCGAAGCTCCTGGAACCGTACGAGGGCCGGGTCTCCGTCGCCGCGCTCAACGGGCCTTCGTCCACGGTGGTTTCGGGCGATGCGGACGCGTTGGAGCAGCTGGTCGCCGGGCACGAGCGGGCGCGTCGGATCGACGTGGACTACGCCTCGCACGGCCCGCACGTCGAGGCGATCCGGGAGGAAC
>NZ_JZKH01000194.1 GCF_000961885.1 Streptomyces rubellomurinus
CGAGATCGCCGCCGCCACCGTCGCCGGGGCCCTCAGCCTCGCGGACGGCGCCCGGATCGCCGCCCTGCGCAGCCAGGCCATCACCGCCATCGCCGGGCACGGCGGCATGGTGTCCGTGCCGCTGCCGCGCGAGCGCGCCGAGGAGCTGCTGGGCGGCTGGGACGGCCGGGTCTTCGTGGCCGCCGTCAACGGCCCGTCCGCCACCGTCGTCGCCGGGGACCGCGACGCGCTCGACGAACTCCTCGCCCACTGCGAGCGCGCGGAGATCCGCGCCCGCCGGATCGACGTCGACTACGCCTCGCACACGCCGCACGTCGAGGCCATCGAGGAGCGCCTGGCGACGGCCCTGGCCGGGATCACCCCGCAGCGCGCCGACGTCCCGTTCTACTCGACCGTCACCGGCGGCCTGCTCGACACCACCGCCCTGGACAGCGGCTACTGGTACACCAACCTGCGGCAGACCGTCCGCTTCACCGACGCCGTCCGGGCCGCGCAGGCGGACGGCCACGAGGTGTTCGTCGAGTCCAGCCCGCACCCCGTCCTCACCACCGCCGTCGAGGAGACCCTCGACGCCGCCGAGGCCCCGGTGGTCACCGGCACCCTGCGCCGCACCGAGGGCCACTGGACCAGGCTGCTCACCTCCGCGGCCCACCTGCACGCCCACGGCGTGCCCGTCGACTGGACGGCGTTCCTGCCCGCCGGCGACCACGCCGACCTGCCGACCTACCCGTTCCGCCACCAGCACCTGTGGATCCGGGAGGCCGCCCCGGACGCGCCGGGCACGGCCGCGACCGACGCGCCGGAGGCCGGGTTCTGGCAGGCCGTCGAGGAGCAGGACGTCGCCGCCGTGGCCGCCGCCCTGCGGGTCGAGGACGAGGAGCGGCGGCGGTCGCTGGACGCGCTGCTGCCCGTGCTGTCCTCCTGGCGCCGGGAGAGCCGCGAGCGCTCGGCCGTGGACGACTGGCGGTACCGGATAGCCTGGAAGCCGCTCGCGGACCGCCCGGCGGCGGCGCTGACCGGCACCTGGCTGGTCGTCGTCCCGGCCGGCCGCACCGAGGACCGCTGGGTCGCCGAGGCCGTCCGGGCCCTCGACGGGCACGGCGCCCGCACCGTCCTGCTGGAGACGACCGGCGCCGACGCGGACCGCGCCGTCCTCGCCGAGCGGCTGCGCCCGCTGGTCGACGGCACCGACCTCGCCGGCGTGCTGTCCTTCCTGGCGCTGGACGACAAGCGCCTGGACGGGCACCGCAGCCTCACCGCCTGCGTGGGGCTGACCCTCGTCCTCGTCCAGGCCATGGGCGACCTCGGCCTGCGCATCCCGCTGTGGTGCGCCACCCACCGCGCCGTCGCCACCGGCCCGTCCGACGCCCCCGCCGACCAGGTGCAGGCCCAGCTGTGGGGCCTCGGCCGGGTCGTCGCCCTGGAGCAGCCGCACCTGTGGGGCGGCCTGGTCGACCTGCCCGCGGAGCCGGACGCGCGGGCGCTCGGCCGGCTCGCCGGGGTGCTGGCCGGCGCAGGCGACGAGGACCAGGTGGCGGTGCGCCCGGCCGGCCTGTTCGCCCGCCGGATGGTGCACGCCCCGCTCGGCGGGGCGCGGCCGGTCCGCGACTGGCGGCCCGGCGGCACGGTGATCGTCACCGGCGGCACCGGGAGCCTCGGCCCCCGGCTGGCCCGCTGGCTGGCCGAGCGCGGCGCCGAGCACCTGGTGCTGGCCAGCCGTTCGGGCCCGGACGCCCCCGGGGCGGCGGACCTGGCGGCCGAGCTGACCGCGACCGGCGTGGAGGTCACCCTGGCGGCGTGCGACGTCGCCGACCGGGACGCGGTGGCCGCCCTGCTGGACGGGTTGCGGGCCGAGGGCCGCACCGTGCGGGCCGTCGTGCACACCGCCGCGTTCATCGAACTGCTGCCGGTGGACGGCACCCCGCTGGAGAGCCTGGACCAGGTGCTGGCCGCGAAGGTGGACGGCACCCGGCACCTCGCCGAACTGCTGGACCCGGAGGCGCTGGACGCCTTCGTCCTGTTCTCCTCCATCGCCGGGTTCTGGGGCAGCGGGGACCACGCCGCCTACGCGGCGGCCAACGCCGCCCTCGACGCCCTGGCCGAGGCCGGCCGGGCCCGCGGCCTGCCGATGACCTCCGTCGCCTGGGGCGTCTGGGAGGACGCCGTCAACACCTGGAAGAACCTCGGCGACCAGGACGTCGAGCGCACCCGCCGCAAGGTGCAGGCGCAGGGCCTGCCGCTGATGCGCGCCGAGCTGGCGGTCGCCGCCCTGCAGCAGTCGCTGGACCACGACGACACCTTCGTCGCGATCGCCGACATCGACTGGGCGCGCTTCGTGCCGCTGTTCACCGCGCTGCGCCCGAGCCCGCTGCTCACCGACCTGCCCGAGGCCCGCGCGGTGCTGGCCGCCCCGGAGGCCGGCGCGGGCGCGCCGGGCGCCGGGAACGACTCCGAACTGCGGCGCGTGCTCGTCGAGTTGTCGGAGGCCGACCAGCTCCGCACGCTGACCGAGCTGGTGTCCGCGCACGCCGCGGCCGTCCTCGGGCGCACCGGCGCGGAGGCCATCAAGCCCGAACGGGCCTTCAAGGAGCTCGGGTTCGAGTCCCTGACGGCCGTCGAGCTGCGCAACCGGCTGAACGCCGCCACCGGGCTGCGGCTCCCGGCGACGCTGGTCTTCGACTACCCGACGCCCGCCGCGCTCGCCGCCGAACTGCGTCGCGAGGTCCTGGAGTTGGCGGCCGCGGCCGCGCCCGTGGAGCAGGCCCCGGGCGGGGCCGGCGCGGACGAGCCGATCGCGATCGTCGGGATGGCCTGCCGCCTGCCCGGCGGGGTCACCACCCCCGAGGAGCTGTGGCGGCTGCTCGCCGCGGACGGCGACGCCGTCTCCGGCTTCCCGCCGGAGCGCGGCTGGGACCTGAGCGGGATCCACGGCCCCGGCGGCCGGGTCCGCGAGGGCGGCTTCGTGGCCGACGTGGACCGCTTCGACGCCGCGTTCTTCGGGATCAGCCCGCGCGAGGCGCTGGCCATGGACCCGCAGCAGCGCCAGCTGCTGGAGACCTCCTGGGAGGCCTTCGAGCGGGCCGGCATCGACCTGACCACGCTGCGCGGCAGCCGGACGGGCACCTTCGTCGGCGCCATGGACCAGGGCTACGGGGTGACCTCGGCCGACGCGCCCTCCGCGATCGGGGACTACGTCATCACCGGCCGAGTCACCAGCGTCCTGTCCGGCCGGGTCGCGTACGCGTTCGGCCTGGAGGGCCCGGCGATCACCGTCGACACGGCGTGCTCCTCCTCGCTGGTCGCGCTCCACCTGGCCGTCCGCTCGCTGCGCGGCGGCGAGTGCACGATGGCGCTGGCCGGCGGCTCGGTGGTGATGCCCGTCCCGGACTCGTTCATCGGCTTCGACCGGATGGGCGCGCTGTCCGAGAGCGGCCGCTGCAAGGCCTTCTCCGACGACGCGGACGGCTTCGGGCTGTCCGAGGGCACCGGCGTCGTCCTGCTCGAACGGCTCTCCGACGCGCAGCGCCACGGGCACCCGGTGCTGGCCGTGATCCGCGGCTCCGCCCTCAACCAGGACGGCGCCTCCAACGGCCTGGCCGCCCCCAACGGGCCCTCGCAGCAGCGGGTGATCCGGGCGGCGCTGGCCGACGCCCGGCTGACGGCCGACCAGATCGACGCCGTCGAGGCGCACGGCACCGGCACCCGGCTCGGCGACCCGATCGAGGCGCAGGCCCTGCTGGCCACCTACGGCAAGCAGCGGGACACCGAACGGCCGCTGTGGCTGGGCGCGTTGAAGTCCAACATCGGCCACACCCAGGCGACCTCGGGTGTCGCGGGCGTCATCAAGATGGTGCTGGCGCTGCGCAACGAGGCGCTGCCGCGCACCCTGCACGTGACCGAGCCGACCACCCACGTGGACTGGTCGGGCGGCGGGGTGGCGCTGCTCACCGAGCCGCGGGAGTGGCCGCGCGAGGCCGGGCGGCCGCGCCGGGCCGGGGTGTCCGCGTTCGGCATCAGCGGCACCAACGCCCACCTGATCCTGGAGGAGGCGCCGGACGCCGCGGCGGCCGCCGAGGAGGCCGCCGAGGCCGTCGACTCGCCGTCGCCGGTGGTCCCGTGGGTGCTCTCCGCCCGGGACGAGCGGGCGCTGCGGGCGCAGAGCGGGCAGCTGGCCGCGTTCCTGCGCGAGCACCCGGAGGCCGACCTGCGCGCCGTCGGGCACACCCTGCTCGTCGGACGCGCGGCGCTGGAGCACCGGGCGGTCGTGCTCGGGCAGGGCCGCGAGGAGCTGCTGAACGGCCTCGCCGGGCTCGCCGAGGGAGCCGCCAAGCCGGCGGTCACCACCGGCGAGGGCGGCTACGGGCGGCCGGTGTTCGTGTTCCCCGGCCAGGGCTCGCAGTGGCTCGGCATGGGCGCCGAACTCCTGGACACCTCCGAGGTGTTCGCCCGCTCGATCGCCGACTGCGAGGCGGCGCTGGCCCCGTACGTCGACTGGTCGCTCACCGAGGTGCTGCGCGGCGGCGGAGACCTCCACCGGGTCGACGTCGTGCAGCCCGCGCTGTTCGCGATGATGGTCTCGCTGGCCGCGGTCTGGAAGTCGCTGGGCGTCGAGCCCGCCGCCGTCATCGGCCACTCCCAGGGCGAGATC
>NZ_JZKH01000195.1 GCF_000961885.1 Streptomyces rubellomurinus
GCCGCCGTCCTGGAGACCCTGCGCCGCGACGAAGGCGGCCCCGAACGCCTGGTGACGGCCCTGTCCGCCGCCTTCGTCGCCGGCCTGCCCGTCGACTGGACCGCCCAGCTGCCCGCCGGACCCCGGGCCGACCTGCCGACGTACGCCTTCCAACGCCGCCGCTACTGGGTCGAGCCCGACGCCTCGGACCTCGGCGGCGTCGGCTGGGGCCAGTCGGCCGTCGACCACCCCGTGCTGGGTGCCGCCGTCGAGCTGGCGGACGGCTCCGGGACGGTGCTGACCGGCCGCATGTCCGTCGCCACCCACCCCTGGCTCGCCGACCACGCCGTGCTCGGCACGGTCATCGTCCCCGGCACGGCCTTCCTCGAACTCGCCCTCCGGGCCGCTGCCGAGACCGACTGCCCGGTGGTCGACGAACTCACCCTGCACACCCCGCTGGTGCTGTCCGACACCGAGGCCGTGCGGATCCAGGTC
Source organism: Streptomyces rubellomurinus (assembly GCF_000961885.1). Taxonomy (GTDB): domain Bacteria; phylum Actinomycetota; class Actinomycetes; order Streptomycetales; family Streptomycetaceae; genus Kitasatospora; species Kitasatospora rubellomurina. The sequence continues at coordinate 475 of NZ_JZKH01000195.1, forward strand.
ACCGTCGAGGACCCCGACGACACCGGTGCCCGTACCGTCAGCGTGCACTCCCGGCCGGAGGGCGCACCCGCCGACGCCCCCTGGACCCGGCACGCGACCGGCCTGCTCGCCGCCGCACCCGAGGACCCGGCCGCCGGGGCGGCCCCCGAGCCGTGGCCCCCGACCGGCGCCCGGCCGGTCGACACGGACGGCCTCTACGACCGCGCGGCGGCGGCCGGGTTCGACTACGGCCCGCTGTTCCAGGGCCTGCGGCGGGTCTGGCGGCGCGGCGCCGAGCTGTTCGCCGAGGTCGAGATCCCCGACGAGGGCGGCGCGGACGCCGACCGCTTCCTCGTCCACCCGGCGCTGCTCGACGCGGCCGTGCACCCGATGCTGGCCCGGGACGACACCGACGCCGAGCTGCAGCCCGGCCTGCCGTTCTCCTGGACGGCCGTCCGGCTGGACATCCACCACGCCGGCGCGCTGCGGGTGCGGCTGACGGCGGGCGCCGCCGGCGAGGTCGCGCTGAGCGCGTACGATGAGGACGGCCGACCGGTCGTGTCCATCGGCTCGGTGGTCGTTCGACCCGTCTCCGCCGAGCAGTTGCCGACCGCCGGGGCCTCCGACCGCGACTCGCTCTTCGAACTCCGCTGGACGGAACGGGGGTTCCCCGCAGACGAGGCCCCGGGCCGGGCCGTCGCCCTGGACGACGCCGCCGCCTTCCTCGACGAGCCCGAGGCGCCCCTCCCCGAGGCCGTGCTCGTCCGCCTCCCCGCGTCCGAGGACCCGGAGCCCGCGCGGGCGCACGCGCTCACCGCGCGCGTCCTCGACCTCCTGCGCCGCTGGCTCGCCGACCCCCGGACCGCCGACACCCGCCTGGTCCTGCTGACCACCGGCGCGGTCGCGGTCGACGCGGACGAGCAGGTCGCCGACCTCGCCTCGACCGCCGTCTGGGGCCTGGTCCGCTCCGCGCAGGCCGAGCACCCGGGCCGCTTCGCCCTGATCGACGTCGACGCCGACACCCCCGACGAGGCCGCGCTCGCCCACGCCGCCTCCGGCGAGGACCAGCTCGCGCTGCGCCGAGGCACCGCGCTCGTCCCCGGCCTGGTCCGGGCGGCCGCCACCCGCCCCGAGGACACCGGCTTCGCGCCCGCTCCCGAAGGCACCGTCCTGATCACCGGCGGCACCGGCACCCTCGGCGCCCTGGTGGCCCGCCACCTGGTCACCGAGCGCGGCGTGCGGCACCTCCTGCTGCTCAGCCGGCGCGGCCCGCAGGCCCCCGGCGCGGCCGCGCTGGCCGCCGAACTCGCCGACCTCGGCGCCGACGTGCGCGTCGAGGCCTGCGACGCCGCCGACCGCGAGGCCCTCGCCCGGCTGCTCGCCACCGTCCCCGCCGAGCACCCGCTCACCGCCGTCGTCCACGCCGCCGGCGTCCTCGACGACGGCGTGGTCCAGGCGATGACCCCCGAACGGCTGGCCGCCGTGCTGCGCCCCAAGGCCGACGCCGCCTGGAACCTGCACCAGGCCACCCGGGGCCTGGACCTGGACGCCTTCGTCCTGTTCTCCTCGGCCGCCGGCCTGATCGGCAACCCCGGGCAGAGCAACTACGCCGCCGCCAACGCCTACCTGGACGCCCTCGCCCGGCACCGCCGCGCCCACGGCCTGCCCGCGACCTCGCTCGCCTGGGGCTGGTGGGCGGACGGCAGCGAGATGACCGCCGGGCTCGGCGCGGCCGACCGGCGGCGGATGACGGTCCTCGGCGTCCTGCCGCTCTCCGCCGAGCAGGGCTGTGCGCTGCTCGACTCGGCGACCAACCGCGCCGAGCCGGTCCTCATGCCGGTGCGGATGGACCTCGCCGTCCTGCGCCGGGCCGGCGCCGACGCGGTGCCCGCACTGCTGCGCGAGCTCGCTCGGGGTGCCCGCCGCCGTGGCGCGGCGGCCGCCGGGCCCAGCGCCCTGGCGGCCCGGCTGGCCGGCCTGTCGGCGGCCGAGCGCAGCCACCTGCTGGTGCGGACCGTGTGCACCCACGCCGCCGCCGTGCTCGGACACGCGGACGAAGACGGCATCGAGGAGACCCGGGCGTTCCGCGAGCTGGGCTTCGACTCGCTCACCGGGCTCGAACTGCGCAACCGGCTGAGCCGGACGGTCGGCCTGCGCCTGCCCGCGACGCTGGTCTTCGACTACCCGAACCCGAGGCTGCTGGCCGCCCGTCTGGCCGACCTCCTCGCCGACGGCCCGACCCCCGCGGCCACGGCGGCTTCGGCGGGTTCGGACGAGCCGATCGCCATCGTCGGCATGGGCTGCCGGCTCCCGGGCGGCGTGACCTCCCCCCAGGAGCTGTGGGAGCTGGTCGCGGCCGGCGTCGACGCGCTCACCGACTTCCCGACCGACCGTGGCTGGGACACCGACCGGATCTTCGACCTCGACCCCTCGCGCCCCGGCAGCACCTATGTGCGGACCGGCGGATTCGTCGACGGCGCGGCCGAGTTCGACGCCGAGTTCTTCGGCATCTCGCCGCGCGAGGCGCTGGCCATGGACCCGCAGCAGCGCCTGCTGCTGGAGACCGCCTGGGCGACCGTCGAGCACGCCGGCATCGACCCCGAGTCGCTGCGCGGCAGCCGCACCGGCGTGTTCGCGGGCGCGATCTACTACGACTACGCGACCCGGCTGAACCGGGTGCCGGACGAGCTGGAGGGCTACCTCGGCAACGGCAACGTCGGCAGCGTCGCCTCGGGCCGGGTGGCCTACGCGCTCGGCCTCGAAGGCCCGGCGGTGACCGTCGACACGGCCTGCTCGTCCTCGCTGGTCACCCTGCACCTGGCCTGCCAGGCGCTGCGCGCCGGCGAGTGCGACCTGGCGCTGGCCGGCGGTGTGACCGTGATGTCGACCCCCGCCGTCTTCGTCGACTTCGCCCGCCAGCGCGGCCTGGCGGCGGACGGGCGGTGCAAGCCGTTCGCGGCGGGCGCGGACGGGACCGGTTGGGGCGAGGGCGTCGGCCTGCTGTTGGTGGAGCGGTTGTCGGACGCGGTGCGCAACGGGCACCCGGTGCTCGCGGTGGTGCGCGGCAGCGCGGTGAACCAGGACGGCGCGTCCAACGGGCTGACGGCGCCGAACGGCCCCTCGCAGGAGCGGGTGATCCGGGCGGCGCTGGCGAGCGGGGGCCTGACCACGGCGGACGTCGACGCGGTGGAGGCGCACGGGACGGGCACGACGCTCGGCGACCCGATCGAGGCGCAGGCCCTGCTGGCGACGTACGGGCAGGGCCGCGCGGCCGAACTGCCGCTGCTGCTCGGCTCGGTGAAGTCCAACCTCGGGCACACCCAGGCGGCGGCGGGGGTGGCCGGGGTGATCAAGATGGTGATGGCGTTGCGGCACGGGGTGCTGCCGAAGTCGCTGCACGTGGACGCGCCGTCGCCGCACGTGGACTGGTCGGCGGGCGCGGTGGAGCTGCTGGCGGAGGCGGTTCCGTGGCCGCGGACGGGTCGGCCGCGGCGGGCCGGGGTGTCCTCGTTCGGGATCAGTGGCACCAACGCGCACGTGATCCTCGAACAGGCCCCGGAGTCACCGGAGTTGCTGCCGGAGCCCGCCGTTCCCGCCCCGTGGGTGGTCTCCGCCCGCACCGAACCCGCCCTGCGGGCCCAGGCGGCTCGACTGCGCGACTGGGCGCTCCAGCACCCGGAGGCCCGACTCGCCGACGTGGCGGCCGTGTTGGCCTCGGGGCGTGCGGCGATGGCGCACCGCGCGGTCGTGCTCGGTGGGGACCCGGCGGAACTGGCCGCCGGCCTGGCCGCGTTGGCGGCGGGCGAGCCCGAGCCCGCCGGCGTGGTGACCGGCGTCGTGCCGCGCGGTGCCGGACGGACCGCCCTGGTGTTCACGGGGCAGGGGGTGCGGGTCGCGGGGGCGGGGCGTGAACTGTACGACGCGTTCCCGGTGTTCGCGGCGGCGGTGGACGAGGTGTGCGGGGCGTTCGAGGGGGTGGTGCCGTTCTCGGTGCGGGAGGTGCTGCTGGGGGAGGCCGA
>NZ_JZKH01000196.1 GCF_000961885.1 Streptomyces rubellomurinus
TCCCGGGCGGGCACACCGGCGCGCGAAGCCCTCGCGGCGGTCGCGCCGATCGCCGCGCGCCCCCTGTGGGGCGGGCCCAACCCGCTCTGGGCGGTGGGCGACTGGCGCCCCGAGGAGATCCGCCTGGTCACCCTCCGCCCCGGCGCCCCCGCCACCGTCACCACCGGCCCCACCGCCCCCGACCAGGTCGAGGACACCCCCGCCACCTCCCGGCTCGCCGTCCTCGGCCACTGCGGCGCCACCGACGCCGAACTCGCCGCCGGCCTCGCCGCCGCCCGCGGCGGCGCCGTCCGCCACCTCACCGCCTGGCCCGGCAGCCACACCGTCGTGCTGCGCACCGGCACCCGCTCCACCCTGCTGCTCACCGACCTGGCCGGCGCCCAGCCGGTCTTCCACACCCCGTGGGCCGGCGGCACCGCGTACGCCACCGCCGCCCTCCCGCTCGCCGACCTGGTCGGCGCCCGGCTGGACACCGGCCACCTCGCCGCCCGGCTGGCCTGCCCGGAATCGCCGGAGGCGCTCGGCACCGGCACCCCGTACCTGGGCGTCGAGCGGGTGCCGCCCGGCCACGTGCTCGCCGTCCGCGACGGCCGCCCGTACCTGGACGCCTACGACGAGACGGCCGGCGCCGACCAGGCCCGCGGCGAGGCCCCGGCGATCCGCGAACTCACCCGCGCCCTCCTGGAGTCGGTCCGCTCCCGGGTCCGCACCACGGTGCCCACGCAGGGGCCGGACGGCCGCGCCCGGCTCGGCGTCGACCTCTCCTACGGCACCGCCTCCGCGACCGTCGCCCTGCTCGCCGCCGCCGTCCCGCTGCCGCCGACCGCACCGGCGGCGACGACGGCGGCCGTGCCCGGGGCCCGGACGGGCGGCGGCCGGGGCGGCGCCCGCAACGGCGCGGTGAAGGGCTCCTGGGCCCGCGCCGCCGCCCGGGAGCCGTCCGCCCCCGAGCAGTTGGCCGCCGTCACGCTCGGCGAGACCGCCGCCCCGGCCGTCCTCGCGCTCGCCCCCGACACCCCCCGGCTGCGGCACACCGTCCTCGACCCCGCCCCCGGCACCCTCCCGTACGCCGGGCCGGGCGCCGACCCGCAGGCCGGCCGGCTCACCGACGAGCCCGGCCCGGAACTCGTCGCCGCCGCCCGCGCCGAGGCCCGCTTCGACGCCGGCGGCACCGACCACCTCACCGGCTACGGCGCCCGCCAGGTCCTGGACGGCCACCCGGCCCGGCTCGCCGACCTGCTCCGGGCCGGCCGCCCGCGCGAACTCCTGCCCCCGGTCGCCGCGCTGGCCGGCGCCGACCGGGCCGCCGTGGGCGTGCTGGCCGGCGCGCTGCGCACCCCGCTCACCGTGGTCCGGGCCGCCCACCGGCTCTCCCGGGTCCGGTACGCCGAGGCGCTGGACGAGGCGGCCGCCCGGCTCACCGCCCGGCACGTCCCGGACGGCGCCGGCACCGCGGGCCACCGCTCGGCCGTCGACCTCGCCTGGTGCGTCCCCGGCCCGGCCGCCCGCTGGCTCTCCGACGAGGCGCTCTCCTCGGTCGCGCTCCGGCTGCGACTGGCGGCGCGCCGACCGGCGCCCGAGGACCATCCCGGCGCGCACCGGGCCCGGCACGCCCTCTACCGGCAGGCGCGCTCCTTCCGCACGCTCGTGCACGCCGCCGAACAACCCGGCCAACGCCTGCACGCGCCCTTCCTCGACAACCAGGTGGTCCGCGCCGCCCGGCTGCTCCCGGACGACGTCCGCCTCCAGCCCGGCGCCCGGCACGCCCTGCTGCGCGCCGTCCTCACCGGCGCCGGCCGCACCGACCTGCCCCCCGACTGGGGCCGCGGCCCCCGCCCCGACCGCACCGCCCCCGCCCGGGAGGGCCTGCGCCTCGCCGCGGACGGCCTCGCCGAGCTCTTCGACGCCCCCCTGCTCGCCGAGGCGGGCCTGATCGACCTCCCCGCCGTCCGCGCCCGGCTCGCCCACGGCGCCGACCCCGACACCCCGCTCTCCCCGGCGGACCTGGCCGGCCTCGCCGAGCTGGTCTCCACCGAGCTCTGGCTGCGCCGGCTGCGCGCCCGCCGGCACGGCGCCTGCTGGACCGGCCTCCCGCAACCCCGGCAGCACGCCCTCACGCCCTGACGGCCTCCCGCGGATCGGGCGGCGCCGGGACGACCAGCACCGGGCAGGCCGCGTGGTGCACGGCCGCCGAGGACACCGACCCCAGCAGCAGCCGGGCGTAGCCCCCGTTGCCCCGGGTGCCGAGCACCAGCGTGTGCTGCCGGGTCGAGGCCTCCAGCAGCACCTCGATCACGTTGCCTAGCACCACGTGCAGCGACATCTCCCCGGCGTACGGGCGGGGCCGCTGCCGCTGCACGGCGGTGACGGCGCGGCGCAGCCCGTCCGCCATGCTCTCGACCAGCGTCTCCACGCTCTCCTGCACCAGCTCCGCCATCCCCGGCGGGTAGCCGGCCGGGGCCGGGTTCACCACGGCGAGCACGTACAGCGGCAGCCCGAACAGCTCCGCCTCCGTCATCGCCCGGTCCAGCGCCCACAGCGAGCCGTCCGAGCCGTCGCAGGCCGCCAGCACGCCCGGCGGCCGCCCGACCGGCGGACGCCCGAGCACCGACAGCACGACGGGCACGTCCCGCCCGGGGCTCACACCGGCCACCGCACAGCCTCCTCACCACCGAAACCGCCCCTACCGCCGAAGCCGCTCGCACCCGTGGTCCGCGGCCCCGCCATCATGGCCCGCCCCGCCGGACCGACCCCCGCAGCCGCGCCGCACGCGTCCGGCGGCGCGGGGCGTGCCGGGAATGTCCCGAGATGGTTCACCGTTCACCCACCCTGACACCCCTGTCCCCGCAACCCCCTGGAGCCACCCCGCATGAAGGTCGAGATCTGGAGCGACATCGCCTGCCCGTGGTGCTACGTCGGCAAGCGCCGCTTCGAGCAGGCCCTGGCGGGCTTCCCGGGCAAGGACGGCGTCGAGGTCGTCTACCGCCCGTACCAGCTGGTCCCGGACGCGCCGGAGACGGCGAGCCCGCACCGCGCCTGGCTGGCCGAGCGCTACGGCCCGCAGTCCGTGGCGATGGACGCCCGGGTGGCCGAGCTGGGCCTCGCCGAGGGCATCACGTACGACTTCGACGCCGCGCTGCACGCCAACACCCTGCTGGGCCACCGCCTGCTGCACCTCGCCGAGACCGAGTACGGCGCCGAGGTGCAGGGCCGGCTGAAGGAGGCGCTGCTGAAGGCGCACTTCACCGACGGCGTCGACGTCGGCGACCGTGCCGCGCTGGCCGAGGTCGCCGCCTCCGCCGGTCTGGACCGGGAGCGGGCGGCCGCCTACCTGGCGGGCGACGAGGGCGCCGCCGAGGTCGACGCCCAGCTGGCCGAGGCCCGCGAGCTGGGCATCACCGCCGTGCCGACCTTCGTGTTCGAGGGCAAGTGGGCGGTCCAGGGCGCCCAGGACGCCGAGACCTTCCGCAAGGTGCTGGAGCAGGTCGCCGCCGAGATCGGCGAGCGCCGCCCGGCCCCGCAGCCGGTCGCCCCGGCCGGCGAGGCCTGCGCGGACGGCGCCTGCGCGATCTGATCCGCGCGCCCCTTCACGAGGCCCGGTTCAGGAGCACCTGAACCGGGCCTCGGCCCAGTCCGCGATGTTCAGCGCCGACCAGATCCCGTGCACCGGCGTGACCACCAGCCGGATCGAGGTCTGCCCGGCCAGCGGCACGTGCACCGGCACCGCTTCGTCGCCCTCGCTCAGCGCGGGGGAGCGCCACAGGGTGCTGCCGTCGCCGCTCTGGACGGTGAAGACCACGCCGCCCGGCGTGAGCGTGGCGTCGTCCACCCCGGCCACGGCGTCGAAGGACGTGCAGCTGCGGTTGAGGTCGATCAGGGTGGTCGCCGGCGCGTGCACGGTGACGGCGTGCGGGTGGTACTCGCCGCCGATCCAGGCGCCGTCGCGCTGCTGGAACCTGTCGCTGCCCTTCTGCCGGATGCTCGGCCCGCTGGGCGGCTCCCGGTGGCCGCCGGGCTTGTGCACCGGCAGCGCGTCGGCCCAGAAGTCGCTGGGGGCCGGCGGCGACGGCGGCACGACGGTGGGCGTCGGGACCGGCGGGACGGTCGGAATCGTCGGGACGGTCGGCACCGGGATGTCCGGGATGGCGGGCGTCGGCACCGGCGGCAGGGTCGGCTCGGGCACCGGCGTCGGCGCGTCGACCGGCGCGGGCGCCGGGCTGTTCCGGACGGGCGGTGCGGTCCTCGGCGCCTTCGAGGGCGCCGGGGTGGGTGTCGGCGCCGGGGCCGGGGCCTTGCTCGGCGCGGGCGCCTCCGGGGCCGGGGCGGCGCTGCTGGGCGCCGGAGCCGGGGCCGGCGGCGCGGGGGGAGCCGGGCTGGGGGCGGCCGGCGCGCTGGTGGCCGGCGGAGCGGCCACCGGGGGCGCGGGCTCGGGGGAGCCGGTCAGCGCGTACGCGGCGACGGCG
>NZ_JZKH01000197.1 GCF_000961885.1 Streptomyces rubellomurinus
CTCGTCCAGCTCCGACAGGAGGCCGTCCACACCCTCCCGGTCCGTGGTGTGGTCGTCCGAGAAACGACGGTCACCCGTCGCGTCCGGCACGTACTTCACACAGACAACGATCCTCAAGCTCACGGCCTTGTCTCCTGTACTGGTCTCGTCCGGCGGCTGCGGCTGTGCAAGCGGGCGCGAACTCGGCACGCACCCGCTCCGGGCAGCGGTTTTCCCGTGCCGGTCCGGAACTTCCTGGCAGCATACTCGCCAGTAGCTCAGCGGTCACTACTGGCCAGTAGCTTACGCTGGGCAGCACGCACCGCCGCACCCTGCGCCCATCCTGCCCCAGTCGACGCCGACTCCACCCGGCAGGGCCGCACAACCGCCGGGAGAGTCGCCGGGAGCGGTCGCCGGGAACAGCTGACAACTTTCAGCGAACAGATAACAGATTTCATCATCTGTCATCTGTTCGCTGAAAGTCGTTCGCTGAACCCTGTTCGTCGACGACCGTCGCTTCAAACCGCCTCGCCGAGCGCCGCGATCACGTCCGCCTTGCGCGGCAGCCCCGCCGCCCGGCGCACCACCCGGCCGTCCGCGTCCAGCACCAGGACGGTGGGCGTGCGCAGGACCTCCAGCCGGCGAACCAGCTCCAGGCGCGCCTCGGCGTCCACCTCGACGTGCGCGACGCCGTCGACCATGCCGGCCACCTCGGCGAGCACCCGGCGGGTCGCCCGGCAGGGCTGGCAGAACGCGGACGAGAACTGCACCAGCGTCGCCCGCTCGCCGAGCGCCCCGCCCAGCTCCGCCGCCGACAGCCGTACCGCACCGTCCCTGGTCCGCACCCTCGTCCTCCCGTCGCGCCCGGCCTGCGGCAGCCCGAACGCGGTCGCCGCCGCCGGGGCGGCGACCCACACCGCCCGTCCGGCCATCCCTCCAGTCTGCGGCATCGCCCGCCGCCCACGAAAGGTGGGTCGACCGCCGGGAGCGGGCGCACATACCATCGCCGGATGGACTCCGAGCGCCCCGCAGCACGGCTGCTGACCTCCCGTCGCGTCGTCGACCACGACCGGGCGGCCACCTCCCGCCGACCCTGACCGGCCCCGCCGCCGACGCCGCCGCCCGACGCGACCCTCCCGGAGCCCCCGTGCAGATCGACCCCCGCGGCCCCCGCTTCGCCGCCGCGATCACCTCCGCCGTCCTGGCCGTCGCCCTGATCACCGGCAGCGGCCCGCTGCTGGCCGGCCAGGCGCTCGTCTACGCCCTCGGCGCGTTCGGCGGCCCGCAGCACTCCCCGTACGGCTGGCTGTTCCGCCTCCTCGTCCTCCCCCGCCTGGCACCGCCGAGCCGGACCGCGGACGAGCGGCCGCTGCGCTTCGCCCAGGGGGTCGGCCTGGTCTTCACCGCCATCGGCGCGCTCGGCTTCTTCACCGGCGTGCCCTGGCTGGGCCTGCTGACCGCCTCGTTCGCACTGGCCGCGGCCTTCCTGGGCGCCGCCTTCGGCTACTGCCTAGGCTGCGAGATCTACCCGCTCGTCCGGCACACCCGCAGCCGCCTCGGCAACGGCGCCTGATACCGCCGTCCACCCGGCGCGCGACGGGCGGCCGGGGCACGATCCACGCGCGTGGACAGAAGCGGGAAGTTCCCGTTCGGACCCATCACGGAGATCACACCGCGAATATCCGGTTGACCGCACGGCTCAGGTGACAGCAGGCACTCGTTCGGGGGATCATCTCCAGGTATCACCCGTGACCGCCGCGGCGTGCCGTGCTCCGGTCGGCACCCGCGCCCGGGCGCGGGAACCCCGCCGAACCGGGCCCCGGCCCGTGGAAGTCAGGACTGACCGTGGCAGAGTTCGTCTACCCGCCGGTGATCGGCGCCGCCCTCACCGCCTTCCGTGCGCTCGACGTACGGGTCAAGATCGTGGGTGCCGAGCACATTCCCGCCACGGGCGGGGCCGTCCTGGTCAGCAACCACATCAGCTACCTGGACTTCCTCTTCGCCGGCCTCGGCGCCTACCGCGGCGGGAAGCGCAAGACGCGCTTCATGGCCAAGGACGACGTCTTCAAGCACCGCATCTCCGGCCCGCTGATGCGCGGCATGAAGCACATCCCGGTGGACCGCACCGACGGGCAGCCCGCCTACGAGGCCGCCGTGCGCGCCCTCAAGGCCGGCGAGGTGGTCGGGGTGTTCCCCGAGGCGACCATCAGCCGCTCGTTCATGCTGAAGAAGTTCAAGACCGGCGCCGCCCGGATGGCCGCCGACTCCGGCGCCCCGCTGCTGCCCGTCGTCCTCTGGGGCACCCAGCAGCTCTGGACCAAGGGCCGTCCGAAGACCCTGACCAAGCGGCACGTCCCGGTGACGATCATGATCGGTGAGCCGATCCGGCTCGGCCCGGACGACAAGCCCGTCATGGTCACCAGAAAGCTCCGCGCCGCCATGAGCGCGATGCTCGACCAGGCCCAGACCGAGTACCCCGGCAAGCCGGCCGGTCCGGACGACAGCTGGTGGCTGCCCGCCCACCTCGGCGGCACCGCGCCCACCCTTGAGGTCGCCGAGGCCGAGGACGAGGCGGAGGCCGTCGCCAAGGCCGAACGTCGCGCCGCCCGGGGCTGACCACCCGCCCTGCCCCTCCACTCCGTGGAGCCGATCTACTCCGTGCGATCGAGCGGACCCGCTCCGTAGCGTGTCGCCCGGCCTCCGACACCCCGCTTCTGACACAGTGACAGCTCCTTTCCGGGCCCCGCCCGGTCGGGAACGAGGCGCCACGTCGGAGCGGTCGGAAAGGTCGGAGACGGAGATGACACGGATCACCGGCACACGGCAGTCCCCCGGAAGCAGCAGAGCCCGTACCCGCGCGAGCGCCGGTGCGGGCCTTCTGCTTGTGGGCACCCTGCTCGCCGGCTGCGGAGCCGAACCCGGGGACATCCCGCTGTCCGAGATCCGGCCGGAGTCCCCCACCGCCACCCCCGAGCCGACACCCGCCACCCCGAGCCCCGGCGTCGTCGGCGCCGCGGCCGGCAATCCCGCCGCCGCGCACAACGGCCAGATCGTCGGCAGCGCCTTCCTGGATGCGGCCCGCAGCACCAGCGCCATCGTCACCCTCGCCCCGGACGGCACCGGCCAGCACCAGCTCACCCAGCCACCCGACCGCGCCCGCGACGACCGCCCCGACTGGTCCCCGGACGGCAGCACCATCGCCTTCGACCGCACCGACCCGACGACCGGCGCCGCCCGGCTCTGGACCGTCTCCGCCGCCGGCGAGGCCGCCCACCAGATCGGCCAGCTCTGCGACGGCGGCGCCGTCGACTGCGCCAACGAGGACGAGCGCGCCCCCGCCTTCTCCCCGGACGGCAAGCAACTCGCCTTCAGCCGCACCTGGGGCGCCCTCGACCAGGCCACCCCCGCCCGGATCCAGTACTCCGACCTCTACCTGATGCGCCCGGACGGCACCGACGTCCAGCGGCTCACCTTCCTCACCAACGACAAGCCGTACTCCGGCACCGTCAGCAACCCCAGCTGGTCCCCGGACGGCAAGCAGCTCACCTTCGAGTACCGCACCAGCGCCACCGGCCAGCCCGCCAACAGCCGGGCCGTCTACGTCGTCGGTGTGGACGGCACCGGCCTGCGCCAGCTCACCCCCTGGGAACTGCGCGCCGGCGAACGGGCCAGCTGGTCCCCGGACGGCACCCAGATCCTCTTCACCACGTACCCGACCGGCCCCGACAACGCCCCCGGCGGCGGCATCTACACCGTCCACCCGGACGGCACCGCCATCGGCGCGCTCACCCCGGCACCCTCCGACGCCGCCTACGGAACCGCCGCCTACGCACCGGACGGCAAGTCGATCGTCTTCGCCCAGACCGCCGCGGGCGCCGGCACCGACTTCTACACCATGCGACCGGACGGCACGGGCGTCGCACGGCTCACCAACAACGGGGACAAGTGGCTCAGCCGACCGGTCTGGGGGACGGCGGCGGCTCCCGTCCAGGCGGCCTCGCAGTCCTCCCCCGGCGCTTCCCCTTCCGCGGCTTCCGCCGCTGCCTCTCCTTCGGCGTCCGCTTCAGCCGCTTCAGCACAGCCCTCGGCAAAGGCACCGGCTCAGGCTCAGGGACAGCCGGACACCGAGGACACCCAGCTCGACGACAGCGACCAGTGATCCGAGGCCATTCGACCGACCGCCGGCACGGAAAACGCGAAAAGGCCCACCCGGGAACCCGGGTGGGCCTTTTCTGAAGAATTGTTCGGCGGCGTCCTACTCTCCCACAGGGTCCCCCCTGCAGTACCATC
>NZ_JZKH01000198.1 GCF_000961885.1 Streptomyces rubellomurinus
GGAGGTAGCCGAGGTAGTCCTTGCCGCTGCGCCCGTCCGGCGCGCGCAGCAGCGCCTCGACGGCCTGGTGAACCGTCACCTTCATGGTGCCGTGGAGGGCGTGGGCGAGGCGGGCGGCGGCGCGCTCCGCCAGAGCTGTGTGCCGGCGGCACGCGGCCGGGTTACACGAGGGGGGTGGGTCGAGCGCGTCACGCACGACCCACCCCCGCTGATTCATCTGATCACGACCAAATACGCGCCCTAGGCCCCCCTCTTCCCGGATCCCGCCGGATCGGCGCGCGGCGGGATGCCCGTCACGCCACCGCTTCCTAGCATGCACATGACGGTATGTCTGGATGCGGCACCATCTCGTCCATCGAGTCGAGCGCCCGCAGCCCCGCCTCCTCCAGGCGCCGCAACAGGGCGACCGTCTCCCCCGGTTCCTGGCCCGGGAGTTGACCGGCCTGGGCCTCCAGCGCGATGCCGGTGATCTCATGGGCGACGAAGTCGTGCAGCCCGCGGGCGACTTCGAGCCGCTGCTCGCGCCGAGCCCGGTCGACGGCGCGTTCCCGGCGGGCCTCCAGCACCCGCAGGTACACGCCAGCCCCGGCGACCCCCAGCACCGGCAGCAGGGAGAGCAGCACCCCGACCACCGGCCCGGCCGCGCTGCCGTGCGGCGCCCGGAGGGCGAACCGCAACGGGAGCACCACGGCGGCGAGGGCGACCGCCCCGCCGATCGGCCCGGCCCGGCGGCCGGGCAGCCGGCGGACGGCCCGGACAACACAACCAGCAGCGCCGGCCATTTGAAGGGCAGCCAGAAGGCGGGCGACCGGTAGGGCCCCTGGTAGCCCAGGTCGAGCAGCAGCGAGGCCCCGGCCGCCGCGCCGGCCGCGACCGTGAGCGTGACCCCGCCGAGCGGCCACGGCAGCAGCGCCACCGCGGCGGCGAGCGCGGCCGTCAGGGCCGGCAGCAGGGCCGCGCCGCGCTCCCCCGGGTGGGCGAGCACGACGGGCGCGAGCAGCAGGAGGGCGGCGGCGACGGCGGGCCATCGACGGCGCCGGGCGAGGCGGTACTGACGGTCGGTGCGCACACCGCCGAGCCTGGGGCCCGCCTGCGGGCAGCCCTCCCGGGGGAGGCCCGGTCCTCCCCGCGAAGGAATCAACTCCCCTCCGCAGCGGGAGGTCCGCGCGGCCCGACCGGGCCAGACTCGATGTCGTCGGAACAACCGCCTACAACGGAGGCCACACCACCATGAACCGTCGTCTCGCTGTCACCGCGACCGCGCTCTGCCTCCTGACGGCGACGCTCGCCACCGCCGCCCCGGCCTCCGCCGGCGAACCGGCCCCGTCGGGAGCGCCGGTCGCCGCCGACCACGCCTCGGTGCGCCTGCACGGGAGCGGCACCCGTGCGCACGAGCCCGCGCCCGGCTTGTCCAAGACCGGGCGCGGGCCGCCGATCCCCACCCGGTTCCGATGCCCTCGCACCGGGTGAAGTCCCTTCGGGCGTACGGTCCTCAGACCGCGACCGCCTCCTCCATCTCAGGCCGATTGGCGACATCCGGAAGGCCTTCCGGCGGGGTCGGCGGGCGACGAAGCTAGTGATCGCCGCCAGGGAAACAGTCCGAACGGCAGCCGGACGGAGCGTCAACCGCTCGACGCCCCAACCGGCCAGGCCCACCCCGTCCATCGACAGCAGAGGACTCCGTCATGATCCGCACCCGTACCGCCCAGACCGCCGCGGTCGCCCCCGTCGCCCTCACCACGTTCCTGATCGCCCCCGCCGCCACCGCTTCGACGCCCGCCCAGGCCACCACCGCCGGCTCCGACAGCATCGGCTGGGTCGGGACCGTCGCCCCGGCCAGCATCGGCTGAAACGGCTGAGCCCGCGATGGAGGTTGTCCACGCCAGCCTGAAACGCCGCCACCCCGGCACCGCAGCACCGGAGAACGAGGCCGCCGAAGCCGTGGACGCCCTGTGGGCGCACGCCGAACCCGCAGACGGCCTCCAACACGCCAGCGCCCTGCCCGCACCCGACCGCATCGACCTCCTGCTCCACCTCCTCACCCGCAACACGCCCCCAGCGACGCCGTCAGCCGCGCCCACCGCCTGATCACCCGCAGCCACCGCACCTCGCCCCTGCTGCGCCAAAGCTACCTGCCGCTCGAACCCCCGGCAGCCTCAGGCCACACCGCCCGCTGACCCGGCCCGGCCCGGCCCGGCCCGGCCCCGGCGCCCCGGCGCACGGCCTCGTCTTCGACGGCCGCCGGCTCTCCTGCCCCGGACTCCGGGCGGCGGATCCACCCGTCACGCCGGCACACGTCATCACCACGCACCTGGCCACACCTTTCTTCACCTTCCTGCCCTTCTCATCCACGGGAGCCGTCATGCCCGGACGCATTCGACGATCGACCTTCACCGCCGCCTCGGCGGTCCTGGCCCTGTGCGCCGCAGCCGTGGTGACCGGTTGCGGCGCGGCTGGCACCAAGACGCCCACAGCCGCCGCGTCCAGCACGAGCACTCCCGCCACCATCACACCAGGCACCTCAACTCCCATGCCGAGCAGCACAGTTGGTGACCCTGCGGCCACGCCGACACCGTCGCAGACCACTCCGGGAGCCGACCCGAGCCCCACCGGCGGGCCTGGGTCCGCATCGGCGACGGAGGCTGCGCCGAACACCGCGAAGCCGACGGCGCCGGCGCCGGCCAAGGCAGACCCGGGCACCGCCCTGACTCCCGCCGTCCAACCGGCCGGCCTGGCCCAGCTGCCCATGGCGCCCAAGCTCGGGTGGAAGCCCGACGGGCCGTTGAGCAGCCAGGAGCTGCAGGGCCGGAAGATCACCCTCAACGAGTGCACGAGCGTCGTCGGCGCCACCACCTGGCAGCAGCAGGGCTACCTCAGCCAGGCCCAGAACCCCGCGGGGCAGCAGCTGTTCTCCTTCCCGTCACCGGAAGCCGCGCACACCGCCTACCAGCAGATCCTCGCCGGCATGGACACCTGCCAGACGTCCTCCCGCCAGCTCCAGGCCCGCCAGGGCGTCACCCAGGACGCGACCGTCACCCGCACCGCGTCCACCGCCGACGGCACGTCATGGTCGAGGACCTGGACGGGCGTCGGCGGGATGTCGGCCCCCGACAAGCAGACCAACCACCTCTACGCGCTCCAGCAGGGTGCCGTCCTCACGCTCTTCCAGTTCGACGAACTCCAGGACCGTCCTGCCCCGGCCCACGACACCGGCACCGATGCGTCCGTGCTGGCCGCCCTCGCCGCGCTCGGTGCCCATCGCTGAAACCCGAGCCGCCCCGCCCTTTGCCCTTTCACCTTTCAGCTCTCCAACGGAGGAACACCCGTGTCCGTCAAGAAGTCGTCCTCGCGCCCGGCCGGTGTCCTGGTCGCGGCCTGCCTCGCCGCCACCGTGCTCGCCACTGCCCCGGCCCACGCCGACAGTGTCCAGTCCACCTACATGGCCGCGTCGTCGACCGGCTCGCTGGGCAACAACGCGGCCCCGGGCGGCAAGGTCACCCGCAGCCAGGTACTGGCCCGCGCCCAGGCCTGGGTCGACCAGGCCGTCCCGTACAGCGCCAACGGACTCGAGGCGCCGTACAGCTGGTGGTCCGACTCCCAGACCGGCGGCCGCTACCGCCAGGACTGCTCCGGATTCGTCTCCATGGCATGGGAGTTGCCCAAGAGCCCGACGACCCTCGACCTCCCCTCCTACTCGACTTCCATCAACAAGTCGGACCTCCAGCCCGGCGACATCCTCGACAGCGACGCGCACGTGATCATCTTCGCCGGCTGGCGTGACAAGGGTGCCGGGACCTTCAACTTCTACCAGGAGAGCAGCCGGTCCACGCCGACGAACTACAACACCACCGGAGACCTGAACTCCAGCAGGCTCGCCGGTCACGACACGAGCACCTACACCGCCTACCGCTACAACAACATCGTCGACGACGCCGCCCCGGCGCGGGCGGGACGGCCCAGTGTCGTGGCGGACCCGGCGACCGGGCACCTGATCACCTACGTCCGCGACACCGCCAACCACCTTTGGTCGGTGGATCCCAAGGGACCGGGCTGGGTCGACTTCGGCCCGATGGCCGCCGGCGACCCCGTCACCGTGGTGGACCCGGCGACCAAGCACCTGATC
>NZ_JZKH01000199.1 GCF_000961885.1 Streptomyces rubellomurinus
CGGGTCGAAGGGCGACAAGGGCACCAGCACGTCCGTCCCGGCGACGTTCATCAACGACCGCCTGTGGGGCGCCGGTCACCTGATCGAGTACTTCGACAGCTTCAGCGCGCGGGCCGGTGCCGGGCAGTTCCTCTCGCTGGGCGCCGGGCATTACACGCCCGAGGTCGCCAAGGTCACCATCAGCTACGGCGACGACCCGACCCAGTACCCGGCCGTCATGGCCGGCGGCGCGTTCGTCTACACCGCGGCCGTCTCCACCGGCGACACCGGCGACACCGGGAAGGCCTTCGCCCCGGCCCCCTACGTCCACGCCTACAACGCGGACGGCAAGGAGATCTACAACCAGAAGACCCAGCCCAACACCAAGGGCACCCACCCGTAAGCGCTGCTTCAGGCACCTGGTGGTCAGGCGACGGCCTCGATGCCGAGGTCGGCGAGGAGTCCCCGGACGCGCTGCTCGATCCGGTCGCGGATCGGGCGGACGGCGTCGACGCCCTGGCCGGCCGGGTCGTCGAGCTGCCAGTCCAGGTACCGCTTGCCGGGGAAGTAGGGGCAGGCGTCGCCGCAGCCCATGGTGATCACCACGTCGGAGGCCCGCACGGCCTCGGTGGTGAGCACCTTCGGGGTCTCGGCGGAGATGTCGATGCCGACCTCGGCCAGGGCCTCGACCACGGCCGGGTTCACGGTGTCGGCCGGGGCGGAGCCGGCGGAGCGGACCTCGACGCGGTCGCCGCCGAGGCGGGTGAGGAAGGCGGCGGCCATCTGGGAGCGTCCGGCGTTGTGCACGCAGACGAACAGGACGGACGGGACGGACGGGACGGCGGAGGCACTCACGGGCGGGTTCTCTCTTCGGGCGGGGCGGCAGGGCGACGTGCAGCCATTATTGGGCCGGGCGTCCGGCGGCGGGGCCGTCCGGCCGGTGGGCCCCGGCGGCTGGGGCGTGGGCCCCGCCCCGTCCGGGCTGGGCGTGGCCCGTGCACGGGGGACCGGGGCCTCTCGCCCCTGGTCCCGCGGACGGGCCACCGTGGAGGCGTCGAATCGGACGGAACGGAGGAGAGGGAGGCGAGTCAGATGATCGTCTCGGAAACGGCCGAGTTCCACGTCGGCGACCGCGTCCGCGTGTACCGGGAGTCGTTCTACGGCGCGGTCGAGAGCGCCGTGGTCGTGGACACCCCGGCGGACCGCAGCCTGCGGCTGGAGTTCGGGGACGGCCGCCGCAACCACCTGCGCAAGGGCCGCGTCGAGCTGGACACCCGGGCGCTCGGCGCCGGCCGGCCGTAGTGGTCGGGCCCTCGGGTCCCGCCGACTACGGCCGGCCGGCGGGACCCTGACGGGGATCAGCCCTGCTGGGCCGCCTTGTTGAGCTTGTCGAGCTGCTGCTTGACCTGCGCCCGGTCCGGCATGGCGGTGTCGTGGAGCGCCGAGTCGGCGACCATCGTGATCACGTCGCCGGTGCGGACGAAGACGTAGGTCTTCGTCTCCACGAGCGCGTTCTGGCCGCCGTCCTCGTGGTACTCGGCCTTCAGGGCCAGGGTGGCGTCGCCGATCGTGTCGTAGGTGGCCTTGCTGAACTTGGCCCGGGTCGTCGGCTGGGGCATGTTCGTCATGGTGTCCTTGAAGCTCGCGCAGGACGCGAGCGCCGACTCGGCGGCGGCCATGGCCTTCTCCGCCTGCCCGGGTGCGTACTGGGTGAGGTGGATCTCCACGTACTCGCGGCCGTTGCCGCCGTAGTAGGCGCCCGTCGCGGAGGCGGCCGGCGCCTGGGCGGCGTTCCCGGGATCGTCCAGGTCCAGAACGGGCTGGCAGGCGGGCTTGTCCGCGGTCTGCTTGTGCTCGTGCTGGGGAGGGCCGACCACGGACCGGTTCTCGTCCGCGTCCAGGTCCTTCTTGGTGAGCAGCGCCTTGACGAGCTGGTCCTGCGTCAGCGGCTTCGCTGCCGCCGCCTTGCCCGGCCCCGACGTGGTGGGCGCGGCGCCCGTGGGCGCCTTGGAAGCGGCACCGGTGGCCGGCGAGGAAGCGGCCGGGCTCGGGTCGTCGCCGGGGCCGCAGGCCACCAGGGTCAGGGCGAGCGGCGCGACGACGGCCGCGGCCAGGGCAATACGCGTGGAACGCATGGTTCGGAATCCCCCGAGAATCAGAACGAATCACTTGACCGTGTCAGTCGGCCGATGAAATTGGATCATGGACCGCTGACGACCGGTCAAGGTACCGCACGGCGCCGACTCCGCCACGTCAGGGACCCCTCCGACCAGGTCCCACTAGCCCCGGGAGGAGCCGGCCGGCGTCAACGATCCGGTAGGGTCGCGCCCCGCGAAGAGGTCGGGCAGCGGTGCGTACGGAGGACCGATGGAGGCGGAGCAGGTGGCGGGGAAGGTGGGGCTGGCGACGATCGCCCGCGCGTGGGGGCGCATCGGCTGCACCGGCTTCGGCGGGCCTCCCACCCACATCGCCCTGCTGCGCCGGCTGTGCGTCGAGCGGACGGGGTGGATCACGGCGGCGGAGTTCGAGGACGGCATCGCCGCGACGAACCTGCTGCCCGGGCCGGCCTCGACCCAGCTGGCGATCCTGACGGCCTGGCGGCTGCGCGGGATCGCGGGCGCGCTGGTCGGCGGAGCCGCGTTCATCCTGCCCGGCCTGGCGCTGATCCTCGTGCTCGCCGCCCTGTTCCTGGCCGGCAGCCCGCCGCTGTGGGTGCGCGGGGCGGCCGCCGGGGCGGGGGCGGCCGTGGCCGCGGTGGCCGTGCAGGCCGCGGTCGCGCTGGTGCCGGCGAGCTGGAAGCGCGCCGGTGCGCGGCGGTCCGCGCGGGCCCGCTGGACCGGGTACGTGGTGGCCGGTGGTACGGCGGCGGTGCTGCTCGGCCCGTGGATGGTGCTGGTGCTGGTCGCCGCCGGGCTGTCGGAGGTCGCCGTGCACGCGCGCCGCCAGGCCGCACCGGGTCCGGGCCGAGGGCCGCGACGGCGCGGCGCGTGGCCGCTGCCGCTGGCCCTCGCGGCGCCGGCCGGCGGCGGGCTGCTCGCCCTCGCGTGGGTGGCGTTCAAGGTCGGCGCGCTGTCGTACGGCGGCGGGTTCGTCATCATCCCGCTGATGCAGGCCGACGCCGTCGACCAGTACCACTGGATGACGGACGGCCAGTTCCTCAACGCCGTGGCCCTCGGCCAGATCACCCCCGGCCCGGTCGTGCAGACCGTCGCCGTCGTCGGCTACGCGGCGGCCGGCGTCCCCGGCGGACTGCTCGCCGCCGTCGTCGCCTTCGCCCCGTCGTTCCTGTTCGTGACCCTCGGCGGCCCCCGCTTCGACGCGCTGCGCGCCGCCCCGCGGATCCAGGCGTTCTTCGGCGGCGCCAGCGCGGCCGTCATCGGCGCGATCGCGGGCTCCGCGGTCCCGCTGGCCATGGCGCTGCAGCACGCCTGGCAGTACGCGGTCCTCGCGTCCGCCGCGCTCTGGCTGCTCGCCGCGCGCCGCGGCGTCGTCGGGGCCCTCCTCGGCGCCGGCGCGCTCGGCGTCCTCGCGGCGGCAGCGGGCCGGCCGGTGGGCTGAGCAACCTCGGGCAACAGCTCGACCAGGCAGGGAACGCCGAGCAGATCGAACGCATCCGCGAACTGGTGGCGGCGAACCAGCAGCTCGAAGCGCAGGTCACACAGATGACCGGCGAGCGGGACCAACTGCAGGCCCCGCTCGACAAGGCCGAGGAGGACCTGGCGACGGTCGCCGAGATCCGCAAGCAGCTGATGTGGGCCGGCTGGCGAAGTCACGCCGGCGGATTGAACACGACTACCGCGAGCTGAAGACCCGACTGGGCCTGGAGCACTTCGAGGGCCGCTCCTACATCGGCTGGCACCGCCACGTCACCCTCGTCAGCGCCGCCCACCTCTTCCTCACCGAACAGCGCGCCCTCCCAAAGGCCCAGGCCAGGGCCTGACCTTCCACCAGACCCTGGACCTCCTCCAACACCTCATCGTCACCTGGAGGTAGCCGAGGTAGTCCTTGCCGCTGCGCCCGTCCGGCGCGCGCAGCAGCGCCTCGACGGCCTGGTGAACCGTCACCTTCATGGTGCCGTGGAGG
>NZ_JZKH01000200.1 GCF_000961885.1 Streptomyces rubellomurinus
CCTGCCCTTCGTCGTCGCCCTCAACGGCTTCGACGGACACCAGCCCCACACCCCCGACGAAGTCCGCGAAGCCCTCCAACTCGGCGCCGACACCCCGGTCGTCACCCTTGACGCCCGCCGCCGCGACAGCGCCAAGAGCGCCCTCATCACCCTCGTCGAACACGCCCTCCTGGCCCGACTCCGCTGACACCCGCGCCGAGCCGCCTGCGGGGCGAGTGCACGAGCAGCAGCCCCGGTACCCCGTCCGGTCGGACGGGGTACCGGGGCTGTCGTGCCGAACGGCCGGTGTCCTCGGGGAGGCCCGCGCAAGGCCCGTGTATAAGCAGCCGATAACAGTTCGGTAGGCATTTGGTGATCAACAATGACTCAGTGTGGCTAATCAGCGCCGTTCAGCGCCAGATGACCACGGTTTTGCTCCGTCATGTCAACGAATGTCCGTATTGTGCCGACGCGTGCCCGGACCGGCGGCTGTTTGTCCCGTATCCCCGCACGTGCTGAAATTCCAGCTACCCCTGTCGTTCTCGTGTCGGCCCGCATCCGGCGCCGGGCCCGGGGCACGGGGGTAGCGCTGGATTGATCCATGGCCGTCAGACGGCCGAGAGGTAGTTGTCGAGTGAGGCGTAAGCAGCAACCCGCCCCGCAGCGGCGCTCCGAGCCCCGCCAGAGCGAGCCGAACGGTAGCGCAGCGGCCCCGGCCGGATTCTCCGCGTTCACCCCCGCCGAGGAGCGCGGCCAGACCGCGCCCGCACCGGATCCCGCGGCCAAGCCCAAGGAACTCCGGACCGGCGGCGCGCAGGCCCGGGGCGACGACGGCGCCGGCCGCTACGACTTCCTCCGCCCGCGCAACTGGCGCGTGCCGACCCGTCTGATCGCGATCCTGCTGATCCCCGTGATCATCAGCATCGTCTTCGGCGGCCTCCGCGTGAACACCTCGATCGACGGCTTCATCAAGGCCTCCCGGGCCGAGAAGACCGCCGAGCTCGCCAAGGCGGCCACCGAGCTCGCCGAGGCGCTCGAGAACGAGCGCGACAAGACGCTGATACCCCTGATGACCAAGCAGGACCCGAACGGCGAGGTCGCCAAGCGCCGCGCGGACACGGATGCCGCCCTGAAGGCGTACAACGCCGCCTACGAGGCCTCCGACAAGTCCGGCGAGCTGCCGCGCCGCCACGAGGCCTTCCAGATCCTCGTCGCGGACCTCCCGCACCTGCGGGCCAACGCCTACAGCGGCGAGCTGTTCGCCAGCGCCACCGCCAACGCGTACTCGACGATGTTCTCCCCGCTGCTGGCCTTCGACAACTCGGTCGGCAACGGCTCCTCCAACGCCACCAGCAAGGGCCGCGCGATCTACGCGATGTCGCTGGCCAAGGCCGCCGCCTCGTCCGAGCGCGCGCTGATGCTGAACATCCTGATCGGCGCCGCGCAGGGCACGACCACGCGGTACGAGAACCAGGACATGACCCAGCAGATCCTGGTCTCCGAGAAGCTGGAACAGGTCTCGCTCAACGAGTTCAACACCGGTAGCGCCCCCGAGGACGCCCGCAAGTACGCGGACGCGCAGGTCGCCCTGGCCACCGCCCAGGACCGCTCGGCCTACAAGATGCCCAACGGCGCCGCGCCGAACATGCAGAGCCTGCTGGCCATCGCCGCCAACTACGCCGAGGCCGCCGCCATCGGCCAGGGCAAGGGCAAGGCCGCGGCCGACGCCGCGTTCGCCGAGGTCGTCGCCGCCGGTCTGACCCCGGACAACTGGAACCAGGCCGCCAACACCCACATCCAGGCGCTGCGGAACACCGAAGTCGCGCTGCTCAACGACGTCCTCACGGACTCCCGCAACCTCAAGGACAACGCGCTCTACGACGCCATCCTGAACTCCGGCATCGTCCTCGTCGCGCTCGTCCTGGCCGGTGTGATGACCGGCTACGTCGCCCGCTCGATGGTCCTCGGCATGCGCACCCTGCGCAACGCCGCCCTTGAGATCGCCGACCACCGCCTGCCGGACCTGGTCGAGAAGCTCTCCAAGACCGACCCCGACCGGGTCGACACCTCGGTGACGCCGATCCCGCTGCACGGCAAGGACGAGATCGGCGAAGTCGCCCGGGCCTTCGACCAGGTCCACCGGCAGGCCGTCGAACTCGCCGCCGAGCAGGCACTGCTGCGAGGCAACGTCAACGCGATCTTCACCAACCTGTCGCGCCGCAGCCAGAGCCTGATCCAGCGCCAGCTGGCGCTGATCACCGACCTGGAGAACAACGAGGCCGACCCGGACCAGCTGGAGAACCTCTTCAAGCTGGACCACCTCGCCACCCGTATGCGCCGCAACGGTGAGAACCTGCTCGTCCTCGCGGGCGAGGAGGCCGGCCGCCGCTGGAACACCCCGGTGCCGCTGGTCGACGTGCTCCGCGCCGCCGCCTCCGAGGTGGAGCAGTACGAGCGCGTCGAGCTCTCCGGCATCCCGGAGGTCGAGGTCGTCGGCGCCGCCGTGACCGACCTCGTCCACCTGCTCGCCGAGCTGCTGGAGAACGCCACCTCGTTCTCCAGCCCGCAGACCCGGGTGCTGGTCAACGCCACCCGCCTGCCGGACGGCCGGGTGCTGGTCGAGATCCACGACAAGGGCATCGGCCTCACCGCCGACGACTTCGCCGAGATCAACGAGAAGCTGGCCGAGCCGCCCACGGTCGACGCCACCATCTCCCGCCGCATGGGCCTGTTCGTGGTCGGCCGGCTGTCCCAGCGGCACGACATCCGCGTCCAGCTCCGCCCCTCCGGCGAGTCGGCCGGCACCACCTCGCTGGTCATGCTCCCGCCGTTCGTCACCCAGTCCGGCCCGGCCCCGGAGCCGGAGGAGCAGTTCACCGTCTCCCGGATCTTCGCCGACCAGGAGCCGACCTCCCAGTGGCCCCAGGACGGCCGCGCCCGCAGCGCCGCCGAGCTGGGCTTCGACGACCACCTCACGGGCGCCGGCAACGCCGGCTCCAGCGGGTTCAGCCCGGCCCTGGAGGCCGTCCAGCGCTCGCAGCGCCTCGACCAGGTCCGCCGCGCGGCCCTGGAGAGCGGCCCGCACGACCCGGTGCTCGACGCCGAGGTCGAGGAGGACTACCAGCAGGGCTACGACCCGTACGCCCCGCAGGGCTACCAGCAGCAGCCCGCCTACGCCGACGACCAGTACGGCTACGCGCAGGACGGCTACGCCCAGGACGGGTACGACCCGTACCCGCAGCAGCAGGGCTACGACCAGAACGCCGCCTACGCCGACGACCAGTACGGCTACGAGCAGGGCGGCTACCAGCAGGACGGCTACCACGGCCAGGACCAGTACGGTCAGCAGGCCCAGGAGGCCCCGGCCGGCCACCCGTACGCCCCGGAGCCGCCCGCCCTGCCGGCCGCCGAGCCCACCACCACCCTGCCGTCCGGGCTGCCGCAGCGCCGCCCCGGCCAGCAGCTGGCGGGCGGGGGCCTCGGCTCCGCGCCGGCCGGCGCCGTCCCGTCCGGCGACAGCCCGAACTGGTTCGCCGGCGCCAAGGACACCTCGGCCGTCCAGGAGCCGCGCGACGGCCACGACGTGTCGGCCCTCGGCGGATACGGCCCGACCGGCCCGACCGCCTCCCCCTGGCAGTCGCCCAACGACGGCGACTGGCAGCGGGCCGAGCAGCTGCGCGAGCCCGCCTCCAGCGGCACCACCGACTCCGGACTGCCGCGGCGCGTGCCCAAGCAGAACCTGGTGCCCGGGAACGCCAAGCCCACCCCGATGGACGGGCCGGCAGTCTCCCGCAACCCGGAGGAGGTCCGCGGCCGTCTCACCAACCTGCGCCGCGGCGTGGAGCAGGGCCGCAGCGTCGGCAACACCGGAAGCTTCCGGATCGACCCCGATCAGGTAGACCAGTCCGGCAACGGACAGAACCGAAGCACCGATCTCTTCGGCGGCTCGAACCACCAGGAGCGTTGAGTTGACCCAGATGAGCCAGGCCGCACAGAACCTGAACTGGCTGATCACCAATTTCGTGGACAACACCCCCGGGGTGTCCCACACCGTGGTGGTCTCCGCGGACGG
>NZ_JZKH01000003.1 GCF_000961885.1 Streptomyces rubellomurinus
GGTTACATTCCGAACCCGGAAGCTAAGCCTCACAGCGCCGATGGTACTGCAGGGGGGACCCTGTGGGAGAGTAGGACGCCGCCGAACAATTCTTCAGAAGAACCCCCAGCCAGGGAAACCCGGGTGGGGGTTTTTCGCGTTTCCGATGACCTCCGGTGATGATCTCCCGTGACGTATCGTCAACGCATGGACGATCAGACAGCGGTCATTGCGAACAACGTGCTCCGCCCCGAGCAGCGCGACGGCGCCCTGCGTGTGCTGGCGGAGGCCCAGGCGGTCGACGGCCGGGCCGCCGTGTCCGAGCAGGGCCGGCTCCGGCTCCGCTCCTCCGAGACTCCTCGCCCGGGCGTCACCCACTTCATCGAGGGCGAGGGCGAGGGTGAGGGCGACACCCCGGGCGACACCGTCCTCGGCTACGGCCAGCTCGAGGTCCCGGAGGGCCGAACCGCCAACCCCGCGGCCGAGTTGGTGGTGGACCCGGCGGCCCGCGGTCGTGGCCTGGCCCGTCCCCTGGTCGACGCGGTGCTGGCGCGGGCCCACCAGGAGGGCCGCGACGCGGTGGACTTCTGGGTGCACGGCGGCCACCCGGCGGCCCGGCACCTGGCCGGGGCGTACGGCGCCGAACTGGTCCGGGAACTGCGGCAGATGCGCCGTACGGGCCCGCAGACCGAGGCCGTCCCGCTGCCGGCCGGCATCGAGCTGCGGACCTTCCGCCCGGGGGAGGACGACACCGCCTGGCTGCGGCTGAACGCGCTGGCCTTCGCCCACCACCCCGAGCAGGGCTCCTGGACGGAGCAGGACCTGGCCGACCGGCTGGCCGAGCCCTGGTTCGACCCGGCCGGCTTCTTCCTCGCGACCCGCGACGGCGAGGTGGTCGGCTACCACTGGACGAAGGTGCACCCGGCCACCGCCACCGAGCCGGCGCTCGGCGAGGTCTACGTGGTGGGGGTCGACCCGGCCGAGCAGGGCAGCGGCCTCGGCCGCGCGCTCACCGCCGCCGGCCTGCGTCACCTGACCGGCTCCGGCGAGGGCGAGCGCGGCCTGGAGGCCGTCCTGCTCTACGTCGACGCCGACAACCCGGCGGCCGTCCGGGTGTACGAGCGACTGGGCTTCACCATCCACGAGGTGGACCTCATGTACCGGGCCCGGTACCGGTCGGCCTGACAGCGGGCCGACCGCCGACCGGTACGGCCCTGACACCGGGCGGCCGGACGGGCGAGCCGAGCGGGACGGGCAAGGGGTGCGAATCGCCCGGATCCCTTGCCCCGACCGACTCAGCTTTCCTCCTGGCCATGCGGTGTTTACCGTGGATTCAATTGCTGCCGCGAAGATCACAGGATGAAGTCCGTAGTGTCTCGCTCGTGCAGAGTCGACCGCCACGCGCCGGTCGGTCCTGTAGGGACCGCGCCCGGCGGGTGGGCGCTGCTCCTGGGCTCCGCCCCGGGCGAGGACGACGGCCCGCAGAGCCATTCGCGTCCGGACGCCGTCCTGCTGCTGGAGGAGCTGGAACCCATGAGCATCCCCCGCCCCGTCTCTGCCCCGCTGTCGCCACCGGCCCGGATGTCCGGTGCGCTGGGGACACCGCCGGAGCTGCCGGCCACGGACGAGCAGGAGCTCGACGCCCTGCCGCAGGGGCGATTCCTGGACCGCGAGCGCAGCTGGCTCGCCTTCAACGAACGCGTCCTGGAGCTGGCCGAGGACCCGGAGATCCCGCTGCTGGAGCGGGCCAAGTTCCTCGCGATCTTCGCGAGCAACCTGGACGAGTTCTTCATGGTCCGGGTGGCCGGCCTGAAACGCCGGATCGCCACCGGCGTCGCCCAGCGCAGCGCGTCGGGCCTCCAGCCGCGTGAGGTGCTGGACCTGATCTGGACCCGCTCGCGCGAGCTGATGGCCCGCCATGCCGCGGCCTTCCAGCAGGAGGTGCTGCCGGACCTCGCCGCCGAGGGCATCGAGGTGGTCCGCTGGCCGGAGCTCGCCGAGAAGGAGCAGGCCCGGCTGCACACGCTGTTCCGGCAGAAGATCTTCCCGGTGCTGACGCCGCTGGCGGTCGACCCGGCCCACCCCTTCCCGTACATATCCGGGCTCTCGCTCAACCTGGCCGTGGTCGTCCGCAACCCGGTGTCCGGCCACAAGCACTTCGCCCGGGTCAAGGTCCCGCAGTCGCTGGCCCGCTTCCTGGAGGCCTCGCCCCAGCGGTACGTCCCGCTGGAGGACGTGATGGGCGCGCACCTGGAGGAGCTCTTCCCGGGGATGGAGGTGCTGGCCCACCACGCCTTCCGCGTCACCCGCAACGAGGACCTGGAGGTGGAGGAGGACGACACCGAGAACATCCTCAAGGCCCTGGAGAAGGAGCTGATGCGGCGGCGCTTCGGCCCGCCGGTCCGGCTGGAGGTCGAGGAGTCGATCGACCCCTACATCCTGGACCTGCTGGTGCGGGAGCTGAACATCACCGAGGCGGAGGTCTTCCCGCTGCCCGGGCCGCTGGACCTGACCGGCCTGTTCGGGATCGCCGAGCTGGACCGCCCGGAGCTGAAGTACCCGAAGTTCGTGGCCGGGACGGCCCGCGGGCTGACCGACGTCGAGTCGGCCTCGCAGCCGGACATCTTCGCCGCGATGCGCGAGCGGGACGTCCTGCTGCACCACCCGTACGACAGCTTCTCCACCTCCGTGCAGGCCTTCCTGGAGCAGGCGGCCGCGGACCCGGACGTGCTGGCGATCAAGCAGACGCTGTACCGCACCTCGGGCGACTCGCCGATCGTGGACGCGCTGATCGACGCGGCCGAGTCCGGCAAGCAGGTGCTGGTGCTGGTCGAGATCAAGGCGCGCTTCGACGAGCAGGCCAACATCAAGTGGGCCCGCAAGCTGGAGGAGGCCGGCTGCCACGTGGTCTACGGCCTGGTCGGGCTGAAGACCCACTGCAAGCTGTCGCTGGTGGTCCGCCAGGAGGGCGACACCCTGCGCCGCTACTCGCACGTCGGCACCGGCAACTACCACCCGAAGACCGCCCGGCTGTACGAGGACCTCGGTCTGCTCACCTCCGACCCGCAGGTCGGCGCGGACCTCTCGGACCTCTTCAACCGGCTGTCCGGCTACTCCCGCCGCGAGTCCTACCGCCGCCTGCTGACCGCCCCGCGCGGCCTGCGGGACGGGCTGGTCTCCCGGATCCACAACGAGATCGCCAACCACCGGGCGGGCCGGCCGGCCCACGTGAAGCTCAAGGTCAACTCGATCGTCGACGAGGCCGTGATCGACGCGCTCTACCGGGCCTCGCAGGCCGGGGTGCCGGTGGACGTCTGGGTGCGCGGGATCTGCGCGATCCGCCCGGGGGTGGCGGGTCTGAGCGAGAACGTCCGGGTCCGCAGCATCCTGGGCCGCTTCCTGGAGCACTCCCGGATCTTCGTGTTCGGCAACAACGGCGATCCCGAGGTCTGGATCGGCAGCGCCGACATGATGCACCGCAACCTGGACCGCCGGATCGAGGCGCTCATGCGGATCACCGACCCGGCGCACCGCGCCGAGCTGTCCGGGCTGATCGACCTCGGGGTGTCGGACGAGACCGAGTCCTGGCACCTGGGGCCGGACGGCGCGTGGACCCGCCACTCGCAGGACGCCGAGGGCAAGCCGCTGCGGCACGTCCAGGACCTGCTCATCGACTCGCGCCAGCGCCGCCGGGCCGCCACCTCGCGCTGACGCGACCACTGATGCGAGCCGCCCGAGCAGGCCCCCGGGGGAACCGGGGCCCGCTCCGGCGGTCGGCCACCAGCCCCGGGGGGACGGCCCCTGGGGGAACGGGGATCTACCACGCCATGACCGATGCGCCGATGACGGCCCAGGCGGCCTCCACCGCGACCGCCGGGGACATCCTTTCCGGCCGGCTCACCGCCCAGGCCGGAGCGTTCCTGCGCGCCCTGCCGCTGGCCGTGGGCGAGGTCGGCGCCAGACCGGGGACCGCCTCGACCGTCCCGGCGGCCGGTACGGCCGACCTGCTGCGGTCCGTCCGGCGGGTCGGGGGGCTGCTGCACACCTTCGGCGCGCTGTTCGAACAGACCTGGGCGCAGGAGTCGCGCACCGAGCTGCGCTGGCTGCTGAACCTGCTGGCGCTGGAGCCGGGCTACGTCCGCCGCTCGGCCCGGTTGCTCGGCGCGCTGGACTCGCTGAGCGGCACCGACCCGGAGGGCACCGGCATGCTGGTCGGGCACGCGGGCGCCCCGAAGGCGCGGGCCCTGCTGGACCGCCAGCTGACGCTGGCCCGGACCAGGGCGCACTCCACGGTGCTGCAGGAGCTGCGCTCGGCCCGGCTGCACGCGCTCGCGGACCGGATGACGCTGCTGGTCGGCGAGGCGCCGCTGCTGGAGTCGGCGGGCGGCCGGGCGTCGGCGGTGCTGCTGCCGCAGGCGGCCGCCGCGTTCACCGCGCTGTCCGCGAGCGCCCAGCAGCTGCCGCTGCAGCG
Organism: Streptomyces rubellomurinus; assembly: GCF_000961885.1. Classification (GTDB taxonomy): domain Bacteria; phylum Actinomycetota; class Actinomycetes; order Streptomycetales; family Streptomycetaceae; genus Kitasatospora; species Kitasatospora rubellomurina. Next base: position 4,451 of record NZ_JZKH01000003.1, read on the forward strand.
GGCCGCGACGCCGTACGGCGGGGACGTGCTGCGCCGGCTGGGCGCGGTGCCGGCGGCCCGCGGTGGTGCGGACGCGGACACGGCGCTGGCCGCGGACGACGCGCCCTGGTCCCGGATGCGGATCCTGCTGAAGCGGGCCCGGTACGCGCTGGAGGTGTGCGGCCGCCCGTCCAGCGAGCTGGACGAGCTGGACGCGGTGCTGGGCCGCCACCAGGAGGCGGCGGACGCGGCGGTGACCGTCGCCACCGCGGCGCGCACGCCCCGGATCACCCCGGCGACCGCCTACGTGCTGGGCGTGGTGCATGCTGATCAGCGACTGGAGGTGGAGGCGGCACGGTACGCCTTCGGCCGCCGGTGGCCCGACCTCCCGCCCGGCTTGGACGGCTGGTTGGAACTGCCCCCTGCCGAGGGCTGGGGGAATCCCCCCGCACCACGAATGGCTTGAGTGTGCACGAACAGTCGAGGACCGGGCAGCCGTGGACCGGGCGGCGGACGGTGGACGTCACCGCCGCCGGTCCGGCGTCCGCCCGGGTGGTCCTCGCGGCGGGCGCGGTGCTGTGGCTGCCGGGCCGGCCGAAGAAGAGCGGTCGGTTGGGCCGGCCGCGGATCGCGGTGATCCACCGTCCGAAGTACGACGATTGGAGCCTGCCCAAGGGCAAGCTCGACCCGGGCGAGGGCGTGGTCGAGGCGGCGCTGCGCGAGGTCCGGGAGGAGACCGGCTACGCCTGCGTGCTCGGCCCGGAGCTGCCCGCCCAGCACTACCTGGCGCAGGGCCGGCCGAAGGAGGTGCGGTACTGGGCGGCGGTGCCGGCCGGCGGGGCGTTCCGGCCGAACCGGGAGGTGGACCGGCTGGAGTGGCTGCCGGCCGGGAAGGCCCGCGCCCGGCTGACGCACGAGCGCGACCGGTTGCTGATCGATGCCCTGTTGGTGATCCTGGGGGCGCGGCCCGTGCGGACGAACGGGGAGCCGCCGGTGGCGGAACGGTGGAAGTGATCTTCCCGAGCCCTTGCCGTGACGCAACCGTTACTACCTGACGTAGTTTCCTGGCATCCCTCCGAGGTTCACTCCCCGTTCACTTGCGACCGGCTGTCGTGTCACTTACCCGGCCTAACTTCGGGACTACCGGAGGGCCGAACGGGCCCCGGACCACAGCAAAACCCGTGCTCCGCCGTACCTGTACGGCCCGCGCGACGGGCAATGCCACAGAAAGGGACACCCCAGTGAAGCTCCAGCGGAACGGCCGCTCCAAGGCCCTCGCCATCGGTGCCATGGCGCTCGTCAGCTCGCTGTCGCTCGCCGCCTGCGGTTCGGACGACAACAGTGACACCAAGGCGTCCGGTGGCTCCAGCGGCTCCGCCGCGGCCAGCGCCGCGGTCAACTGTGGCAAGAACGGAACGCTGCTCGGCGCCGGTTCGACCGCCCAGGCCAACGCCATGGACGTGTGGAAGGCCAGCTTCGGCGCCGCCTGCTCCGGCATCACCGTCAACTACAGCGGTGGCGGCTCCGGCGCGGGTGTCCAGCAGTTCAACCAGGGCAAGGTCGCCTTCGCCGGCACCGACTTCGCCCTGAAGCCCGCCGACGTCGACGCCTCCAAGGCCGTCTGCACCGGTGGCAAGGCGATCGACCTGCCGATGGTGGCCGGCCTGGTCTCGCTGGTCTACAACATCGACGGCGTCGACAACCTGGTCCTGGACGGCCCGACCGCCGCCAAGATCTTCGACTCGCAGATCACCAAGTGGAACGACCCGGCCATCGTCGCCCTGAACCCGGGCGCCAAGCTCCCGGACGCCGACATCGCCTCGTTCCACCGTTCGGACGACTCCGGCACCACCTACAACCTGACCTCCTACTTCGCCAAGACCTCCGGCGGCGCCTGGACCGCCGAGCCGAGCAAGGCGTGGAAGGGCAAGAACGGCCAGTCCGCCAACGGCAGCGCCGGCGTCTCCGCCCAGATCAAGCAGGTCAAGAACTCGATCGGCTACGCCGAGCTGTCCTTCGCCCAGCTGAACAACCTGAAGAGCGCCAAGATCTCCACCGGTGCCGCCCAGCCGGTCGAGGCGACCGCCGCCAACGCCGCGCTCACCCTGGCCTCCTCCACCATCTCGGGCACCGACGGCGACCTCGCCCTCACCCTGGACTACGGCACCAAGGCCGACAACGCCTACCCGATCGTCCTGGTGACCTACGAGATCGCCTGCGACAAGGGCAACAAGGCCGAGACCCTGGACACCCTCAAGTCCTTCCTGAACTACACGATCAGCGACGCCGCCCAGAAGTCGATCGGCGACAAGGGCTACGTCCCGATGCCCGCCGCCATCGGCGACAAGGTCAAGGCCGCCGTCGGCGCCCTGGCCTGACCCGACAGGACCACCGGTGGGACGGCCCCGTGAGCGAGGGGGGCAGGGGCCGTCCCACCGGAACGCACGAACCCAGCACCAACGTCCGGGGCACCGCCGCCATGGTGCCGTCCCCCCGCCGGGGCGGCGCCACCAGACCGGAGTAGACCAATGACTTCATCCCCCCCTGCCGCCCCGCGAGGCAGGGAACGCCGAGCGCGCGACAGCCGCGTCGGCGACAAGATCTTCATGAACTTCGCCCGCGGCGCGGGCATCCTGCTGCTGGTCATCATGGCCGCGATCGCCGGCTTCCTGGCCTGGCGCTCGGGCCTGGCCCTCAGCAAGAACGACGGCAACTTCTTCACCACCTTCGAGTGGACGCCGGACGCCCCGAAGCCGGTCTTCGGCATCGCCGTCCTGGTCTTCGGCACCATCGTCAGCGCCCTCATCGCGATGGTGATCGCCGTCCCGGTGGCCATCGGGATCGCGCTGTTCATCTCGCACTACGCGCCGCGGCGGATCGCCCAGCCGTTCGCCTACCTGGTCGACCTGCTCGCCGCGGTGCCCAGCATCGTCTACGGCCTGTGGGGCGCGCTCTTCCTGGTGCCGCACCTGGACGGCCTGACCAGCTGGCTCAACCAGTACCTCGGCTGGACGTACCTCTTCGACCAGACCCAGTCCGGCACCCCGCGCAACCTGTTCACCGTCGGCATCCTGCTGGCGATCATGATCCTGCCGATCATCACCGCGGTCTCCCGCGAGGTGTTCCGCCAGGTGCCGCGGATGCACGAGGAGGCGGCGCTCGCGCTCGGCGCGACCCGCTGGGAGATGATCCGCACCGCGGTGCTGCCGTTCGGCCGCCCCGGCGTCATCTCGGCCTCCATGCTCGGCCTCGGCCGTGCGCTCGGCGAGACCATCGCGGTCGCGGTGGTGCTCTCCTCCAACAGCGTCCTGTCGCTGCACATCCTCGACGCGGGCGGCGGCACCTTCGCGCAGAACATCGCGCTGAAGTTCGCCGAGGCCGGCGAGAACGGCCGCAACGCGCTGATGGCCTCCGGTCTCGTCCTGTTCGTCATCACCCTGCTGGTGAACGGTGCCGCGCGACTGATCATCGCCCGCCGCAAGGAGTACTCGGGGGCCAACGCATGAGTGTCGTCACCACCGTCCCCGAGGACGCCCGGCCGCAGACCGGCCCGAAGCTCACCGCCAACCGCCTGCCCCGCTGGACCCCGCCCGCCGTGGCGGCCGGCGCGATCGCGCTCGGCTGCGGGATCGGTGCCGCGGGCGGGCTGGAGAGCCACCTGCAGTGGGGCCTGATCTCGGCGCTGCTGTTCCTGCTGGGCGGCTACCTGATCTCGGCCCGGGTCGAGGGCCGGCGCCAGGCCAAGGACCGGCTCGCCACCTCGGTGGTCTGGGTCGCCTTCATCCTGGCCGTGGTCCCGCTGGTCTCGCTCACCGTGTACACGATCCAGCAGGGCATCGGCGTGGTGGACGGGAACTTCCTGAGCCACTCGATGAAGGGCGTCATCCAGACCGGCAAGGGCGGCGGCATCTACCACGCGCTGCTCGGCACCCTGCAGCAGGTCGGCCTGGCCACCGTGATGGCCGCCCCGATCGGCCTGCTGACCGCCGTCTACCTGGTCGAGTACGGCCGCGGCGGGCTCGCCAAGGCCGTGACCTTCTTCGTCGACGTCATGACGGGCATCCCGTCGATCGTCGCCGGCCTGTTCGTCTTCTCGCTGTGGAACCTCGCCCTCGGCTTCAACTACTCCGGCTTCTCGGGCAGCCTCGCGCTGGCGATCCTGATGATCCCGGTCGTGGTCCGCTCCACCGAGGAGATGCTCAAGCTCGTCCCGAACGAGCTGCGCGAGGCCTCGTACGCCCTCGGCGTGCCGAAGTGGAAGACGATCCTGCGGATCGTCCTCCCCACCGCGATCGGCGGCATCACCACCGGCGTGATGCTCGCGGTCGCCCGCATCACGGGCGAGACCGCCCCGGTGTTGATGCTGGTGTTCGGCGCCGACTACATCAACAGCAACCCGTTCGACGGACCGCAGCAGTCCCTGCCGATGTACATCTGGCAGCAGTACTCGGTGGTCAACAACGACAACGGTTACGCCCGTGCCTGGGGTGCGGCGCTGGTGCTGATCGCCTTCGTGATGGGGCTCAACCTCATCGCCCGGGGCATCGCACGCTGGCGCTCGCCCAAGGGCGGACACTGAGCGACCGACTGACGTACGAAGAAGACGAGAGAAGCAACGATCATGGCCAAGCGCATCGACGTCAGCGGACTGTCGGCCTACTACGGCACCACCAAGGCCATCGAGGACATCTCGATGAGCATCGAACCCCGCTCGGTGACCGCCTTCATCGGCCCCTCCGGCTGCGGCAAGTCCACCTTCCTGCGCACCCTGAACCGGATGCACGAGGTGATCCCCGGCGCCCGGGTCGAGGGCAAGGTCCTCCTGGACGACGAGAACCTGTACGCCTCCAACGTCGACCCGGTCGCCGTGCGCCGCTCCATCGGCATGGTCTTCCAGCGCCCGAACCCGTTCCCGACCATGTCGATCTACGACAACGTGGTCGCCGGGCTCAAGCTCGCCGGCGTGAAGAAGAAGGCCGTCCTGGACGAGGTGGTGGAGCGCTCGCTGAAGGGCGCCAACCTCTGGAAGGAGGTCCACAACCGGCTGAACAAGCCGGGCGCCGGCCTCTCCGGCGGTCAGCAGCAGCGCCTGTGCATCGCCCGCGCCATCGCGGTCGAGCCGCAGGTCCTGCTGATGGACGAGCCCTGCTCCGCGCTCGACCCGATCTCCACCCTGGCCATCGAGGACCTGATCGGCGAGCTGAAGTCGCAGTTCACCATCGTCATCGTGACCCACAACATGCAGCAGGCGGCCCGCGTCAGCGACCGCACCGCCTTCTTCAACCTGGCCGGCGTCGGGCAGCCCGGCAAGCTGATCGAGCTGGACGACACCCAGCGGATCTTCTCCAACCCGTCGGTCCAGGCGACCGAGGACTACATCTCCGGCCGCTTCGGCTAGGCCGGATCCCAGCTGCTCCTCGGTGCTGCATGGCGGTGCCGCCGCGGAGCACGAGCAGGGCCCGCCCCCGAGATGTGGGGGCGGGCCCTGCTTTCTGTCGTTCGTCCGCTCGCCGCTGCGGCGTCCCGGGGCCGTCAGCCCCAGAACAGGTGGACGAACCAGTACACCAGCGCCGCGACGAGCGCGGCCGCCGGCATCGTGATGAACCAGCCGAGCACGATGTTCTTCGCCACGCCCCAGCGCACCGCGCGGATGCGCTTGGTGGCGCCCGCGCCCATGATCGCCGCGGTGATCACGTGGGTGGTGGAGATCGGCGCCTTGAAGACGAACGAGGTGATGTACATGACCGTCGAGGCGGTCGCCTCGGCGGCGAAGCCCTGCGGCGGGTCCAGCTCGATGATCTTGCGGCCGAGGGTCCGCATGATCCGCCAGCCGCCCGCGTAGGTGCCGAGCGAGAGCATCGTCGCGCAGGAGATCTTCACCCAGACCGGGATGTCCCCGGTGCTCTGGTGGCCGGAGATGGTGAGCGCCATCACCACGATGCCCATGGTCTTCTGCGCGTCCTGCAGACCGTGCGCCAGCGCCATCGCGGCGGCCGAGGCGGTCTGGGCGACCCGGAAGTTGCGCTTCGCGCGGTGCGGGTTGGCCCGGCGGAAGATCCACAGGATCGCGAGCATCACCAGGAAGCCGCCGACCAGGCCGACCACCGGCGAGAGGATCATCGGGACGATGATCTTGTCGATCACGCCGCTCCAGATCACGTCGATCCCGCCGGCCAGCGCCGCGCCCACCATGCCGCCGAACAGGGCGTGCGAGGAGGAGGACGGCAGGCCGAAGTACCAGGTGACCAGGTTCCAGGCGATCGCACCGATCAGGGCGGCGAACAGGATCGCCATGCCCTGGTTGCCGGTGGGGGTCTCGATGATCCCCTTGGAGACGGTGTGCGCCACCCCGCTGCCCAGGAAGGCGCCGGCCAGGTTCATCACCGCGGCCATCGCGAGCGCGGCCTTGGGCGTCAGCGCCCGGGTGGAGACCGAGGTGGCGATCGCGTTCGCCGAGTCGTGGAAGCCGTTGGTGTAGGTGAAGAAGAACGCAACGCCGATGACGGCGATGAGTGCTGCCATGTCCACGAGGGTCAGGACTCCTTGACCGCGATGGTCTCCACCGTGTTCGCGACGTGCTCGAACGCGTCCGCGGCCTCTTCGAGGACGTCCACGACCTGCTTGAGCTTGAGCACCTCGATCGCGTCGTACTGACCGGAGAACAGGTGGGCGAGCAGCTTGCGGTGGATCTGGTCCGCCTGGTTCTCCAGCCGGTTGACCTCGATCCAGTACTCGGTGAGGTTCGACATGCTGCGCAGGTTCGGCATCGCCTCGGCGGTGAGCTCGGCTGCCCGCGCGAGCACCTCGATCTGCTGCTCGATGCCCTTCGGCAGGGTCTGGATGTCGTAGAGGACGACCAGGTCGACGGCCTCCTCCATGAAGTCCATGATGTCGTCCAGCGACGAGGCGAGGCTGTAGATGTCCTCGCGGTCGAAGGGCGTGATGAAGGAGGAGTTCAGCTGGTGGAACACCGCATGGGTGGTGTCGTCCCCGGCGTGCTCGGCGGCGCGCATGCGCTCGACGATCTCCGCGCGGGCCGACACGTCTGATCCCAGCAGTTCGAGCAGGAGCTTCGAACCGACGACGAGGTTCTCCGCCGCGGCGGCGAACATGTCGTAGAAGCTCGTCTCCTTCGGGGTCAGGCTAAAACGCACGGAAATCTCCGATGTGCGGGGTAGGGACTGAACGATGCTAGGTGCAACCAAGCGCGATCGCGCAAACGGGGTGGTGAGACAGGAGGCGGAACCTCCCGTTCCGTTCGACTGTCGTGCCGACTGACCAGGACCGCGCCTCCAGGTGCGGACGCGGTTCCTCAGTCTGACGGAACCTCGCACGGATTGCCCCCGTCGTGGGCCCGGAAGACCGGGGCGCCGCTCAGACGGCGCAATCCCGGCACCGCCCGCCCGCACCCGATGGCACGTGCCGGGTCGGCCGGCGGAACACCACGGACGGTCCGGGTGTTGGACACTGGAACCCGACGCAGCCAGCAGGCACCCAGGACGAAGGCGGGCCGATGACCACGACGCAAGCGCGCACCGAGCAGGACGACGTGCCCGGGACCGACCCGCACGCCGGCCACGCCGCCGCGCCCGCCCACGGCCCGCACGGCTACAGCGCCCAGAAGGACGCCCACCTCAAGCGGCTGCGCCGGATCGAGGGCCAGATCCGCGGCCTCCAGCGGATGGTCGACGAGGACGTCTACTGCATCGACGTGCTCACCCAGGTCTCGGCCAGCACCAAGGCGCTGCAGTCCTTCGCGCTCTCCCTGCTGGAGGAGCACCTGCGGCACTGCGTGGCCGCCGCCGCCGAGGAGGGCGGCGCCGAGCTGGACGCCAAGGTGGCCGAGGCCACGGCCGCGATCAGCCGCCTGCTGCGCAGCTGAGGCCGCGTCCGTCAGTGCCCCGGCCGTTGCTCCTCCGCCGCCCGGTCCGAGGGCCGGTCCGAGGGCCGGTCCGACGGCCTGGGCACCACCCGGTCGAGCAGCACCTCGTCGATCCGCTCGGTCGGCAGCCGCTCCCCGGGGCTGGCCGTCGCGGCGATCATCAGCTCGCCGGCCAGCTCGATCTCGTCGAGGGCCGCGTCGTCGTGGCCGCCGCTGCGGCCGCCCGTGGACGACACCACCTGCACCACCCCTTCAGTGCCTCGCCAGCCCGGGCGGCAGCCACCCGACGTCCAGCCTAGGCACTCCGGGGCCCGTCCACATGGCACGGACGGGCCATCTCCGCGCCGCCGAAACGGGTGGCCGCCGCTCCCCGGACGGCCACCCGCCCCGGCGGCGCCCCGTCTCGCCCCGGCCGCCGGAGCACCGCCCCGCGGCCGGGCGCGTCCCCCTCCGGGCCCTACTTCGGGCTCTCCGAGGGCTTCATCTGGTAGATGTCCGAGGCCGGCGGCTCGGCCGCCTCGACCGCCTTGCCGAAGTCGCTCAGCGTGGTCGTCGAAGTCACCTTCACCTGGTCCTTGGGCTCCTTCGAACCGGCCACCCCGGCGAAGGTGAACACCTCGACCACCTTGTGCAGCCGGCCCTGGTCGTCCAGCCAGGCGTCGTACGGGACCTCCTTGACGGTGAAGGTCTGCGCCCCCATCCGCAGGCCGTCCCCGCCCCGCCCGCCGGTCGCGTCGGCCGCCTTCGAAAGGTCCAGGGTGCCCCGGTAGTGGTGCAGCGCGACCCCGTCCACCGTCTCGGTGCCGACCGCCTCCGCCTTCTGCGCCCCGCGCAGCGCCCCCGCCGCCGAGGCCGGGTCCGTCGCGCCGCTGCTGACCAGGTTGCCGTCCGGCAGCTGGCGCACGTCCAGCTTCACCCACTTGCCCTCGGGCACCTTGGCGCCGCTGTTCTGCAGGTAGACGGTGCCCGGCAGGACCACCTCGACGATCTTCCCGGTGGTCGCCGCGCCCGGCGGCACCTGGACCTCCAGCCGACCGATCCGCTTCACGTAGTCGTAGCCGCCGGACCCGCTGAACGAGGCCTTCTTCTCGGCGGACTCGGTGACCAGCTCGGTCGCGGTGTGCGCGGAGCCGGTGCGGCCGGTGATGTCGGCGGCGCCGCGCACGGCCGTCAGCGGGTCGGCGGCCAGCTTGTCGGGCACGCTCGACTGCTGGTCGGAGGAGCCGCCGCCGGAGCCGCCCGAGCAGCCGGCCGCACCCGCGGCCAGGACGGCGGCGAGCAGGGCGGCCCCGGCCGCCGGACGCAGGCGCGGCACCCGGCGGCCTGCCGGCCGCGCACCGCACTGCTGGTCGGTCATCTTCATCCTCGCGACAACCCCCTCGGGCCCGACTGCCCACCGGACACCACCGGCCGGGCAGAGCTCTTTCCGGGCAAACGAGTTGAGCGGCGAAGGGTTACGGGTACCGGCTCACGAAGCGCGTCGCGCCCGGGCCGGTCGGCGCGTTACGGTGAACCACGTGCACAGTGAGCTGCCGGCCACGCCCGGCACCCGCATGCCCGAGCACCACGTCGCGATCAGCGAACGCGGTTCCTTCGCCTTCGCGAGCTGCAGCTGCGGCTGGTACGCCCCGGCCCGCCGCTCCCGCGACCTGGCCCGCCGCGAGGGGGCCGAGCACCTCGCCGAGAGCGGCACGGGGCCGGACTAGGCCCTCTCCTGCGGACCCTGGCCGGCTCAGGCCGGCTCAGGCCGCGAGGTCGGACTCCGGCGGCTGCTCCTCGGCCCGCACCGGCCCCCGGCCGCGCCGGCGTCCGCGCCCGCGCGGCCCGGCCTCGCCGCGGGCGGCCCCGCCGCGCTCCGGCGCCCGGATCAGCGGGGCGACGGCGGTGCGGGTCAGCGCGTGGCAGAACGGCACCAGCACCGCCATCGCGATCGGTGCCAGCAGCAGCACCACGGCGACGGCCAGCGCGAAGCCGCCGATCACGTCGGTCGGGTAGTGCACGCCCATGAACATCCGGCAGAAGCCCTGCAGCAGGGCCAGCCCGCCGGCGATCCAGCCGAGCCGTCGGTTCACCAGGAACAGCGCCACCGCGACGCCCATGGTCATCGTCGAGTGGTCGCTGACGAAGGAGTGGGTGCCGGCCTTGCCGTCCACCAGCACCAGCAGCCCGGAGTGGTCCACGAAGGGGCGGGGCCGGTCCACGATCGCGGCGATCGGCAGGTTGGCCAGCTCGGCGATCGCCACCGACAGCGGCACCCAGAGCAGCCCGGCCACCGCCACCGGCGCGTCCGGGCGGCGTCTGGCCTGCAGCCAGGCGACCAGGCCGAGCATGGCGAGGCCGATCAGGATGCCGTACTCGCCGATCCACGAGACCAGGTGGTCCAGCCATTGCGGGGAGCGTTTGGCCAGGCCGTTGACGGCGTAGAGCAGGCCGAGGTCGGGGTTGGTCGTGTCGGCAAGCGGCGTCGACACGCCGCACCTCCTTCTGGTCCGCTACACCTGGTCGTTACCGCCGGGGCCCGCCCGGCGCGGAAAGCTGACGGGGGGCCACCAGACCAAACGTCATCGCCGGGACGGGCCGTTCCACTCGAAACGCGCGGTTATCGAAACTTGACTCAGCGTCCACACCGCGCACACAGCTCACGCTCCGCCTCAGCCGTTCCGGCTCGCTCGGCCGGGGGCGGCGGCGGGAGTGGTGGGGACGGCGGGGGCGGCGGGGGCGGACCGGGCCGGTGCGGCGAGCGGTGAGGTCTGGGCCGCCGCGGTCGGTGCGGGCGGGGCCGCCACGGCCGGCCTGGCGGCCGTCGTGGGCGCCGCGGCCGCCGCCGCGGGCGCCGTCGTGGCGCCGGGGCGGCTGGGGGCGTTGACCGTGCCGTTGCCGTTGTTGTCGCGGGTCGGCAGGGCCTGGGCGCCGTCCGAGGTGACCCGGGTCGCGCCGATGTACTCCCGGGTGTCGATCTTGTCGTAGCGGATCACCGCGTTGGTGTGCGGCGCGTTGATCATGTAGCCGCCGCCGACGTAGATCCCGACGTGGTGGATGCTGCGCGGGTCGCTCAGGTCGGTCGCGAAGAACACCAGGTCCCCCGGCCGCAACTGATCCCGCGACGGATGCGGCCCGGCGTACCACTGGTCGTTCGCCACCCGGGGCAGCTCGATGCCCACGCTCTCGTACGCGGCCCTCGTCAGTCCGGAGCAGTCGAACCGGCCGCCCTGCGAGGCCAGGCCCTCCCCGCCCCACAGGTACAGCGTGCCGAGCTTGGTCTGCGCGAAGTAGATCGCCGCGGCCGACTGCGCGGACACCTCCACCGGCGCGGTCGGCGCGGTGAAACTGCGGGCCATCGCCTGGATGTTCCGCACGTAGCCCTGGGTCTCCTTGTACGGCGGGATCCCCTTGTTGCTCGTCACCGCGTACGGGCCGGCGTTGTACGCGGCCAGCATGTTGGCCTGCCGGTCGCCCGGAACGTTGGCGACGTCCTTGGCGAGCGCGCAGTCGAAGACCGCCGCCGAGGCGATCGCGTCGAAGGGGTTCCAGACGTCCTTCTTGCCGTCCCCGTCACCGTCCGTGGCGTACGACGCCCAGGTGCCCGGCATGAACTGCGCCATTCCCTCGGCGCCGACACCGGAGCGGGCCTTCGGGTCGAAACCGCTTTCCTGGTACAGCTGCGCCGCGAGCATCGGCGGGGAGATCTCGGGGCAGAGCGATCCCCACTTCTGGATGGCGTCCTGGTAGACCGCCGGGACCGTTCCGGGGGCGAGGGCGGAGCGATTCGCCGACTGCTGCGGCGTCCCACTCGCCGCATACGTCCCGATCGTCACCAGGCCGATGAAGCCGAACGCGACAACTCCCGCTGCAGCGGCGGCTGTACCGCCCTTCCGGAGTACCATCAGCACCATCCCGACGAATCGTCAGTCGAAGTGTCCCGGAAGGCGTTGCTCACCGCAATCATCAGAGATACAAAGAGTGAGCGCTATCCTTCGTACGGTGGACATCCTCGCGTACGTGTCCGATGCCTCACGACCAATCCGCGAGAAGTAGCCAAGTCGACATCAGATCTGGCCAAGAATAGGCACCGACCCTTCGCGCGGGCGGGGTCAGGGCCCTTGAATTTGCCTGATCGGGCGGTGAGATGGAAATGAACCTGAGCAGCGTGCACACCTACGCGGTCGGCCACCTGGCCGAGGACCCTCCAAAGAAGGCGAATATCGACACCATCATCGGGGGCATCGCCCCCGACTGGGGGCCGTTCGCCAGCCTCGGGTCGGAGGCGCGGGTGATGGTCGAGGTCGTCATGGCCGTGGCCATCCTCATCTGCCTCGGCATCGCCGTCTGGGGTGCGGCCAAGCAGCGGATCGGTGCGACCGCGCTGCGGGACAGCTTCGGCGCCGAACAGGGCAAGGGACTGATCGTCGCCGGCCTGACCGGCGTGTTCATCATCGGATCGCTCGGCACTCTGTTCACCATTGTCTACGGTATGGCGATCTGACGATCGGGCAGTCTTGGTCCGGAACGTCCGAGGCCAGGTCCCCCGACCGGACCGCCCCGGCCGGCCCCGCCAGGAACCCACCCCGTACCCACCCTCCGTCCGCGCCCGCCCCCGGGCGGAGGGCCCCCGGAGCCGCCCGGCTCCCCGCACCAGGAGGGCCGCCGTGCCGTTGTCCGACGACCAGCCGCACACCCGTACGCGGCTGCCGGTCGGCGAACAGCCCTCCTCCCAGTCGAACCAGCGTCAGTCCAGGCCGCTGCGCACCCTGCTGACCATCCTCGTGGTCGTCACCCTGCTCGTGATCGCCATCTCCATCGCCAACCGCGGCAAGCCCGACCCGGGCGACTCCGGCCACTCCGCCGACCGCGCCGCCCCCAGCGCCGCCTCCGGCGCCGGCCCCGCACCCAGCGGCGACCAGCCCGTCACCACCACCGCCAACGGCATCGCCTCCGGCTTCCCGCACAGCGACCAGGGCGCCCAGTCGGCCGCCGCCAACTACGCGGTGGCGATCGGCTCCGCGGACATGTTCCGCACCGACAGCCGCCACACCATCGTCGCCACCATCGCCGACCCGGGCGCGGTGGCGACGCTGCAGAGCCGCCTGGACCAGGGCTTCTCTCCGGAGACGGCCGCCCGCTACGGGCTCGACGCCCAGGGCCGCGCCCCCAAGAACCTCACCTTCGTGAGCCGCACCGTCCCGGTCGGCACCAAGTCGACCGGCTACAACGACGGCGAGGCCAAGGTCGAGGTGTGGTGCACGGGGCTCACCGGCCTCGCCGGGCAGCTCTCCGTCCAGCCGGTGACCACCAACTGGTTCACCCTCACGCTCGCGCTGCGCTGGACGGGCGGCGACTGGAAGGTCACCGACTTCAGCAGCAAGCAGGGCCCCGCACCGATGCCAGGGGACCAGCAGGCCGCAACCGCCGACGAGATCACCGGCGCTGTCCAGCAGTTCGGGGGGTTCCGCTATGCCCGTTGACCAGACCTCGCGCCGTCCCCTCGCCCGCAGAGTGGGGGCGCTGGCGGGTGTGCTGACCACCCTCCAGGTGTCGGCGCTGCTGACGGCGCAGCGCGTGTTCGCCGATCCCTCGCCGACCGCCACACCCACCTGTCAGAAGGTCGACCTCCCGATTCCCGGCAGTGATGCCGGATGCGCGCCCAATGGAGCTGTCGTCATCCCCGGTGGCGGTGCCGTCGGCAGTGTGACCGATCCGCTCGGGTCGTTGGCCAAGGGGTGTGCGCAGGCGGCGGCCTGGGTGGTGCGGAACCTGTCGGGGGCGATCGACGGGACGACGAAGGTGGACTTCACCAATGCGTCGTTCCTGCAGCAGTACGCGGTGGTGTTCGCCGTGTCGACGGTGATCACGCTGGTGCTGTGGCTGCTGGCGGTGACGAAGCGGGCGGTGCGCGGGGCGCCGTTGACGACGGCGTTCACGGAGGCGATCGGCTTCCTGTGGCTGACGGTGGTGGCCTCGGCGTTCACGCCGTTGATCCTGTACACCGTGGTGAGCGTGACGGACGGGCTGACCAAGGCGATCGCGGTGGGGACGAAGTCGGACACCGGGACGTACCTGGGCGGGTTCGCCGACACGTTGGAGAAGGGGGACGTCGGCGGTGGGCCGCTGATCCTGGTGATGGTGTCGCTGGTGGCGGTGCTGGCCGCGGCGGTGCTGTGGATCGAGCTGCTGATCCGCGCGGCGATGCTGTACGTGGGCGCGCTGCTGGGGACGGCGGTGTACGCGGGGCTGGTGGACAAGCAGCTGTGGAAGCACGTGCGCCGGTGGGCGGGGATGATGGTGGCGGTCGATCTGGCGAAGCCGATCATCGTGATCATCCTGGGCCTGGCGGGTGCCGTGGCCGGCGGGAGCGGGGCGGACGACACGTTCTCGCGGGTGCTGTCGGGGCTGGCGATCCTGTTCCTGTCGATCTTCGCGAGTGCCGCGGTGTACCGCTTCGTGCCGGGCTTCGGCGACGAGATGCTGAACATGCGCCGGGCCCGGGCGAGCGCGGTGCAGGCCGGTTCGGCGATGATCAACGGCACCGCGAACCTGATGAAGCAGGGCATCACCACCCACGGCGACCGCGGTCCGGTCGGCGGGGGTGGCGGCGGGGGCGCCGGCGGCGGGTCGGTCGCGCCGGGCATCGCCGCGCACGCCGGCCGGACGCCGGCCCCGCCGCAGCAGGCCGGGCCGCCGCAGACGCCGGTTCCGATCCGTGACAGCAATCCAGCGAAGGGAGGGTGACGGGTAAGTGAGCAGCGAACCGCTCGGCCAGTACGGCGCCCAGTACGCCCAGCCGTACGTGCACCAGCGCCGCACCTACCTGATCGGCAAGGCCCGCCCGAACGCGCCGATCGGCCGGAACCGGGAGTCCGGCGAGATCGTGCTGATCATCTTCGGGGCGTTCCTCGGCATGCTCTGGGGTCTGCTGATGCCGGTCCTGCCGCTGCGGATCGCCGGTCTGGTCGGCCTTCCGCTGCTGGCGATCGCGGCGGTGTACGTGCCGTACCGCAAGCGGACGTTCTACAAGTGGGCGGAGATCAACCGGACGTACCGGCGGACGGTCCGCAGCGGGCGGGCGGTGTGGCGGTCGGACGCGATGGACGCCGGCACCCGGCTGGACGGCCGGGAGGTGGAGGTCGGCCCGCCGCCGGGGGTGGGGCGGCTGCGCTGGCTGACCGCGCCGTTCGGGCCGGACGAGGTCGGGGTGCTGATGCACCTGGAGCGGCGGACGGTGACGGCGGCGATCGAGATCGAGGGCCCGGGCGTCGGGCTGCGCGACTCGGAGGACCAGGAGGCGCTGGTCGACCGGTTCGGCACGCTGCTGAAGCACGTGGCCAACGGGGACGGCTTCGTGACCCGGCTGCAGATCCTGGCCCGGACGCTGCCGGCCGACCCGGACGCGCACGCCAAGGACGTCGAGCGGCGGGGCGATCCGGACGCGCCGCGCTGGCTGCAGGACTCGTACGACCAGCTGCAGTCGATGGTGTCGACCTCCTCGGAGCAGCACCGGGCGTACCTGGTGGCCTGCATGCACTACACCCGTGACCTGGCGGCGGAGGCGCACGCGATGGGCCGCAGCGCCTACGACCAGCCCTCGGCCGGCCGGCGGGCCCGGGACGACGACGGGCTGGCGGCCGTGATGGCGCGCGAGCTGACCGACATCTGCGCCCGGCTGGCGGAGGCGGACATCCGGGTGCGCCAGCCGCTGGGCCAGGCCCGGCTGTCCTCGCTGCTGCACTCGATGTACGACCCGGACCACCCGATCGACCACATCCAGGCGATGTCCCGGCGCAACGCCTGGCCGGCCGAACTGGACGCGACGCACGCGCAGTTCCTGCGGGCGAAGACCCGGGAGTCGGCGACCCGGGAGCCGTGGTGCCACGCCACCGCGTGGATCAAGGAGTGGCCGCTGACCCCGGTGGGCGTCAACTTCCTGGCGCCGCTGCTGGTGCACACCCCGGACGTGATCCGGACGGTCGCGGTGACGATGGACCTGGAGCCCACCGACGTCGCGATCGAGCGGATGCTGACCGAGAAGACCAACGACGAGGCCGAGGCGAGCCGCGCGGCCAAGATGAACCGGACGGTCGACCCGCGCGACCTGGCCCACACCGGCCGGGTGGACCAGCGCGGTGACGACCTGGCCTCCGGCGCGGCCGGGGTGAACCTGGTCGGCTACATCACGGTCTCCTCGCGCAATCCGGACGCGCTGGCCCGCGACAAGCGGACCATCCGTGCCTCGGCCGGCAAGAGCTACCTCAAGCTGGAGTGGTGCGACCGCGAGCACCACCGGGCGTTCGTCAACACCCTGCCGTTCGCCACCGGCATCCGCCGCTGAGCACGCGCGCACCCGTCCCACCGCTGTCCGTCCACCGCTGACACCCCAGGAGGCCGCCCATGGCACTCGGCAACCTCACCGAGGCGTTCACCAGCCTGATGTTCGGCAAGGTGGAGACCACCCGGCTGCCGGTGCGCACCTCCACGGGGCAGGCGCAGGCGGTCTACCTGCCCACCGCCGCACCGGGGTTGGGCGACTCCGGAGTGATCATCGGGCGCGAGGTGTACAGCGGCAAGGGCTACGTCTACGACCCGTTCCAGCTGTACGGGCAGCAGCTGCCGGCCCCGCACTGGCTGGTGCTCGGCGAGTCCGGCAACGGCAAGTCGGCGCTGGAGAAGACGTACGTGCTGCGGCAGTTGAGGTTCCGCGACCGGCAGGTCGTGGTGCTGGACGCGCAGGGCGAGGACGGCGTCGGCGAGTGGAACCTGATCGCGAACGCGCTGGGCATAAAGTCGATCCGGCTGGACCCGATGGCGGCCCGGGACGGCGGGGTGAAGCTCAACCCGCTGGACCCGGCGATCACCCAGACCGGGCAGCTGTCGCTGCTGCGCACCATCGTCGAGGTGGCGATGGGGCGCGGGCTGGAGGAGCGGGCCGGGTTCGCGCTGAAGGCCGCGCACGCGCACGTCGCGGCATCGGTGAAGGGCCGCCAGCCGGTGCTGGACGACATCATCGACACCCTGCGCAATCCCGATCTGTCGTCGGTGGAGTCGCTGGGCGTGGCGGTGGAGGAGGTGCAGTCCTGGGGCCTGGACGTGGCGCTGGTGCTGGACCGGCTGGTCGACGGTGACCTGCGCGGCATGTTCGACGGGTCGACCACCGAGGGCATCGACCTGGACGCGCCGCTGATCGTCTTCGACCTCTCGCACATCGACCGCAACTCGATCGCGATGCCGATCCTGATGGCGATCGTCGGGGTGTGGCTGGAGCACACCTGGATCCGGCCGGACCGGAAGAAGCGCATCTTCCTGGTCGAGGAGGCCTGGCACATCATCAACAGCCCGTTCGTGGCCCAGCTGTTCCAGCGGCTGCTGAAGTTCGGCCGGCGGCTGGGGCTCTCGTTCGTGGCGGTGGTGCACCACCTGTCGGACGTGGTGGACGGCGCGGCGGCCAAGGAGGCGTCGGCGATCCTGAAGATGGCCTCCACCCGGACGATCTACATGCAGAAGGCCGAGGAGGCGCGGGCCACCGGCCGGGTGCTGGGTCTGCCGCGCTGGGCGGTGGAGATCATCCCGACGCTGTCGCCGGGCATCGCGGTGTGGGACGTCAACGGCAACGTGCAGGTGGTGAAGCACATCATCACCGAGGCGGAGCGACCGCTGGTGTACACCGACCGCGCGATGACCGAGGACGCGGTGGCCGAACGGGTGCGTGCGGAGCGGCAGTTGGCCGCCGAGCCGGGGGTCTGAGGCCGGCCCGCAGACGGCGTGCGGGCGGCTCGCACACGGCTCTCGCACCGGCCGGACGGCGATGGTTCGTCAGTAGGTAATCCTCTTGTTACGTCCGACCCCCTGACAGCTACGCGCGTTGACCCTAGGCTGCACGGGCGGAACACCTGCTTTTCCCGTGTTCCGCTCCGCCCGAACGTCCGGTCCTGGTCCACAGCCGGCGCTCCCCCAAGGTGCAGAGGACCCTCATGCTCACCGTCAGATCCCGACGTGCGGCGCTCGCCGTCGTCGCCGCCGCAGGTCTGTTCGGCACGGTGGCCGTGCCGACGGCCGCGCAGGCCGCCGACGCCAACGCGAAGCGTCACAAGACCGTCAACCTCCAGCTGCTGGCGATCAACGACTTCCACGGGAACCTGGAGCCCCCGGCCGGCTCGTCCGGCACGGTCAAGGAGATCGACCCGGCCACCGGCCAGGTCGTCTCGACGCCGGCCGGCGGCATCGAGTACCTGGCCACCGAACTGCGCCAGGCCCGGATCCCGGCCGACGACTCGATCACCGTCGCGGCCGGTGACATCGTCGGTGCCAGCCCGCTGACCTCGGCGCTGTTCCACGACGAACCGACCATCGAGGCGATGGACAAGCTCGGCCTGGACGTCACCTCGGTGGGCAACCACGAGTTCGACGAGGGCGCGGCGGAGCTGCTGCGGATGCAGGAGGGCGGCTGCCACCCGACCGACGGCTGTTACGAGCCCGGCCGTACGTTCAAGGGCGCCAACTTCAACTACCTGTCGGCGAACGTCACCGACGAGAAGACCGGCAAGACGCTGCTGCCCCCGTACTGGGTGACCAAGTCGCAGGGCGTGAAGATCGGCTTCATCGGCGTCACCCTGGAGGGCACGCCGAACATCGTGACCGCCGAGGGCGTCAAGGGCCTGAAGTTCGCCAACGAGGTCACCACGATCAACAAGTACGCCGCGGAGCTGAAGTCCAAGGGCGTCAACTCGATCGTCGCGCTGATCCACGAGGGCGGCTACCCGGCCAGCAACGTCTACAACTACGACTGCGGCGCGGCCGGCCAGGGCATCTCCGGCCCGATCGTCGACATCGCGAAGAAGATCGACCCGGCGGTCGGCGCCATCGTCACCGGCCACACCCACAACGCGTACGCGTGCAGCATCCCGGACCCGAACGGCGTGCCGCGCTCGGTGACCAGCGCCGCGTCCTTCGGCCGGCTGTTCACCGAGATCGACATGAAGCTGGACAAGACCACCGGCGAGATCGTGCGTCCCTCGGTCAAGGCCGAGAACCACGTGGTGCGCCGTACGGTCGAGAAGGCGCCGGACATGACCGAGCTGGTCCAGCACTACCAGAAGCTGGCCGCTCCGATTGCCAACCGCCCGGTGGGCTACATCGGCTCGGACATCAACGGCCGTGGCAGCAGCGACCTGGAGAAGCCGCTCGGTGACGTGATCGCCGACGCGCAGCTGGAAGGGCTCTCCCCGGCCGGCAAGGGCGGGGCGCAGGTCGCCTTCATGAACCCGGGCGGGATCCGCTCCGACCTGGTCTACAAGGCCTCGGGCAGCGAGGGCGACGGCGTGGTGACCTACGGCGAGGCGTTCACCGTCCAGCCGTTCACCAACATGATGCAGGTCAAGACGCTCACCGGCGCCCAGCTGGTCCAGCTGCTCCAGCAGCAGGTGAGCGGCCCCAACGACGCGGCGCCGAAGATCCTCCAGAACTCCGCGAACCTGCACTACACCCTGGACATGCGCAAGACCGGCGCGGACCGGGTGGTCGCCGATTCGATCCGGCTGAACGGCGCGCCGATCGACCCGGCCGGCAAGTACCGCGTCGCGGCCAACGAGTTCCTGGCCGGCGGCGGCGACGGCTTCCCGGCCTTCGCGGCCGGCACCGACAAGCTCGTCGGCGCCTCCGACCTGGACGTCTTCACGGCCTACCTGAGCGCCCACAGCTCGGCGGCCGCGCCGCTGAAGGCTCCGGCGCAGGACCGGATCAAGGTCCTCGGCCCGGGCAGCGACATCGACTGACCGTGAGCCGGACATGAGGACGGGCGGGGCGCTGTCGGGGCGCCCCGCCCGTCCTGCTTTCCCGGGCTATTCGGGGGCCGGCCCGCCGGGCAGCCGGAGGGTGGCCAGCGCGCCCGGGCCGCCGTCCTCGGCCGGGCCCAGGGTGACCTCGCCGCCCGCCTCCCTGACGCTCTGCGCCACGATCGACAACCCGAGGCCGGAGCCCGGCAGTTGGCGCGAGGAGGGGGAGCGCCAGAACCGGTCGAAGACGTACTGGAGCTCGTCCGGCGGGATGCCGGGGCCGTGGTCCCGGACGGTCAGCACGCCCTGCTGGAGCCGGATGTCGATGGTGCCGCCGGGCGGGCTGTACTTGACCGCGTTGTCGAGCAGGTTGATGACGGCCCGCTCCAGCGACGCGGCGTCGCCGTGCACGTACCAGGGCTCGGCGACAGTGTCGAAGGTCAGCCCGGGCCCGCGCAGCTTGGCCCGCTCGACGGCCCGGCCGACGATCTCGTGCAGGGCGACGACGGCGAGGTTGCGCACCGGCTTGGGGGAGTCGGGGCGGGAGAGCTGGAGCAGGTCGCCGATCAGGACGGTGAGTTCCTGCATCTGGGCCTTCATGTTGCCGAGCAGCTTGGTCTTGGTGGCGGCCGGTAGCGGGCGGCCGGTGTCGTTGCTGCGGATCAGCAGGTCGACGTTGGTGCGCAGCGAGGTGAGCGGGGTGCGCAGCTCGTGCCCGGCGTCGGCGATCAGCCGGGTCTGCCGGTCGCGGGAGTTGGCGAGGGCGGTGCTCATGGAGTTGAAGGAGGTGGAGAGCCGGGCGATCTCGTCGTCCCCGTGGACGGGGATGGTGGTGCCGACCTCCTCGGTGCGGGCGATGTGCTCGACGGCGTCGGTGAGTCGGTCGACCGGCTTGAGGGCCGAGTGGGCCACCAGGCGCCCGGCGACGGCGGCGAGCAGGATGCCGCCGAGGGAGACGGCGCCGAGGAGGATGGCGAGGCCCTGGAGGGACTCCTCGACGGGCTGGGTGGGGGTGGCGACCATGACGACGGTGGGCACCGAGAACTTGTGGCTGGAGGTCAACCGGACGATCGCGGGGGAGCCGTTGGTGTACTTCCCCTCCCGGATGACCGACTGTCCGGGCGGGAGCCGGAGGGCGGCGGTGTCCTCGGGCTTGGTCACGATCGCCTTGGTCGCTCCCGGGGGCAGGCAGACTCCCGCCTGCGAGAGGAACTGGGTGTCGCGGGGCACGGCACCGCTGATCTCCGGCATGGCGCCGCCGCGCTGGTGTTCCAGCGCGTCCTCCGGAGTGGGGTAGCAGATCAGCTTGCCGGGCAGGGCCGGAGGCGCGCCCGCCAGATCCGACTTCACCTGGTCGTACAGCTGCTTGTGCACGATGAACCAGCACGCGAGCGCCGACATCGCGATGGCGACCGCCACCGCGGCCGCGCTCAGGAAGGTGAGGCGGCTGCGCAGCGATTGGGACCGGAACCAGCGGGCGAGCCGCCGACGGCGCTTGGCGGTGCGCGGCGGGGCCAGCGGCGGGGGCGGAACCGTACTCACGCGTTCGCGCCGGCCGCCGGGCGCAGGGCGTAGCCGACGCCACGGACGGTCTGGATGAGGCGGGGCAGGCCGCCCTGCTCGGTCTTGCGGCGCAGGTACATCACGTACACGTCCAGGGAGTTGGAGGACGGCTCGAAGTCGAAGCCCCAGACCGCCTTGAGGATCTGCTCGCGGGTGAGGACCTGGCGCGGGTGGGAGAGGAACATCTCGAGCAGCATGAACTCGGTGCGGGTGAGTTCGACCGGCTTGCCGGCCCGCTCGACCTCGCGGGTGGCGGTGTTCATCCGCAGGTCGGCGAAGGAGAGCACCTCGCTGTCGTCCGCGGCGGCGGCGCGGGCGGCGGCGGCCTCGACGGCGAGGGCGTTGCGGCGCAGCAGGGCGCGGACGCGGGCGAGCAGCTCGTCGAGTTCGAAGGGCTTGGCGAGGTAGTCGTCGGCGCCGACGTCGAGGCCGGTGACGCGGTCGCCGACGGCGTCGCGGGCGGTGAGCATCAGGACGGGGACGGTGTCGCCGCGCGAGCGCATCCGGCGGACGGCGGTGAGGCCGTCCATCCGGGGCATCATGATGTCCAGCAGAACGAGGTCGGGCTTGTCGCGTTCGACGGACTCCAGGGCCTCGTAGCCGTCGGTGGCGGTGGCGACCTCGTAGCCCTCGAAGGCGAGGCTGCTCTCCAGGGCGTCCCGGAGGGCGGGTTCGTCGTCGACCACGAGGAGCCGGGCGGCGGGCTGGCCGGGCTCGGCGGGGGTGCGGTCGTCGGCGGACGCGGTCATGGGCGGCTGCCCTTTCTGCTGGGGTGGAGGGCCTGCTGGGAGCCATTGTCCGTCGTGCGGACGGGTGGCGGTGGTGGGCTACAGGGTCTGGCCCGCTTCGAGTTTCGGCAGGACCTGCTTGATGTCGTTGATCGGGATGGCGAAGCCGAGGCCGACGCTGCCGGCCGAGCTGTTTCCGGACGAGCCGGAGCCGTTCGGCGCGTACATCGCCGAGTTGACGGCGATGACCTGGCCGCTCGCGTTGATCAGCGGGCCGCCGGAGTTGCCGGGGTTGAGGGCGGCGTCGGTCTGGAAGGCCTTGTAGGTGGTGGTGTTGCCGCCGCCGGACTGCCGGCCGTTCTGACCGGGCAGGTGGGGGAGGCCGAAGCCGCCGTTGGCGCTGGTGCTGCCCTCGTCGAGCTGGACGGTGACGGTGCGGTTCTCGGCGCTGATGATGCCGGAGGTGACGGTGCCGGTCAGGCCGTCCGGGTTGCCGATGGCGACGACCGGGTCGCCGACCGCGACGGCGGAGGAGTCGCCGAGGACGGCGGGGGTGAGGTCGCGGGCGCCGTTCGCGGTGATGACGGCGGCGTCCAGGGCCTTGTCGGTGCCGGTGACGGTGGCCTGGGCGGTGGAGCCGTCGTGGAAGGTGACGGTGATCCGGCCGCCGCCGGCCGCGGTGTCGATCACGTGGTAGTTGGTCAGGATCCGGCCGTCCTTGTCGAGCACGACGCCGGTGCCGGTGGCGGTGCCGCCCGCGCTCTTCACGGTGATCTCGACGACGCTGGGCGAGACGGCGGCGGCGATGGCCGGCACGTCGGCGCCGCCGTCCGAGCGGGCGGAGACCGGGCTGGCGATGGTGCCGGTGCGGGTGTCGGCGCCCTGCCGGTCGGCGGTGACCAGCCCGCCGGCGACCCCGCCGAGGGCGGCGGCGACGGCGGCGACGGCGGTCACCAGGGCCAGCCGGCCGCGCAGCAGGCCGCGCCGGGCCCGGCCGCCGCGGCCGCCCTCGCCCTCGGGCCCGCCGCCGGGGCCGAGGATGGTGGGCGGCTCGGGCGGTACGGGCGGCGGCGGGGGCGGTCCGTCGAAGCCGCCGGCTGAGTGGTCCTCGCGGTGGGCGTGGGGGGCGTGGCCGCCGGTGACGACGGTGCCTTCGAGCACGCGGGGCTGCCGGTACGGGTCGTACGGGCCGTTCTGCTGCTCGCCGTGGGGGCCGTAGGCGTCCTGCGGGGGGCCGTACGGGTCGCTGGGGTGCCGGTGCTGTTCGCTCATGCCGACCAAGCTCCGCCCGGTGGATGAGGAGCGGATGAGAAGCGGCTCAGAACGGTCCGAGAAGCCCGTCGGCTTCTCATAAAGCCTGGTCAGGCCGCCCGTGGAGCGGAACCGGCTATTCCGCCGCGGCCCGGCCGGGGGCGGTCCCGTCGCAGCCGCAGGAGCGGCGGATGACCAGGCGGGCCGGGAACTTGCGGACCCGTTCGGTGTCCGAGCCGGGGACCATCAGCGAGTCGTCCAGCACCAGCTCGACGGCGGCGCGGGCCATCGCGTCGCGGTCGGAGGCGACGGTGGTCAGCGGCGGGTCGGCGAGGGCGGCCTCCGGCACGTCGTCGAAGCCGGCCACGGCGAGGTCCTCGGGGACCCGCAGGCCGACCTCGCGGGCGGCCCTCAGCACGCCGATGGCCTGGTCGTCGGTGGAGCAGAAGATCGCCCGCGGCCGGTCCGGGGAGCGCAGCACGCCGAGCGCGACCTC
Source organism: Streptomyces rubellomurinus (assembly GCF_000961885.1). Taxonomy (GTDB): domain Bacteria; phylum Actinomycetota; class Actinomycetes; order Streptomycetales; family Streptomycetaceae; genus Kitasatospora; species Kitasatospora rubellomurina. The sequence goes on from NZ_JZKH01000003.1 coordinate 28,109, forward strand.
GTACGCGCCGTAGCGGTGGAACGGCGCGTCGATCAGGTGCGGTTCGGTGGGGACGCCGTGCGCGTCCATGGCCCGCTGCCAGCCCTCGACGTGGTCGATGACCGGGTCGCCGGGGGCGGGGGAGTCGACCGGGCCGCCGAAGCAGGCCACGTACGGGTGTCCGTGCTCCTCCAGCAGGTGGCGGACGACGGCCTCGGCGCCGCCCACGTCGTCGGTGACCACCGCGACGTCGTCGATCGCCTCGGGGCGGCGGTGCAGCAGCACGACCTTGGCGCCCTCCATCGCGGCGAACTCCTCGGCGGCGCGCTGCGAGGGGCCCTGGCTGACCAGGATCAGGCCGGAGACGCGCATGCCGAGGAAGGCGCGGACGTAGTGGACCTCGCGGTCGTCGACGTAGTCGGAGTTGCCGATCAGCACGAGCTTGCCGCGCTCGGAGGCGGCGCGTTCCACGGCGTGCGCCATCTCGGCGAAGAAGGGCTGGCGGGCGTCCGGGACGACCATGCCGATCAGGTTGGTGCGGCGGGAGGCCATCGCCTGGGCGACGCTGTTCGGCCGGTAGCCGAGCTGCTCGATCGCCGTGAGGACCTTCTCCCGGGTCGCGGGCGCGACCGGGCGCGGCCCGTTGTTGATCACGTAGCTGACGACCGCGGTCGAGGTCCCAGCCAGTCGGGCTACATCGTCGCGCGTCACCTTGGCCACGGAGGGAGTCTACGCGTGTGGCCTCCGGGGCGGCAGTGTGATCTGGGACCGCCGCAGGGCGCACCGGGAGCAATGCGGACGAGTCGGGCGGGGTGCGGCCCGCCCGACTTCCGTCAGGCCTCCAGTGCGGCGGTGGAGCGCTGGACGGGCTCCGGGCGCTCGCCCTTCTCGGGCTTCTCCGGGACGACGAAGCGGTAGCCGACGTTGCGCACGGTGCCGATCAGCTGCTCGTGCTCGACGCCGAGCTTGGCGCGCAGCCGTCGCACGTGCACGTCCACCGTCCGGGTGCCGCCGAAGTAGTCGTAGCCCCAGACCTCCTGCAGCAGCTGCGCCCGGGTGAAGACCCGGCCGGGGTGCTGGGCGAGGTACTTGAGCAGCTCGAACTCCTTGAAGGTGAGGTCGAGCGCCCGGCCCTTGAGCTTGGCGGAGTAGGTGGCCTCGTCGACCGAGAGGTCGCCGTTGCGGATCTCCATCGGGCTGTCGTCGACGGCGACCTGCAGCCGGCCGAGCGCGAGCCGCAGCCGGGCCTCGACCTCGGCCGGGCCGGCGGTGTCCAGCAGGACGTCGTCGATGCCCCACTCGGCGGTCACGGCGGCCAGCCCGCCCTCGGTGACCACGAGGATCAGCGGACAGGCGATGCCGGTGGAGCGCAGCAGCTGGCAGAGGCTGCGGATCTGCGGCAGGTCGCGCCGGCCGTCGACCAGGATGACGTCCGCGCTGGGGGTGTCCACCAGGGCCGAGCCCTCGGCGGGGGCCACCCGGACGTTGTGCAGGAGCAGGCCGAGGGCGGGCAGCACCTCGGCGGAGGGCTGCAGTGCGTTGGTGAGGAGGAGGAGAGAACTCATACCCGGTGGTCCCCTTTCCGGGTCGTCGCGGTCGCTGTTCGGCTGCCGCCACAGCCGGATGGCGCACGTGCTGAGGTGGGGGAGTGGACGACGGGCGCCCGGGACGTGCCGGGGGCGTGCGGGCGGTGCCGGGCGCGGCGGCGCGCGCGCCCGGGGGTCGGCGACCCCTGGCGCACCGTCTCGGCCCTGCTCATCCCGCGAACCCTCCGGTCTGGTCCGGTACCGGGCGGCGGCCCGGGCCCCGGTGGCGACACCCCTGGCGGCCGGGCACGTCGTCGTGCCGCGATCGGCGGGGGCGGTCCCTGCGACGCGCCGGGGGTGGGCCGACGAATCGCACGGACGTCCGTACTGGCGTCCTGTAAGCACGAAAGGACCCGGGGGCGACTCTGCCCGGGTCCCTCTCTTGGTGGACGAGGATAGCCGACCCCCGGCCGGGCCGGGAGGTGCCGAAACCGGCACTTCGCTCAATTCGGCCGCGGCCCGGGTGAGCCTGGACACAGCTTCGGACGATCGCCGCGGCCCCTCCGGCCAGGGCGATTGCCGCTCGCGGCGGCCGACCGGCCATCATGGGGACGCACACCGGCGGCGCAGCTCGGGTCCATCGTTCGGGTGGTTTCGGCGGCCGTCGCGGTGGCGAGCCGGACCGGGGCACCCGGGCCGGGCGAGGACGACGAGAAGGGGTGGCCCGATGGGCGCGACCACCGAGCCCGCGAGCGGCGCCCGGGTGCGCGGGACGATCCGCTACTGGGCGGCGGCGAAGTCCGAGGCCGGGCTCGCCGAGGAGCCGTACGAGGCGGCGACCCTGGCGGAGGCGCTGGCGGCGGCCAAGGAGCGGCACGCCGACCGGCCGAAGTTCGTCCAGTTGCTCGGGCACTGCTCGTACCTGGTCGACGGTGTGCAGGTGGGCGGCCGGGAGCACGGCACCGTCGCCCTGACCGAGGGCGGGACGGTCGAGGTCCTTCCGCCGTTCGCGGGAGGCTGAGCGGCGTGACGGACATGAACAACCCGAACGACGGCGGCTACGGGCAGTGGCCGCAGCAGGTCCCCCCGCGGCAGCCGCACCCGCCGCAGGGGCTGCCGCCGTACCCGCCGCAGGGGCAGCAGCCGCCGTACGGCTACCCGGTGGACGACGCGGCCGCGACGGCGCTGCTCCCGCCCGTGCCGGCGCTGGACGACGCGGCGGCGACCACGCTGCTGCCGCCGGTCCCGGCCGTGGACGAGGCCGCGACGGCGCTGCTGCCGCCCGTTCCGCCGCTGGACGACGCGGCGACCACGCTGCTGCCGCCGGTGACGGTCTCCGGCGCGCTGCCGGTCGCCCCGCCGCCGTTCCAGCCGCAGGCGCCGTTCCAGCAGTCGGCGCCGTACCCGCCGCAGGTACAGGCCCCCTTCCCGCCGCAGGCGCCGGTCCAGCCCCAGCCCCAGCCGCCGTTCCAGCCGCAGCCGCGGCCCGGGCGGCACGCCGCGCCCGCCCGGGCCGCGGCGCCGCAGCCCGTCGCCCAGCAGCCGGTGGCGCCGGCGGGGATGCCGCCGCAGCCGGCGGTGCCGGACTTCGACCCGCCGACCATGGCGCTCAAGCGCCCGGACGTGCCCGCCGGCCCGCCGTACCCGGGCGTCCCGTCGCAGCAGCCGCAGGCCCGGGCCCAGGCCCAGCCCCAGCCGCTGCCGCAGGGCCCGGCCGGGCGGACCGGTTCGCCGATCATCGACCCCGGCCTGCAGCCCGCGCTGATCACCGCCGCCGTCGCCGCGCTGCTGGACGGCGGGGCCGCGCTCGGGCAGGTGGCGCTCGCCCTGGTGGTGGCGGCGCTGCAGCTGCTGACGGCGGCCGGCTGGTTCCGGCTGAACGGCATGTGGCCGGCCCGGCAGGGCATCCTGCTGGCCGCGCTGGCCGGGCTGACCGCGGACGCGGCCGTGCTGCTGGCGGACTCGGAGGGCTCGGCGGCCGCCGTGGTCGGCACGCTGGGCGGGTTCTTCCTGCTGGTCCTGGTGCTGCAGACGTTCCGCCCCTCGGACCCGAAGGAGCGCTTCTACGCCCTGACGGTGCTGGGCTCGGCCACCGTGGTGACGGCGCTGTGCACCATGCTGCTGCTGGCCGACTGGGTGCCGGCCGGCGTGGGCGCGGTGGCCCTGGCCACCGTGCTGGCCGCGGCGCCGCTGCCCGGCCCGAAGCAGCTGGGCCCGGTGCTGGGCCTGGCGGCCGCGGTGCTGCTGGGCCTGCTGGTGGGCGCGCCGCTCGCGCTGGGTGCGCTCGCCGGGCTGGGCGCGCTGATCGGGCGCCGGGTCGCGGCGTACGACTTCCCGTCCCGCTTCGTGCACATGACGGCGGGCGTGGCGCTGCCGCTGGCGGTGGCCGCGCCGCTGATCTGGATCGCCACCGACCTGCTGGTCTGACCCGCGCCGCGGTTTCGAGACCGTTGCGCACCAGGAACCGCCCCGGAACCATGCTCCGGGGCGGTTCGTCGTACGGTCGTGCGGGCGTGGCCGTGCCGAGCGGCCGCCACGAGACGGTGAACGACGACGGACGACGGCCGCGACCGGCGACGACGGGGGAGTGCGATGCGCGGATGGCTGAAGGCGACGATCGGCCTGGCGGTGCTCTGCGGCCTGCTGGCGGGCGCCGACCGGATAGCGGTCGGGGTGGCCGAGGACGAGGCGGCCGACAAGCTGGTGCAGAGCGGTCGGATGAGCCAGCGGCCGGACGTGTCGATCGACGGCTTCCCGTTCCTCACCCAGGCGCTGTCGAGGAAGCTGGACGACGTCCGGATCTCCTCGGACGGCCTGGCGGTCGGTGACGGCCGCCAGCAGGTGGCGCTGCACTCGTTCAAGGCCGAGCTGTCCGGCGTCGCGGTGAGCGGCGGGCTGAACAGCGCCACCGTGGACAGCGCCAACGGCAGCGGGGTGATCACCTACGCGGACCTCGCGCAACTGCTGCCGCCGGCGAGCCAGTTGGTGCACGGCAAGCTCCCGGTGGGCGGCTCCTCGCGGTTCAGCCTGTCCTACGCCGGGCCGGGCAAGGTGAAGGCCTCGCTGGGGCCGATCCCGGTCGGGGAGGGCTCCGTGCACAACCAGGGGAACACCATCACCGTGGACGGCTTCCAGCTGGACGGCCTGGCCGGGATGCTGGCCGGGGCGACCGGTCAGCGCCTGGAGCCGATGAGCTTCACCCTGGACTCGCTGCCGGCCGGACTGAGCCTGGCCGACAAGGACGGCGCGACGCCGCAGGAGGACGGGCTGAAGCTGGCCTTCGACGGCAAGGGCGTCAAGCTCCTCGGCTGACCGGCCCGGCCGCGCCCGCAGGCCTCCCGCCGCCCCTGCCCGACGTTCCGCTCCGCGAGACGCGCTGTCCGGCGCGGACCGCGGAGCGGTGCCGTTTCCGCCCGTTGTGCCCCGCGGCCGGGGCCCCGTCGCGGCGTGGGGCGGGCCGGGTCCGGCCGCACCGGGGGCGAATCCCGGCATTCGGGCGGTCGGGTCTCAGAATTCGGTACGCTGATGACAGCGGCCCTCGGGTGTCCCTAGCATCGTCAGCATGAAGCGACAGACGGATCTCACGAAGCGGCGGGCGGTCGACCTGTGCCGCGTGGCCGCCTGTCTGTGTCGAATGCGCTAACTCGGCACCCCGGCAGGGCAGTTGACGCCCATTGCCGATTTTCCTGCCGATCTCCCCGGTGACCTCGCCCGGCCGTACGGGCCGCTGGTCGCCGTCGTGCCCCGCAGTTCCCGCCCGGTCGTACCGGACCCCCGCTCCGTCTCGATATTCGGACGGATTTTCGGACCCTCTGTCGTCCGGGCACCCGTGCACGGCCTCCCCTGAGCAGTACCTTCCGCCAACCGCCCTCGGATGGAGAACACCACCATGAGCCGCAGCGACGTCCTGGTCGACGCCGACTGGGTCCAGGCCCACCTGGACGACCCGAAGGTCGTCATCGTCGAGGTCGACGAGGACACCTCCGCCTACGAGAAGAACCACATCCGCAACGCCGTCCGGATCGACTGGAAGCAGGACCTCCAGGACCCGGTCCGCCGCGACTTCATCGACCAGGCCGGGTTCGAGGCGCTGCTCAGCGCCAAGGGCATCGCCAACGACGACACCGTCGTCCTCTACGGCGGCAACAACAACTGGTTCGCCTCCTACGCCTACTGGTACTTCAAGCTGTACGGCCACGGCGACGTCCGCCTGCTGGACGGCGGCCGCAAGAAGTGGGAGCTGGACTCCCGCGACCTGGTCACCGAGGTCCCGGCCCGCCCGGCCACCGAGTACACCGCGCAGGCCGCCGACTCCTCGATCCGCGCCTTCCGCGACGACGTGATCGCCGCCATCGGCAACCTCAACCTGGTCGACGTGCGCTCGCCCGACGAGTTCTCCGGCAAGCTGCTCGCCCCGGCCCACCTCCCGCAGGAGCAGTCGCAGCGCCCCGGCCACGTGCCGAGCGCCCGCAACATCCCGTGGGCGAAGAACGCCAACGACGACGGCACCTTCAAGAGCGACGACGAGCTCAAGGCCCTGTACGAGGCCGAGGGCATCGACCTGGCGAAGGACACCATCGCCTACTGCCGCATCGGCGAGCGCTCCGCGCTGACCTGGTTCGTGCTGCACGAGCTGCTCGGCCAGGCGAACGTCAAGAACTACGACGGTTCGTGGACCGAGTACGGCAGCCTGGTCGGCGTTCCGATCGAGCTCGGCAGCAACTGAGCCCCCGGCTCGCGCGCAAGGCAGAAGGGAAACACAGACATGTGCGGTGCGAAGGCCGGCGGCCCGGACCTGGCAGGAGTAGACGTGGCGAACGAGACGATCATCCAGGGTTCGGTGACCCGCGACGGTGAGCCGGTGAACGGCTACGTCCGTCTGCTGGACGAGAACAACGAGTTCACGGCCGAGGTGCCCACCTCGGCGACCGGGCAGTTCCGGTTCTTCGCCCGCCCGGGCAAGTGGACCCTGCGCGCGCTGGTGCCGGGCCAGACCGTGGACCGTCAGGTGGTGGCCTCCCAGGGCGCCGCCGTCGAGGTCGCGATCGCGGTCTGATCCGCCCCCGAACGGCACGGAGGAGGGCCCCCGCCCGGCGGGGGCCCTCCTCCGTGCCGCCGATCGGCCGTACCGTGGAGACGTGCAGGCAAGGCGGCGGCGTCGCTACTACTACGCCATGATGGGCGTCTGCCTCGGCCTCTTCGTGCTGGCCTGGGGCGTGGTGCGGTTCTTCTCGGTGGGCGCGGCGATCGGCCTGTGCCTGGTGGCGATGGTCATCCCGCCGGCCGCCGCGGTGTTCGCCAACAAGCGGGACCCGGACGACGACTGGTGGAACGACCCGCGCTGGGAGGACCCGAAGTGGGACGACCCCGGCCACGACCGGGACCGGCCCGACCACGAGCCGCGCGACCGCCCGTAGGCCGCCGGGGCCCGGCCGTCAGTAGACGAGCGCCTGGACGCCGTCCGCCATGATCTCGCTGACGAAGACCTGAGCGCCCGCGATCCGGACACCCTCGACGGTGTCCTTCTGCTCGATCCCGCGCCGGGCCGCGCACTGGGTGCACAGCGTCACCGAGCCCGCCGCCAGGATCGACTCCAGCAGGTCCGGCAGCGGCGCCGCGTGCGGCAGCTCGAACTCCGCCGCCCGCCCCGGCAGGGCGAACCAGGAGGACTCCCCGGTCAGCCAGAGCGAGACCTCGATCCCGCTGGCCACGGCCACCGCCGCGACCGTGAACGCCTGCGAACACCGCTCCGGCGCGTCCGCCCCGGCAGTGACCTTGATGACGAGCTTCTTCGACATGGCGCCACCTTATTGGCCCGCCGCCCGCCGCCCGCCGTCATCCCCGGATCCCTTGGGCGAATCTTGGACGGCGGCCCGGGGGCCCGGCGGCCCGGCGACCGGTGCCCGGCCCGCCCGCGTGGCGCGCCCGGCCCGAGGGGGTGGGGCTCGCCGTGAAGGCTCCCAGCTCGACGGATAGAGTGAGCGCCAGCAAAATCCACCACACTGTCGCCGCCTGGGAGCCCCCCGTGTCCGGTCTGGAAATCTTCTTCGACGGTCTGCTGGCCCTCATGGCCGTGCTGATCACCTGGTTCGCCATCTTCTCGGTGATGAAGCTGTACCAGGGCCAGCGCTGAGCCTGCCGTACGGTTGAGGCATCCGCACACCGACGACAGCGACCAGGAACATGATCGAGATCCCCTCTGACCTCCACAAGGACGTCGTCCCGCTCGCCTTCCTCCTCGGTACCTGGGAGGGCGCGGGCGTCTTCGACTTCCCGGGCACGGAGAAGTGCAACTTCGGCCAGGAGATCGTGATCCGGCACGACGGCCGCCCCTTCCTGGAGTTCCGCTCCCGCACCTGGGTGCTGAACGAGCAGGGCGAGAAGGTCCGGCCGCTGGAGAGCGAGCACGCGTTCTGGCGCATCACCAGCAACCACGACGGCACCAGCGGTGCCCGTGGGATCGAGATCTCCTCCGTCCGTGACGACGGCACCGTGGAGATCTGGTACGGCGAGCTGGCGGACGGCAAGCCCCAGATCGACGTCTCCACGGACGCGGTGGCCCGGATCGAGGGCTCCCCGGAGTACTCCGGTGGCAAGCGGCTGTACGGCTTCGTCAACGGCGAGCTGCTCTGGGTCGGCGAGAAGGCCGCCCCGAACGTGCCGCTGCGCCCGTACATGTCCGCGCAGCTGAAGAAGGTGCTCAGCCCGGCCCAGCTGGTCAAGGACATCAACGACCTGCCGGACGACGGCATCGCCTTCTTCAAGTAGGCCCCGCACGCGGGCGCCGTGCGGCTTCCGCACCGCGCTCGGCATCGCGCAGGAGGTAGGGACCGGCCCGCAGCCGGTCCCTACACTTGCCTCAGGACCCCGACCTCGGCAGGGACAGCAGCATGGCGGACACCGGCACCACCGACTGGCAGCTCTCCGGCGACCGGCACCTCTCCGACGACTGGAAGGCGGACCTGCGCGAGCGCGGCTACCGGCTCACCCCGCAGCGCCAGCTCGTGCTGGAGGCCGTCGACGCGCTGGACCACGCCACCCCGGACGACATCCTCGGCCACGTCCGGCGGACCGCCAGCGGCGTCAACATCTCCACCGTCTACCGGACCCTGGAGCTGCTGGAGGAACTTGGCCTGGTCTCGCACGCCCACCTCGGTCACGGCGCCCCGACCTACCACCTGGCCGGCCGCCACCACCACCTGCACCTGGTCTGCCGGGACTGCGAGAAGGTCACCGAGACCGGCACCGAGATCGCCCAGCCGCTGATCGACCGCCTGCGCGAGCAGCACGGCTTCGACACCGACCTCAAGCACTTCGCCATCTTCGGCCGCTGCGCCGACTGCACCGGCAAGCTCGCGGACGGCCGGTCGTAAGCTGGCCGGTATGACCGGTCTGAAGAGCCCGCTGCTTGCCCTGCCCGGAGCCGTCCCCGCCGAGGGGCCCGACGAGGGCGTCGCCGCCCACTACGGCGAGCTGTTCGGCGAGCAACGCCGCCTCTCCCGGGGAGAGGGCTTCGTCGACCTCTCGCACCGCGGCGTGGTCACCGTCACCGGCCCGGACCGGCTCGGCTGGCTGCACCTGCTGCTCACCCAGCACGTCAGCGAACTCCCGCCGCAGCAGGCCGTCGAGGCGCTGGTGCTCTCCGCGAACGGGCACGTCGAGCACGCGCTCTCCCTCGTCGACGACGGCACCACCACCTGGGCGCACGTCGAACCCGGCACCCAGGGCGCGCTGGTCGCCTACCTGGAGAGCATGAAGTTCTTCTACCGGGTGGAGGTCGCCGACGCGACCGCCGACTACGCCGTGGTGCACCTGCCGGCCGGCTCCGACGGCTCCGCCGAGGGCGCCGCCGCCGTCCGCGAACTCCCGTACGGGCGCGACCTGTTCGTGCCGCGCGCCGAGCTGGAGAAGCTCACCGCCGGGTTCGGGCCGGCGGCCGGCGTCTGGGCGTACGAGGCGCTGCGGATCGAGGGCCACCGCCCCCGGCTGGGCTTCGAGACCGACCACCGGACCATCCCGCACGAGGTGGACTGGCTGCGCACCGCCGTCCACCTGCAGAAGGGCTGCTACCGCGGCCAGGAGACCGTCGCCCGGGTGCACAACCTGGGCCGCCCGCCGCGCCGGCTGGTCTTCCTGCACCTGGACGGCACCGAGGAGGTGCTGCCCCCGCACGGCACCGAGGTGCGGCTCGCCTCGGACCCGGACGGGCGGGCGCTCGGCTTCGTCACGTCCTCGGCGCGGCACCACGAGCTGGGGCCGATCGCGCTGGCGCTCGTCAAGCGGAACGTCCCGGCGGACGCGGTGCTGCTGGCCGGGACGGTGCCGGGCACCCAGGACGTGATCGTCCCGCAGTAGGGCCTCGGGCCCGAACCCCCGGACCGGGGGCCCTCAGACCTCGACGAGGACGGTGAACGGGCCGTCGTTCACCAGCGCCACCCGCATGTCGGCGCCGAACCGGCCCGTCTCCACCTTGGCGCCGAGCGCGCGCAGCTGGGCGACCACCTCGTCCACCAGCGGCTCGGCGACCGGGCCCGGGGCGGCGGCGTTCCAGGTGGGGCGGCGACCCTTGCGGGCGTCGCCGTAGAGGGTGAACTGGCTGATCACCAGCAGCGGTCCGCCGATGTCCGAGCAGCTGCGCTCCACGCCGTCCTCGCCGGGCGGCAGCAGCCGCAGCGTCCAGAGCTTGCGGGCCAGTTGGGCCGCCTTGGCCAGGGTGTCCTCGTGGGTCACGCCGACCAGGACGCAGAGCCCGGGCCCCTCGATCGCGCCGACGGTCTCTCCGGCCACGGTCACCCGGGCCTCGGTCACTCGCTGCACCACTGCTCGCATGCCGCCATTGTGCCGGAGCCCCGAACCGCGCCCGGAAGGCCCCCGGAAGGCCCCCGGAAGCCCCGGAGGGGCCTGCGGGGGCGCAGAGCAGGGGCGCGCGCACGGGTGGCGCACGCCGTGTACTGGGCGCCTGCGCGGGGGCGGGCGCCGTTCTTCCTGCGGAAAGGCCCGGTCATATCAGCCACCCCCGTTCGCCAGGGGGCCGTTCGGGTGCACGGGCGGTGCGCGCGCGCCGGGCGGGGTGGCACGCTGGTGGACCACACGAAGGGTCCGGGGCGTCACATGGTCCGCCGCGCCGGGCCGGGGTTCGGCCGGGCGGTCGTGCCGGTGGGTCAGGCGTTCCGGCGGGGTCGCCCCGGCGGGTGGTTCCCGGCGGGAGGCGGAACCGCCGGCGACGCCAGGGCGTGCCGACGTACGGGACGCGCGAGCCCGTCGACCGACGGGCCGGACCGGCGGCAGGGACGGGGTGCCGTGAGCGGGCGGGATCGGACGACGGCAGGTGGTTGGATGATGGACGCGAGCAGCGCGGCACCGGAGCGCTCCGATCGGTCGGCCCCGGCCCCCGGGGCCCCCGGGTACCCGGCGGACCTGGTGGACCTGGCGGATCCGGCCGGCGCGGACGGCGAGCCCGAGTTGGAGCGGCTGGGCCTGGACCAGCTGCGGATCCTGCGCCGCGAGACCCTGGAGCAGGAGGCCGACCTCTCCTACCTGCGGCGGCTGCTGCACGGCCGGATGGACATCCTGCGCGCCGAGCTCGACCGGCGCCCCGGCGGCGGCCCGGCCCGGGCCGCGGCGGCGGTCGGCGAGCAGCCCCCCGGCGACCTGCTGGGCCGCCTGGCGGCCATCCTCACCGACGCCCCCTCCACCGTGCGGCGCTCGGCCCGGCACGTCACGCTCGGCCCGCCGCGCACCCGGGAGTCCCGGCTGGAGGCGGACGAGCTGATGGGCGACGTCCAGCTCGCCGACCTGGCCGCGCACCCGGCGGAGGAGCTGCTGGCCGCGCTGGAGCGCCTGCGCGCCCACGAGCGGGAGGTGTCCGGACGGCGTCAGCGGCTGCTGCGCACGGCGGACGGTTGCAATGCCGAGATCACCCGCAGGTACCGTGATGGGGAAGCACGGGTCGACGACCTGCTCGCGGGCGGCCCGCTCTGATCGGTTGAGGCACTGCGGGCGGGGGCCCGGCTCGCCCCCGGTCCCACCCTCGCCCCCCGGAAGGCTCCCTGCCATGCCCCAGTCCGCCACCCCGCCCGTCCTCGCCGAGGTCGTCCGTTCGGGTTTCACCGAGGGCCGTCATCACGGCTCGCTGGTGCTGCTCGCCGCCGACGGCTCGGTCGAGTTCGCGCTCGGTGACCCCGACGCGCCGGTCTTCCCCCGGTCCACCGCCAAGCCGTTCCAGGCGATGGCGACGCTGCGGGCCGGGCTGGCGATCGAGGGCGAGCTGCTGGCGCTGGCGGCGTCCAGCCACTCGGCAGAATCGTTTCACCTCGACGGTGTACGAGCGATACTCGGCTCCGCCGGGCTGGACGAGAGCGCCCTGCGCACCCCGGCGGACCTCCCGCTCGACGAGACCGAGGCGGAGCTGCTGCTCGCCGCCGGCGGCCGCCGCGCCCCCGTCCTGATGGACTGCTCCGGCAAGCACGCCGGCTGGCTGGCCGCCTGCGTCGCCAACGGCTGGGACACCGAGAGCTACCTCGACCCGGCCCACCCGATCCAGCGGCTGGCCCGCGAGGCCCTGGAGGAGAGCACCGGCGCGGCCCCCGCGCACGCCGGGGTGGACGGCTGCGGCGCGCCGCTGCTCGCCGTCCCGCTCACCGCCCTGGCCCGCGGCTACCGGGCCCTGGTGCTGGCCGCGGAGGGCACCGCGCAGCGCCGGGTGGCCGACGCGATGCGCGCCCACCCCGAGTACGTGGCCGGCACCCGCCGCGCAGACACCTGGCTGATGCGGGCCGTCCCCGGCGCGCTCTCCAAGATGGGCGCCGAGGCCGTCCAGGTGGTCGCCCTGCCGGACGGACGGGCGCTCGCCTTCAAGATCGACGACGGCGGCGAGCGGGCCCGCGGCCCGGTGCTGGCGGCCGCGCTGCGCCGACTCGGCGTGACCGGCGCGGACGACACGCTCGAACGGATCGGCGCGGCCCCGCTGCTCGGCGGCGGCCGCCCGGTCGGCGGGGTGCGGGCGGCGTTCTGAGCCCTCCGGGGCACGCCCGTGCGGGCGGTGCCGGGGTGCGGCCGGGCGGACGGCGGTGCACGGTGGACCGGGGGCCGTCGCACAGCTGAGGGAGTCCGCCATGAGTGACCACGTGTACCGGGTGACCGAGATCGTCGGATCCTCGTCCGAGAGCGTCGACGCCGCGATCCGCAACGGCGTGGACCGGGCCGCGCAGACCCTGCGCAACCTCGACTGGTTCGAGGTCTCGCAGGTCCGGGGCCACCTGGAGGACGGCCGGATCAAGCACTACCAGGTGTGCATGAAGGTCGGCTTCCGCCTGGACGACTGACCCGCCCCGGGCGCGCCCGGGGCGGTGCCGGCGGCCCGCTCCCGGAAACGGCGGAGGCCGGGGTTCGCGGACGAATCCGCGAACCCCGGCCTCCGGCTGTCCCGACCTACCTCGAAACTGTCCTCGAACGGTCGGAACGACGGCTCAGTGACCGCCCTGGTCCGCCAGACGCTTGATCGAAGCGGCGACCTCGGCCTCGGCCTCGGCGCGGCCGACCCAGTCGGCGCCCTCGACGGACTTGCCCGGCTCCAGGTCCTTGTAGACCTCGAAGAAGTGCTGGATCTCCAGGCGGTCGAACTCCGACACGTGGTGGATGTCGCGCAGGTGCTCCCAGCGCGGGTCCGTCGCCGGGACGCAGAGCAGCTTGTCGTCGCCGCCGGCCTCGTCCGTCATCTTGAACATGCCGATGGCGCGGCACTTGATCAGGCAACCGGGGAAGGTCGGCTCGTCCAGGATGACCAGGGCGTCCAGCGGGTCACCGTCGTCCGCCAGGGTGCCCTCGACGTAGCCGTAGTCGGCCGGGTAGCGGGTCGAGGTGAAGAGCATCCGGTCGAGCCGCAGACGGCCGGTCTCGTGGTCGACCTCGTACTTGTTACGAGAGCCCTTCGGGATTTCGATAAGGACGTCGAACTCCAACGGTTCCTCCAAGGTAGGGACTGACAGAATCCAAGTGTCTCCTACGGGAGTGAGTGCTCGGGAAAGGGGCCGGTCGGTGGGAGCAGGGGTGGGGGCGGCGCGCCGCCGCAGGGGGACGGCCGCCGGACTGTTCGGGACGGCGCTGCTCGTCGCCGGCACGGTCCTGACCTCGGGCGGTGCGTACGCGCAGCCCGCGCCGACCCCGGGCGGCCACAGCACCGCGCGCGCCGGCGGGGACCAGGGCGACCGGGACGACCAGGGCCGGGACGACCAGGGCGGCCAGGGCGAGCACGACGGCAGGAAGGGCGACCAGGACAGGGACAAGGACAAGGGCAGGCCCCGCCCGGGCGCGAGCCCGACCCGCCGGGCCGAGCCGCCCGCCCCCGGCGGGGGCGACCCGACCGCCGCGCGCCCCGCGCCCGCCGCGGCCGCCGTCCTGGCCACCGCGCAGACCGGCCCCGAGGCCGCCCTCCCCACCACCCAGGGCCTCCAGCAGGCGCTCGCCGCCGCCCTCGCCGACCGGAACCTCGGCACCGTCACCCTCGCCGTCGCGGACGCCGCCGGCGGTCAACTCCTGTACGGCTCCGGCGAGAACACCGCCGCCACCCCCGCCTCCACGACCAAGCTGGCCACCTGCGTCGCGGCCCTGTCCCTCGTCCCCGGCGACACCCGGCTGACCACCCGGGTCGTCAAGGGCACCACCCCCGGCAGCATCACCCTCGTCGGCGGCGGCGACCCGACGCTCACCGCGCTGCCCGCCGACCAGGTGCAGATCGGCGGGCAGCCCACCGACCCGGACACCGCCCCCGCCTCCCTCGACGCGCTCGCCCGGCAGACCGCCGCCGCCCTCAAGGCCGCCGGTACGACCACCGTCACGCTCGACTACGACGTCTCGCTGTACAGCGGCAACCCGCTGCACAAGTTCCACGACGACGACACGAACATCGCCCCGGTCGTGCCGCTGATGGTCGACGAGGGCAAGGTCGACCCGAAGAGCCGCGAGGAGGCGCCCAAGCGGGTCGCCGACCCGGCCGCCTCCGCCGCCGAGGCCTTCACCGGCCTGCTCAGGGCCCAGGGCGTCACCGTCGAGGGCCGGGCCAAGCCCGCCGCCGCCCCGGCCGCCGCCGACGCGCCGCTGCTCGGCCGGGTCGACTCGCCGACCATCGCCCGGCTGGTCGAGCGGCTGCTCACCACCTCCGACAACCAGCTCGCCGAGGCGGTCGCCCGCCAGGCCGCGCTCGCCGCCCACCAGCCGGCGAGCTTCGAGGGCGCGGCCGCCGCCGTCACCCAGGAGCTCAGCAAGCTCGGCGTGCCGATGGCGGGCGTCACCCTCAACGACGGCAGCGGCCTGCACACCGGCAACGGCATCCCGCCGGCCGTCCTGGTCCGGTTGCTCGCCCTGGCCGCCTCCGACCAGCACCCCGCGCTGCGCCCGGTCCTCACCGGCCTCCCGGTCGCCGGCTTCACCGGCACCCTCGCCAAGCGCTACGGCTCCGCCTCCGGCGCCGCCGACGCGGCCGGACTGATCCGCGCCAAGACCGGCAGCCTCAGCGGGGTCAACACCCTCGCCGGCACCGTCGTCGACGCGGACGGCCGCCTCCTCGTCTTCGCCGTCATGACCCGCAGCCCCGCCCTCGCCGACTCCACCCGTGCCGCCATGGACCGCATCGCCGCCCGACTCGCCACCTGCGGCTGCCACTGACCGCCCGAGCGGCGGGCCCTCGCCGGGCGCCGACCGGACGGCGAGGCGCTGCCCGCGCGGCGGGCGGCCGAATCCTGTCCGGACCCGGGCGTGGCCCCGTCGTCCGGCGACGGGGTGGGACCGCCGGTACGTGTGCGGGTTCGGGCGGGCAGGTGAGCCGGTCCGGTTCCTCCGGCGGGGTTCCGTACCCGTGTTCCGACGTGTGGCACGCGGGGCTTCGGACGGCCGGGCCGTGGCCGCCGCCCGGCACCGGGGCTCGGGGCGTGCCCGGGCGCCGTCCGGCCTCGGCCCGCCCCTGTTCCGGGGGCGGGCCCGGGACGCGTGAGCCGGTCCTCGGCGGACCGTCCGCGATCGACGGGGTGCCGGACCGGGCCGCTTCCCGGCGGGCCCGGGCACGGTGGTCCGGGTGCGGGCGTCGGGCGGGTGAGGGCGGGGCCGGCCCCGGGTAGGTGTTGGGGGACGGGTGGCTGCCGTTGGCGGAGGCGAGCACGTACGGTGAGGACATGACGAGCGCGAGTGGCGGGGCTGAGATGGTCGACTGGAACCTCGCGGTCGCAACCGCGACCAGGTTGGTGCGGCCGGGGCCGGAGGTCAGCCGGGCGGAGGCGGCGGCGGTGGTCGCCGAGCTGCGCCGGCACGCCCTGGAGGCGGAGGAGCACGTCCGGGCGTTCACCGGGATGCGGTCGAGCAGCCTGACGGCCGCCACCGCGACGCCGGTGCTGGTGGTGGACCGCCCGGGCTGGGTGCGGGCGAACGTGGCGGGCTTCCGGACGGTCGTCCAGCCGCTGGTGGAGAAGCTGCAGGCGCGCCGGACGGGCGGCGCCGCGGCCGGGGTGTTCGGCTCGGTGGGGGAGAAGGCCACCGGGATCGAGGTGGGGGCGCTGCTGGCGTTCCTGGCCACCAAGGTGCTGGGCCAGTACGAGACCTTCGCCCCGGCGGAGCCCTCGCTGGAGGCGCCGGACAGCCCGGCGGCGCTGTTCGACAAGCCGCGCACGGGCCCGGAGGGCCCCGGGCCGGGCCGGCTGCTGCTGGTGGCGCCGAACATCGTCCACGTGGAGCGCGAACTGGACGTCGACCCGGCCGACTTCCGGCTCTGGGTCTGCCTGCACGAGGAGACGCACCGGACGCAGTTCACGGCGGTGCCGTGGCTGCGCGACCACATCCAGTCCGAGGTGCAGTCCTTCCTGGCCGAGACGGACGTCGATCCGGGCGCGCTGCTGGAGCGGCTGCGCGACGCGGCCGGCGCGCTGGGCGGCGGCCTGCCGCGGGCCGGCGGCAAGGAGGGCTCCGGCTCGGGCTCCGGTTCGTCGAACCTGCTGGAGATCGTCCAGTCGCCCGCGCAGCGGGAGATCCTGGGCCGGCTGACGGCGGTGATGTCGCTGCTGGAGGGCCACGCGGACGTGGTGATGGACGGCGTCGGCCCGGCCGTGGTGCCGACCGTCGCGGAGATCCGGGAGAAGTTCCAGCAGCGCCGCGACCGCGGTGCGAACCGGCTCGACCTGATGCTGCGCAGGCTGCTCGGCATGGACGCCAAGCTGCGCCAGTACCAGGACGGCGCGGTGTTCGTGCGCGGGGTGGTCGAGCGGGTCGGGATGGAGGGGTTCAACCGGGTGTGGACCTCCCCGAACACCCTGCCGACCAAGGACGAGATCCACGATCCGGCCGCGTGGGTGGCCCGGGTGGCCCGGTAGCGGAGGGCCACGGCCGCCCCGAGCCGGGCGGCAAAAGGGGCGTGCGGTGGTCAAACCCGCTCGTACGAGTGGTCCAATCGGGCAGACCGCTAGTGAAGATACGTTTCTCCATTCACCCGAACGTGGGACGGTGGTCGTACCGGGGGCGCGGGTGGCGTAGCGGGTAGCCACTATCTGCCACCATCTGTGAGCGCCCGGTAACGCGGCGCTCATGCGGCCGCGCGGCACCACCGCGCTCGTCGCCGTCCTGTCCGCACCTCCCGCCGAGGAGTCGTCCGTGGGCCCTCACCCCGCCGTCGCCGCGATACGCCTGGCCGTCCGCCGTTCGCTCACCGAGCTGGCCGCCGAAGCCGGCTCCACCTTCACGCCGCCCGCCCGTACGCCCCGCGAGCGCCCGGCCGGCGCCCCGCTGGTGGGCGCCGCGCTCGGCACCACGCTGATCGGCAACGCCGCCCGGCACCCGTCCGGCCTGCCCCGCACCCCGGCGGCCCCCGGCTCGCCGCTGGTGCTGGTCGCCGTGAGCGGCGGCGCGGACTCCATGGCGCTGGCCATCGCCGCCGCGTTCGAGGCCCCGAAGATCGGTCTGCGGGTCGGCGCCGTCACCGTCGACCACGGTCTGCAGGCCGGCTCCGCCGAGCGCGCCGCCCAGGTGGCCGAGCGGCTGCGCTCGCTGGGCCTGGACCCGGTCGAGGCCGTCCCGGTGCGGGTCGGCCGGGCCGGCGGCCCGGAGGCCGCCGCCCGGGACGCCCGCTACGCGGCCCTGGACGAGGCCGCCGACCGGCACCGCGCGATCGCGGTGCTGCTCGGCCACACCCGCGACGACCAGGCCGAGACGGTGCTGCTGGGCCTGGCCCGCGGCTCGGGCGCCCGCTCGCTGGCCGGGATGCCGGCCCAGAAGGGCCGCTACCGCCGCCCGCTGCTGGAGCTGGACCGGGCGGCCACCCGGCAGGCCTGTTCGGCGCAGTCGATCCCGGTCTGGGACGACCCGCACAACTGTGATCCCGCCTACACCCGCTCCCGGGTCCGCCACGAGGTGCTGCCGGTGCTGGAGAAGCACCTGGGCGGCGGAGTGGTGGAGGCGCTGGCCCGCACCGCGCGGCTGTTCCGCGACGACGCCGACGCCCTCGACCAGTGGGCCGCGCTGGCCGAGCGCGACCTCCGCACCGGCGAAGGCGCCCTGGACGCGGTGAAACTGGCCGAGCTGCCGCCGGCGGTGCGCCGCCGGGTGCTGCGCCGGGCCGCGCTGCGGGCGGGCTGCCCGGCCGGGGACCTGTTCGCGCGGCACCTGGAGACGATCGACCTGCTGGTCACCGGATGGCGCGGCCAGGGCCCGCTGCACCTACCCGGGGGAGTCGAGGCCACCCGCAGGTGTGGCACGCTGGTCTTTCGGCGGCAGGGTGACTGACGGGCGCGGCATGCCCAGGGGTGGCCGGCCGCCGGCCACACAGACCCCGAACGTTTGAGGACGTATCCCCGGTGGACCAGAACGACATGGGCGCTGACCTCGCGAAGGTGCTCATCAGCA
Organism: Streptomyces rubellomurinus; assembly: GCF_000961885.1. GTDB lineage: Bacteria > Actinomycetota > Actinomycetes > Streptomycetales > Streptomycetaceae > Kitasatospora > Kitasatospora rubellomurina. The sequence continues at coordinate 46,492 of NZ_JZKH01000003.1, forward strand.
AGGACGAGATCGACGCCAAGCTCCAGGAGCTGGCCGAGCGCATCGACCGGGACTACGCAGGCAAGGACCTGCTGATCGTCGGCGTCCTCAAGGGGGCCGTGATGGTCATGGCGGACCTCGCCCGGGCCCTGCACTCGCAGGTCACGATGGACTGGATGGCCGTCTCCTCGTACGGCATGGGGACCAAGTCCTCCGGTGTGGTGCGCATCCTCAAGGACCTCGACACCGACATCGCGGGCCGCGACGTGCTGATCGTCGAGGACATCATCGACTCGGGTCTGACGCTGTCCTGGCTGCTGGGCAACCTGGGCTCGCGCGGCCCGGCGTCGCTGGAGGTCTGCACCCTGCTGCGCAAGCCGGACGCGGCCAAGGTCGAGATCGACGTGAAGTACGTCGGCTTCGACATCCCGAACGAGTTCGTGGTGGGCTACGGCCTGGACTACGCCGAGAAGCTGCGTAACCTCCCCTTCATCGGGACCCTCGCCCCGCACGTCTACGGCGGCTGAGAGCCCCGTTCGGGCTACGGGTGGGAACAGCAGGTGGTTCCCGCCCGTTGTCCGGTGGGGAAGAAGCACAGCCGTGCCGCCGCGCTCCCGTCATGGACGGGCGCGACTGCGGTACGGTCCAATAAACCGCTCTTCACATGAGCACCGACCGGATGCGCCGCGGCCCACAGCCACACGGCGCCGTTGAGTGGCAGGAGGGACGGGGCGGCAACGCCCCGCATGGATGGACGTCAAGCGATACTTCCGTGCGCCGATCATGTGGATCGTGCTGGCCGTCCTCGCCGTCATCGTTCTGATGCAGGTCGTTTCGGATTCGAACGGCTACAAGACGGTGGACACCGGTCAGGTGATCTCGGCGATCGACGCGCACGATGTCAAGTCAGCGCAGCTCACCACGGGTGACTCGAACACGATCAAGATCCAGCTGAAGGACGGCGCGAAGCTGCCCGCCGCCGGGTCGGGCAAGGCCCCGTCCGGCAGCAAGTTCCAGGCGTCGTACATCGGCGACCAGGGCGTGGCGATCGCCGACAAGCTGCAGATCCAGATGAACGACAAGGACCCGAACACGCTGTCCGAGGGCTACACCGTCAGCCCGGAGAAGCAGAGCACCCTCGTCAGCCTGATGCTGTCGATGCTGCCCATCGTGATCATCGTCCTGGTCTTCCTCTTCCTGATGAACCAGATGCAGGGCGGCGGCTCCCGCGTCATGCAGTTCGGCAAGTCGAAGGCCAAGCTGCTCACCAAGGACACCCCGAAGACGACCTTCGCGGACGTCGCGGGCGCCGACGAGGCGGTCGAGGAGCTCCACGAGATCAAGGAGTTCCTGCAGGAGCCGGCCAAGTTCCAGGCCGTCGGCGCCAAGATCCCCAAGGGCGTGCTGCTCTACGGCCCGCCCGGCACCGGCAAGACCCTGCTGGCGCGCGCCGTCGCGGGCGAGGCCGGGGTGCCGTTCTACTCCATCTCCGGCTCGGACTTCGTCGAGATGTTCGTCGGCGTCGGCGCCAGCCGCGTCCGCGACCTGTTCGAGCAGGCCAAGGCGAACGCCCCGGCGATCGTCTTCGTCGACGAGATCGACGCCGTCGGCCGGCACCGCGGCGCGGGCCTCGGCGGCGGCCACGACGAGCGCGAGCAGACCCTCAACCAGCTGCTGGTCGAGATGGACGGCTTCGACGTCAAGGGCGGCGTGATCCTGATCGCCGCCACCAACCGCCCGGACATCCTGGACCCGGCGCTGCTGCGCCCGGGCCGCTTCGACCGCCAGATCGCGGTGGAGCGCCCCGACCTGCAGGGCCGCCTGGACATCCTCAAGGTGCACCAGAAGGGCAAGCCGATCGCGCCCGACGTCGACCTCTCGGCCGTCGCCAAGCGCACCCCCGGCTTCACCGGCGCCGACCTGTCGAACGTGCTGAACGAGGCGGCCCTGCTGACCGCCCGCTCGGACAAGAAGCTGATCGACAACGGCATCCTGGACGAGGCGATCGACCGCGTCGTGGCCGGTCCGCAGAAGCGCACGCGGATCATGTCCGACAAGGAGAAGAAGATCACCGCGTACCACGAGGGCGGCCACGCCCTGGTCGCGGCGGCCTGCCAGTACAGCGACCCGGTGCACAAGATCACCATCCTGTCCCGCGGCCGGGCCCTCGGCTACACCATGGTGCTGCCGGACGAGGACAAGTACTCCACCACCCGCAACGAGATGCTCGACCAGCTGGCCTACATGATGGGCGGGCGCGCGGCGGAGGAGCTGGTCTTCCACGACCCGACCACCGGTGCCTCGAACGACATCGAGAAGGCCACCGCGACGGCCCGGGCCATGGTCACCCAGTACGGCATGACCGAGCGCCTCGGCGCGATCAAGTTCGGCTCGGACAACTCGGAGCCGTTCCTGGGCCGCGAGATGGGCCACCAGCGCGACTACTCGGAAGAGGTCGCCGGGCTGGTGGACGAAGAGGTCAAGAAGCTCATCGACGCCGCGCACAACGAGGCCTGGGAGATCCTGGTCGAGAACCGCGACGTGCTCGACAACCTGGTCCTGGAGCTCCTGGAGAAGGAGACCCTGAACAAGGAGCAGATCGCCGAGATCTTCGCGCCGATCGTCAAGCGCCCGCACCGCGCGGCGTGGACCGGCTCGGCCCGGCGGACGCCGTCCACCCGGCCGCCGGTGCAGTCGCCGAAGGAGCTGGCGGTCACCAACGGTGCCGCCGCCGCCGTGGAGAGCGCGCCGGTCGACATCGTCAAGCTCCCGCCGCTGCAGGCCCCGGAGCGCCCGACCGAGAGCTGACCGCTCCCGGTACGGAATGGATGCCGCGTCATCAGGGTTTGTACCCTGGAGGCGCGGCATCCGTGCTGTCCAGCCCAAGTCGTCCCACACCTAAGCGAGGCCCGCATGATCGACCCGGTGACGCTCGACGGTCCGCCCGCCGTCGGGACCTTCGACCAGAAGCGGGCCGAGAACGCCATCCGCGAGCTGCTGCTCGCCGTGGGTGAGGACCCGGACCGCGAGGGTCTGCTGGAGACCCCGGCCCGCGTCGCGCGCGCCTACAAGGAGATATTCGCGGGCCTGTGGCAGGAGCCCGAGGACGTCCTCACCACCACCTTCGACCTCGGGCACGACGAGATGGTGCTGGTCAAGGACATCGAGCTGACGTCCGTCTGCGAGCACCACCTGGTGCCGTTCCGCGGCGTGGCGCACGTCGGGTACATCCCGTCCACCAGCGGCAAGATCACCGGCCTGTCCAAGCTGGCCCGGCTGGTCGACGTCTACGCCCGCCGCCCGCAGGTGCAGGAGCGGCTGACCAGCCAGGTGGCCGACGCGCTGATGCGCATCCTGGAGCCGCGCGGGGCGATCGTCGTCGTCGAGTGCGAGCACATGTGCATGTCGATGCGCGGCATCCGCAAGCCCGGCGCGAAGACCATCACCTCGTGCGTGCGCGGCCAGCTGCGCGACCCCGCCACCCGGGCCGAGGCGATGAGCCTCATCATCGGCCGGTAGGCCGTTCCTCAGAGCACCCCGTGCTCCGCGTGCGGCGGAGCCGGGGTGCCGAGCGCGTTGCGGCGCTCCGGCATCCGCAGCGAGACCATCCGGCGCCACCCGAAGGCGCGGTCGTACAGGTAGAGCGCGTGCACCCCGAGGGTGACCAGGGCGAGCTGCCAGCGCGGCCAGCGCAGGATCTCCGCCATCCGGGACGTGACCGCCAGGCCGACGTCCCGGTGGGTGCGGATCTCGCCCCGGGCGCAGGTCTCCAGGGCGTGCCGGACGTACGGGCCGTGGCCGGCCGCGACCAGCCGCAGCAGCTCCTCGTGGCAGTACGCCAGGTGGTCGTCCTCGTCCGAGGAGATCATCCGCATCGCCCGGTCGAGGTCCGGGTTGTCGGCGTAGGCCTTCACCAGCTGGCGCATCTGCTCGGCGGCGCGCTGCTCGGTGACCCGGCTGTGCGCGAGGTAGGTGATGATCTCGCGCTCGCTCAGCGGGACGTCGCTGTTCAGCCGCTCGTGCGAGAGGCCGACGCCCTGGCGCTCCAGCAGCATGCAGTAGTCGGCCTCGTCCGGGACGGGCACCTTGGGCAGGCCGCGCTTGTTCAGCAGTTGGGTGAAGATCCGGCCGTGCTTGCGCTCGTCGGCGCCGTGCCGGGCGACCTTCGGGGCGAGGACCGGGTCCCGGGTGAGGGCGGTGATCCGCTCGTTCTCCCAGCCGCCCTGGTCCTCGCCGCCGGCCGCGATGCTGCAGAACAGCTGGTAGGCCTGGTCGTTCCGGTAGATCTCGTCGAACAGCGATCTGGTGCTCAGCACGGTGCCTCCTGCGCGGACGGGGCGACGCCCGCGGGGAGCGGGCGGGCGGTCGCGATACGTTCCCCCCGGCCGCCGGATGGACGGGCCGACCGGCGGGTAGTCACTCGCACGCGTCAGCCGAGGTGCGCGCCCGCCCATTCGAGCGAGGCGGGCAGCTCCCGGACCCAGCTGTCGAAGTTGTGCCCGCCGTCGTCCAGGTACAGCGACTCGACGGAGAACTGCGGGTTGGCCGCGGCCACCTGCTGGGCCTGCTCGACGAAGCGGACGGTCTGCGGGTAGTCCGCCTCCTTGCGGGTGGAGACCACCAGCATCGCCAGCTGCGGGGCCGGCAGGTTCTGCAGCCGCCAGGAGAGGTCGCTCTGCTGGGCCAGCGCCTTGTCGCCGTTGAACAGGCTGCCGCCGGTGAACTGGTCCTCGTGCACCGAGAAGTCGCCGTGCAGGCCCACCGCGCTGCCGTAGACGTTCGGGAAGCGCATCGCCAGGCGCATCGCGCAGCTGCCGCCGGTGGAGTAGCCGAAGACGCCCCAGGAGCCGGCCGAGCGGCCGATCCGGTAGGTGGTGCGCAGCGCCTCCGGGACGTCCTTGACGAACCAGGTCTCGGCGCGCGGGCCGCCCGGGACGTCCACGCACTCGGTGTTGCGCGGCGGAGCGACGGTCGGCCGGGCCAGCACCACGATGGTGGGCGGCATCTTGCCGGTCTTCTGCAGCTCGGCGGCGGTCCGGACGACCGGCAGCTCCTTCATCAGGTTGAGCGTCGTGCCGGGGAAGCCGGCGATGGAGACCAGCACCGGGAAGCGGACCAGGGCGAACTTTGGGTCGAAGTACTCGGGCGGCAGGTACACGAACATCTGGTCGGACAGGCCGGTCTCCTTGCCGGACACCCGGACCGACTCGACCTTGCCGACCTCCTCGGGCGGGCCCTTGGGCAGGTCGGTGACGGTCTCCAGGCCGCCTTCGGTGGTCGGCTGGATCAGGGCGTCGCCGGCCGGGGCGCCGCCCTTGTGGTTCTCGTTGCTGGTCAGCGCGAGCTGCGTGCCGCCGGGGTTCAGCAGGTCGTCCCAGGACGTGTAGAACCCGAAGGAGTTGTTGACCGACAGCGCCAGCACGGCCAGGACGGACGCCTGAGTGACCGTCAGCAGGCCGATCCGGCCGAGCACCGGCAGCGGCCGCTGCCGCGCCAGCCGGGGCCAGATCCACAGGGTGGTGACGAGGGCCGCAGCGCCGAGGGCGAGCAGCGAGTTCACCAGCGCGTCGCTGGTCAGTTCCATGCCGTCGGCCTTCCGGTGGGACACTGTCGGTGCAGGCTTCATCGTCTGGCGGCCCGTCAGGCGGGGCCACCGCAGCTAGGCTGTCCGGACGCCCGGGCGGACCGGGGAGGGCGGGGGGAATCGCCGGCAACCGGCGCCCTAGAATGCGGCGTCCACCGTACGTAACGCGTCCCGGAGGGCTTCGTCGCGCCACGCGGCGACGAGCGCTCCACTCCCGCCACCGGCTCAACCCGCAGCGCGACCACGGCCCCGGTTTACCGACCGTTTCCGGGTCCTTGGTATGCGCATTGCCTGATGAAGGAATAGGCATGAAGGTCCATCACGCGTCGCCCACCAGGGCGACCGGGCACCTCCCCGCAGCCTCTACGCTGAACTCCCATGAGCGTCCCCGTGTCCGTTGAGCCGAGCCCCGAGCAGCCGCCGCGCCGTCGCCGCGGCCTGCAGACGCTGCGCAACCAGGCGGCCGCCGTCCCGAGGTCCTGGCTCCCCAGCGCGGTCGGCTACGCCTGCCTGCTGATCGGGCTGGTGAACATCGCGAGCGCGGTGTTCCCCAAGCTCCGGCACACCAGGATGCACACCTTCGCCGGGCAGCTGCCGGGCGGCACCACCAGCCTGGCCGCGGTCGGCACGATGATGGTCGGCATCCTGCTGGTGCCGCTCGCGCACGCGCTGCGCCGGCGCAAGCGGCGGGCCTGGCGGGCGGTCTGCGTGCTGCTGCCGGTCAGCGCCTCGCTGCACATCGTGCGCTGGCACCAGATCGGCCCGGCGGTCGTCTCGCTGGTCGTCCTCGCGGTGATGCTGGTGCACCAGCGCGAGTTCTACGCCAAGGCCGACCCGCGCACCCGCCGGAGCGCGGTGGTCAACCTGGTCGTGATGGGCGCCCTCAGCGTCCTGCTCGGCCTGGTGATCGTCTGGACCCGCACCAAGTACGAGCTCGGCCACCCCGGCTTCAGCGAGCGGCTGCAGCACGTCGGGTACGGGCTGGTCGGCTTCGAGGGGCCCCTGCGCTACAGCAACGACCGGATGTTCGACCTGGTCTCCATGCTGCTCGGCGGCCTCGGCCTGCTGACCGCCTTCACCACCGCCTACCTGGCGCTGCGCCCGAGCAAGCCGAAGCCGGTGCTGACGGTGGAGGACGAGGAGAAGGTCCGCGAGCTGCTGAAGCGGCACGGCGAGCGCGACTCGCTCGGCTACTTCGCCCTGCGCCGCGACAAGAGCGTGCTGTTCTCGCCCACCGGCAAGGCGGCGATCTCCTACCGCGTCGTCTCCGGCGTGATGCTGGCCTCCGGCGACCCGGTGGGCGACGTGGAGGCCTGGCCGGGCGCGATCAAGGTGTTCATGGCCGAGGCCCGCGAGCACGCCTGGGTGCCGGCCGTGATGGGCTGCAGCGAGGTCGGCGGCGAGGTCTGGACCCGCGAGGCGGGCCTGGACGCGCTGGAGCTGGGCGACGAGGCGATCGTCGACACCGCCACCTTCTCGCTGGCCGGCCGGGCCATGCGCAACGTCCGCCAGATGGTCAAGCGGATCGAGCGCAACGGCTACTCGTGCAAGGTCCGCCGGGTCTCCGAGCTGAGCGTCGAGGAGAAGTACCGGATCGCCGACGCCGCCGCCCGCTGGCGCGGCACCGACACCGAGCGCGGCTTCTCGATGGCCCTCGGCCGCTTCGGCGACCCGCTGGACGACGACTGCGTGGTCGTCACCGCCCACAAGGCCCCGGAGGAGGGCGAGAGCGGCGACGACCTGAAGGCCGTGCTGCACTTCGTGCCCTGGGGGCCGGACGGCATCTCGCTGGAGCTGATGCGCCGCGACCGCGCCGCCGACCCCGGCCTGAACGAGCTGCTGATCGTCGCCGCCCTGCAGGCCGTGGGCGCCATGGGCATCCGCCGGGTGTCGCTCAACTTCGCGATGTTCCGCTCGGCGCTCGCCCGCGGCGAGCGGATCGGCGCCGGGCCGGTGCTGCGGGCCTGGCGCGGGCTGCTGGTGTTCCTCTCCCGGTGGTTCCAGATCGAGTCGCTGTACAAGTTCAACGCCAAGTTCCAGCCCGAGTGGGAGCCGCGCTTCCTGGTCTTCCCGAACACCCGGGACCTGCTGCGGATCGGCTTCGCCGCGATGCAGGCCGAGGCCTTCATCACCCTCGGCATGCCGCGCTTCGGCCGCAAGCGCCAGCGCGAGGGACTGATGCCGGTGCCGTCGACCCGCGAGGTCGGCGAGGCCGCCTGAGCCGCGCCCGCGTCGCCCCGGGGCCCCCGTCGAGAATCCTCGGCGGGGGCCCCGTTCGATAATGGGGTCATGAACGATTCGCCGTCGTACACCCTGCCGGCCGGACTGCCGCGGCTCGGCCGCTGCGCCGTGATGGGCGTGGTCAACGTGACGCCCGACTCCTTCTCGGACGGCGGGCTCTGGCACGACCCCGCCAAGGCGATCGCGCACGGGCTCGCGCTGCGGGCCCGCGGCGCGGACCTGGTGGACGTCGGCGGCGAGTCCACCCGGCCCGGCTCGCAGCGGGTGCCCGAGGAGGAGGAGCTGCGCCGGGTGCTGCCGGTGGTGCGCGAGCTGTCCGCCGCCGGGGTGGCGGTGTCCGTGGACACCATGCGGGCCTCCGTCGCCGAGCGGGCCGTCGAGGCCGGCGCGGTGGTCGTCAACGACGTCTCCGGCGGGCTCGCCGACCCGGCGATGGCCCGGGTGGTCGCCGAGACCGGCGCGCCCTTCGTGGTGATGCACTGGCGCGGGCAGTCCGCGGACATGGACCGGCTGGCCGTCTACCGGGACGTGGTGGCCGACGTGGTCGCCGAGCTGACCGCGCGGATGGACGCGCTGCTGGCGGCCGGCGTCAAGGAGGACCAGCTGATCCTCGACCCGGGGCTCGGCTTCGCCAAGACCGCCGAGCACAACTGGGCGCTGCTCGGCCGGCTGGACGAGCTCACCGCGCTCGGCCGCCCCGTCCTCGTCGCCGCTTCGCGCAAGCGGTTCCTGGGTACGCTGCTCGCCGACCCGGAAACCGGGGAACTGCGCCCGGCCCGGGAGCGCGACGACGCGACCGCGGCCGTCTCGGTGCTCTCGGCGCGGGCCGGCGCCTGGGCGGTACGGGTGCACGACGTGTCCGGCACGGCGGACGCCGTCCGCGTGGTCGCGGCCTGGCAGCGTGCGGCTGGGGTGAGGGAGGGTCTGTGACAGGTGACGGCAGGTTGAGCGGCGGGACCGCGGGACGGGCCCGCGAGGCGGACCTGGAGGCGGTGCTCGCGGCGAACCGGGCGCTCTACGAGGCGCTGGAGCGCGGGGACCTGGAGGCGGTCGAGGAGGTCTGGCTGGGCGCCGCCGACGCCGACGACAAGGGCGGCGTGGTGTGCGTGCACCCCGGCTGGCCGGTGCTGCGCGGGCGGGCCCAGGTGACCCGGTCGTACATGCTGATCATGATGAACACGGAGTACATCCAGTTCTTCCTGACCGATGTCGAGGCCGAGGTGCACGGGGATGTGGCCCTTGTCACGTGCACCGAGAACATCCTCTCGGGGGGCGAGGCCGAGGAGGAGGGGGAACTCGGACCGCTGGTCGGCGGAAAGGTCGTGTCGACGAATCTGTTCCGCCGTACGCCGGCCGGGTGGAAGCTCTGGTCGCACCACGGTTCACCCGTCCTGACCAGCGGGGACGAGGAGGACGAGGACTGATTCCGGGGGCATTCCCGGGCTGTTCCGGGCGCGCCGGGGAATCCGCGCCGCGGCGTCGCCGGGGAATTCCCGAGTGGTCACCGAACGTTCACGTCAATCGCCATTCCGGTGCGCGTGGCGACGGTTCGTGCCGGGTAGGACGGTCGGGTGTTGTCCGCGCTCGCGGGTAGATTCGAAACGGAGTGGCGGGTCCGCCGCCCGCCTTTCGCCCTGCCCGTCCGTGCTTCGTTCCTCCGGGCGGGGCCCGTCCGACTGGGAGCAGTGATTCGTTTGCTGGACCGCGTCACCCTGCGGGGGCTGCGTGCCCGGGGCCACCACGGTGTCTTCGAGCGGGAGCGCATCGAGGGCCAGACCTTCGTGGTCGACCTCGTGCTGTACCTGGACACCCGCCCCGCCGCGTCCGGAGACGACCTCACCCGCACGGCGCACTACGGCATCGTGGCCGAGGAGGTCACCGCGATCATCTCCGGGGAGCCGGTCGACCTGATCGAGACCCTGGCGCAGCGGATCGCCGACCAGTGCCTGAAGCACGAGGCGGTCGAGGAGGTCGAGGTCACCGTGCACAAGCCGGACGCCCCGATCACCGTGCCGTTCGACGACGTGACCGTGACCATCCACCGGGGCCGCGCATGACCGCCACCGCGCGCCCGGTCACCGATGCAGAGGGAATTCTTCGATGAGCAGCAGTGACCCGACCGCCGAGCCGAACGCGTTCGACCTGGAGAGCCGGGTGGACTCCGCCGACACCACGCTGCACCGCCAGCACTGCGCGGTGATCGCGCTCGGCAGCAACCTGGGCAACCGGCTGGACACCCTGCAGGGTGCCGTCGACGCGCTCGCCGACACCCCCGGGCTGCGGATCAAGGCCGTCTCCTCGGTCTACGAGACCGAGGCCGTCGGCGGGCCGGAGGAGCAGCCGAACTACTACAACGCGGTCGTCGTGCTGCGCACCTCGCTGCCGCCGCGGGACCTGCTGGAGCGCGGCAACGCGATCGAGGACGCGTTCGGGCGGGTCCGGGAGGTCCGCTGGGGCCCGCGCACCCTGGACGTCGACATCCTGGCCTACGAGGGCGTCCTGAGCGACGACCCGCAGCTGCTGCTGCCCCACCCGCGCTCGCACGAGCGGGCCTTCGTGCTCGCGCCCTGGCTGGACGCCCAGCCGGAGGCCGAGGTGCCGGGGCACGGGCGGGTGGACGCGCTGCTGGAGGCGCTCGGCGGCCCGGCCGCGCAGGGCGTCAAGCGGCGCGAGGACATCCGGCTGACGCTGCCGGAGTAGCCCCTCGCGGTCCGGGCGGGGAACTCGGCCAGGGGGCCCGGCCGTACGAGTAGATGAGTGACCGGCCGGGCCCGGTACGGTGGCTGGGCGCCGCCGCGCCGGGCCACCGGACGGCCGGCGGACTCCGTCCGCGACCTTGGGAAGGACCCGCTCCGAGTGAAGCTGCTTCGCCTCCGCCTGCTGATCGGCATCACCGCCGCCACGACGGCGCTGTCCTGGGCCGGCTCCAAGCTGTGGGCCTCCCTGGACACGCTGCCGGCCGTGCCGGCCGCGGCGCCGGCGGTACTGGCGGCGGTGGCGGTGATCCTGCTGGCGACCGCGCTCTCGCTGCGCTCGCGGCTGAAGTCGGTGCGCGAGCGGCAGCCCGGCGCGAAGGGCGTCGACCCGCTGCTGGCCGCCCGGGCGGTGGTGCTGGGGCAGGCCAGCGCACTGGTCTCGGCGGTGGTCACCGGCATCTACGCGGGCGCCGGGATCTACCTGCTCGGCGAGCTGGACGTGTCGGCCCGCAAGGACCAGGCGGTCACGGCCGGGCTCGCGGTGCTGGCGGGGGCCGCGGTGATCGCGGCGGCGCTGTGGATCCAGCACGTGTGCAAGCTCCCGGAGAACCACGACGATCCGGGCGGCCCGGCGGCCACCCACCGCTGAGCAGGGCTTTCGCGGTGATCTTGGGTGAAAGGCCGGGCACGTGCGGTAAAACTTGCGCACTGTCAAGGGCCGAAGCGGACCCTGGGCTGACAGAGCCCCAATTCGCACGCTAGTTTCTTGGCATGTCTCGCGGACGCCACCGTCATTCCTCCGTCCTCGGCCGGATCTTTCCCCCCACCGCCGCCGGCGTGCTTCTCGTCGCCGCGCTGGCGGCCCTGCTTTTCAGTCAGGACACCGTCCTGGTGCGTTCGGTGGGCGTCGCGGCCGTGATCGCGACGCTCGGCTTCGCGCTGCTGCTGCGCCAGCGGGACAAGACGGCCCGGGCGGCCGCCGAGGTGTCCGCCGCGCAGCGGCTGCGGGCCGAGGAGCGGTTCGAGGAGCAGCTGGCCGAGGCCGAGTACGCGGCGGAGGTCGCCGAGGAGCGGGCCACCCGCTTCGGGCGCCGGCTGACGGCGGAGAAGTCGCGGCTGGCGAAGGCCGAGACGGAGACCGCCCGGCTGCTGCGGGAGCGCGCCGTGATGGTGGCCGAGCAGGCGCTGAAGGAGGCCGAGGCGGCCCAGCGGGCGCTGGCCGCGAGCCGGCCCAAGTACCCGGCCAGCCCGGCCGCGTTCGTCCGGGCCGGGGCCGTGCTGCGGCTGCTGGCGCGGCGGGCGGCGGAGCGGGAGGCGCAGTGGGCGCGGACCGCGGGCGCGGAGGTCGCGCTGCGGGCGCCCGCGCCCGAGTCGCGGATCGCCCCGGCCGTGCCGGTGGCCCCGGCCGCGCGAGTGGCTCCGGCCGTGCCGGCTCCCGCGGCTCCCGCGCCGGTGGCCGTGCCGGCGCCGGTGGCGCCCACGGTGCCCACCCCGGCGCAGGCACCGGTGGCCGAGGCTCCGGAGGGGCTCGCGCCGGTGCCGCCCGCGCCGGTGCGCCCGGCGCTGACCGCGACGGTCGGGCAGCTCGGCGGGGCGGCCAACGCCGCCGCGTCGAACGTCCCGGCCAAGGCGGTGCCCGTGCCGGTGGAGCGGCAGCGTCCGCGCCCGGCGCAGGCCGGGCAGGGGCGCGGGCAGGGCTTCAGCTTCTTCGGCCGCACCCCCGGCGCGGCCGTCCGGGCCGCGGCCCCGGTGCCGGCGGTGGGCAGCGTTGCCGAGCTGGGCGAGCGGGCCGACCTGGCGGACGTGGTGGGCGACGAGGCGGTCGCCGCGAAGGCGAAGGCCGAGGCCGCCGGGCGGCCGGTGGCGGCGCAGGAGCCGGACGGGCGGCCGGCGGGCGTGCCCGAGGTGGTCGACCTGACGCCGGAGGACGAGACCGAGCTCATCCAGCTGCCGGAGCTGCGCGCCTCGCGCTGACCGGAGGCTCGGGCAGGGACGGAGACGGAGACGGCGCGGGAGGCCTGGGGCCTCCCGCGCCGTCGTGGTCCCGGGGGTGCGTCGGACGGGTGCTCGGAGTCGTGCCGGGTCCGTACGACCGGGGTGGGTCAGATCTGGACGCCGAAGTCCTGGGCGATGCCGGCCAGGCCGGAGGCGTAGCCCTGGCCGACCGCGCGGAACTTCCACTCGCCGCCGTTGCGGTACAGCTCGCCGAAGATCATCGCGGTCTCGGTGGCGGCGTCCTCGGAGAGGTCGTAGCGGGCGATCTCGGCGCCGCCGGCGGCGTTCACCACGCGGATGTAGGCGTTGCGGACCTGGCCGAAGTTCTGGCCGCGGGCGGTGCCGTCGTAGATGGTCACCGGGAAGGTGATCTTGACGGCCTCAGCGGGCAGGCCGGCCAGGTCGACGTCGATCGACTCGTCGTCGCCCACGCCCTCACCGGTGCGGTTGTCGCCGGTGTGCACGACGGTGTTGTCCGGGGTGCTGGTGTTGTTGAAGAACACGAAGTGCGCGTTGGTGAGCACCTTGCCGTCCGCGTTCAGCACGATCGCGCTGGCGTCGAGGTCGAATTCGGCGCCGGTCGTGGTGCGGACGTCCCAGCCCAGGCCGACGCGGACCGCGGACAGGCCCGGGGCCTCCTTGGTCAGCGAGACGTTGCCACCCTTGGTGAGGCTCACAGGCATGACGGTTGCAGTCCCTTCGATCGCATGTCGCGGTTTTCCGGGACAACGCGGATCTCCGGTGGCTTGGTTCCGCGCCGGCCGCCGATTCTCCGCCGGGCGGAATGTCCGGTCAGCCGGGCCGGGCGTCAACGACGGGCAAAGTCCGGGCAATGCGCAGGTCAGATCCGGCGGAACCGGCCCTGCAGCGACCAGATGGCCGGATTGTCGGCTAGGTCCGGGTGCATGTCGAACAGGTCGGCGAGGGTGTCCTGGAGGAAGTCCCGGGCCTCGCGCCGCAGTTCGTCGTGCCGGACGACGGCGGGCGGCTCGTCCGGCAGCCAGGTCGCGCTGATCTCCACCCAGTTGAAGCGGCGGGCGAAGCGCAGCAGCTCGGTGTTCTGGGTGAAGTCGAGGTCGGCGGTCTGCACCCGGGCGGCGCGGCTGCCGGCCGGGTCCTGGTCCAGTTGCTCGGCGATGTCGCACAGCGCCCAGGCGAAGTCCAGGACGGGCACCCAGCCCCAGGCGGTGGACAGTTCGGCGCCCTCGGCGTCCAGGTAGACGTCGCCGCAGAACAGGTCGTACCGCAGCGCGTGGACGGAGGCGGTGCGGTAGTCCGTCTGCGGGGGGTCGGGGAAGCGGTTGGAGAGGGAGTAGCCGAGCTCGATCACGTAGGCCATTGTCGGGGCTCGGGGACCGTGCGGGTAACCGCCCCGCCCCGAGCCGGAGGCGAGCGGGCGAGTACCGGATAACCGGGTGACCTGGCGGGGGCGGGCTTGGGATGATGGGCGCATGCCCGAGCCCATCCGCGTACGGGGGTCGGTGGTCGTCCCCGACGCCGAGCTCGTCTGGCGCTTCTCGCGTTCCTCCGGCCCCGGTGGCCAGCACGTCAACACCTCCGACTCCAAGGTCGAGCTGCGCTTCGACCTGGCGTCCTCGAAGGCGCTGCCCGAGGTGTGGCGCGAGCGTGCCCTGGAGCGGCTGGCCGGCCGGCTGGTGGACGGCCGGGTGCTGGTGATCCACGCCTCGGAGTTCCGCTCGCAGTGGCGCAACCGGGAGGCGGCCGCGGCCCGGCTGGCGGCGGTGCTGGGCGAGGCGTGCGCGCCTCCGCCGAAGACCCGGCGGGCGACCAAGCCGAGCCGGGGGATGGTCGAGCGGCGGCTGTTCAACAAGCGGCACCGCTCCGAGCTGAAGCAGGGGCGCCAGGCGCCGCGCGGCGAGTAGCGGCGCGCGGGCTCAGCCGAGGGTGCGGTAGCCGCCGCGGAAGTAGAGCAGCGGGCGGCCGCCGGGGTCGGGGACGGTGGCTTCCAGGACGCGGCCGACCAGCAGCGTGTGGTCGCCAGCGGGTATCCGCTGCTCGGTGCGGCACTCGACGGTGGCGAGCGCGCCCTCGATCAGCGGGGCGCCGGTGTGCGGGCCGCGGCGGTGCGGGGTGTCCGCGAAGAGCAGCCGGTCGCTGAGCCGGCCCTTCATGGCGAAGCGGGAACCGATCGTCTTCTGCCCCTCGGTGAGCACCGAGACCGCCCAGCCGTCCGTTCGGGAGAGCACCTCGTCCATCCGGGAGTCCTCGCGCACCGAGATCAGCACCAGCGGCGGCTCCAGCGACACGGAGAGGAAGGACGTGGCGGTCATGCCGACGTCCTCGCCGTCCTCCGGGTCGTGGACGGTCACCAGGCTCACGCCGGCGGCGAGCTGGGAGAGTGCTGCCCGGAACTCGTCGGGCGTGGCGTGGGAGGCAGCTTCGGGCTGCGGGGACGGGTACACGTACCGCACGGTAGTCGTCGCTCCGGTGGGGCGGTATCGGGCCCTGGTCGTAGGACCACCGGCGCAGTCGCGCGGTCACGCCGGGTGGCCGAGCTCACTCTCAGGAGTGAAGGGAGGGGCCTGCCGGGCGGCAGTGGGCTTCAGGGCGCGGCCCATGCGGTCGACCACCGGAAATGTTCCGATAGCGCTTGATGCCCGCTATGGGGCGGATGAACTGATTAAGGGTGCATTAGTGTCGTGTGATTTAAGTCACAAGTAGTGGCCTATTGCTGACCGAGCGTGCCGAACGCTGTGCTCCCTGTGATTCAGTTCTTCTGGCAATCGGACGATAACCAATCAAGAACTATCCGAAGCAGCCGGGGAGCCCCCGCATGGAAGCCGAGTCGGAGCCGTACGTCCGTCTCGCGACCCTCCGCACCTTGCACCGGGTCGTGGCGGACCTCAACGCTGCCCGCAGCCTGGCGGGCACGCTGCAGGCCGTCGTCGAGGGCGCGGTGCACGGACTCGGATTCGACGCCGCCGCGGTGAGCCTGGTGCGGCCGGACGGCGACCTGGTGGTGGCGGCCGTCTGGGAGCTGGAGGAGAGCACCATGGGCGGCCCGTCCGTGCTGCTCGGCCAGGTCGGCTCCCGGGAGTCCTGGGACCGGCTGCTCGGCGTCAGCGACCACTGGGGCACCCTGCGCTTCCTCCCGTACGACCGCGGCTGGGCCGTCGCCAGCGACATCCCGCGCTGGATCGGGGACGGGCCGATGCCCGTCTACGCCAACGACTGGCACCCCGCGGACGGCCTGCTCGCCCCGATGTACAGCGCCGGCGGCGACCTGCTCGGCGTGCTCTCGGTGGACCGCCCGCGCAGCGGCAAGCGGCCCGGCGCGTGGACCCGCGAGGCGCTGGAGATGTTCTCCCTGCAGGCCTCCATCGCGATCGGCAACGCCCGGCTGCGGGCCGAGATGCAGCGCGCGCTGGCCCGGCTGGAGAAGGAGCAGCAGGCGCTGCGGGCCAGCGAGGAGAGCTTCCGCCAGGCCTTCGAGTACGCGCCCAGCGGGATGGCCATCACCGAGCTGCACGGCGCCGGGCGCGGCCAGCTGACCAGGGTCAACGACGCGCTCTGCCGGCTCCTCGGCCGCCCGCGCGCGGTGCTGCGCCAGCAGAGCTTCGCCGACCTCGTGCACCCGGACGACCGGGCCCTGCTGGAGCGCACCAGCGCCGAGAGCGGCCGGGCGGAGCTGCGGCTGTCCCGGCGGGACGGCGGCTACCAGTGGGTCTGCCTGCGCAACTCGATCGTGGCGGACGCGGCCGAGGGCCCGAGCTTCCTGCTCACCCACGTCGAGGACATCGAGGACCGCAAGCGGCACGAGCTGCAGCTCGCCCACCGGGCCAGCCACGACGCGCTCACCGGCCTGCCCAACGGCGCCGAGCTCAAGGCCCGGCTGGCCCGCCGGCTGTGCGCCGAGGTGCCCTCGGGCGCGCCGGTCGGCGCCGCCGGCGGCCCGGTCGAGCCGGCGTACCAGCCGGCGTACGGCTACCGGACGGACTACCCGGCCGACCCGTACGGCGCGCACCCGGCCTACGACGGGCTCGAGGGCGCGGACCCGTACGGCGGCGCGGGCCACGACTACGGCTCGGCGGACGGGCGGCCGCTCGCCGACCTGCCGCCGGGCTACGGGGAGCACGTGCACGCGGTCGTCCCGGACGACCACGGGCCGGGCGGCGAGGCCTGGTCGGCGCCGTTCCGGGGGGCCGCGGTGCCGGCCGACAAGGGCCTCGCGGTGATCTTCTGCGACCTGGACGGCTTCAAGTCGATCAACGACCGGTTCGGGCACAACGCGGGTGACTCGGTGCTGGTCGAGGTCGCCCGGCGGCTCAGCGGGGCCGTCCGGGACGGCGACACGGTGGCCAGGCTCGGCGGCGACGAGTTCGTGGTGCTCGCGGACGGCATCGGGCGCGAGGAGGCCAAGGACCTGGCCCACCGGCTGCGCAACGCGATCATCCCGCCGATGCGGATCGACGGGCGGGGGATGCGGGTCGGGGTGAGCCTCGGGATCGGCTGGGCCGGCTGCGGGATGAGCATCGAGGAGGTGCTGCACACCGCGGACGAGCGGATGTACGACGAGAAGCGGGCGCGCGGCGGGGCGGTGCGCGGGGCGCGGGGCGAGCGCTCGCACCGGCGCGCGGGCTAGCGAGCGGGCTGGCGCGCGGGCGCTGCCGCGGGCCGGGGTTGCGTCGGGGGCGCGCAGGTTACCCGCGAGTTGTCAAGGGTTCTTTCCCGGTCGTCAGGTGCGGCAGGTAGGGTTCGCGGGAACGACAGCGTCCACGATCCGCACGGCCGGCCCGAAGCCCGGCGGTGCGCACCGGATGGGGGAGTAGAGCACCGTGACGACCGCCGGCAGCAACGGAGTGCCCGAGGGCCAGGGGGGCGGTGCCCCGCAGGACGACGACCCGTTCGGCTACCTGTACCGCCCGGCCGAGGGTGCGCCCGCGCAGCCCGGCGAGCCGCAGCAGGGCGTGCCCCGGACGTCGTACAACCGCCCGATGGAGGTCGGCCGCGCGCAGTACGGCCAGCCGTACCAGCAGGGCGGCCAGCCGCGTGGGCAGCAGCCGCCGTACCAGCAGCAGGCCCCGTACCAGCACCAGGGCGGTCCGGGCGGGCAGCCGCAGCAGTACCCGCCGCAGCAGCCCGAGTACGGTGCCGCGCCGACCCAGGCGCAGAACCGCTACGCCGAGCACTCCCGGCCGCAGCCGGGGGACGAGCGGCCGAGCAGCAGCGGGCGCAGCCGGGGCGCGGTGATCGGCGCGGTCGCCGTGGTCGCGGCGATCGCGATCGGGGCCGGGATCGCGCTGTCCACCGGGGACGGCGACAAGAGCGCCAAGGGCGGCACCACGACCGCCGCGCCGCCGGCCCCGACCAGCGCGGCGCCGACCGCCACCGGCACGCCGTCCGCCTCGCCCTCGGCGAGCGCGACCTCCGGGCCGTCGACCGTGGACGCGGGCCAGCTGCAGGCGCAGAACGCGCCGTCCGGCAACAGCGTGAAGGGCGCGAAGTCGGCGGACGGCAGCTACCTGACGCTGCAGCAGGGCGGCACGGTGACCTGGAACGGCCAGGTCGCGGCGGCCGGGACGTACAAGCTGACGATCCACTACAACAACCCCGGCGGGGACGTGAAGGGCGCGGCGTCGGTCAACGGCAAGGACTGGCCGAGCGGCGTCACGTACCGGAACTACGTCCCGGGCAAGGACCCGGCGTCCTCGTGGTTCAGCACGTACATACTCCCGCAGCTGCAGGCGGGCCAGAACAGCGTCACCCTGGCGGCGCCGGGCGGCGCCTCGGTGCTGATCGACCAGATCACCGTCGAGCCGAGCAGCTGACGCCCGATCCGGCCCCGGACACGACGACGGCCGCCCTTCCCCGGTGGGGACGGGCGGCCGGTGCCGTTCGTCAGGCCGGCTTGACGGTGGCGAAGGCGTCGCCGCCGCGGATCCACCGGCCTCGGCGCATGACGGCGACCAGGTCGTAGCTCTCGGAGTCGACCACGACCAGGTCGGCGAACTTGCCGGTCTCCAGCGAGCCGATCGAGTCGGCGAGGCCGAGCAGCCGGGCCGGGGTGGCGCAGAGCGACTCGACGGCCTGGTTCAGGCTCAGCCGGTTGACCGTCACCGAGCGCTTGAAGGCCACGTCCAGGGTGAGGGTGGAGCCGGCGATGGAGCCGCCCTCGACCAGCCGGGCGACGCCGTCCTTGACCTCGACCTGGAGCGGGCCGAGGGGGTAGAGGCCGTCGCCCATGCCGGCGGCGCCCATCGCGTCGGTGATCAGGGCGACCCGGTCGGCGCCGGCGGTGCCGTAGGCGAGGTCGAGGACGGAGGGGTGCAGGTGCACGCCGTCGTTGATCAGCTCGACGGTGACCCGCTCGTCCTCGAGCAGGGCGACGATGGGGCCCGGTGCGCGGTGGGCGATGGCGGGCATGGCGTTGAACAGGTGGGTGGCGACGGTGGCGCCGGCGTCGATCGCCTCCAGGGTGGTGGCGTAGTCGGAGTCGGTGTGGCCGACCGCGGCGATGATGCCGAGGTCGGCGAGCATGCGCACCGAGTCGAGGCCGCCGGGGAGTTCGGGGGCGAGGGTGACCATCCTGGCGTGGCCGCGGGCGGCGTCGACGAGCTTGCGCACCAGGGTCGGGTCGGGGTCGCGCAGCAGGTCGGGGCGGTGGGCGCCGCAGCGGTTGTGGGAGATGAACGGGCCCTCGAAGTGGATGCCGGCCAGGATGCCGTCCTCGACGAGTTCGGAGAGGACGGCGGCCTGGCGGGCGACCTCGTCGATCTCGCCGGTGACGGTGGAGGCGATCGTGGTGGTGGTGCCGTGTTCGAGGTGGGTGCGGGCGGCACGCAGGGCCTCCTCGGCGATGCCGGAGGCGTAGGAGGCGCCGCCGCCGCCGTGGACGTGCAGGTCGACGAAGCCGGGCACGACGGTGTACCCGGTCAGGTCGAGGTCGCCGGGCTCGCTCGCGCCGCCGAGGCCCGCGATGCGGTCGCCCTCGACGCTGATGCGGTCGCCCTCGACGACGCCGCCGGGCAGGACCAGGCGGGCGCCGGCCAGGGCGGTACGGTCACGGTCCGCGGTGGTCACGCGGTCACCTCCAAGGTGAGCAGATCCCAGGCGAGCAGGCCCGCGCCGAGGGATGCGGCGGTGTCTTTGAGCATGGCGGGTACGACCTCGGGGGGCATCTGGAAGGTCAGGCGCTCGGTGACCGCCGCGCGCAGCGGGGTGAAGAGCGTGTCCCCGGCCTCGGCCAGCCCGCCGCCGACGATCACGGTGGACGGGTCGAGCAGGCTCTGGGCCAGCACGATGCCGTCCGCCAGGGCGTCGACGGCCCGTTGCCAGACCGCGAGCGCGCGGTCGTCCCCGGCGTCCACCGCGGCGGCGCAGGATGCCGCGTCGGCGTCGGGGTCGCCGGTGGCCTCGGCCCAGGCGCGGGAGACGGCGGAGGCGGAGGCCAGGGTCTCCAGGCAGCCGCGGGCGCCGCAGCCGCACCGGGGGCCGCCGGGGCGGACCACGACGTGGCCGATCTCGCCGCCGTAGCCGTGCGCGCCGGCCTCGATCCGGCCGTCGATGCCGATGGCGCCGGCGATGCCGGTGCCGAGGGCGATGAACAGGAAGCGGCCCACGCCCCGGCCGGCGCCGAGCCGGCCCTCGGCGAGGCCGCCGGAGCGCACGTCGTGGCCGAGCGCCACCGGGATCGCGGAGCCGCCGGGGCCGGCCAGGCGCTCGCCGAGCAGCTTGCGCAGCGGGAGGTCGCGCCAGCCGAGGTTCGCCGAGTAGACCGCGATGCCGTTCTTCTCGTCGATCGTGCCCGGGACGGCGACGCCGGCGGCGAGCGGGGCGACGCCGAAGCGGGCCCGGCCCTCGTCCGCGAGGTCGGCCGCGAAGTCGAGGATGGCGGCGACGACGGCGTCCGTGCCGTGCTCCCGCCCGGTCGGTCGGCGTGCCTCGAACAGCACGGAGCCGTCCTGGGCGAGCAGCGCGGCCTTCATGCCGGTGCCGCCTACATCGAGTGCGATGACGTGCTTCACGGGGGACAGTTTCCCTTGGCCGGGTCGAAGAGGTCTAGTCCAGTTGTCGGATTGGTCTGGTCCATCATGGGTGAGCTTTGTCGCAGCTGCGGCGGGTCTGTGCGGCTTTGTGGCGGGAGGCTCCGGAGGGTGCCGGGGTCGCCCGGTGTTCACCCGCTGTTGCGCATCGTGCAATGACCCTCCGCACTTCGATAACTACTCGGCGGGTACCCCTGAGTGGTGTGGACCACTGCGCGGTGGATTTGGCAGTGTTGCGCCTCCCCCCTGTCGGATTCCCCGGTCTTCCCGGTCCGGCCGCGTTCCTCCCCCCGAAGGCGGTACCCGCGTTGAACAGGCGCGCCCACGTTTCCGTTCGTGTGCTCGGCACCGCGCTGGCCGGAGCACTGGTGCTCACCGCGGTCAGCGCCTGCGGTGGGCAGGGCGACGGCCCGGTGACCCTCAAGCTGGTCGCCGCCGACTACGGGGAGAACGTCGAGACCAGCTCCAAGCACTACTGGGACGAGGTCGCCAAGGCCTTCACGGCCGCCAACCCCGGCATCAAGGTCGACGTCGAGGTCGACAGCTGGACGGACATCGGCAAGAAGGTCGACGACATGATCGCGGCCGGGAAGTCCCCGGACCTGCTGCAGACCGGCGGCTTCGCCGACCAGGTCGCCGCGGAGCGGCTGTACCCGGCGGCGGACGTGCTCTCGATGGACACCCAGGCCAAGTTCCTCGACAACTTCGCGCACGCCGGCCAGGTCCTCGGCACGCAGTACGGCATCCCGTTCGTGTCCTCCTCGCGCGTGCTGTTCTACAACAAGAACGTCTTCCGCCAGGCCGGCATCACGCAGCCGCCGACCACCTGGAACGAACTGCGGCAGGCGGCCGAGAAGATCAAGGCCAAGGTGCCCGGCGTGACCCCGTACGGGCTGCCGCTCGGCCCGGAGGAGGCGCCCGCCGAGTCGATGCTGTGGACGCTGAGCGGCGGCGGAAGCCTCTCCGACGACGTCGGCAACTACACCATCGACAGCACGCAGAACCAGGCGACCTTCAGCTGGCTGAAGAGCAACCTGGTGAGCACCGGACTGACCTACCCCGAGCCCGGCAAGATGAACCGCACGCCGGTGTTCCAGGACTTCGTGGCCGGGAAGGTCGCGATGCTGAACGGGCACCCGACGCTGCTGCGGATGGCCACCGCCGGGAAGATCGACTTCGGCACCGCGCCGATCCCCAGGAAGGACGGCGTCGGCAAGACCGGCAGCCTCGGCGTCGCGGACTGGATGATGGCGTTCAAGGCCAACGGGCACAAGAACGAGATCAAGAAGTTCATCAGCTTCGTCTACAACAAGGACAACCAGCTGAAGTTCGACGAGCAGTACAACCTGTTGCCCGTCACCCAGGACGCGTTCAACCAGATGACCACCGACCCGAAGCACGAGGACCTCAAGCAGTTCGCGTCCGGGCTGACCAACGCGAGCTTCTACCCGTTCGGGGACCCGGCCTGGGGCGACGTCAGCAACCGGATCAAGGCCGGGATCGGGCAGGCGGTGACCGGGGACGCGAAGCAGGTCCTCACCGAGCTCCAGGAGGCGGCGGTCAAGGAGGCGGCCCGGGTCCGGAAGCAGTAGCGCGGGCCGGGCAGCGGGCAGCGGGCAGCGGGCAGCGGGCAGCGGTCGGCGGTCGGCGGTCGGCGCGAGAATGGCACCGCGGGCCGAGAACGGAGGAGGGCTGCGGTGGGCGAGCTGACCGAGCGGGACCGGGCGGTGCTGGCGCTGGAAGGGCGGCAGTGGCGCACGGCCGGGGCGAAGGAGCGGGCGATCCGGGAGGAGCTGGGGCTCTCGTCGACCCGCTACTACCAGCTGCTGAACGCGCTGCTGGACCGCCAGGAGGCGCTGGCCCACGCGCCGGTCCTGGTGAACCGGCTGCGCCGGGTCCGGGAGGCCCGCCGGGCCGCGCGGTAGCCGCCGCGGGCCGCGGGGTATGGCCTGGGCATGGGATTCGAGGAGACGTGGACGCCGGCCACCGAGGCCGGGCGGGACGGGGTGCGGGCCATCCTGGCGGCGCCAGGGGACGCCGTCATCGCGCTGGACTTCGACGGGACGCTGGCGCCGATCGTGGCCGATCCGAGCGCGGCGCGGGCGCACCCCGGGGTGCTGGACGCCCTGCGCGGCCTGGCCTCGGCGGTGGGGGCCGTGGCGGTGGTGACCGGCCGGCCGGCCGGGCTGGCGGTGGAGTACGGGGGCCTGGCCGGGGTGCCGGGCGTGGTGGTGCTGGGGCACTACGGCGCCGAGCGCTGGGAGGGCGGCGAGCTGTCGGCGCCGCAGGTGCACCCCGGGGTGGCCCGGGCGCGGGCGGCCCTGCCGGACGTCCTGGCCGCGGCGGGGGCGCCCGAGGGGACCTGGGTGGAGGACAAGGGCCGCTCGCTGGCCGTGCACACCCGGCGGACGGCGGCGCCGGAGCGGGCGCTGGAGCTGTTGCGCGCGCCGGTGGGCGAACTGGCCGCCGCGCACGGGCTGGTGGTGGAGCCGGGGCGGCTGGTGCTGGAGCTGCGGCCGCCGGGGGTGGACAAGGGGGCCGCGCTGACCGGCTTCCTGCGGGAGCGCGGCGCCCGTTCGGTGCTCTACGCGGGGGACGACCTCGGGGACCTGGCGGCCTTCGCGGCGGTGGAGGAACTGCGCGCGCAGGGCCTGGCCGGCGTGCTGGTGTGCGCCGGGGCGGTCGGGGACGCGCCGGTGCGCGAGCTCGCCGACCGGGCGGACGTGGTGGTCGACGGGCCCGAGGGCGTGGTGGAGCTGCTGAGCGCCCTGGGGGAGGCGGTCAGAGCGCGTTGAGCTGGTCGAGGAACCACTGCTGCGGGGGCAGCGCGGTGGCCGCCGCGGCCAGGCGCTTGGTGCGGTCGGCGCGCTCCCCGGCGGGCATGGTGAGGCCGGCGTGCAGGGCGTCGGCGGTGGCGATGACGTCGTACGGGTTGACGCTCAGCGCGTCCTCGGCGAGTTCGGCGTGGGCGCCGGCCTCGCGGGAGAGCACCAGGGCGCAGCCGTGGTCGGAGACGACCGGCACCTCCTTGGCGACCAGGTTCATGCCGTCCCGGATGGGGTTGACCAGGGCGACGTCGGCCAGCCGGTAGGCGGCCAGCGAGCGCGGGAAGTCGTCGTCGACGTGCAGGATCAGCGGCTGCCAGCCGGGGGTGGCGAACTCGGCGTCGATCTCCTCGGCGAGCCGCCGGACGGCGGCCGTGTACGCGCGGTACTCGGCGAGGTCGGTGCGCGAGGGGTAGGCGAAGGCGATGTGCACCACCCGGTCGTGCCACTCGGGGCGGGTGCGGAGCAGGTGCCGGTAGGCCTGGAGGCCGCGGACGATGTTCTTGCTCAGCTCGGTGCGGTCGACCCGGACGACGGTGCGGCGCTCGCCCACGGCCGCGCGCAGGGCGGCGAGGCGCTCGTCGACGTCGGGGCGGTGGGCGCGTTCGCGCAGGAAGTCGGCGTCGGCGCCGAGCGCGTGCACGCCGAGGCGGGTGGTGCGGCCCTCGTGGGTGACGGTGAGCGCGTCGTGGTCGACGGTGGCGCCGAGGACGGCCTCGCAGCAGGCGGCGAAGGCGCGGGCCCAGCGCTCGGTGAGGAAGCCGGCCCGGTCGGCGCCGAGGATGCCGGTGAGCACGGCCCGGGCGACGTCGTCGGGCAGCAGCCGGTAGTACTCGGGCGGGGCCCAGGGGGTGTGCGAGAAGTGGCCGATCCGCAGGTCGGGGCGCCGGGCGCGGAGCAGAGCGGGGGCCAGCGAGAGGTGGTAGTCCTGCACCAGGACGGCGGCGTTCCCGGCGGCTTCGGCGGCCAGGGCGTCGGCGAAGGCCGCGTTGTAGGCCTCGTAGGCCGCCCACTCGGTGCGGAAGCCGGCGTCGAAGGAGGGCGCGGTGGGCGTGGCGTAGAGCAGGTGGTGGACGAACCAGAGGGTGGAGTTGGCGACGCCGTTGTAGGCGCGGGAGAAGGTCTCGGGGTCGATGTCGAGCATCCGGACGGCCTGGCCGCCGACGTCGTGGCCGGCCAGGTCGAGGCGGCCGTGGGGGGCTTCGCGGGCGGCTCTGCGGTCGGCGTCGCCGAGGGCGGCGCAGACCCAGACGGCGTTCGGGTCGCCGATGGCGGAGAGGCCGGAGACCAGGCCGCCGCCGCCGCGGCGCAGGGTCAGCGAGCCGTCGTCGGCGGTGCCGAAGGACACCGGTCCCCGATTGGAGGCCACCAGGACGGGGGCGGTTCCGGTCGTACTCGAACGTTCGGTCGTGAGATCGCCCATGGTTGGGATGTTGCCGTCGTTCGGATTCCGCAAACCCTTCAACGCCGGGTCGCGTACTCGGGGACGGTGTGCATCGGGGGGCGTTCGAGGGCGGTGACGGGGTGGGTGTGGGCGGTGAAGCCGCGGGTCTCCGGGTCGCGGGTGAACTGGGTGAGCAGGGGGTGGACGAGGTCGGCGGAGGCCTTGAGCCGGTGGGTGCGGTCGAGGCGTTCCAGGGCGGTGCGGTAGATGGTGGCGGCCATCCTGCCGAGGGCCTGGCCGTCCTGGTGGCGGTGGTGCCGGACTCCGACGTCGACCTGGGCCAGGGCGTCCAGCCCGACCAGCTCCAACGCGTCGACCAGCAGGCCGAGTTCGACGCCGTAGCCGGTGGGGAAGGGCAGCCGTTCGAGCAGTGAGCGGCGGGCCGCGTACTCGCCGCCGAGGGGCTGGACGAAACCGGCGAGTTCCGGCCAGTGCAGGTTGAGCAGCGGGCGGGCCACGAGTTCGGTGACCCGGCCGCCGCCGGCCGGCACGACCGCCCCGGAGTCCGTCTCGAGGGGGCGGTCGTACATGGCCTTGACCAGCTGGATGTCCGGTTCGGTGAGCAGCGGGCCGAGGATGCCGGAGACGAAGGCGGGGTCGAACTCGCGCAGGTCGGCGTCGACGAAGCAGACGATGCTGCCGCGGGTGACCAGGAGGGAGCGCCAGAGCACCTCGCCCTTGCCGGGGACGGCGGGCAGCCGGGGGAGGACGGCGTCGCGGTGCTCCACCCGGGCACCGGCCTCGGCGGCGACGGCGGCGGTGGCGTCGGTGGAGCCGGAGTCGACCACCACGAGTTCGTCGACCAGCGGGAGGCGTTCCATCAGTTCGCGCCGGACGGTGCGGACGATGTCGCCGACGGTGGCCTCCTCGTCGAGCGCGGGCAGGACGACGCTGACGGTCTGGCCGGTGCGCTCCTTGGCCTGGAGGAGGGTGCGGACCGGCCGGTCGGCCGCGCTCCACGAGCGGCGGCGCAGCCAGGACGCCACCGGCGGGAGGAGCTCGGGAGTCGGTTCGGCGGGCACGGCAATCTCCTCGGCGGGGTCGGGTGGGACGCGTCATCTCGCGTGGCGGACAGTCCCTTTCGGGTTTGTCGCCTTCGGATACAGTCTTCGTACAGCGGTCGGACCATCGCACGTCGGGGTCGCCGCCCACGCACCACCACAATTTCACAAGCTCATCCAGAGGGACTGAGGGAACGGCCCGTTGACGTCCCGGCAACCTTCTCGCGCGGCTGTCGTCGACAGGCCCCGGCGGGACAGGTGCCAATTCCGGCCTGTGGCGCGACCGCGCCGCGGGGAAGATGAGGAGAGAGGCCTCGCCATCATGGCTATCGACACCGCCGTACCTTCCCCCAGCCTTCGGCCGGGGGGACCCCCACCCGTGGACCTCGGCCCCGCCGCAGCGCTGTCCTGTCGGGAGTGCGGCACCCGCTTCCCGCTCGGTCCGAGCTTCGCCTGCCTGGAGTGCTTCGGGCCGCTGGAGATCGCGTACGACTTCGGCAGTGCCGCCGCCGAGGAGCTGCGCAAGCGGATCGAGGCCGGGCCCGCCTCGATCTGGCGTTACGCGCCGCTGCTGCCGGTGCCGGCCGACGTGGCCGAGAAGCCCAACCTGAACCCCGGCTGGACCCCGCTGGTGAAGGCCGACAACCTGGGCCGGGAGCTCGGTTTCACGGCGCCGCTGCACGTCAAGGACGACTCGGGGAACCCGACGCACTCGTTCAAGGACCGGGTGGTGGCCTGCGCGATCGAGGCGGCGCGGGCGTTCGGCTACACCACGCTGTCCTGCTCGTCGACCGGCAACCTGGCCGGGGCGGTGGGCGCGGCGGCGGCCCGGGCCGGCTTCCGTTCCTGCGTGTTCATCCCGCACGACCTGGAGCAGGGCAAGGTCGTGATGGCCGGCGTGTACGGCGGCGAACTGGTGGGCATCGAGGGCAACTACGACGACGTGAACCGCTTCTGCTCGGAGCTGATCGGGGACCCGGCCGGCGAGGGCTGGGGCTTCGTCAACGTCAACCTGCGGCCGTACTACGGCGAGGGCTCGAAGACGCTGGCGTACGAGATCTGCGAGCAGCTCGGCTGGCGGCTGCCGGAGCAGATCGTGATCCCGGTCGCCTCGGGCTCGCAGCTGACCAAGATCGACAAGGGGCTGCAGGAGCTGATCAAGCTCGGCCTGGTCGAGGACCGGCCGTACCGGATCTTCGGCGCCCAGGCCGAGGGCTGTTCGCCGGTGTCGACCGCGTTCAAGGACGGCCGGGACGTGATCAGGCCGGTGAAGCCGGACACCATCGCCAAGTCGCTGGCGATCGGCAACCCGGCGGACGGCCCGTACGTGCTGGACATCGCCCGCCGCACCGGCGGCGCGGTCGAGGACGTCACCGACGCCGAGGTCGTGGCGGCGATCCGGCTGCTGGCGCGGACCGAGGGCATCTTCGCCGAGACCGCGGGCGGGGTGACCGTGGGCGTGCTGAAGAAGTTGGTCGAGACGGGTCGGCTGGACCCGGCCAAGGAGACCGTCGCGATCAACACCGGCGACGGCCTGAAGACGCTGGACGCCGTCTCCGACGCCGGGATGACCGCCGTCATCCGCCCGACGCTGGAGTCCTTCCGCGACGCCGGCCTCGCGTCCGCCTGAACCACCCCGATAGGAGAGCCATGAGCGCCAACGTCCGCATCCCCACCATCCTGCGCACCTACACCGGCGGCGCCGCCGAGGTGACCGCCGAGGGCGCCACCCTGGGCGAGGTGATCGCCGACCTGGAGAAGAACCACGCGGGCATCGCCGCGCGCGTCCTGGACGACACCGGCAAGCTGCGCCGGTTCGTGAACGTCTACGTGAACGACGACGACGTGCGCTTCGCCGAGGGCCTGGCGACCGAGGTCGGGGACGGCGCCAGCGTCTCGATCATTCCGGCGGTGGCCGGCGGCTGCTGAGCCGCGCTTTCGAGCAACGCATTCAAGCCACGCTTCCGAGCCGCCCTTTCCACCCGCCCCGGGCCCGGAAAGGCCCTCGACCGGCCGTTCGCGCGTACGGAATTCCGTTCTCCGTGCGCGCGGGCGGCCGGCTGCATTTCGGCGGGAATATTTCCGCCCCGAGTGGGAGTAGAGTGTGCCTCGGCTGGGAACCGGGGGTTCCCCCCACGATTCGCCGGGGCGGGGCCCGGCCGAGGGGCCGGCCCGCTTCGGGGCCGTGAAACATGTCAGGCAGATGTCAGAATTCCGGCAGCGTTCTGGGGTAATTCGTCCGCTCTGTCCGGCGCGATATTCCGATTTCCTCCCGATTCGTTCGACCTTGTCCCTTGACGGGCCGCCGGAATTCCCGGCCTTTGGCCCTGTTGCAGAGGGCGTCGATCCGGATACATTCAGCCGCGGTCGACGTTCATCACCGCGCCCGGCGAACCGGGCCGGGATGGCGCGTCCACGGCTGCGCCCAGGGGGGGTTCCCCGGGCCGGCCTCCAGACCCGGGCCCGCTACCTGCGGGCGCGTGAAGGGCCAGCACAGCACTAGGGGAGTTCGGAATGGCTCAGGGCACCGTCAAGTGGTTCAACGCGGAGAAGGGCTACGGCTTCATCGCGGTCGACGGTGGTGCGGACGTCTTCGTCCACTACAGCGCGATCCAGATGGACGGCTACCGCACCCTCGAGGAGGGCCAGCGGGTCGAGTTCGAGATCTCTCAGGGACAGAAGGGCCCGCAGGCGGACATGGTCCGCGCTGCGGTGGAGGGCTGACCCCTTCCGACCCCCAGGAGCTCGGCACGGCCCACGGCTGGTGACCACTCGCTTCTCGACGGGCCCGTACGACACGCGTCGTACGGGCCCGTCGGCGTGTTCGCGGCGGGGGCGCGGGAGCCGGGGCGGCGGCTCGCGGGCTTGCCGATTGGGCTTGCACTCGACCACCCGGAGTGCTAATCATTGGCGTTAGCACTCACAGTGTGAGAGTGACAGCGGACCGGGTCGGTGAGGCCCCCGGGAGCGGCAGGGAATGGACCTCCGCGCACCAGGGCCGTCCGTCGCGGGCACCCCTTGGTCCGAGCAGTCGACCGTGTCCCGGAGGACCACTTCTGATGGCCAAGATCATCGCCTTTGATGAGGAAGCTCGCCGCGGCCTTGAGCGTGGCATGAACCAGCTCGCCGACGCGGTGAAGGTCACGCTCGGCCCCAAGGGCCGCAACGTCGTGCTGGAGAAGAAGTGGGGCGCCCCCACGATCACCAACGACGGTGTCTCCATCGCCAAGGAGATCGAGCTCGAGGACCCGTACGAGAAGATCGGCGCGGAGCTCGTCAAGGAGGTCGCCAAGAAGACGGACGACGTCGCGGGTGACGGCACCACCACCGCCACCGTGCTCGCCCAGGCCCTGGTTCGCGAGGGTCTGCGCAACGTCGCCGCCGGCGCCAACCCGATGGCCCTGAAGCGCGGCATCGAGAAGGCCGTCGCCGCCGTCTCGGACCAGCTGCTGGCCCAGGCCAAGGACGTGGAGACCAAGGAGCAGATCGCCTCCACCGCCTCCATCTCCGCCGCCGACACCCAGATCGGCGAGCTCATCGCCGAGGCCATGGACAAGGTCGGCAAGGAAGGCGTCATCACCGTCGAGGAGAGCAACACCTTCGGCCTGGAGCTCGAGCTCACCGAGGGCATGCGCTTCGACAAGGGCTACATCTCCGCCTACTTCGCGACCGACCTGGAGCGCATGGAGGCGACCTTCGAGGACCCGTACATCCTCATCGCCAACTCCAAGATCGGCTCGGTCAAGGACCTGCTCCCGCTGCTGGAGAAGGTCATGCAGAGCGGCAAGCCGCTCGTCATCATCGCCGAGGACGTCGAGGGCGAGGCCCTGTCGACCCTGGTCGTGAACAAGATCCGCGGCACCTTCAAGTCCGTCGCCGTCAAGGCCCCGGGCTTCGGCGACCGCCGCAAGGCCATGCTCGGCGACATCGCCATCCTCACCGGTGGCACCGTGATCTCCGAGGAGGTCGGCCTCAAGCTGGAGAACGCCGGCATCGACCTGCTGGGCACCGCCCGCAAGGTGGTCATCACCAAGGACGAGACCACCATCGTCGACGGTGGCGGCGACAGCGAGCAGGTCGCGGGCCGCGTGAACCAGATCCGCGCCGAGATCGAGAACAGCGACTCGGACTACGACCGCGAGAAGCTCCAGGAGCGCCTCGCCAAGCTGGCCGGCGGCGTGGCCGTCATCAAGGCCGGCGCGGCCACCGAGGTGGAGCTCAAGGAGCGCAAGCACCGCATCGAGGACGCCGTCCGCAACGCCAAGGCCGCCGTCGAGGAGGGCATCGTCGCCGGTGGTGGCGTCGCCCTGCTGCAGGCCGGTGTCGCCTTCGACAAGCTGGAGCTGGACGGCGACGAGGCCACCGGTGCCAACATCGTCAAGGTCGCGCTCGAGGCCCCGATCAAGCAGATCGCGACCAACGCCGGCCTCGAGGGTGGCGTCGTGGTGGAGAAGGTGCGCAACCTCCCCGCCGGTCACGGCCTGAACGCCGCCACCAACGAGTACGTCGACCTGGTCGCCGCGGGCATCATCGACCCGGCCAAGGTCACCCGCTCCGCGCTGCAGAACGCCGCCTCCATCGCGGCGCTGTTCCTCACCACCGAGGCCGTCATCGCCGACAAGCCGGAGAAGGCCGCCGCGGCCGCCGGCGGCGGCATGCCGGGCGGTGACATGGACTTCTGATCCTGATCGGTTCCGATCGGATCGGCTGGTTCCTCGTCCGCGTGGGCGGTTCCCTTCGGGGAGCCGCCCACGCGGCGTTTCCCGGTCTCACGGAGAATGGACGGATGGCTTCCGACGACATCGAGACCGCCCTGCACCACGCGCGGGCCCGGATCCTGGCCGACCTCACCGCGCGGGACGTGGCGGACGCCGCCGTCGTCTCGCTGGTGGAACAGGCCGTCACCCATCGCCGCTGGTGGCTGGAGCAGTGGCCGGCCGGCACCGAGTACGTGCTCGGGCTGGTCGCCCAGGACGTCCAGGACGCGCTGCTGGAGGCGTACGGGCGGTGGCCGCTGTGCACCGACTGCGCGGACGACGGCGACCCGCACGCGCTGAGCGTCGAGCCCGAGCTGGGCCCCGAGCCGCACTGGGTGTGCGGCAAGCGGGGCGCGGTGGTGGCCCCGGTGGGGGAGCTGAGCTAGAGGGTTCCGAGCTCGGCCGTGAGATTGGCGCGGGCGGCGGCCGTGAAGCGGGCGTGGGCGGCCGGGGTGCGGAACAGGGCCGGGAGCGCCAGCAGGTGGCGCAGCACGGCGGCCCGGCCGGCCCGGAAGTCCGGTGCGGGGACGAAGCCGTACTCCTCGCGGACGGCGGCCGCGTAGCCGGCGTACGCCTCGGCGGGGCCGCCGAGGACGGCGAGGTCGGCGTCGCACAGCACCTCGCCGTCGCGGTCGCCGGGGGCCGGGTCGTGGGTGACGGTCAGCAGGACCAGCCGCTCGACCTCGGCGACGCGTTCGGCGGGCAGGCCGGCGGCGGTCAGCGCGCGGACGGCCAGGGCGGCGCTGCGCTCCTCGTTCTCGCTGCGGTCGGGCCGGTAGACGGCGTCGTGGAACCAGGCGGCGAGGCGGACGGCGTCCGGGTCGGCGGCGTGGTCGGCGAGGTCGTCGACGTGCCGGAGCACCGCGCGCAGGTGGTCGGCGGTGTGGTAGCGGCGCTGCGGCTCGGACCAGCGGCGCAGCAGCTCCCGCCCGTACGGCTCGGGGTCGACGGTGGCGGCGCAGCGGTGCAGCAGGGCGGTCCAGGCGGCGAGCAGGTCGTCGGTGGCGGCGGGGGCGCGCTCGGGTTCGTCGGTCGGCATGGGCCCATTGTGTCGGGCGGGCGCCCCTGGACAGATATGCCGTTCGGCGATATATGTAGTCGTATGACAGAACGCTCCATGCAGGAGCCGACGCTGCTGCTGCTCACCGCCCTGGCCGATGCCCCCAGACACGGCTACGCGCTCATCCAGGAGATCGCCGCGATCTCGGACGGCCGGGTGAAGATGCGCACCGGCACCCTGTACGGCGCGCTCGACCGGCTGCTCCAGCAGGGCCTGATCGAGGTCGCCGCGGAGGAGATCGTGGACGGCCGCGCCCGCCGCAGCTACGCGCTGACCGACGCCGGGCGGGTCGCGCTGACCACCGAGGCCGAGCGGCTGCGGGCGGTCGCCACCGAGGCGGAGCGCCGCCTCTCCAAGGTCCGATCGATGCTGCGGGGGAACGCGGGGCCGCAGGGCCGCGCCGCGGCAGGGGGGAGCTCCACATGACCACGCCGACGATCGGTGCGCCCGCCGCACCCTCGGCCGCACTGCGGGCCGTGCTCCAGCTGTACCCGGCCGGCTACCGCCGCGAGCGCGGGGAGGAACTGGCCGCGGTGTTCGCGGACACCACGGCGCACGCCGGGCGCTCGGCCGTCGCCCGCGAGGTGTTCGACCTGGCGCTGTACGGCCTGCGGGTGCGGGCCGGGCTGACGGGCTCCACGGCGGCGGGCCGGCTGCTGGCGCTGGTCGCGCCGATGATCGCCGGTGCGGTGGCCGGGGCGGCGCTGGTGCCGTGGCTGGCCGATCCGGACCGGGTGACCTTCCTGCTCACCTGGAACGACTCGCTCTCCGCGTACGCGGAGGTGTTCCTCCAGCCGGTGGGCGCCATGCTGCTCGTGGTGGCGGCCGCGCTGGGGCGGTGGACGGCGGCGCGCGGGCTCGCGCTGTTCCTCGGCGTGCTGGCACTGGGTGAGCTGGGCGGGGCCTTCGTCGACTCGCGGTTCGCGGACCTCTGGTGGCCGGGCTACATCGGGATGGCCACGCTGCCGTTCGTGTTCGCCGCGCTGCTGCTGCTCGCGGCGCCCGCCGACCTGCTGCCCCGGCCCTCGCTGCGGTCGGGCGGCCTGGTGGTGGCCTCGGTGGTCGCGGGCGCGCTGCTGGAGACGGCCCAGCGCTGGGACGACACGAACTTCCCGGTGGACCGGCAGTGGTTCGTGCTGATGCTGGCCGCCCCGCTGGTGCTGGCCCTGACCGCGCTGCGCGGGCGGCGGGTGCCGGCCGCGGTGGGCGTGGCGGTGCTGGCGGTGACGGCGCCGGGCAGCCTGTTCAACATCTGGCGCGAGTCGCGCGGGATCTCGCACCTGGCGCAGACGGCGGCGCCGGTGGTGATCGTGCTGGCGATGGTGGCGCTGGTGGCGTACGGGCTGGGGCGGCGGCGGCCCGAGCGGGTGGGCGCGTGAAGTGGGTGGGCGCGTGAAGCGTATGAGCGTCTGATCGTCAGATGAGCGGGCGAGCCCCCGGCCGGGTGTCGGGGGCTCGCCGCGTTCGGTGCGATGTGGCAGGCTATCCGATATGTCTAGACCAATTTTCGAAGTCATCGCGCTGACGCCCCAGGACGCCCAGGCCGCCGAGTCGGGCGGCGCCGACCGGCTCGAACTGGTCACCGACATGGCCGCGGACGGGCTCACCCCGTCCGTCGAGGACTTCGCCCGGATCCGGGCCGCCGTCGCGATCCCGCTGCGCGTCATGCTCCGCGTCCGGGACGGCTTCGCCCCCGGCGACCTGGACGAGCTGCGCGCCCGCGCCGCCGCGCTGCGGGCCGAGGGCGCCGAGGAGTTCGTCTTCGGCTTCCTCGACGCCCGGGGCGGCGTCGACCTGGCCGCCACCACGGCCGTCGCCGAGGCGGTGGCCGGCTGCCGCTGGACCTTCCACCGGGCGATCGACCACAGCGCCGACCGGGCCGCCCTGCGCGCCGCCGTGGCCGCGCTGCCCGCGCTGTCCGGCCTGGACACCTTCCTCACCTCCGGCGCGGCCGCCGGGGTGGACGCCGGGCGCGAGGTGCTGTCGGCCGAGCTGGCCCGCAAGGGCGAGCCCGGCTACACCCCGCGGATCCTGATCGGCGGCGGCCTGCGGGCCGAGCACCTGAAGGAGCTGCGGGCGGAGGGCTTCGACGCCTTCCACGTCGGCGGCGCGGTCCGGGCGGACGGCTGGCACACGCCGGTGGACGCGGCCAAGGTCGCCGAGTGGCGGGCGCTGATCGACGGCTGAGCACGGGGCCGGTCCTCCGGGGCCGGCCCCTCCTCAGCTACCGCAGCTGCTCCGGCAGCGGCTCGGCGTGCAGCACCGTCAGGCCGGAGACGGCACGGGTCAGCGCCACGTACAGCCGGCGCAGGCCGGTCCGCTCGTCCGGCTCGCCCGCGATCACCGCGGCCGGCTCGTCCAGCACCACGTAGTCGTACTCCAGGCCCTTCGCGAGCGAGGCCGGCACCAGGGTGAGCCGGGCCTCGGCACTGGTCTCCGTCCCCGGGGACAGGTACGGCAGGCCGGCCGCGGCCAGCGCCTCGCCGAGCAGCGGGACGCGGGCGTCGGCGGCGATCAGGCCGGTCGAGCCCTCGTGCTCCAGGGCCTCCCGGCAGGCGGCCAGGACGGCCCGCGTCCGCTCGTCCTCGGCGACCCGGCGGACCGTCAGCGACCCCGGGGCGTCGCGGACGGAGGTGGCCGGGGCCAGGCCCGGGGCGATCGCCGGGAGCAGCCGGGAGGCGTAGGCGATGACCTCCTCCGGCACCCGGAAGCCCTTGGTCAGCTCCTCGACGTGCGCCTCCGGCTTGCCCAGGTGGCGCAGCGCGTCGGGCCAACTCGCCGTCGCCCACGGGGTGGTGCCCTGGGCGAGGTCGCCGAGGACGGTCGCCGAGCCGGTGGTGCAGCGGCGGCCGACCGCGCGGTACTGCATCGGGGAGAGGTCCTGGGCCTCGTCCAGCACCACGTGCCCGAGCGAGGGGGTGCGCTGCACCAGGTCCGTCGCCTCGTCCACCAGGACGGCGTCGGCCTGCGTCCAGCGGGCGGTCTTCACCGAGCGGCCGGGCTTGGGCCACAGCACCGCCTGCTGCTCCTCGGGGGTGAGCACGCCCTCGGCGCACCCGGCCAGGAACTCCGGGTCGGAGAGCAGCCGCAGCACCAGCTTGGCCGGGTCGACGGCCGGCCAGCACTCCTTGACCACGGCCTTGACCGCGCTGTTGCGGGCCACCGCGTCCTGCACCCGGTCGTCCGGGGCCTCGCCGCCCTGCTCCATCTTCACCAGCACGGCGTGCGCGATGCGCTGCGCCAGGGCGTCCCGGGCGGCGCCGTAGCGGGTCTCGCGGCCCTTCAACTCCTCGATGATCTCGGCCAGTTCGTACGCCGGGACGCGCCAGCGGCGGGAGCCGCGGACCACCACGCAGGGCTCGGTGGGCAGCGTGATGCCGGACCGGACGGCCCGGCGCAGCACCTCGGCCATCCGGGCGTCGCCCTTCAGCCGGGCCGCCTGCGGGGTGTCCTCGCCGCGCACCTCGACGTGGCCGACCAGCTGCTGCACGGTGGCCTGGGCGACGTCGAGCTCGCCGAGGGCGGGCAGCACCTGCTCGATGTAGGAGAGGAAGGCGTTGTTCGGCCCGATCACCAGGGTGCCGGTGCGGGCCAGGCGCTCGCGGTGGGCGTACAGCAGGTAGGCGACGCGGTGCAGGCCGACCGCCGTCTTCCCGGTGCCGGGCGCCCCCTGGACGCAGATGGTGCCCGTCACGTCGGAGCGGACGATCTCGTCCTGCTCGGGCTGGATGGTGGCGACGATGTCGCGCATCGGGCCGACGCGGGGCTTCTCGATCTCGGCGGCGAGCAGGGCGGAGGCGGTGTCCGACTCCTCCGGGTCGGAGAGGTGCTCGTCCTCGTACGCGGTGAGCTCGCCGCCGGTGTAGCCGAAGCGGCGGCGGCGCTCGACGTCCTGCGGGTCGGTGCGGCTGGCCCGGTAGAAGGGCTGGGAGACCGGCGCGCGCCAGTCGATCACCATCGGGTCGCCGTCCGCGTCGTGGACGTGCCGGCGGCCGATGTAGAAGCTCTCCCCGCCGCCGCCCTCGCTGAGCTCCTCGCTGATCGCGTGCAGGTAGTCGAGCCGGCCGAAGAACAGCGGGGTGTCGGCGAGGTCGGCCAGGGCGGCGATCCTGGCCTCGATCTGGTTCTGGAGGACGACGGCGGTGACCCAGGTGCCGGTCACGTCGCGGATGTCGAGCGACTGGACGTCCTCGCGCATCGCCCGCAGCGCGGACCGGGACGCGGCCAGGTGGTCGCGTTCGCGCTGGAGGG
The DNA here is from genome assembly GCF_000961885.1 of Streptomyces rubellomurinus. Lineage (GTDB taxonomy): Bacteria > Actinomycetota > Actinomycetes > Streptomycetales > Streptomycetaceae > Kitasatospora > Kitasatospora rubellomurina. The sequence goes on from NZ_JZKH01000003.1 coordinate 82,328, forward strand.
GGTCGGTGGTGGGGGTGGCGGGCACAGCGAACCTTCCCGGCTGCCCCGGTGGCGGGCGCAGCGGATCGATGGAGCTCACGGTGGGGACGGCCGACCGGTTGCCGAGCGGTCGGGACCTCCCCCGGCTGCCTGCGGGACTTCAGCAGGTACCACGGTGCGGGAGGGGGCAGGCGGACGATCTTAGACCCGTCCGTCTCAGGGTTCCAGCCCCGCAGGTCTCGGGGCCGTCCGTACACCTGGAGGAGGACGGACGCCTCGGTGGATGCGGCCTTTGGAGTGATGCCGTGGGCCGGTCGGGTGCCTACCGTGGAAGACATGAGCAGCCGAAACGAAACCCGCACCGCCCCGGCCGGCGCCACCGCCCTGCCGGGCCGCCGCCGCAACCCGCTGAGCACCGCCGTCCGCAACGTCGGGATCGCCCTTGACACCGCCGCGCGCGTGATCTTCCTCGGGCGCGACGGTGTCTACTGAGACCTCTGACGGGTCGTCCTACAGGACGTCGTCCGCGTCGATGATGCGGTACGCGTAGCCCTGCTCGGCCAGGAAGCGCTGCCGGTGGGCGGCGAAGTCCTGGTCCACGGTGTCCCGGGCGACCACCGAGTAGAAGTGGGCCGCGTGGCCGTCCGCCTTGGGGCGCAGCACGCGGCCGAGGCGCTGGGCCTCTTCCTGACGGGAGCCGAAGGTCCCGGAGACCTGGATGGCGACCGTCGCCTCGGGCAGGTCGATGGAGAAGTTCGCGACCTTGGAGACCACCAGGACGCCGATCTCCTTGTTCCGGAACGCGTCGAAGAGCTTCTCGCGCTGGGCGTTGCTGGTCTCGCCCTTGATCACCGGGGCGTCCAGGGCCTCGCCGAGCTCGTCCAGCTGGTCGATGTACTGGCCGATGATCAGCGTCTGGTCCTTCTCGTGCTTCTTGACCAGCGCCTCCACCACCCGCCGCTTGGTCGCGGTGGTGGCGCAGAAGCGGTAGCGCTCCTCCGGCTCGGCGGTCGCGTAGGCGAGCCGCTCGGAGTCGGTCAGGGTGACCCGCACCTCGCAGCAGTCGGCGGGCGCGATGTAGCCCTGCGCCTCGATCTCCTTCCACGGCGCGTCGAAGCGCTTGGGGCCGATCAGGCTGAACACGTCGCCCTCACGGCCGTCCTCGCGCACCAGCGTGGCGGTCAGGCCGAGCCGGCGGCGGGCCTGCAGGTCGGCGGTGAACTTGAACACCGGCGCGGGCAGCAGGTGCACCTCGTCGTAGACGACCAGGCCCCAGTTGCGGGCGTCGAACAGCTCCAGGTGCGCGTACACGCCCTTCCGCTTGGTGGTCATCACCTGGTAGGTGGCGATGGTGACCGGGCGGATCTCCTTGCGGGTGCCGCTGTACTCGCCGATCTCGTCCTCGGTGAGCGAGGTGCGCTTGACCAGCTCGTGCTTCCACTGGCGGGCCGAGACGGTGTTGGTGACCAGGATCAGCGTGGTCGACTTGGCGTGCGCCATCGCGGCCGCGCCGACCAGCGTCTTGCCGGCGCCGCAGGGCAGCACGACGACGCCCGAGCCGCCGTGCCAGAAGCCCTCGACGGCCTGCGCCTGGTACGGGCGCAGCTGCCAGCCGTCCTCCTCCAGGTGGATGGGGTGCGCCTCGCCGTCCACGTACCCGGCGAAGTCCTCGGCGGGCCAGCCGAGTTTGAGCAGCACCTGCTTGATCTGGCCGCGCTCGGAGGGGTGCACGACCACGGTGTCCGGATCGACCCGGGCGCCGACCAGCGGGACGATCTTCTTGGAGCGCAGCACCTCCTCCAGCACCGGCCGGTCGGTGGTGGTGAGCACCAGGCCGTGCGTCGGGTGCTTGAACAGCTGGAGCCGCCCGTACCGGCCCATGGTGTCGGCCACGTCCACCAGCAGCGCGTGCGGCACCGGGTAGCGCGAGTACGTCACCAGGGCGTCCACCACCTGCTCGGCGTCGTGCCCGGCCGCCCGCGCGTTCCACAGCCCGAGCGGCGTCACCCGGTACGTGTGCACGTGCTCGGGCGCCCGCTCCAACTCGGCGAACGGCGCGATGGCGCGACGGCAGTCGGCGGCCCTGGGGTGGTCGATCTCCAGGAGAAGAGTTTTGTCGCTCTGGACGATGAGCGGTCCGTCGTTCACGCGGGGGAGCCCTCCACTGGCTGACAGTCTGGATTGGCGCAGACCCTCCAGTGTCGCGCATTCCGCGGGAAGCGCGTACGGGCTACTTCCACTCGTAGAACTTGCCGGTGGACTTGCCGCCTGCGTCGGTCTCGTACTCGAACATGCCGACGACGCCGTTGAGGCGTTCGAGCTGGGGCGACACGGTGGAGAAGAACAGCGCGCCGCGGAAGCTGGTGCCGCCGTCCGCGGTGAAGTGGCCGACGCCGCTGCCGTGCCAGGTGACGCCCTGGCCGTCGGCGGTCATGTCGACGCCCTGGCCCTCGCCGTAGAGGGAGCCGTCGGCGCGGAGCTCGGACTCGTAGGTGCCGAGCGTGTTGACGGTGATGCCGTAGTAGCTGCCGGTGCCCCGGAAGGACACCTCGACGATCGGGTGCCCCTCGGCCGAGCCGATGACCCGCCGGCCGGTGTCCTCGCCCTGGAATTCGCCGATCAGTTCGCCGAGCATGGTGGATCCTCCTTCTCGCGAACCCCCTGTTCCCGGACTACGCCGGGTGCGCCCGCCCGTCAACCGCTCCGAGTGACCACGGTCCGTACCCGCTCGTTGAGCAGGCCATGAAGACCTCGAAGCGTGTTCTCACCGCCCTCGCCCTCGCGGGCACGGCCTTCGCGGCCACCGCCTCCTCGGCCGGCTCCGCCCACGCCCTCGCGGGCATCGGCGAGGGGCCCGGCGGGCTGCTGGCGGCGCCCGGGTTCCTGATCGCCGACCAGGTCGGCGGCGGCGAGCTGCCGGTCGGGCAGGGGCAGATCGGCAGCGTGGCGGACCAGGCGGTCAAGGAGAAGTTCAAGGAGGCGACCGCGCACTGAGCCGCTATTCGTCGAGCTCCGCGACGCCCGTGATGCGGTGCAGGGCGAAGGTGCGCAGCTCGTCCGCGTGGTGGTCGAAGGCGGTGACGAAGCCGCCTTCGACCTTGACCGGGTCGATGATGCGCTGGCTGGCGATGCCCTCGGCGTTGAGGTAGCCGATCCACATCCGCTCGCCGAGCAGGACGGCGGTCTGCAGGGCGGCCAGGGTCTCGGCGGCGGCGGTGCGGGGCAGCGCGCGCGGGTCGGGGACGGGCTCGCGGCGGGTGGCGGTGGCGGCGCGGTCGCCGGCCCGGACGGCCTTGACGGCGGCGGCGAGCAGGGTGTCGTCCGGGGTGGGCGGGCCGTCCGGGACGGGCACCGGCGCCGCGCGGGGCGGGGTGCGGTGGCTGTCCGGGCGGGTGATCAGCACGTCTCCCTCGGCGGACTCGGCGGCGGGCGCGTAGCCCATCGCGCGCAGCGTGGCGAGCAGGACGTCGGGGGCGGCCTGGGCGGCGAGGACGGTCGGGGCGAGCAGGCGCAGCCGCAGCTCGGCGGCCCGGCGGTCGGCGAGGACCTCGTTCAGCAGCGAGGGGTCGTCGCAGCGCAGGTACGAGGAGGCGGCGCCGACCCGCAGGATGCCGTGGCGGCGGGCCACGTCGTCGATCAGGTAGCCGAGCGGCTGCGGGACGGGCGTGCGGCTGTGCTGCGCCAGGAAGCCCTGCAGGTCGGCGGCGGTGCGTCCGGCGTCGAGGGCGCGGCGCACGGACGCCGGGGTGAAGCGGTAGACGGTGGCGCCGCCCTTGGACTCGATGTCGGCGCACAGCGCCAGCGCCTGGGCGAGCGGGGTGAGCAGCGGGCCGGGGGCGATCGCGGTGAGGTCCGGCTGGAGGATCACGTGGTCCAGCGGCTGCGGCAGCAGCGGGGCCAGCACCTCGGCCGGGTCGGCCTCGGCGGTGAGCAGGGCGCGGGCTGGGGCGGCGAGGGCGCCGCGGCCGGTGATGCCGAGGAGTTCGGCCTCGGCGAGCGTCCAGGCGGTGAGGCTGTCGCGCAGCTCGTGGCCGTCCGGGCCGGTCGGGCCGCCGCGCAGCGGGCGCTGCCAGCGCAGGGTGGGCAGCAGCTCGGCGGCGGTGGCGGGGGTGCCGGGCGGCAGTTCGGCGAGCAGGGCGAGGGCCGCGCGGCGCACGGACGGCGCCAGGGTGCGGTCCAGTTCGGGGCCGAGGGCGGCGCGCGGCTTGCCCTTGCCGTCCGGGGTGCCGGTGAGGGCGGGCACGCGGGTGGCGGCGAGCCAGGCGCCGGCCAGGACGGACCAGCGCTCGGCGGTGTCCAGCTGCAGCCAGGCGTCGTAGCCCGGGGTGGGCGCCCAGCACTCGTCGGCCTCGCCGTCCGGGGCCAGCAGGCCCGCGGTGTAGGCGAGTTCGAGCCAGAACGCGGCCAGCTGCTCGGTGGTCTCCAGGGTCTGGGCGGTGCGCTTGAGGTCGCGCACGCCGAGGCCGCCGGCGCGCAGGGTGGGCGGCGGGGTCAGGCCCCAGGCCTCCAGCAGCTCCTCGACGGTCCGCACGGCGGTGTGCGCCTGGCCGGCCGCGGCGGCGTCCACGGTGTGCGGGTCGCGCGGCGGCGCGGCGGGTGCGGGCTCCGGCTGGACGGGCTCGACGGTGCGGTGGGTGCGGCCGCCGCGCAGGTGCAGGGCGAGTTCGCGCGGCAGCACGACGCTGCCGGGGCTGCTCGGCAGCAGCAGGCCGCGGGCGAGCAGCCACTCGACCGGGCTCTGCGCGTCCTCGGCGGTGACCGGGCGGGTGGCGTCCGGGACGGTGCCGGTGGGCGGGCCCCAGACCAGGCGCTCCAGCAGCCGCAGCGCCGGCTCGGGGGCGGTCTCCAGCAGCGCGGCGCAGCGGGCGCGGTCGGTGAGGAGGTCGGTGAGCGCGGCGACGGCGGTGACCGGGTCGGGGGTGGCGGGCTGCCCGGCGGAGGCGAGCAGCTGCTGCAGCCGGGCCGGGGACATGCCCGCGGTGGCCTCGCCGAAGGTCGGGCCGAGGCCGGTGCGGCCGGGGTTGGCGGCGGTCGGGGCCAGCGCCTCGCGGACGGCGAGGACCAGCCGCAGGCCGTTGTCCGGGCCCCACAGCAGCGCCCGGTCGCGCAGGGTGGCGATCGCGCGGGGCAGGGCGGCGGCGACGGCCGAGCGGTCGGCGGGGGTGAGCGGGGTGGCGCCGGGGTGCGGCTTGACCTTGGCCGGGCCGGTCAGCAGGGTGCGGACGGTGGCCAGGCCGGTGCCGTCCGGGGCGGTCGCCAGTGCCTCGGCGACCTGCAGGGTGAAGCGGTCCAGCCGCTCCAGGGCGCGCAGCGCGGAGGCGCGGGAGGAGAGCCGGGCGGACAGCTGGGTGAGGTCGCCGGGGACGGGGTTCAGCAGGTCGGGCCGGGAGCGCAGCAGGGCGGCGAGCGCGTCGTCGGGGCGGGCGCGCAGCTCCTCGGCGAGGGTGCGGGGGCCGGGGGCGGACCTGCCCTGGCGTCGAGGGCCCTGCTGTGTGGTCATTCGACCTAGGTTAGTCGGGCGGGCGGACGGCGGGGTGTCCTCGTGCGGCCGGGACCGTACCGGACCGGCCGGACTCGCGTGGTCGGGGGCAGGGTGGGTAGCGTCACGCCGAGGGCGGTTCGGTGGGCGGCCGCGCTGTCAGGGGCGAGCCGGGCGAGGCGGGGTGTCGGTGATGACGGACGGCGAGTGGTGGCGCAAGAGCGGGCCGTGGAGTGGCCGTTCCGGCGCTTCGGGGGCAAGCGAGGGCGTGCCGGCCGTCCCGGCTGTTCCTCCGGCTCCTCCGGTTGCTCCGCCGGCTGCCGCCGCCGCTGACGACAGCGTGTACGACCCGCCGGTGGCGAGCGCGGGCGGCCTGCGGCAGGTGTCGCTGGACCTGCCCGGCGTCGCCGGGCCGCAGGACCGGGCGGCCGACGCGCTGCCGCCCTCCGGTGTGCAGAGCCACGGCCCGTGGAGCATGACCGTCTTCGACTTCTCGGACGCGCCGGAGCCCGCGCCGAGGCCGATCCCCGAGCAGCGCGCCGGCGAGGAGGCCCCGCCGGTCGAGGCCGCGCCGGTGGTGGGGGCGGGGAAGAAGCAGCGGAAGCAGAGGGCGGCCAGGGTCGCGCCCGCGGCGAAGGCGAAGCCGGGCCCGGCCAAGGGTGCCCGCAAGCCGTCCCCGCTGATCCTGCTCTCCTGCGGCCTGCTGGTCGGCGGCGCGGTCTCCGGCTTCTTCCCGGCCATGCTGGCGGGCTGGGGCCTCGGCTACCTGTCCCGCCAACTCTCGGACCTGATGCGCAAGTTCGTCATCATCGGGATCCCGCTGGCCACGATGAGCGCGAGCACGCTGTTCGCGATGCAGCACGCCAAGCAGGCCGGCGGTGCCGGTGGCGCGGGCGGCGGCGCGGGCGTGCAGACGGGCGCCCCACTGGGCCAGTTCAGCTGGTCGATGGCCCCGGGCGTCCTGCGCACCTCGGCCGTGATCACGGCCGTCGTCCTGCTGCTGCTGAGCCTGCGCCGCCGCCCGTCGTAGCAGGGCCGGGTTCAGGGCCGCAGGTGTGCGGCCACGTAGGGGACGGCGATCTGTTCCACCCCGCGGTCGTGGCCGAACGCCGGGTGGACGTTGACCTCGAAGACCACCCCGCCGCTCTCGGCGGCGAGGTCGACGCCGGCCAGCGGGAGACCGAGGGACTTGGTCGCCGAAACTGCCAACTCCGCGAGGCCGGGCGGGAGTTCGTCGACCTCCAGCAGGGCGGAGACGGCGCCCTGGCACTCGTTGCACGGCGCGTCCGGGTCCGCCTGGACGTGCTCCACCGCGCGGACGACCCGGCCGCCGAGGACGACCACCCGGTACTGGTGGCGCTGCCCGTCCGGGGTGAAGTTCCGGGCGTCCCGGGCGATCAGCCAGGCCGTGTCGAGGCCAGCGTAGTGCCGCGCGGCGGCGGCGAGTTGGGCGTGTGTGGTGACGTGGAAGACGTCGTCGCCGCCCATCCCGACGCACGGCCTGGCCCAGACGTCGCCGCCGAGCCGTTCGAAGGCGGCCGCGGCGGCTTCCGGGCTCGGCCGGGAGGGGAGCGTGATCGTGGGCATGTGCGGGACGCCGTCCCGGTCGAAGCAGGCGACCGTACGGTCCTTCTCGGTCGCCGCGCGCCAGGCCTCGGCGTCGGTGCCGAGCGAGCGGACGCCGGACGCCCGCAGCCGCCGCTGGCAGTGGGCGAACGCGGGGCGCCGGTGGGGCGGGATCTCGTAGACGACCACCGTGTCCGTGGTGACCACGCGCCCTTCGGCCTCCAGCCGGGCGAGGCCGTCGCCGTCCGCCTCGATCCGGCCGGTGCCGGTTCCGTCCGTCATGAAGTGCCGCGCGTCCAGGTGGACGGGCTCGCGGCCGGTCAGTCGCCGGACGGCCGCGGCCATCGCGTCCCGAGTGCCCTCGGTCGAGCTGTGATCGGTCAGAAGAACGAGGTCTCGTCGGCCCATGCGGCCATGGAAGCGGCGCGCGTCCGGGCGGGGCAAGGGTGCCTCGCGCGCCATCGGTGTGAGGCGCTGGCCGAAACCGCGTCCGGCGGCGGTCAACTCGCCCGGCGGGAGGCCGCGCTGAGGACGGCGGCGAGGACGGCGGCCGGGTCGTCGGTGGTGAGGGAGTGGCCGGCGCCGGGGACGGTGTGGATCTCGGCGGCCGGGAGCAGGCGGTGGAGGCGTTCGGCGGTGCTGGGGGCGTCGTGGAGGGCGCTGCGTTCACCGAGGAGGGCGAGGACGGGGGCGCTGACGGCGCGGAGTTCGTCGTCGGTGAGGGTGGTGGCGAGGGGGAGACGACGGCGGAAGCCGGTCGAGGCGCGGAGCAGGGTCATCAGCTCGTCGTCCAGCAGGGCGCTGTTGCCGAGCCGGCGGGCGAGGCGGTGGCGCAGGCGCCGCGGGGCCATGGCGGCCATGCCGCCGAGGACGAGCCAGCGGTAGAAGCCGGGGCGGAGGTCGGCGAGGCCGGCCGAGTCGACCAGGGTGAGGGTGGCGGTGCGGCCGGGGTGGCGGATCTGGTGGTGGAGGGCGATCCAGCCGCCGTAGGAGCAGCCGACGAGGTGGGCGGCGGGGACGTCGAGGGCGGCGAGGAGTTCTTCGAGCCAGTCGGCGGCGTCGTGGGCGTCGCGGACGGGGGAGGTCTGCACCCCGGCGCCCGGTTCGCCGAGGGTGTCGACGGCGATGACGGGGTGTCGGGCGGCGAGGGGCTCGATGTAGGCGTGCCACATCAGGGAGTTGCCGCCGGAGCCGGGGAGCAGCACGATCGGCTCGCCGTGGGCGGTCCCGGCGCGGTGGACGCGGGTGGTGCCGAAGCCGGTGGTGATGTCGACCGAGGTCCGTTCGCCGCGCCAGAGCCGGGCGAGGGCACGCTCGTAGGCGGTGCGGTAGCGGGCTTCGGCCTTGCTGTTCCTGAACTCGCTGATTCGCATGGTACATGTGTATCACATGCATGATACGGGTGTACCAGGATCGGATCGTGGAGGGTGAGGATGACCGGGAAGGCCGACCACGAGGAGCGGCGGCGGCAGATCGCCGAGGCCCTGCTGCGCATCGCCGACACCGAGGGCCTGCAGTCGGCCAGCATGCGGGCCGTCGCGACCGAGGCGGGCGTCTCGCTGCGGCTCGTGCAGTACTACTTCACGACGAAGGAGGGCCTGCTGCTGGACGCCCTGGCCCGGCTCGGTGCGCAGCTGCAGGCCCGGATGGAACGGTGGATCGGCGAGGCGCGCGCCCCCCGGGCGGTGGTGACGGCGGTCCTGTCCTGCGTCCTGCCGACCGATGCCGAGAGCCGCCGGATCACGCGGACGTACGCGGCGTACTACACGCTGGTGCTGAACGACCCGGAGGTGCTGGCGAAGCAGGCCGCGCAGCCGCCGGCCGTCCTGGAGGGCTTCCTGGCCAAGCAGTTGAGGGCGGCGCGGGAGGCCGGGGAGATCGCGCCGGAGCGGGACGTCGAGATGGCGGCGGCCGGGCTGCTGGCGATGGTGAACGGGCTGGGGTCGAGCGTGCTGGGCGGGCAGCGGGACGGCGAGCAGGCGCTGGCGATCCTCCGGCACCACCTGGACGAGCTGTTCGGGGGGCCCGGGGCCGGGTGAGACCGGCCCCGCGTCGACGGGGCCGGTGCGAGGCCGGGTGCGCCGGGGGCGTCAGGCGATGCGGAAGGACTTGACGCCCGAGAGGATCGGGACGAACTGGTACTGCCCGTCGCCCTGACCGCAGGAGGGCTGCGTGTCGGGGGTGTTGGAGATGTTCGTCCCGGCCTTGAACCGCCCGTCCTGGCTCGGGGCGAAGGTCGTCATGTGGTCGTGGTAACGGTCGAAGTAGTACATGCACTGGTGCAGGTTCAGGTAGTGCCCGGCGGTCAGGTCCAGGGGTGTGGCGCTCGACAGCAGGGGAATGGGGAGGTCGGCGCCCCCGCCGCCGCAAACGACCTGGCTGTCGGGCGAGTTGGAGACATTGGTGGCGGTGTAGAACTTGGGGTCGGTGGCCCCCACCACCGTGGTGAGGTGGTCCTGGTCGTAGTCGCTCCAGAAGATGCACTGGTGCAGGTTCAGGTAGCGCCCGGCGGTGAGGTCGTAGCCTTCGGCGCCCGTGTAGACGTTGAGCTCGTAGGTGCCGTCCCCGGGGCCGCACACGGCGGCGGAGGCGGGGGTGTCGGAGATGTCCGTGCCGGCGATGAACCGGCCGTCCAGGCTCGGGACCAGGGTGGTCATGAGATCGAAGTTGGCCCGCCCGAGCGGGCTGTTGTAGACGCACTGGTGCAGGTTGAGGTACCGGCCGGCCGGGGCCTGCGGGGCGCCGTGGACGGCGGGGGAGGCAGTGGCCGGGGCCGGGCCGGCCAGTGCGGTGACGGCCAGGGCGGCGGCTGCGAGCGCGGCGATGCGCATGGGGATCCTCTGGGGTGGTGCGCGGCCGCTCCGAGCGAGCGGCCGTCACGCCAGAGGCTTCCCGGGGCGCCGGACACCGAGGATCGCCGCGCCCGGAACTTCACCTGAAACGACCGGGGGGTCTCCGCTCCCGCGCGGGCGCCAGCACCCGTACGGGACGGGTGCCTTCCCCGTTCTTCGCCCCAGCCCGTCGAACCGGACCAGGTCGCAGCCGCCCCCGTGGCGGCTGCGGCCCCGCCGGCCGGCTCAGTTCTTCTTCTCGAACCCCGCCAGCAGTCCGCGCGGGTCGAAGGTCACCCGGATCCGGACGATCTTCCCGTTCTCCACGTGCATCCAGTTCGCGGTCGGCGCCGGCGGGGCGATGCTGGTGCGCAGCTCGAACCAGGTGATCACCTCGTCGCCTTCCGCCACCCGGACCTTCACGTCGATCTTCTCCAGTACCTGCCCGAGCCCCCGCAGCCCGCCCAGGGCCTCCTCGACCCCCGAGGCCGTGCCGAGCGCGCCGACGAAGTCCACGTCGTCGGCCAGCAGCCCCCGGATGGTGTCGAAGTCGCCCGCCTCCCAGGCGGTGAAGTAGGTCTCGGCCAGCTCGCGTGCAGTCTTCGTCGTCGTCATGTCTCCATGCTCCCGGCTGCCCGTCCATCCGTCCAACAGATGGATCGGATGCTGAACATCACTATCAGTGATATCTGCGGGCCCCCGGAAGTGACGCATCGTTGCCGCCTTCACGCTGAGTGAATGTCAGCTGGCCCGGTTTCGCCCGCTCCGACCAGGTAAGGCGCTCCTCAGCTGGAATGCGAAGGAGGCGGGAATCGATGATCACCCAACAGCAGGCCCGTTCCATGCTGAACCACCCGGTTCACGACGCCGAGGGCGTCAGGATCGGCAAGGCGGACCATGTGTACCTCGACGACGCCACTGGCAAGCCGCAGTGGGTCAGCGTCAAGACCGGATGGTTCGGATCGAGCGAGTCGTTCGTGCCGATCGGCGACGCGAAGGTCGTCGACGACCACCTGCAGGTGCCGTACCCGAAGGAGAAGGTCAAGGCCGCGCCGATGGTCGCCCTGGAGGAGGGCGGGCACCTGGCCCGGCGGGAGGAGCGTCGCCTCTACCAGCACTACGGCATCGCGACGGGCAACGGCGGCAGGGCCGTCGAGCGGACCGCCGCCGGCGGCGGGACCACTGCTCCCGCCGTGGCGCCGGCCGGATCCCCCCTCGTGACCCCCACGCCCGCCGCCGCGCGGTCGGGCGATCGCCGGGGGTGGGACGGCGCGATGACCCGGTCCGAGGAGCGGATGAGCGTCGGCGTCGAACGCTACGAGAGCGGCCACGCCAAGCTGCACAAGTACGTCGTCACCGAGGAGGAGCGGCAGACCGTGCCGGTGCGGCACGAGGAGGTCCGCGTCGAGCACGAGCCCATCACCGACGCCAACCGGGGCGCCGCGATGTCCGGCGAGCCGATCGCGGAGGCCGAGCACGAGGTCACCCTGCACGCCGAGCGCGCGGTCGTGCGCACCGAGGCCGTCCCGGTCGAGCGCGTGCGGCTGGTGACCGAGGAGCGCGTCGAGCAGCAGACCGTCACCGGCCAGGTGCGCAAGGAGCGCATCGAGGCCGACCTCCCCGGCGGGACGGAAGGGATCCGGGGGAAGGAGACCCCTCGCCGGTGAGGAGCCCGGCGAGGAGCCGCGCCCCCGCCCCGCGCGGGGGCGCGGCCGCCCGTCGCCTATCGTCAGCGGTCATGGAGATGCACCAGCTGCGCTACTTCGCCGCCGTGGTCGACGAGGGTTCCTTCACCGCCGCGGCCGCGCGGCTGCACGTGAGCCAGTCCGGCATCAGCACCCAGGTGGCCAAGCTGGAGCGCGAGTTGGGCCAGCAGCTGCTGGACCGGCCCGGCCGGGGCGGGGTGCGGCTCACGCCCGCGGGCGAGGCCGTCCTGCCGCTGGCCAAGAGCGCCCTGGCCACGCTCGACGCCATCCGGTACACGGCCGCCGAGTTCGCCGACGCGGTGCGCGGCCGGGTCCGGCTCGGCATGATCATGGGCTGCTCGATCCCGCCGTTCCTGGACGCCGTCGCCGACCTGGGCCGTACCCACCCCGGCGTCGAACTGAGCCTGCACGAGGGCCACTCCGACCTGCTCCAGTCCCAAGTCCTGGCCGGATCGATCGACTTGGCACTGATCGGCTACGCGGGAGAGGTCGGCCCCGGTCTGGAGGCCACCGTCGTCATCGACGAGCCGATCGCCGCCGTCGTCCAGCCCGGCCACCGCCTCGACCGGCCGGAGCTGCGGCTCGCCGACCTGTACGGCGAGAAGGTCCTCTGCCTCTCCCCGGGGACGGGCCTGCGCGCCGCCTACGAGCGCTCCTGCGCCCAACTCGGCCTCGCCGCCCGGGTGGACATCGACGCCAGCTCCCCGGCCACCCTCCTGCGCCTGGCCGAGCGCGGCGCGGGCGTCGCCGTCCTCAGCACGTCCTCGGTCGAGAACCCCGGCCTGCGGACCGTCCCGATCGCCGACGCCGCCGTGCACTCCCGCCTCGGCCTGGTCGCCCGCCCGGACCAGCACTCCCCGGCCGTCCGCCTGCTGCACGCCAAGCTCGTTGCCGCACTGGGGGGTTGCTGATACTTCCGCGAGCACGTCAACAGGGGGGCCGAGCTTTCCCTCGCACGGGTGGTGCTCGGCGCCTCGCGGGCGGGTAGATGCCTCTCCGAACCCGTGACCACCCGCTGACTCCCGCGCGACCGCCACCGCGCGAAGGCGCCTCACCCGCAGGGACCACATGTGAACGTGCGCAAGAACATCGCCGTCCTCGCCCTGACCGCCGCACTGACGGCCGGCCTGGCCACGTTCGGCCTCCCGGCCTCCGCCGCCGAATGCGGTGTCCGCTCGGACGGGAGGCTGTACTGCGGCAACAAGGCCGGGGCCAAGGGCTATGCGGACCGCTCCTACCGCTCGGCGACCCGCGGCCAGCTCAACGGCACCTTCAGCTGGTTCCAGTGCTGGGGCCACGGCGACCCCCACCCGGGCGGCAACGACATCTGGTACTGGACCGAGCTCGACAACGGCGCCTGGGGCAATGTGCCCGCCGTCGACGTCTCCACCGGTCAGGACCCGGCTCCCGGGCTGCGGGAGTGCTGACCGGCAGCGTCGGCGTGCTCCCGAGCGCGCCCGTGAGCGCGCTCAGGAACTCAGCGAGGCCGCTCCGCCTCCGGTGAGACGGGCCGTACCCGCCCGGCCCGGGCCTCCAGGTGCCGGCGCTCGGCGAGACTGGCCGTGGCCTTCGCGGCGCGCAGGTAGTGCTCGTACGCCCCGGCGGTGTCGCCGGTGCGCTCCAGCAGGTGCGCCCGGACGGAGAGCAGCCGGTGGTGCCCGGCCATCCGCGCGTCGCCGTCCAGGGCCGCCAGCAGGGCCAGCCCGGCGTCCGGGCCCGCCACCTCGGCCAGGGCGATCGCCCGGTTGAGCGTGACCATCGGGTTGGGCGCGATGCGCTCCAGGATCAGGTAGAGCGCGTGCACCTGCCGCCAGTCGGTCTCCTCGGCCTCGGCCGCGTCGGCGTGGGTGGCCGCGATCGCGGCCTGCAGCTGGTACGGGCCGAGCACCGGGCCCGCCAGCGAGGCCTTCACCAGGGCGGTGCCCTCCTCGACCATCGCGCCGTCCCACGCCGTGCGGTCCTGCTCGGCCAACGGCACCAGGTCCCCGGCGGCCGTCGTCCGGGCCGCCCGGCGGGCGTGGGTGAGCAGCATCAGCGCGAGCAGCCCGGAGACCTCGCCGTCCTCGGGCAGCTGCGCGTGCACCAGGCGGGTGAGGCGGATCGCCTCGCCCGCGAGGTCCGGGCGGGTGAGGTCGGTCCCCGAGGAGGCGGTGTAGCCCTCGTTGAAGATCAGGTAGAGCACCTGGAGGACGACCCGCAGCCGCTCCTCCCGCTCCGGGCCGGCCGGCAGCTCGAACCTGCTGCCGGCCGCCCGGATCCGCTGCTTGGCCCGGCTGATCCGGGCCGCCATCGTCGCCTCCGGCACCAGGAACGCGCGGGCGATCTCGGCCGTGGTCAGCCCGCCGACCGCCCGCAGGGTGAGCGCCGTCCGGGAGGCGGCGGTCAGCGTGGGGTGGCAGCACAGGAACAGCAGGAGCAGCGTGTCGTCGGTGTCCGGCACGTCCTCGGGCGGTGCGGGTTCGGCGGCCGTCGCCGCCTCGCGTGCGCGGCGCGCGTGGTCGCTGCGCAGCTGGTCGACGTACCGCCGGGAGGCGACCGTCACCAGCCAGCCGCGCGGACTGCCCGGCACCCCCTCCTCGGGCCACTGGACGGTCGCGGCGAGGACGGCCTCCTGCACGGCGTCCTCGCAGCCCTCGAACTGTCCGTAGCGGCGTACCAAGGTGCCGAGGACCTGCGGCGCGAGCTCGCGCAGCAGGCCCTCGAAGTCCGGTGCTGTCATGCCTCCAAGTGTCCGTCGGAGAACATCACCTGCCGCACCTCGACACCCAGGCCCTCGACGGCGGCGTCCGGGATGCGCGCGGCCAGCTCGATCGCGCGCTCCCGGTCCTCGCAGTCGACCAGGTAGAAGCCGCCGAGGAACTCCTTGGCCTCCAGGAACGGGCCGTCGGTGACGACCGGCTGCCCGCCGCGGACGGTCACCACGGCCGCCTGCGCCGGGTCGACCAGGGCCTGCGTGGTGATCAGCTCACCGGACGCCTTCAGGTCCTCGATGAACGCGCCGTGGCCGGCGCCGATCGCGGCCTTCTCCTCGTCGGTCAGCGCCTCCAGCACGGCCGGGTTGATGTGCAGGCTGATCAGGAACTTCATCTCGGGACTCCCTCGGGTGCGCGGGCCCCGGCGGGGCCCTTCGACGGGTGGTCGGAGCGGCCGCCGCCTTCTTGACGTCCCGCGGCGGAAATCTCCCACGACTTTTCCGGTCACCGCGGCCGGCCGCGCCGGTGTCAAGAAACGCCCGGCCGCTCCGACCCCGGTCCGAACGCTCCACGACCCGAGAGAACACGGAGTTCCCGAGATGCGAGTCACCCGGGCACGGCTGGGACTGGCCGTCCTCATGCTGCCGACCCTGATCGTCGCGATGGACACGACGGCACTGCTCCTCGCGCTGCCCCGGCTGAGCGCCGACCTGGGGGCCGACAACGTCCAGCAGCTGTGGATCAGCGACGGCTACGGGCTGATGGTGGCCGGCCTGGTCATCACCATGGGCACGCTCGGCGACCGGATCGGCCGCCGCCGGCTGCTGCTGGGCGGCGCGGCGGCGTTCGCGGCGCTGTCCGTCGTCGCGGCCTTCGCGGCCGGGCCGCTGATGCTGATCGTCGTCCGGGCGCTGCTGGGCGTCGCCGGGGCGACCCTCGCCCCGTCCACCCTCGCGCTGATCACCAACCTGTTCCGGGACGACCGCGAGCGCGGCCGGGCCATCGCGCTGTGGGCCACCTGCCAGTTCGCCGGCGGCGCGGCCGGGCCGGTGCTGGCCGGACTGCTGCTGCAGCACTTCTGGTGGGGGTCGGTCTTCCTGGCCGCCGTCCCGCCGATGGCGGTGCTGCTGCTCGCCGGGCCGTTCGTGCTGCCGGAGTTCCGGGGCGGCGCGGCCGGACGGCTCGACCCGACCAGCGTCGCGCTGTCGCTCGCCGCGGTGCTGCCGATGGTCTACGGCATCAAGCAGCTGGCCGTGCGGGGCACTTCGGGCGGGGCGGTCGTCCCGGCGGCGGCGCTGGTCCTGGGCGCGGCGGTCGGCGCCGTCTTCGTCCGGCGGCAACTGCGGCTGGAGACCCCGCTGCTGGACCTGCGCCTGCTGCGCGGCCGCCCGTTCGCGGCGGTGCTGGTCTCGCTGGTCCTCGCCGGTGTCGCGATGGCCGGGACGGGCCTGCTGGTGACCCAGTACCTGCAGGGCGTACTGGGCCACTCCCCGGTCGTGTCGGCGCTGCTGTTCGCCCCGATGGGCCTGGGCGTCGCGGTCGGGACGATGACGGCGCCGGCCCTCGCCGAGCGGGTGCCGCAGACCACCGCGATCGCGGGCGGCCTCGCGGTGTCGGCGCTCGGCGCCCTGCTGCTGGTCGGCGTCGACGGGCCGGGCTCGCTGCCGCTGGTGATGGCCGGCATCGCCGTCCTGGCGCTGGGCACCGGGCCGCTGTTCGCGCTGGGCACCGGGCTGGTCATGAGGTCCGTGCCGCCCGAGCGGGCCGGCTCGGCCGCGTCGATGTCGGAGACCGGCAACTACTTCGGCGGCTCGCTCGGCTTCGCGCTGCTCGGGGTGCTCGCCGCGGTGGTCTACCGGGACCGGGCGGCCGGCGGCTCGGACTCGCTGGCCGGCGCGCTCGCCGCCGCCGAGCACCTGCCCGCCGACCGGGGCGCGGAGCTGCTGCGCGGCGCGCGGGCGGCGTTCACCGCGAGCCTGCACGTCACCGGCCTCGTCGCGGCGGCGATCTTCGCGGGGCTGGCCGTCCTGGTCCTCGCCCTGCGGCCGGGAGCCCGGACGGCGGGTGTTCCCGAAGCCGTTCGGGCCCCCGAGGCCGAGCGCGCCGCGAGGCCGTAGCCGGCTCACTCCAATCGGCCAGCAGCGCTCGCCCGGCCCGGGGCCCGGTGACAGCGTCGTCGGTGAGCCGGCGCCGTCGGGCCGCCGGCCGACCGTTCCGAGGGAAGGAAACGCCATGGCCAAGGAAGGACTGCGGGTCACCGTCCAGGGGGAGCTGCCGCACGAGGTGCTGGAGCGGATCGGTGAGGCGGTGCGCAGGGCCGTCCTCAGCGAGGTCGCGTCGCTCGACCTCGCACACCCGCTGCACGAGGTGCCGTTCGGCGAGCACGGAGGCCTGCGCGACGCGGTGGAGGCGGTGATCAAGCGGCCGGGTCCGATCGGGATCGTCATGGCGCCGGAGAAGTAGTGGGCGACGCCGAGGCCGGGGCGGCCGGGGCAGGGGTGACGTGCCCGAGCAGTCTCTGCGCTCCGGGCCACCTGCTGCTCGGCATCGTCCGGCCGGACGGGACCGTCGCCGCGCTGCGTCGGCCGCTGACGGTGGACGCCGAGTTCGCGGCCCGGGCCGCCGCCCCCGGCCTGCGCCCGCCGGAGGCGCGATTCCGCTTCGCCGGGCCCTGCGTCGGGGCGGCCTGCGGTCAGTGGGTGGCGGAGCGGTGCTCGATCGGCGACGCGCTGGCGGGCGCCGCGCAGGAGGTCGGCGCGGACGGCCTGGGCGGCCCGCTGCCGCCGTGCGCCGTTCGCCCGACCTGCCGCTGGTGGCGGCAGGGCGGCCCCGCCGTGTGCCACGTCTGCGACCGGGTCGTGCACACCACCTCGCAGGAGGCCGGCGAGGCCTCCCCGGGCCAGGCCTTCCCGGGCTAGGCCTTCCAGCGCGGGTCGCGGCCGGAGGCGGCCAGCGCGTGCTCCCACGCGCAGGCGCCCTCCGGCAGCGCGACCGCCCCGGCGAAGCCCGCGTACTGGCGGTACAGTTCGGCGTTCTCCTCGGCGATCTCCCGCACCAGCGCGGCGAGTTCGTCGTCGACCGCGACCTGCCCGCCGGTCGCCACGGCGACGTCCCAGGCGTGCAGCACCAGCTCCAGGAGCAGCATCCGCGCGATCCCCACCGCCGGCACCGGCGACCCGCCGAGGTCGACCTCGCCCTCCCACGCGGCCGGTGCCTCCCAGGCCGCGGCGGCCCGCTCCAGCTGCGCCGCGTACGCCGCGCGCCAGTCGGCGTCGGCGGCGAAGTCGCGGGCGATCAGCTCCCCGGGCAGCTCGGTGCGCCGGGCCCGGTGCTCCAGGCCGTGCCCGGTGTACAGCACCCAGTGGTTGATCAGCGCCCGGGTGTCGAACTCCGTGCAGGGAGTCGGCGCGTCCAGCGGCTGCCCGGCCGGGACGGCGGCGGCCGCTCCGGCGGCGAGGGCGGCGGCGCGGGCCAGGAAGGGGTGCATCGGGTGAACGGTCATGCCCCCGATCCTGCGCGGGCCGGTGCCGCCCGGTCTTGAAGAAACGCGACACGTCCTACGCTGGCGGTCATGGACTCACCCGAGCTCGGCCGCGGCGTGCTCCACCCCGCCCGGGCCGCCGAACTGATCACCGTCGAGCGGCTCGCCCCGCACCCCGAGGTGGCGCGGTTCGTCGAGTACTACTGGCTGGTGCGCTGGGACCTGAACGGCCGTGCCCCGTACGAGCAGAAGGTGCTCTCCCACCCCAACGTCCACCTGGTCCTCGAGGCGCCCCGGGCCCGGGTGTACGGGGTGGACCGCTCGCTGTTCGTCCGCCGGCTGGAGGGCGCCGGGCACGTGCTGGGCGTCCGGTTCCTCCCCGGCGCGTTCCGCGGCCTCGCCGGGCACCCGGTGAGCGACCTCGCCGACCGGTCCGTCCCCGCCGCCGACTACTTCGGGCCCGAAGTCGACCGGCTCAACGAGGAGTTGGTCGACGGTGCGCCGGACGCCGGGCGCGTCGACGCCTTCCTCCGCCCCCGGCTGCCCGCGCCCGACCCCCTCGCCGAGGAGGCCGCCGCCCTGGTCGACCGGATCACCCGCTCGCCGGACCTGCGCCGGGTCGACGAACTGGCCCGGGAGTCGGGCCTGCCCGTGCGCCGCCTCCAGCGCCTGTTCGCCGAGTACGTCGGCGCCTCCCCGAAGTGGGTGCTGCGCCGCGCCCGGCTGCACGAGGCCTCGCAACGGGCGGTTTCCGGCGGCGAGTTGGACCTGGCCGCGCTCGCCGCCGAGCTCGGGTACGCCGACCAGGCCCACCTCACCAGGGACTTCACCGCCGCGGTCGGCATCTCCCCGGCCCGCTACGCGGGTTCACGCTGAGGCGCCGGCCGGCTCAGGCCCCGAGCAGGCGCTGCAGCTCGTCCAGCACGAAGTTGGCGGCCGTGTACCCCATGCCCTGGAACCACAGCTGGTCGTCCACCGGGAACGCCCGGTGCGCCCGCACCGCCCCCAGCGCCTGCCAGCCCGGGCTCGCCAGCACCGCCGCGGTGCCCGCCGCGGCCGGATCGCCGTACGTGGCGTAGAGCAGCAGGTCGCCGTCCGCGCGCGCGAGCTGGTCCGGCGGCAGCTCGACGTCGGACTGGTCGGTGTTCTGCGCGTCCGGCCGCGCCACCCCCGCGTCCGCGAGCACGATCCCCGGGAAGCTCTGCCGCCCGAACATCCGCACCCCGCCGCCCGCCGTGAACCGCACCAGGCTCACCTTGCGCCCCGACAGCTTGGCCGCCGACAGCGCCTGCGCCACCTGGCCCGCGTGCTTCTGGTACGCGGCGACGAAGGCCGCCGCGGCCGCCTCCCGGCTCAACGCCTGCGCGTGCAGCTGGAAGTCGGCCTTCCACGGCGCCCCGGTGGTCTGGCTGAGCACGGTCGGGGCGATCTCCCGCAGTTGCTCGTACCGGTCGCCGTCGCGGGTCTGGTTGGAGAGCAGCAGGTCCGGCCGCAGCGCGCGGACGGCGGCCAGGTCGGGGGCGCCGGCCGGGCCGACCAGGCGGATGCCGGCCACCCGGGAGGCCGGCCAGTAGTCCGGGAAGCCGGTGTCCCCGGCCGGGAGCGCGGCGCCGACCGGCGTGATGCCGAGGGTCAGCGCCGAGTCCAGGGCGTCGGTGTCCAGCACGACCACCCGCATCGGCGCGCCCGGGACCAGGACCGGGCCGGTCGCGGCGGTCACGGTGACCTGCGGCAGCGGGGCGGGGGAGGGCTGCGCCGCCGTCTCCACGCCGTCCGTGGTCGGCGCGGCCGGATGCCGTCCGGTGCACCCGGCCAGGGCGGCCGCGCCGAGGCCGGCGAGCAGGGCGCGACGGGTGAGCTGGGTGCGGCGGGCGGTGCGGTGCATCGGCGGGGTCCTCGGGCGGCCGGGGCTTCGGGGTGCGTCGATTATGTCCGGATTGGTGGGTGGATTTCCGCTAAGTGCCCGATCGGCGCCCGGGGCGGGTGCGGCGATCGGTTGGATAGCCTGGCGGCATGCCCGATACCTCGTCCGCGCCCGCCCCGCTCACCGTCGGCTTCGACCTCGACATGACGCTGCTGGACACCCGGCCGGGTATCCACGCCACCTACCTGGCGCTCGCCGCCGAGACCGGCGCCTTCATCGACGCCGACCTGGTGGTCACCCGGCTCGGCCCGCCGCTGCTGGACGAGCTGCGCAACTGGTTCCCGGCCGAGCACCTGGACGAGATCGCGACCCGCTACCGCACGCTCTACCGCGACCACGCCTTCGCCCCGACCGTGGCCCTGCCCGGCGCGCACGAGGCCGTCGAGGCGGTGCGCGCGCACGGCGGCCGGGTCGCGGTCATCACCGGCAAGTACGAGCCGAACGCCGTCCTCCACCTGGAGCACGCCGGGCTGACGGCGGACGCGGTGGTCGGCGACCTGTGGGCGGAGACCAAGGGGGAGGCGCTGCGCGCGCACGGCGCGAGCGTCTACGTCGGCGACCACCTCGGCGACATCCGCGGCGCCAGGCACGCGGACGCCGTCGCCGTGGCGGTGGCCACCGGCCCGTTCGGCGCGGACGAGCTGCGCGCGGCGGGCGCCGACGTGGTACTGGCGGACCTCACCGCCTTCCCGGCCTGGCTCGCCGGGCACCTGGGCTGAGGGACCGCTACGGCTGCACCCGGCGGCGCTGGGCCCGGGCGTTCAGGAGCAGCCCGACGAGCGCGCACAGGAAGCCGGCCGGCATCAGCATGCTGAGCCAGTACGCGGCGGTCGGCAGCCGCGTCAGGTGCAGGAACAGCGGCACGAAGGTGGCCAGCGTGACGAGCGCGCCGACGCCGAAGACGATCGTCCCGGCCTTGACGTACGCGTCGCCGGGGTCGGCGCTCTGGCTGCTCACGACTGCTCGCTCCTCGGGGTGGGCTGTGCTGCCACCAGTCTCGCAGAGCGGCCGCCGGGCCGGTCCGCCGGAGCGGACCGGTCACGTTGCGCAGTTTTCCGGCAGCGATGCGTTTTGATCCCTGCTGAGCGGGGGTATGCCCGGGATGCCGAGGGGTGCGACTGGTGCGCCCCGTGTCCTCTGATCCGGGGGTGTGAGCCGATGGACAGTGCAGAGCCGCGCCCCGGCCGTGCCAGGACCGGGTCGCCCGTGTGCGCGAGATCCCCGCGTCCGCACCGCCCCGAGCGGATCCTGGACCGCCGATCCCTCGCGGTACGCGGATGAGGCCGTGACGGACCGTTAGTCTGCTCCCGACAGCGTGCCGACCGTGAGCGCCCGCGGGCGCCGAGTCGAGATCGGCCGCAGTTTCCCCATCACCCCGTGATCCCCGGCCCGGGCCGGGAATCCCTCACACCCATTCGAGGACTGTTCGAGATGCCCACCGGCCAGGTCAAGTGGTTCAACGAGACGAAGGGCTTCGGCTTCCTGTCGCGCGACGACGGCGGCGACGTCTTCGTGCACACCAAGGCGCTGCCCGCCGGCATCACGTCGCTGAAGCCGGGCCAGCGGGTCGAGTTCGGCGTGGTCGCCGGCCACCGCGGCGACCAGGCGATGGCCGTGCAGCTGCTGGAGGCGATGCCCTCGGTGGCCGCCGCCCAGCGCCGCAGCGCCGACGACATGGCGCCGATCGTCCAGGACCTGATCACCACGCTGGACGCGGTGCTGCCGGGCCTCCAGCACGGCCGCTACCCGGCCAAGCCGACCGGCCAGAAGCTGGCCGGCCTGCTGCGCGCGGTGGCCGACCAGTTCGACGTGTGAGACGCGGGGGCCGTGCGAGGCGTACGAGCCGTGCGAGTGGTGTGAGACGTGCGGGCGGTCCGAGGGCCGAGGCCGGTCAGGACGGCCGGAACGCGAGCGCACCCGGGTCGAGCGGGGGCACCAGCCCCTCCGCCGCGGCCCGGGTGAGCAGCGCGCGGACGGCCTCGTAGCCCTCGTCGCCGAGGTCCTCGGTGAACTCGGTGACGTACAGCCCGATGTGCTGGTCGGCGACGTCCGGGTCCATCTCCTGGGCGTGCGCCAGCACGTACTCCCGGCTGGCGGCGGGGTCCGCCCACGCCTGCCGGACGGAGGCCCGGACGGTCTCGGCGAGGGCGTGCAGCCGCTCGGCGCCGAGCGAACGCCTGGCGACGATCGCGCCGAGCGGGATCGGGTGGCCGGTCTCCCGCTCCCAGGCCTCGCCCATGTCGGCGAGGCTGTGCAGCCCGTACTGCTGGTAGGTGAAGCGGGCCTCGTGGATGACCAGGCCGGCGTCCACCCGGCCGTCCCGGACGGCGGGCATGATCTCGTGGAACGGCAGGACGACGATCTCGCCGAAGCCGCCCGGCACGGCCTTCGCGGCCCAGAGCCGGAACAGCAGGTAGGCGGTGGAGCGCTCGGAGGGGACGGCGACGGTCCTGCCGGCCAGTGCCTCGGGGGAGTCGACGCCCGGCAGGGTGAGCACCAGCGGGCCGCAGCCGCGCCCGAGCGCGCCGCCGCAGGGCAGCAGGGCGTACTCGTCGAGGACCCACGGCAGCGCGCCGTAGCTGATCTTCAGCACGTCGAGTTCGCCGCGCTCGGCCAGGCCGTTGGTGACGTCGATGTCGGCGAAGGTCACCTCGGGGGCGTCCGCCCCGGGCACCAGGCCGTGCGCCCAGGCGTGGAAGACGAAGGTGTCGTTCGGGCAGGGCGAGTACGCGATGCTCAGCCGTTCAGCCACGGCCGGCCTCCTCGATGAGTACGGGGACGGGCAGCGCGGCGAAGGCCCGCTCCAGGGCGGCGAGGGCCTCGCCGATCCGCCAGGCGGCCCGGTCGCGCGGGCCCACGGGGTTGGACACCGTCCGCAGTTCCAGGGCGGGCACGCCGTGCCGGGCGGCGGCCTCGGCCACGCCGAAGCCCTCCATCGCCTCGGCCGCGGCGCCCGGGTGACGGGCGGCCAGCGCGGCGGCCCGCTCGGCGCTGCCGGTGACGGTGGAGACGGTCAGCACCGGGCCGACGACGGGCGTGTCCAGGGACTTCACGGCCGCCGCGAGGACGGCCGGGGGCGGGGTGTGCCGGGCGGTGCCGAAGCCCAGCTCGGCGACGTCGGCGAAGCCCTCCGCGGTCTCGGCGCCGAGGTCGGCGGCCACGATCGCGTCGGCCAGCACGGTGGCGCCGACCGGGGCGTGCGGGGCGAAGCCGCCGGCGATCCCGGCCGAGACGGCCAGGGCGTAGCGGCGCGCCGCCAGCGCGGCGGAGGCGCCGGCCGCGGCGGCCGCCGGGCCGACGCCGGCCGCCAGCACGTCCACGGCGGCCGCCGGGCAGCGCCACAGCCCGCCGCCGGGCAGCGGCAGCGCCTCGGCGGGGCCGGGCAGTCCGCGCAGGACGGCCTCGGCCTCGGCCGGGACCGCGACGACGACGAGCAGCCGGGCCGGTACGGGGCCCGACTGCTCGTGCTGCGCGCCGGTGACGGCGGGCGCGGTCTGCGCGGTCATCGCAGGACCGTCAGCTGTCCTGCGGGTTCAGCTGGAAGTACCAGATGGCGGTCGGGTTCTCGAGGCCCTTCTCGCCCTCGAACACCGTGATGACCGTCGGCTGCCCGTTGTTGTTCAGCACGCTGCCGGCCGGGTGGAGGCCGGAGAACGTGGAGGTCTTGCTGTAGGCCGAGATCAGGAACTGCCGGCTGCCGGTCGCCCCGCCGCCGTTGCTGAGCGCCATCCAGCCCTGGTCCGCCACCTGCGGGGAGACGCCGATGCCGACGCGGTCGCTCAGCTTGACGTCGGAGCCCGGCAGGGTGCCGTCCTTGGAGGCCTTGTTCGCGTCCGCCAGGCACTTCTCCTGGTCGGCGTCGGACAGCGGCTTGCCGTCGTTGTAGCAGAACGGGTCGTGGGCCGAGGAGGAGCGGCCGACCGTCAGGGTGACGCGGTGGTCGTTCATCTCCTGCTTGTCGGACGCGACGGCGATGGACCCGCCGACCGTGCCGGCGCCGACCACGACGACGGCGCCGAGGGCGGCGATGACACGGGGATTGAGGCTCATGGGTCAGAATCTACCGGGCCGGGGCGATCACGCTACGCGGGGGTGGCCACCGCGTGTTGCCGGGCGGGCGGCCCGGCCGGCCGCTCAGGCCACCCGGGGCGCGGCCTGACGCCGCCGCAGGCCCACCCGCAGCAGGGTGCGGGCCGTCCACAGCAGCACCAGCCCGACCACCGCGGCGGCCACCGACAGGCCCAGCACCCCGTTCAGCGGCAGCAGGATGCCGACCGCGCCGCCCGCCACCCAGGACAGCTGCATCAGCGTCTCCGAGCGGGCGAACGCCGAGGTGCGCACCGCCTCCGGGACGTCCCGCTGGATCAGCGCGTCCAGGGCCAGCTTGCCCAGCGAGGCCGCCATCCCGGACACCCCCGCCACCAGCACCACCGTCACCACGCCGTACCAGAGCGCGGCCGCCGCCGTCACGCAGGTGGCCAGCAGCAGCATCGCGGTGACCGTCGCCTCCGGGCCCCGGGTGCGCAGCCAGGAGCCCAGCACCGAGCCCAGCGCGTTGCCGGTGCCCGCCGCCAGCGCCACCAGGCCCAGGGCGAGGGTCGGCCGCAGTCCGCCGATCGGGTCGGTGCGCAGCAGGAACGCCAGGAACATCACCAGGAAGCCGACCAGCCACTTCATCGCCGACATGGCCCGCAGCGCCAGCACCACGGACGGGCCGACGGTGCGCAGCGAGGCCTTGACCGGCGGGGTGCGGTGGGGCAGGAGGTGGGAGCCCTCGCCGTGCACCTCGGCGTGCAGGACGGCCCGCTGCTCGCCCTTCGCCGAGTCGACCTCGTGCGGCAGGTGGAAGGCCATCAGGGTGCCGACCACGAACACCAGGAACGCGCCGCGCAGCGGCCAGCCGGGCCCGATCAGGTGCAGCAGCCCGCCCACCCCGGCGGCCACGCCGGTGGCCAGCAGCCCGGCCAGGGTGACCCGGGAGTTCGCCTTGACCAGGGACAGCCGGCTCGGCAGCAGCCGCGGCACCACCACGCTGCGCACCACCCCGTACGCCTTGGAGGCGACCAGCACGCCCAGCGCCTCCGGGTAGAGCGCGAGGCCGCCGCCGGTGATCACCCCGGCCATCGTCCAGGCCAGGACGGCGCGGGCGAGCATCGCCATCGCCATGGCGGCCCGGCGGCCGTGCGGCAGCCGGTCCAGCAGGGGGCCGATCACCGGGGCGAGCAGGGCGAAGGGGGCCATCGTGATCAGCAGGTAGAGGGCGACCCGGCCGCGGGCCTCGCCGGTGGGCACCGAGAAGAAGATGGTCGAGGCCAGCGCGACGGTGATCAGCATGTCGCCGAAGGAGTTCAGCGCGTGCAGTTCGATCAGCTTCGCCAGGCCGGACTCGCCGGCGCCCTCGGCGGAGGTGGCGCGGCGGATCCGGCGGCCGGTGCCGTGCACCACCTTGCCGGTGCGGGCGCCGGCGGCGGAGGCGGTGCGGATCAGGAAGTGGCGGCGGGGCTCGGGGGCGTCCTCGTCGAGCCGGTCCTCGTCCTGAGGTTCCTCCGGAGGAGGCTCGTCGGCCGGCGGCCGCTCGGCCGGTTTCGGGTGCTTGACCAGGCTCACCGGGGTGCCGGGCGCCCCGGGGCCGCCCTCCGGCCGCGGTTCGCCCGCGCCGAGGACCGGGGTCTGCCGTCGCGGCACGGCGTCCGCGTCGTCGGGGCTGCCGGCCTGCGGGGCGCGCAGTGCGTGCTGCGACGGTTTCTCGTCCGCCACAAGCCCATCCTGCCCCAGATTCACCGCGGTGACGCGGGATTGTGCGGCCCTCGGCGCGGCCCCCGGCGGACCGCCCGCCCGCCCCGGACTGTGCCCGGGCGCCGACCGGCGGGTAGCCTGCCCAAGGTCCTACCCCGCGGCCGGGGCGCCGACCGGCCCGGACGAGCGGCGCGGCCGGTACCGCGGCGGGCCACGGTCGCGCAGAATGGACCAGGGACCACCGAGCCGCGACGGAACAGGCAAACACGCCGTGGGCGACAGAAGAACTGGGAGAGAATCGACGCCGTGAGTGCTGCGATGCGAAGCCGTACCCCCGACCGGCTCTGTGCCGAGGCCGTCGAACTCGCCCGTCAGGCAGCCGAGGAGGCCGTCGGTGCGGAGGTCGTCGGGCCGCACCTCGGGGTCCAGGCGGACGCCGACCGCGTCGTCACCCACACCTTCGAGTGCCTGGACGCCGCCTACCGCGGCTGGCACTGGGCGGTCACCGTCGCCCGGGCCCCGCGCGCCAAGAACGTCACCCTGGACGAGGTCGTGCTGCTGCCCGGCGCCGACGCCGTCCTCGCCCCCGAGTGGGTGCCGTGGAGCGAGCGGCTGCGCCCCGGCGACATGGGCCCCGGCGACCTGCTGCCCACCGGCGCCGACGACGAGCGGCTGGAGCCCGGCTGGAGCGGCGAGGACGAGCCGGCGCCGAACTCCGCGGTCGCGCTGGTGGCCGACGAGGACGTGGTCGTCACCGACCCGCACGTGCAGCCCGCCCCGGCCCGCGCCCAGATCAACGCCGTCGCCGAGGAGCTCGGCATGGGCCGCAGCCGGGTGCTCTCCCGGCTCGGCCTGCACCTGGCCGCCGACCGCTGGGAGAAGGCGCACGGCCCGCAGTCCCCGATGGCGCAGGCCGCGCCCGCGGCGTGCGTCAGCTGCGGCTTCCTGATCCCGATCGGCGGCTCGCTCGGGCAGGCCTTCGGCGTGTGCGGCAACGAGTTCGGCCCGGCGGACGGGCAGATCGTCTCCTTCGCGTACGGCTGCGGCGGGCACTCCGAGGCGGCCGTGATCCCGGCCCCGCCGGCGCCGGCCGAGCTGATCCTCGACGAGCTGGTCGTCGAGCCGATGCAGCTGCACCCGGACCGCGCCTCCGGCTCGGTCGAGCCGGACGCCCCGGCCGAGGAGCTCGGCCACTCCTGACGCTCCGTCCCGAGGCCCGTCCCGCCGATCCGGCGGGGCGGGCCTCGGCGTTCCCCGCGGCGGTGCTCCGGCGGGGCCGTGGTCCGGAGCAGTCAGTGGGGCAGGGAAGAATGCCCCTACGACGTACAGGGCGGCGGAAGGCGGCAGGTCCCGTGGAACCTCGGATCATCGGCAGCGGCACGGACGAGCACCTCGCGGACCCCTTCGGGTGCGCCGGGCTGCGTCGGCGGGTGCTGGACGCCTGGGCCGCCTCGCCGGCCCGGTTCCGGGAGGACGCCAACGCCGAGGAGGAACTGGCGCTCGGCGGCTACCGCGACCGCCTGGTCGTCGAACTGGCGCAGAACGCGGCCGACGCCGCGCTGCGCGCCGGACACGGCCCCGGGCGGCTGCGGCTCACCCTCGCGGACGGCGTGCTGGCCGCCGCCAACACCGGCGCCCCGCTGGACGCGGCCGCCGTCGAGTCGCTGTCCACCCTGCGCGCCTCCTCCAAGCGCGGCGAGGCGCCCAGCGTGGGCCGCTTCGGCGTCGGCTTCGCCGCCGTCCTCGCCGTCACCGACGAGCCGGCCGTGCTCGGCGCCGCCGGCGGGGTGCGCTGGTCGCTGGCCGAGGCCCGCTCGCTCGCCGAGGCGCAGCCCGCGCTGGCCGACGAGCTGCGCCGCCGGGACGGCCACGTGCCGCTGCTGCGGCTGCCGTTCGGGGCCGAGGGCGAGGCCCCCACGGGCTACGACACCGTGGTGGTGCTGCCGCTGCGGGACGCCGCCGCCGAGGACCTCACCCGCCGGCTGCTGGCCGGGATCGACGACGCGCTGCTGCTCACCCTGCCCGGCCTGGCCGAGGTCGTGGTGGAGACCCCGGAGGGCGTCCGGACGCTCACCCGCTCCGCCGCCGAGCCCCGCCCGGACGGCGTCACCGAGGTCACCGTCACCGACGACGCGGCCGGGCTGCCGCGCCGCACCGTCTGGCAGACCGCCGGCGCCTCCGGCACCCTGGACGCCGCGCTGCTCGCCGACCGACCCACCGAGGAGCGCAGCCGCCCGTACTGGACCGTCACCTGGGCGGTGCCGGTGGCCGAGGACGGTACCCCGCAGCGGCCCGGGATCGCGCCGGTGCTGCACGCGCCCACCCCCAGCGACGAGCCGATCGGCCTGCCCGCGCTGCTGATCGCCTCCTACCCGCTGGACTCCACCCGCCGGCACGTCGCCCCCGGCCCGCTCGCCGACTTCCTCACCGAGCGCGCCGCGGACGGCTACGCCGACCTGCTGCGGGCCCGCGGCGCCGACCTCGGCTCGCTCGGCCTCGTCCCCGGCCCGCTCGGGCAGGGCGCGCTGGACAACGCGCTGCGCGCGGCCGTCCTCTCCCGGCTGCCCGACACGCCGTTCCTGCCGCACCCCGCGCCGGTCGAGGAGGAAACGCCCGCGCTGCGGCCCCGGGACGCGACGCTGCTGGAGGGCGCGGACGGATCGGTGGTCGAGGCGCTGGCGCCGATCTTCCCCGGGCTGCTGCCGGCCGGGCTGGAGCGCCGCACCGAGCTGCGGGTGCTGAACGTGCGACGGGTGCCGCTGGCCGAGGTGGTCGACCAGCTCGGCGGCCTGGACCGCGACCCCGGCTGGTGGCGCAACCTGTACGCGGCGCTCGGCGGGGCCGACCCGGAGGCGCTGGGCGCGCTGCCGGTGCCGCTCGCGGACGGGCGGACGGTCACCGGGCCGCGCCGCGTCCTGCTGCCCTCCGAGGACGCCGACTGGGCGGCCTTCCCCGGCTACCCCGAGTCGCTGGCCGGCGCGCTCGCCGCGCTCGACCTGCGCCTCGCCCACCCCGAGGCCGCGCACCCGCTGCTGGCCAAGCTCGGCGCCGGCACCGCGACCCCGGCCGGGGTGCTGGACACCCCCGAGGTGCGCGCCGCCGTCGCCCGCTCCTACGAGCTGGCCGAGGACGACCTGGACGCCGCGCTCGAACTCGCCGACGCCGTCCTGGCGCTGGTCAAGGCCGCCGCCCCCGAGCCGGGCGAACACCCCTGGCTGGCCCGGCTGGCGCTGCTCGACGACGAGGGCGAGCCCGCCCGCGCGGGCGAACTCCTGCTGCCCGGCAGCCCGTTCGCCGCGATCGCGCGCGAGGAGGACGCCGGCTGGGTGGACGAGGAGCTGCTGGAGCGCTGGGGCCCCGAGGTGCTGGCCGCGGTGGGCGTGCCGACCGACTTCGTCCTGGTCCGCGCCGAGGACGTGGTGCTCGACCCGGACGACCTGGAGCGGCTCGACCCCACCGCCCCCGCCGACCGCGCGGCCGGCGGCCACCCCACCGGGCTGCTCGACGAGGCCCCGGACGGCCTCGCCGAATGGGCCGAGGACGCGCTGGAGGCGCTGAACGCGGACCAGGCGGTCGGCGTGCCGCCGGTCGCCGCCGAACTGCTGGCCGTCCGCGACCTCGACCTGGTGGACGACGACGCCTGGCCCGAGGCGCTGGCCGCGCTCGCCCGCCCGCCGTACCGGGACGCCGTGGTCAGCCCCGTCCGCACCCTGCTGCCGGACGGCACCTACGCCGACCTGCCGCCGTACACCGCCTGGTGGCTGCGCGACCACCCGGTGCTGGACGGCCGCGAGCCCGCCGGGCTGCGCGCCGCCGGCGCCGACCCGCTGCTGCGCGGGCTGTACGACGAGGCGCGCACCACCCTGGACGAGCAGTTCCTGCACGCCCTCGGGGTGCGCACCACACTGGCCGCGCTGCTCGCCGAGCCGCACGGGCCGGACGAGGTGCTGGACCGGATGACCGACCCGGAGGCCGAGGTCGGGCACCGCCAACTGCACGGCATCCACAGCGCGTTGGCCCGGGTCGACGTCGAGCGGATCGAACCGCTGGACGTGGTGCGGGCGTTGCCGCCGCTGGACCCGGCCACCGGGCGCCGCCCGGCCCACACCGTGGTGGTGGACGCCACCGAGGCGGTCGTCGCCGACGCCCCCGACCTGGTCCAGCTCCTGCACCCGTACCCGCTGCTGCCCGTCGCCCCGGCGCTGGCCGCGGACCTCGCCGAGCGGCTGCACGTGTCGCTGGCCAGCGAGGTGGCCGGCGGCCGGGTGCTCTCCGAGGGCGTGCTGCACCGGGTCCCCGCCGTGGTGCGGGAGCTGCTGCCCGGCTGCCCGGTCGCGTACGAGGAGCACGAGGAGCTGCTGGTCGTCGGGCCGGACGGCGCCGAGGCGGCCGTCGACTGGCGGTGGGACCAGACGGCCGGGGCGCCGGAGCCGCCGTACGACCCGGAGCTGGCCGAAGCCGCCGACGAGGACGACGAGTTCGAGGTCCCGCCGGTGCCCGGGCTGCTGCACGCCGCCACCCCGGAGGGCCTGGCGGCCGGGCTCGCCTGGTCGGTCGGGCAGTGGCACCGGCGGTTCGAGGTGCTGGCCGCGCTCAGCGAGCCGGACCGCGCGTACGAGCTGTCCGCGGCCCGGGACTTCGAGGGCTAGTCCCTCCCTAGGCGCGCGGCTTGAGCCGCAGGTAGACGGTGGTGGTGACGGTCAGCCAGACGGCGCCGAGCGTCACCGCCACCGCCGCCTTCAGCGGCCGGACCGGCACGCCGATGCCCGCCATCACCAGGGCCACCAGCCCGGCCGCCAGCACCCCGCCGACGAAGGCGATGAACGCCTCCAACTCCCCGCCTCTACGCGTCATGCGGCCATGCTAGGTGCGGGGGGTGGCGTCATTCCAGGCCGCGACGCTTCATGACGGCCCAGGCGATCTCCAGCGCCGCGCCGCAGACCAGCGCGATGGCGACCCCGATCCACGGGTCGCGGTAGCCCACCAGGCGCAGCTGGAAGAAGTCCGAGAACGCCGGGACCAGCAGCACCAGCGCGAAGGCGCCGCCCATCGCGCCGATCAGCAGCAGCCGCCACCAGGAGTACGGGCGGGCGACGATGGCGAGCACCCAGATGGCGATCAGGAACAGCGTCAGGGTGGCCACGCTGGTGTCGGCCTTGAGATCGGTCGCGTGGTCGGCGCGGGCCAGCGCGTAGGCGACGAAGGTGCCGGTGCCGGCGATCGCGCCGCCCGGGACGGCCAGGCGCAGCACCCGCTTCACGAAGCCGGTGCGGGCCCGCTCGTTGTTGGGGGCGAGGGCCAGGAAGAAGGCCGGCACGCCGATGGTGAGCGTGGACAGCACGGTGGAGTGCCGGGGCAGGAACGGGTACGGCGAGTGGGTGAAGATCACCAGCAGTGCCAGCAGCACCGAGTAGACCGTCTTGACCAGGAACAGCGAGGCGACCCGTTCGATGTTGCCGATCACCCGGCGGCCCTCGGCGACCACCGCGGGCAGGGTCGCGAAGGAGTCGTTCAGCAGCACGATCTGGGCGACGGCCTTGGTGGCGTCCGAGCCGGTGCCCATCGCCACGCCGATGTCGGCGTCCTTGAGCGCGAGCACGTCGTTGACGCCGTCGCCGGTCATCGCCACGGTGTGGCCGCGCGACTGCAGCGCGCCGACCAGCAGCCGCTTCTGCTGCGGGGTGACCCGGCCGAACACGCTGGTGCGGTCGGCGGTGTCGGCCAGCGCCTGCGGGTCCTCGGGCAGGGAGCGGGCGTCCAGCGGGTGCTCGGCGCCGGGCAGGCCCAGGTGGGCGGCCACCGCGCCGACCGAGACCGCCGCGTCGCCGGAGATCACCTTCGCCCGGACCCGCTGCCCCTCGAAGTAGCGCAGGGTGTCGGCGGCGTCCGCGCGCAGCCGCTGCTGCAGCACCACCAGGGCGAGCGGGACGAGGTCGGCCGCCGGGTCGGGGGCGTCCAGCGGGACGGGCGTGCGGCCGAGCAGCAGCACCCGCAGGCCCTGCGCGCCCAGCTCGTCCACCTCGGCGAGCGCCGGGTGCCCGGCGGGCAGCAGCACGTCCGGGGCGCCGAGCAGCCAGCTGGCCTCGCCGCCCTGCGGCTCCAGCAGCTGCACGCCGCTCCACTTGCGGGCGGAGGAGAACGGCATCGCCTCGATCACCCGCCAGCCGTCGCCCCCGGGCGTGGCGCCCCCGGAGGTGCCGCCCCCGGAGGTGTCGCCGCCGCGCCCGTACTTGTCGATCACGGCCTGCATGGACGGGTTGGGGCGGGCGTCGGCGCCGGCCATCACGCCGAGCGCGTGCTTGATGGTGTCCTTGTCGACCGGCGCGGGCTCGCCGTTGGCGATCACCCGCAGGTCGATCACGTCCATGCCGCCCTCGGTGAGGGTGCCGGTCTTGTCCAGGCAGACGGTGTCCACCCGGGCCAGGCCCTCGATCGCCGGCAGCTCCTGCACCAGGCACTGCTTGCGGCCCAGCCGGATCACGCCGATCGCGAAGGCGACCGAGGTCAGCAGCACCAGGCCCTCGGGGACCATCGGGACGATGCCGGCCACCATCCGACGCACCGCCTCGCGCCAGTCGCGGCCCTCGACGGCCAGCTGGCTGATGATCAGGCCGAGGGCGGTGGGGATCAGCAGGTAGGTGATGAACCGCAGGATGCTGTCGATGCCGCTGCGCAGCTCCGACTTCACCAGGGTGAACTTGCTGGCCTCCTCGGCCAGCTGCGCCGCGTAGGCCTCGCGGCCGACCTTGGTGGCGGTGAACGCGCCCGCGCCGGCCACCACGAAGCTGCCGGACATCACCTGGTCGCCCGGGTGCTTGAGGACGGGGTCGGGCTCGCCGGTGAGCAGCGACTCGTCGATCTCCAGGCCGTCCGCCTCGCTGACCAGGCCGTCCACGATCACCTTGTCGCCGATGCCGAGCAGCACGGTGTCGTCGAGCACGATCTCGGAGACGGCGACCTGCTGGACGGTGCCGTCCCGGCGCACCTGCGGGCGGGCCTCGCCGATCAGGGCCAGGCTGTCGAGGGTCTTCTTGGCGCGCAGTTCCTGGATGATGCCGATCGCCGTGTTGGCGACGATGACCAGGCCGAAGAGGCCGTCCTGGATCGGTCCGACGATCAGGATGATCCCGAACATGATGCCGATGATCGCGTTGAAGCGGGTGAAGACATTCGCCCGGACGATCTCCCGGGTGGAGCGGCTGGACCGCACCGGTACGTCGTTGACCTGCCCGTTCGCGACCCGCTCGGCGACCTCGGAGGCGGTCAGGCCACCGCGGCGGCCGGGCAGCAGGCCGAGCGGGTGGGCGCCGTCCGGCCGGATGCCGTCCGCGGGCTGCTCGTCCGAAGGGTGCGCAGGCTGCGTCATGGCACCGACTCTACGGGCGCCTCATGTTCGGTGCGTGCTACGAAAAGACTATTCAGTCCGACTGGGTGGCCGCGGCCTGGCCGTCGCCGTCCGCCTCCTGGCGGGAGGCCTCGGCGGCGCGGTCCCGGGCGATGGCGGCCCGGCGGGCGCGGCAGTACCAGAGGCCGATCAGGCCGAGCAGGCCGCCGGAGAGGCAGATCCACGGCCAGGTGCCGTGGCCGTGGTCGGAGAGCGTGCCCTGGAAGGGGACCAGCGCCAGGAAGGCGACGAACCACAGCACCGTGCCGCCGCCGACGATGGCGACGTCGTTGGCCTCCAGCGGAGGGGGCGAGGGGTGCAGCGGGGTCTTGGGCATGGGGCCTAGCGTACGGTGCGGCGGAGGTTCCCCGGCGGCTGCCGGGGGTGGCGGCGGTCCGTACGGGCGGCGGCCGGCCTCGGCCGGGGCCGTTATGCCGCCCCACCTGGGGCTCTACGCGCGAAGATAGCGCGTGTGCGATCGGGAAACCATACTTAAACGTCCAAGCCCCGGCCACCGTCGCCCCGGGCGGACCCCCTCTCCTCAGCTCCCCCACAGAGGACGCAAGCATGCCTGTGGTCCAGCCGACCACCGAGTCGCCCGAACCCGCCGACACCGCGCCCGAGCCCCCCGGCGGCGCGCTGGACCGCTTCTTCCGGATCGGCGAGCGCGGCTCCACCCTGCCGCGCGAGATCCGCGGCGGTGTCGCCACCTTCTTCACCATGGCGTACATCCTGGTGCTGAACCCGATCATCCTGGCCAGCGCCACGGACATGACCGGGGCCCACCTCGACAGCGCCCAGCTGGTCACCGCCACCGCCCTCACCGCCGGGCTCACCACCCTGCTGATGGGCGTGATCGGCAACGTCCCGATCGGCCTGGCCGCCGGCCTCGGCGTCAACACCATCGTGGCGCTCCAGCTCGCGCCCAAGATGACCTGGCCCGACGCCATGGGCATGGTCGTGCTCGCCGGCTTCGCGATCATGCTGCTGGTGGCCACCGGCCTGCGCGAGCGCGTCATGAACGCCGTGCCGCTCGGCCTGCGCAAGGCCATCGCGATCGGCATCGGCCTGTTCATCAGCCTGGTCGGCCTGGTCGACTCCGGCTTCGTCAGCCGCATTCCGGACGCCGCCCACACCACCGTCCCGCTGCAGCTCGGCGGCAGCGGGCACCTGCTGGGCTGGCCGGTGCTGGTCTTCGTGGTCGGCCTGCTGCTCACCCTGGTCCTGGTGATCCGCAAGGTGCCCGGCGCGATCCTGATCAGCATCGCCGTCTCCACCGGCCTCGCCGTGGTGATCGACAAGCTCGCCGACGTGCCCGCGCTCAAGTGGGGCCTCACCGTCCCGGCGTGGCCCGGCAACCCGGTCGCCGCCCCGGACTTCGGGCTGGTCGGCAAGGCCAGCCTGTTCGGCGGCTTCGAGAAGGTCGGCGTGCTGACCGGCGTGCTGTTCGTCTTCACCGTCCTGATGTCCTGCTTCTTCGATGCGATGGGCACCATCCTCGGCGTCGCCGACGAGGCGCACCTGCTGGACGAGAAGGGCGACCTGCCCGGCATCAACAAGATCCTCATGGTCGACGGCATCGCCACCGCCGCCGGCGGCGCCACCTCCGCCTCCGCCAACACCTGCTTCGTCGAGTCCACCGCCGGCGTCGGCGAGGGCGCCCGCACCGGCTTCGCCTCGATCGTCACCGGCCTGCTCTTCGTGGTGGCGCTCTTCCTCACCCCGCTCGCCACCATGGTCCCCGCCCAGGCCGCCACCCCGGCCCTGGTCACGGTCGGCTTCCTGATCCTCGCGAACTCCATCAAGGAGATCGACTGGGCCGACCACACCCTCGCGATCCCGGCCTTCCTGACCATCGTGATGATGCCGTTCACCTACAGCATCACCAACGGCCTGGGCATCGGGTTCATCACCTTCTGCGTCCTGCGGGTCGCGGCCGGTCGGGGACGTGAGGTGCCGGTCGCGATGTACGCGGTGGCCGGTGTCTTCACCTTCTACTACCTGATGCCGGCCTTCGGCCTGCTCTGACGGCCCCCGGCCCCGCTGACGGCCCCGCTGACGGCCCCGCGCTCCCCGGAGCGCGGGGCCGTTTTCGATATCGATAATTGGCCTGGGTTGATATCGTTTTCTTGTTGTCGGCTCAGGGAGGAACAGCCATGGCGCGAACGGTGATCGACCTCGATGACGACCTGCTGGCCGAGGCGCAGCGTCTGTTCGGTACGACGACCAAGGTCGCCACGGTGAATGCGGCCCTGTTGGAGGCCGTGAAACTGGCCAGGCGGATAGAGCTCGCCGATGCCATCGCCAACGGGGAGTTCGACCTCCTCGACGAGCCGGGCAAGTCGGCGGCGGCGTGACCCGGGAACGCTATCTGATCGACAAGTCGGCCATGGCTCGGTGGGGAAAGCCGGCAGTGCGGCCGATCCTCGACGACCTCTCGCAGCGTGCGCTGCTGGCAGTGAGCGCGGCGGTCGAGATGGAGGTTCTGCACAGTGCGCGTAACGCGGCGGAGGCGGATCGGCTGAGTCACCTGCTCCGAGGGTTCGACTACCTGCCGTGCACGGACGAGGTCTGGGACCGGGCCAAGGACATTCAGCGCCGTGCCCTGTTCCGGGGGAACCACCGGGCCCTCTCGATGGCCGACGTGCTGATCGCAGCCACGGCCGAGCGGCACGGTGTCACGGTCCTGCACTATGACGGCGACTACGACATGATCGCGGCCATCACCGGGCAGTCGACCCGCTGGGTCGTGCCGGCCGGGGCGGCCGACTGAAGCCTCCGTTCCTCCGGCGCCGCGCGGCCCGTCCTCCGGTCAGGGAGGGCGGGCCGTGTCCGGGATCAGTGGACGCAGAACTCGTTGCCCTCGGGGTCCTGCATGACCGTCCAGGCGCCGCCGGGCTCCTCGACGTGGCGCAGGAGGGTGGCGCCGAGGGTTTCGAGGCGGGTGACGGTGGCCGCGCGCTCGCCCGGGCCGGGGTGGACGTCCAGGTGGAGGCGGTTCTTGCCCTGCTTGGGCTCGGGGACGGCCTGGAAGAGGAGGCGGCGGCCGAGGCCGGTGTCGGAGGCCGGGTCGTGCGGGTCCTCCGGGTGGCGGACGGCGGCGAGGGTGCGCCAGGCGGGGTGGCCGTTGACCTCGGTGAGGACGTCCTCGGTGACCGCGCCGGCGGCGAGCAGGCGGGTGATCAGGGTGCTGTGGTCCTCGACGGTGTAGTCGAGGGCGGCACCCCAGAAGGCGGCCTGGCGGTGCGGGTCGGCGCAGTCGATGACGAGCTTCCAGTGCAGCGGCATGTAACCCTTTATAGGGGTTACCGGTGGGGCGGGGCAATCACCGCCGGTCGCGGGATGTCAAAAAGGCGACCGTGTAGGGCAGTTGGCGATGGGCATACTGCCTGGGCGGACGATGGGGGAGGGGGCTCGAACGATGGTGCGACAGGATCCGCCCGGGGGAGTCGAGGCGCAGCTGCTGCCGGAGCTGTTCTGGCGCGCGGACAGGGCCTCGTTGGACGGGCAGCGCGAGACGCTGCGCTGGTACCGCGGACTCATCGCGATGCTGGTGCTCGCCGCGCTGATCGGCTCGCTGCCGGGCCCGGACCACAAGGGCGACGGCGACATCACGCCGCTGTTCTCGGTGGCCGCGTTCCTGGTCGCCGGCTACTTCTGGTCCCGGCTGCGCCGCGGCAACCCGCAGGGCCGCTGGTACCAGGCGCGGGCGGCGGCCGAGTCGGTGAAGACGCTGGCCTGGAAGTACACCGTCCGGGCCCGGCCGTTCGACGGCGAGGGCGAGTCCGCGGACGTGGACCACGGCTACCTGCTGCAGGTCGAGGACGTGCTGCGGGCCTTCGAGGACCCGGAGATCGTGCCGCCCGGCGCCGTCGCCGAGATCACCCCGGAGATGCGCCGGCAGCGGGCGGGCGACCTGGCCGCCCGGCGCACCCTCTACCTGCGCACCCGGGTCGAGGGCCAGCGCACCTGGTACCGCTCCCGGGCCGAGGCCTGCGACTCGCAGGCGGTCTCCTGGGGTCTGGGCATCGCGGCGCTGATCATCGTCGGTGCGGCCGCCGCCGTCGCGCAGGCCACCGGCGCCCTGCAGGTGCACATCTTCGGCGCCAGCTCGGCCGCGGCCGCGGCGATCATCGCCTGGACGCAGCTCAAGCAGCTCGGCCCGCTGGCGGCCGCCTACCAGCTGGCCGCGCGGGAGCTGGAGAACGTCGGCAACCAGCTGTCCGACCTGGACCTCCGGGCGCCGGACGCGGAGGCCCGCTGGGCCCGGCTGGCCGCCGAGGCGGAGGACGCCGTCTCCCGCGAGCACACCACCTGGCGGGCCCGCCGCGCCTTCCCCCGCTAGACCAACTCCGGGAAGAGACTGGGGAGATCCGGCGAAGCGGGGTCACTGAGGGCGCACAGGTGTGCGGGGTGCGTGAGGGTCGGACGGGGAGCTGGGGACCGTAATCATTACGTGTCCATGCCGTGGTTTCATCGCCTCCGCGCGACCCGAAGTCCCTGCCCGGAGGCCCCCCTTGCGCATTCTCCTGATCGCCAGCGCGTTCAACAGCCTGACCCAGCGCGTCCACACCGAGCTGCGCGGACGCGGCCACCAGGTCGCCGTCCAGCTCGCCCTCGGCGACGAGCAGATGAGGGCGGCGGTGGCCCGGGTCGATCCCGAGCTGATCGTCTGCCCGATGCTGACCAAGGCCGTCCCGGAGGACATCTGGTCCAGCCGGACCGTCCTCATCGTGCACCCCGGCCCCAAGGGCGACCGCGGGCCCTCCTCGCTCGACTGGGCGATCACCGAGGGCGCGGAGCGCTGGGGCGTCACCGTGCTGCAGGCCGTCGCGGAGATGGACGCCGGCGACATCTGGGCGTCCGTCGAGTTCGCCGTCCCGGCCTGCGGCAAGAGCGAGCTGTACCGGGGCGCGGTCGCCGACGCCGCCGTCGAGGCCGTCCTGCTGGCCGTCCAGCGGTTCCAGGGCGGGCTGTTCACCCCCGAACCGCTCGACTACGGCCGCCCGGACGTGCACGGCGAGCTGCGGCCGTTCCTCAAGCAGGTCGCCCGGCGGATCGACTGGGCGGCGGACGACACCGCCACCGTGCTGCGCAAGCTGCGCGCCGCCGACTCCCAGCCCGGCGTGCTCGACGAGCTGTACGGCCGCGAGTACTTCCTGCACGGCGGCCACCCCGAGGACGAGCTGCGCGGCCCGGAGCCCGGGGCCGTGCTCGCCACCCGGGACGGCGCGGTCTGCCGCGCCACCGTCGACGGCGCGGTGTGGATCCCGCAGCTGCGCCCGCGCCGCACCCCCGGCGGGCCCGCCACCTTCAAGCTGCCCGCCGCGACGGTGCTCGCCGAGGTCCTGGGCCGGGTCCGCGAGGTGCCGGTGAGCCCGGCCGCCGCCGCCCGCCGGGACACCTGGTCCGAGCTGCGCTACCGCGAGGAGGGCGACGTCGGGTACCTCGAATTCGCCTACGCGGGCGGGGCGATGAGCACCGAGCAGTGCCGCCGGCTGCTCGCCGCCTACCGGGAGGCGGCGGACCGGCCGACCTCGGTGCTGGTGCTCGGCGCGCCCCAGGACTTCTTCTCCAACGGGATCCACCTCAACGTCATCGAGGGCGCGCCCTTCCCGGCGCTGGAGTCCTGGGAGAACATCAACGCGATGGACGACCTCGTCGAGGCGATCCTGACCACCGACGACAAGCTCACCGTCGCCGCCCTGGCCGGCAACGCGGCGGCCGGCGGCCTGATGCTGGCGCTCGCCGCCGACGAGGTGTGGTGCCGCGAGTCGGCGGTGCTCAACCCGCACTACCGGCTGATGGGCCTGTACGGCTCCGAGTACTGGACGTACACCCTGCCGCGCCGGGTCGGCGCCGACCGGGCCGAGCGGCTGACCACCGAGGCGCTGCCGATCGGTGCCGAACTCGCCCACCGGATCGGCCTGGTGGACCGTACGGCCGGCGGGGACGCGGCGGCCTTCCGCCGCTGGACGCTCCGCGAGGCGGCCCGGCTGGCCGACTCGCCCGAGCTGACCGGGCGGCTGGTGGACAAGAAGCGCCGCCGGGCCGCCGACGAGGAGGAGAAGCCGCTGGCCGCGTACCGGGAGGAGGAACTGCGGCGGATGCACGCCAACTTCTACCGGGCGGGCGAGCCGTACCACGCGCTGCGGCGGGACTTCGTGCGCAAGGTCTGCCCGGTGGCCACGCCGGAGCACCTGACGGGGCTGCTCGGCCCGGCGGAGTGAGGGGATGAGAGCGGTGGGCGCCCGGCCGGGGTCCGGACGCCCACCCGTTCGCGGCGCTACCGCGGTGCTACCGGGGCGCTACCGGGCGGCGCCGGGGCCGCCGACCGGCCGCGGTGCCGTCTGCTGCGGGAACTGCTGCTCCTGCCAGGCCCGGTGGACCTGCTGCGCGCGCCGGAGCTGCTCGCCCAGCGGTGCCTCCCGGGGCTCCGGCACCCGGCCCGGGCGCGCGGGCTGCGAGGCCTGCGAAGGCTGCGAGGCCTGCGAGGGCCGCGACGTGCCCGACGAGCGAGACGCGCCCGAGGTGCGCGGCGGCAGCGGGGCCGCCGGGCCGAGCAGCAGCGGCTGCGCGTTGCTGTGGCTCGGCGAGACGGCGAAGGCGAGCGAGCCGAAGAACACGTAGCAGCCCAGCCCCGCACCGAGCGGGAAGATGAACTGCAGGGCCATCAGGCCGCCTTCGGTCGAGTGCGCGAGGTCCACCCGGACGGACAGCGCCGCCATACCGGTGTAGTGCATCGCGCAGACGGCGACGCCCATCACCGGCGCGGCGGCCAGGACGGCGAGCGTGCCCCGGATGTTCAGCGCGGCCCAGAGGGCCGCGGTGGCGGCGAACACCGCGATGGCGACGGAGAGCCCGACCGTGAAGTGGTCGTACTCGAGGTGGCCGGGCAGCACCATCGCGGCCATGCCCAGGTAGTGCATCGCGGCGACGCCGAGGCCGGTGGTCAGCCCGCCGATCAGCAGGGACAGGACGGGGCGCCGCCGCCAGTACCCGACCGTGAACAGGCCGATGCCGACCACCGCGACGGCGACCAGCAGGCTGAGCACCGTCAGCCCGGGCCGGTAGCTGATGTCGAGGCCGGAGACGGAGAAGCCGAGCATCGCGATGAAGTGCATGGACCAGATCCCGGCGCCCAGCGAGGTCGAGGCGAAGAGCAGCCAGACGAACCGGGTGCGGCCCTGCGAGACGAGGGCCCAGCGGGCGCTGCGCAGCGCGACGAAGGAGCCGAGGCAGGCGACGAAGTACGAGACCGCCGGTGTCACCCAGCCGTGGTCGGCATGGTGGATGTGACCCAAGAGGAACTCCCTGGACGGGGTGCGGGGAGGAGGGCGCCAGGCCCGGGCGGAGGCGGGGGCGGCCGGCGGGCGGGCCGGCCGGACGGACGGCGGGGCCGCGCGCGGGGGTGGGCATGCAGGAGACACCGCCGAAGGGGGCCTGGCCTGTGGTGCCCCTGACAACGGGGGACAGTAGTCATTGCCCGGCGGCGGCACAATGTTCGGGCTTTTGGTGAATTCCCTGGTCAGCGTGGGCCTTTACCGACTCTGCATGATCTTGGCACCAACCCCTGACAACTCGTTGCGCACAGTTCACTACAGCCGAAACGGCCGCTCCGACGACTGTTTCGGCGGCTGTCGGCGACTGTTCCGGCGGCTGGTCCGGCCGCTGTCGGCGGCGCCGCGGCTACGACAGCGGCGCTAGCCCGAACGGGTGGCCGGCCGGGTCGATCAGCACCTTGAGCGTGCGTCCGTGCTGGTAGGTCGGCTCGGTGGCGCCGAGCGCGAGGGCCTTGGCGGTGGCCTCGTCCAGGTCGTCGACGTAGAAGTCGAGGTGGAAGTGCTTGCCGCCGTCCGGTTCCGTCCAGGGCTCCGGCCGGTAGCCGGTGACCCGGCCGAAGGCGAGCGGGCTGCCGCCCTCCGGGTTGTCCAGGATCGCGAAGTGCTCGTCCGCGTGCCGGGTCTCCCAGCCCAGCAGGTCGCCGTAGAACGCCGCCAGCGCGACCGGGTCGGCGCAGTCGATGGTGACCATGGCGAGACGGGCGAAGCCGGAGCCGTCGAGGGCGGGCTGTTCGGCGAGGTCGGACATGGCTGCTGGGCCCTTCTGGGAGTGGGGCCGGTGGCCCATCACCAATATGGCACCGGGCTCCGGAGGCGGCGCGGCGGGAATCCGATTTTATTTAGCGAGAGTAATGACGTAGTCTAAAGAGATGCCCGAGATGTCCGAGCAGGACCTCGCAGCGATCAGTCAGCTGCGGTCGTCCACGATGCGCCTGTCCCGACGACTCAAACACCAGCGGGTGGAGGAGTCGTTGAGTCCGACCGAGATGGGGGTGCTGGGCACCCTCGCCCGGTGCGGGAAGGCCACACCGGGTGAGCTCGCCCGGAAGGAGCACGTGCAGCCTCCTTCGATGACCAGGATCGTCGCGATGCTGGAGGAGAAGGGGCTGGTGCGGCGCGAGCCGCACCCCGAGGACCGCCGCCAGGTGGTCGTCAGCAGCACCGAGCAGGCCGAGGCGATCCTCGCGGAGAGCCGCCGGCGCCGAAACGTCTGGCTCGCCGAGCTCGCCCAAGGGCTCGACGAGGAGGAATGGGCGGTCCTCAGGGAGGCAGCGCCCGTGCTCTACAAGCTCGCACACCTCTAGGCACACCGACCTCGGCCAGCCAGCCGGGAGACGAAGGAGCTCGCATCACCGCAGGACCGACCACCGACACCAGGAGCGTGACGGCCCCCGCCAGGGTCGTCGCGCCACGAGGGGAGACCACCGTGACACCGCCGGCCGCAGCAAGCGCCGCCGCCATCCGTACCCGACTCGACGACCCGACCACCGACCCCGCCGCGGACAGCCCCGCGGCCGCCGACGCCCAGGCCCCCGCCCCCAGCGGACTGCCCGGCAGCGGCGACGACGACCCCGACGAACGCACCGCGGCGGACTCCGCCGCTCAGGGCCGCAGCCACGCGGCCTCGTCTCCCACAGGTGCCCGCTTCACGAGGCCCGGGGGGATGTTCTCCTCGCTGCGCGTTCGCAACTACCGCTACTACTTCGCCGGCCAGGTGGTGTCCAACACCGGCACCTGGATGCAGCGGATCGCCCAGGACTGGCTGGTGCTCAGCCTCACCGGCAGCCCGCTCGCGGTCGGCATCACCACCGCCATGCAGTTCCTGCCGATGCTGCTGCTCGGCCTGTTCGGCGGCGTGCTCGCCGACCGGATGCCCAAGCGCCGCCTGCTGGTGTACACCCAGGGCGCGATGGGCCTGCTCGCCGCGGGCCTCGCCGTGCTGACCATCGGCGGCCTCGTGACGCCGTACTACGTGTACGCCTTCGCGCTGCTGCTCGGCCTGGTCACCGTGGTCGACAACCCGGCCCGGCAGGCCTTCGTCGCCGAGATGGTCGGGCCGAAGGACCTCGCCAACGCCGTCAGCCTGAACGCCGCCAACTTCCAGACCGCCCGCCTGGTCGGCCCCGCCGTCGCGGGCCTGCTGATCGCCGCGGTCGGCAGCGGCTGGGCCTTCGCCGTCAACGCGCTGTCCTTCGCCGCCGTGATCGGCGGGCTGCTCGCCATGCGCGAGAGCGAACTGCGCCCGACCGAGCCGATCGCCCGGGAGAAGGGGCAGCTGCGGGAGGGGCTCCGGTACGTGAAGGAGCGGCCCGAGCTGGTCTGGCCGATGGTGCTCGCCGGGTTCATCGGCACCTTCGGGTTCAACTTCCCGACCCTGCTGTCCGGTTTCGCCTACGACACCTTCAAGGTCGGCGCCGGCCAGTACGGCCTGCTGAACACCGCGATGGCGGTCGGCTCGCTCGCCGGCGCGCTGCTCGCCGCCCGCCGGGGCGCGCCGCGGCTGCGGCGGCTGGTCGGCGCGGCGCTGGGCTTCGGCACGCTGGAGGTGGTCGCGGCCTTCGCGCCCGACTACTGGACCTTCGCGCTGCTGCTCATGCTGATCGGGGTGTTCGGGCTGAGCTTCAACACCTCGGTCAACTCCTCGCTCCAGCTGGCCACCGACCCCGAGATGCGCGGCCGGGTGATGGGCCTGCTGGTGCTGGTCTTCACCGGCGGCACGCCGATCGGCGCCCCGATCGTCGGCTGGGTCACCGCCTCGTACGGGCCCCGGCTCGGCCTGCTGGCCTGCGGGCTGGTGTCCGCGGCGGCCGCCGGTGCGGTCGGCCTGGTGCTGGCCCGCAGCGCGGACCTGCGGGTGCGGTTCGACCTGCACCCCGGGCGCGGCGGCCGGGTGGTGGCCTTCGTGCCGCGGACCGTCCCGGCGCGCAAGTCGGAGCTGGCAGCGGCCTGCTGATGATGCGTCAGGAAGTCCCGGGGGCCTGCCTCCGGGACTTCCCGACTGATCGTCAGACCCGGATCTCCAGCACCTGGCCGGGCCACATGCCGGACGGCTGCTCGACCTCGAAGCTCACGGTCTCGGTGAAGCCGAGCGCCCGGTACTGGCCGACCAGCTTGCGGTCGTTGCCCGCGTAGCAGTCCACCCGCAGCAGGCCGATGCCGCGCCGGCGGGTCTCCTCGACCGCGTCGGCGACCAGCGCGGCGCCGATGCCGGAGCCCTTGCGGGTGCGGTCGGTGACCAGCAGGCGGAGGTAGAGCTCGCGCTCGTCCACGGCGGGGATCCACTTGCCGCGGTCCTCGTTGAGCACGCAGCAGCCGACCGTCCGGCCGTCCTCGTCCACGGCGAGGCGGACCAGGAAGGGCTCGGAGGCGTAGGAGGTGATCTGGTCGACGCGGGCCGGGTTGGCGCTGAAGGGCTGGTCGCCCCACTGGCCGGCGCGGTCGTCGGCCGTCAGCCAGGAGACGGCGCCGTCGAGCAGGGACAGGATGTCGGGGACGTCCGCGGGCCCCCCGTTGCGGATGTTCATGGAAAACCTTTCTACACCGAAAGGTCGAACGCGGGAAGATTGATCCATGAGGCTGTTCGTGGCGGTACTCCCACCGGTCAGGGCGCTGCAGGAACTCTCCGACGCGGTCGCGCCGGTGCGCGGGCTGCCCGGGGCGGACCGGCTGCGCTGGACCACCGTGGAGGGCTGGCACCTCACCCTGGCCTTCCTCGGCGAGGTGGCGCCCGACCGGCTGCCGGAGCTGGAGGAGGGCCTGGCCGCCGTCGCCGAGGTCCACGAGGCGCACCGGCTGCGGATCGCGGGCTCCGGCCGGTTCGGCGACCGGGTGCTCTGGGCGGGCGTGGACGGCCAGACCTGGGCCCTGCGCCGGCTCGCCGAGGCCGTCACCCAGGCGACCGCCGAGCTCACCGGGGAGACCGACTCCTACGTCTTCCACCCGCACCTCACGCTCGCCCGGGCCGGCTCCGCGCGCGGCCACCGGCGGGCCGTCCAGCGGGTCGCGGCGGCCGAGCTGGAGGCCCTGGCGGCGGCGCTGGCGGACTACCGGGGGCCGGAGTGGGAGGCCGCCGAGCTGCACCTGATGCGGAGCGACCTGGACGGGGGCTTCGCCCACTACGAGTCGCTGCGCTCGTGGGCGCTGGCCGACTGGAGCTGAGGGCCGCCGGTCGGCGCGGGTGCGGGGCGGAGGTACGCTCGTTGACCGTGGATCCCAAGACTCGTATGCGCATCGTCTCCGGCACCCTGGTGCTGCTGCTGGTCGTCGTGCTGATCAGCTCACTGGTCAATCGCTGAGGCCTGTTGCGGAAGCCCGGCAACGGAGGAGGGCCACCGCCCGCAGGCGGTGGCCCTCAGTCGCGCTCGGGTGCCGGCTTTCCGGGTGCCGGGCTTTCCGGTGCCGGCTTCGGGTGCCGACTTCCGGTGCCGGCTTCCGGCGCCGGCTTTCCGCTCAGGCGCCGAGCTGCTCGACCACGTAGTCGATGCAGTGGGTGAGCGCCTCGACGTCCGCCGGGTCGATCGCCGGGAACATCGCGACGCGCAGCTGGTTGCGGCCCAGCTTGCGGTACGGCTCGGTGTCCACGATGCCGTTGGCACGCAGTGCCTTGGCGACCGCGGCGGCGTCCACCGACTCGTCGAAGTCGATCGTGCCGACGACCTGCGAACGCTCGGCCGGGTTCGCCACGAAGGGGTTCGCGAAGGAGGACTTCTCGGCCCAGGAGTACAGCCGGGACGAGGAATCAGCCGTACGGGCGACGGCCCAGTCGAGCCCGCCGTTGCCGTTCAGCCACTCC
The DNA here is from genome assembly GCF_000961885.1 of Streptomyces rubellomurinus. Lineage (GTDB taxonomy): Bacteria > Actinomycetota > Actinomycetes > Streptomycetales > Streptomycetaceae > Kitasatospora > Kitasatospora rubellomurina. Next base: position 127,242 of record NZ_JZKH01000003.1, read on the forward strand.
AGCTGGTCGGCCAGCAGGAACAGGGTGGCGATCGACGGGGTGTTGTACGTCTGGTCCTTCGACGAGTTGTCGATGGCCGTCGGCAGCGAGAAGAACGGCGGGATGTAGCGGCCGGACGCGGCGATCTCCGCGGCGCGCTCCAGGGCGGCCGGGGAGAAGGTGGCCAGCCACAGGCCGCCCTCGGAGGCGAAGGACTTCTGCGGCGCGAAGTAGTAGACGTCGGTCTCGGCGATGTCCACCGGCAGGCCGCCGGCGCCCGAGGTGGCGTCCACCAGGACCAGCGAGCCCTGGTCCGCGCCCGCCGGGCGCCGGATCGGCATCGCGACGCCGGTCGAGGTCTCGTTGTGGGTGAGGCCGTAGACGTCCACGCCGGCCTCGGCGACCGGCAGCGGGTGGGTGCCCGGGGCGGTCTTGATCACGGTCGGCTCGGCCAGCCACGGGGCGGCCTTCACCGAGGAGGCGAACTTCGACGAGAACTCGCCGAAGTCCAGGTGCTGGGACTTCTCCCGCACCAGGCCGAAGGCCGCGATGTCCCAGAAGGCGGTGGAGCCGCCGTTGCCGAGGACCACCTCGTACCCCTCGGGGAGGGAGAACAGGCTGCTCACGCCCTCGCGGACGCGCTTGACCACGTTCTTGACGGGGGCCTGGCGGTGCGAGGTGCCGAGCAGGGAGGTCCCGGTCGCGGCGAGGGCACTCAGTGCCTCGGGGCGCACCTTGGACGGGCCGCAGCCGAAACGGCCGTCTGCGGGCTTGATGTCAGCGGGGATCTGGATCTGAGCCACGCGCGCAGCCTACCGGCCGGGCCCGGGGCCGGATACGGTCGTCCGCCCGCTGAGACTGTGATCTCGACTGCTCGACGGTGTGCGAACAGCGGGCCCGGCCGGAGCCGGACCCGCTGGTCAGAGTGCTGCAGTGACGGTTCGCCGGGTGCGCTCAGCGCGCGATGGCGTCCCAGCCCTCGATCGCCTCGGGGCGGCGCGGGCCCGGGCCGATGTAGCGCGCGGAGGGGCGCACGAGCCGGCCCGTGCGCTTCTGCTCCAGGATGTGCGCCGACCAGCCGGCGGTGCGCGCGCAGGTGAACATCGAGGTGAACATGTGCGCCGGCACCTCGGCGAAGTCCAGCATGATCGCGGCCCAGAACTCCACGTTGGTGGCCAGCACGCGGTCCGGACGGCGGTTGTGCAGCTCCTCCAGGGCCGCCTTCTCCAGCGCCTCGGCGACCTCGAAGCGCGGCGCGCCGAGCTCCTTGGCGGTGCGGCGCAGCACGCGGGCGCGCGGGTCCTCGGCGCGGTAGACGCGGTGGCCGAAGCCCATCAGGCGCTCGCCCTTGTCCAGCGCGTTCTTCACCCACGCGGTCGCGTCGCCGGTGCGCTCGATCTCCTCGATCATGCCGAGCACGCGGGACGGGGCGCCGCCGTGCAGCGGGCCGGACATCGCGCCGACCGCGCCGGACAGCGCGGCCGCGACGTCGGCGCCGGTGGAGGCGATGACCCGGGCGGTGAAGGTGGAGGCGTTCATGCCGTGCTCGGCGGCGGACGTCCAGTAGGCGTCGACGGCCTTGACGTGCTTCGGGTCCGGCTCGCCGCGCCAGCGGATCATGAAGCGCTCGACGACCGTCTCGGCCTTGTCGATCTCGCTCTGCGGGACCATCGGCAGGCCCTGGCCGCGGGCCGACTGGGCGACGTACGACAGCGCCATCACGGCGGCCCGGGCCAGGTCGTCCCGGGCCTGGTCGGCGTCGATGTCGAGCAGCGGCTTCAGGCCCCAGACCGGGGCGAGCATGGCGAGCGCGGACTGCACGTCGACCCGGATGTCACCCGAGTGCACCGGGATCGGGAACGGCTCGGCGGCCGGCAGGCCGGGGTTGAACTTGCCGTCCACCAGCAGGCCCCAGACGTGGCCGAAGGAGACCTTGCCGACCAGGTCGTCGATGTCGACACCGCGGTACCGCAGGGCGCCGCCTTCCCGGTCGGGCTCGGCGATCTCGCTCTCGAACGCGACGACTCCCTCAAGCCCGGGTACGAAATCGGACATGCGACGGCTCCTTCAGTTCTGCGATCGGCGCTCCGCCGTGGTGGGGCGGCGCGCCAGTGACCGAATGGTGGTTGGCACTCGGTGCCAGAGTGACAGGCACGGGGTGCATTGCGCCATACACCACAGCGGTGATGTTGCCCGGCGGACCGCTTGACTTTCCCGTCAGGCTCCGCCGAACGGCCGCAGGGCGCGCGGGTCGGGGCCGAGGCCCCGGGACGGAATGCCTCGGTACCGGACAATTCCCCGCACGACGGGCGGCCAAGCGGTGGCGAGCCACCTTATCCCCGACCGTGGTTCGCCAGTCGGTCGCGGCATGGAGCGGCGTCGGTTGCTTGTCGTACGGGATGATGTTGGCGTGCAGACCCCGGAACGCGCCCAGTCGACGCCCCTGAGCCCCGCCCCCCGGACCCCGGCCGTCACGGCCGAGGAGGCCCGACCCGGGCCGGACCTCACCGTGATGCGCAAGCACTACACCCACGAGGGCCTCGGCGAGGACCAGCTGGCACCCGACCCGATCGCCCAGTTCACCCGCTGGTTCCACGAGGCGGACGACTCCGGCGTGGTCGAGCCCAACGCCATGGTGCTCTCCACCGCCGACGCCGAGGGCCGGCCCAGCGCCCGTACCGTCCTGCTCAAGGGCTTCGACGCGCGCGGCTTCGTCTTCTACACCAACTACGGCTCCCAGAAGGGCGCCGAACTCGCCGCCAACCCGCACGCCGCCCTGCTGTTCCCCTGGATCGCCCTGGCCCGCCAGGTCATCGTCCAGGGCCGGGTCGAGAAGGTCGGCCGCGACGAGACCGCCGCCTACTTCCGCACCCGCCCGCACGGCTCCCAGCTCGGCGCCTGGGCCAGCGAGCAGTCCAGCCCCGTCGACGACCGCGAGGTCCTGGAACAGCGCTACGCCGACCTCGAACGCCGCTACCCCGAGGGCGAGGGCGTACCCGTCCCGCCGTTCTGGGGCGGCTACCGCGTCATCCCGGAGAGCATCGAGTTCTGGCAGGGCCGCGCCAACCGGCTGCACGACCGGCTCCGCTACCTCGCCGACCCGGCCGCCCCGACCGGCTGGCGGGTGGAGCGCCTCTGCCCGTAGCGCGGCGGGGCGGGGCGGGGGACGGGTGGCGCGCTGTGGCGTGCTCTGGCGTCGGCTGGCGAGGCTCGGGGGCCGTGACCGCGCCGAACTGATGGTCCGTCACGGACGACCTCCGGCGTGTAGGATGCTGCCCGTTCCGGCAGGCAGCCCGCGGCGCCGGCGCGATCGAGTGAGGGACTGATGGGCGTCACCGATGCGGACACCGCCGCTGGACTCGGCTCTGACCTGGTCGACGTCGCCGCCCTGTCGCTCGACGAACTCGACGCCCTCCCCGATACCGTCCTCGGCGACCTGCTGCGCCGAGTGGTCGCGGACGCCCTGACCCCCGGCGCCGAGCCGCTCGCCGCCTTCCAGTCGGCGCTCGATCTCTAGTTCCCCCCCGCGGCGCGCTTCGATGCGCCGGGTGCGCTCCCGAGCGCGGGCGTGCGCCTGACCCCCGGTTAAACCCCCCTGTGGCGGGTGAATCCGCCAACTTCCCAGTAAAGCTGGTGGAGTTCACGACATGCTGGGTATGAGACCAGCGCCGTCGCGGCATGTCGGGTTCGGGGGGAAACGGGTGATGGAGCGGGATCAGCGGCAAGCGCAGGACGCGGGGGACCAGCCGGACCAGCGGCCGTACTTCTTCTTCAGCTACGCGCGTCGGGACTACGTGGCGGAGGACGCCTTCGTCGACCAGTTCTTCAACGACCTGCGCGACGAACTCGGCCGGATGCAGCCGGGCGCGCGTGCCGACGAACTCGCCTACCGGGACACCGAACGGCTGCGGGTCGGCGACGACTGGGCCCAGCAGCTCGCCCGGATGCTCGGCCGCTGCCGCGCCCTGGTCGCGCTCTACTCGCCCGCCTACTTCGCCAGCGACTACTGCGGCAAGGAGTGGACGGCGTTCCGCGGACGCGTCCGGCGCCACCACGAGCAGCACGGCGAACACGTCGCGGCCCTGATCCCGGTGCTCTGGGAGCCCGTCGCCCCGGGCGAGCTGCACGAGGAGGTCACCAAGATCCAGTGGGCCCAGCCGGACATGGGCGAGGCCTACGCCCGGTACGGGCTGCGCGCGCTGCTGCGCACCGACCCCGGCGGCGAGGCCTACCGGAAGATCGTCCGGGTGGTCGCCGGGCGGGTGAAGGTCGCCGCCGACCGCCGGCTCGCCGACCTGCAGGAGTTCGACCTCGGCGCGGTGCGCGGCTACTTCCCGCCGCCCCAGCCGCCGACCGTGTCGACGCCGGAGCCGTCCTCCAGCCCCGGCATGGTGCGGCTGTTCATCGCCGCCGGCCGGGCCGCCGAGGCCGCCGCCGCGGGCGGCGCCCACTACGGCGCCAAGCCCTGGGACTGGGCGCCCTACCACCCGCCGACCCGGCCCTCGCTGGCGGCGCGCGCCCAGCAGGTGATCACCGCCGCCGGGCACACCACCACACTGGAGGAGATCGACGCCGGCCTCGGCGAGAAGCTGGACCAGGCCCGCGAGGACAGCCAGGTCAGCGTCCTGCTGGTCGACCCGTGGGTGGCCGGCAGCGAGCGCTACCGGGCCGCCCTGCGCGAGTACGACGACCAGAACCACCCGGTCACCGGAGTGCTGCTGCCCAGCGGCGACCAGGACCCGGCGGACGGGCCGACCCGCGAGGCGCTGTGGACCGGCGTGCGCGGGGTGTTCCGCCGCAACTGGCTGCGCCGCTTCGACCCCGACCCACTGTTCCGGGTCAAGGTCGGGCGGGACAGCTTCGACCGCGACCTCGACATCGTGGTGACGGTCGCCCAGAACAAGCTGATGGACGACAACTTCGACTGGGGCGAAGGCGGCGCCGTCTTCGGCGTAGGCCCCGGCGACGGCCCGCAGATGCCCGGCCTGGCCATCCCGCCCAGACCCGCCCCCGCCCCGCCCGGTCTGCCCGGTCTATCCGATCTGTCCGGCCTTCCCGGCCTTCCCGGCCGACGCACCCTGGACCTGCCGTACGACCTCCCCGGGCAGCGCCGGGCCGACCAGGACCGCAACGCCCCCTCGAACGGAGACGAGAGCGATGACCACTGAGCCCGACGCACGGCCCGAGCGCGGCGGACCGGGTTCGGTCGTCACGTTCTACTCCTTCAAGGGCGGCACCGGCCGCACGATGGCCCTCGCCAACGTGGGCTGGATCCTCGCCAGCCGCGGCCTGCGCGTCCTGGTGGTCGACTGGGACCTGGAGGCGCCCGGCCTGCACCGCTACTACCACCCGCTGCTCGTCGACCCCGAACTCCACTCCACGGACGGCCTGATCGACCTGCTGCGCTCCTACGTCAAACAGGCGCTGCCCACCGCCGCCGGCCCCACCGGCCTCGGCCCCGCCGAGTGGCTCGACGCGCCCGGCCGGCTGGACGGCTACATCTGCGGCCTCGCCCTCGACCTGCCGCCCGGCGGCCGGCTCGACTTCCTGCCCGCGGGCCGCCAGAACGGTGCCTACGGCGCCGCCGTCACCAGCTTCAACTGGCGCAGCTTCTACCACGGCCGGGACATCCGGGGCGGCGAGTTCCTGCGCGAGCTGCGCGAACGCTGGGCCCGGAACTACGACTTCGTGCTGATCGACAGCCGCACCGGGGTCAGCGACACCTCCGGCATCTGCACCGTGCTGATGCCCGACACCGTCGTCGACTGCTTCACCTTCAGCGCCCAGAACATCCGCGGCGGCGTCGACGCCGCCCGCGCCATCGCCGAGGCCGAGGAGCGGGCGATCCGCGTCCTGCCGGTGCCGATGCGGGTCGAGGACGCCGAGCAGGAACGGCTGGAGGCCGGCCGCGACTTCGCCCGCGAGGCCTTCGCCCCCTACCTTGGCCGCTGGCTGCCCGGTGACCGCCGGGCCGGCTACTGGGCCGACGTCGAGGTGCCGTACAAGCCGTTCTACGCCTACGAGGAGGTGCCCGCCACCGTCGCCGACCGGCCGCAGGAGGCCCGCAGCCTGCTCAACGCCTTCGAACGGCTGGCCGGGTGGATCACCGACGGGCGGGTGCGCACGCTGCGCCCGCTCGGCGCCGAGACCCGCCGCCGGCTCTACGCCGCGTACCTGCGCTCCGCCCGCGCCGTCCCCCGGCAGGTGTTCGTCAGCTACGCGCCGGAGAACCGGATGTGGGCCGAATGGGCGGCCGCCACGCTCACCCGGTTCGGCTACCAGACCTCGCTGCACAACGCCGCCGACCCGTACACCGGCGCCCGGCCGCCGGAGGTCGCCGGGCCGCTCGACGGGCAGGGCCGGGTGCTCGCCCTGCTCTCGTCCGAGTACACCGCGCTGCCCCGTGCCGCCGAGGTCTGGCAACTCCTCCAGGGGGGCGAACTGCCCTCCGGCGCACCGATGTTGGTCGCCCTGCGGCTGCAGGACTCGGACGAGCCGACGCCCCGGCCGTTCGCCGGGCACGTCGTGCCCGACCTGGTGCGCTCCTCCGCCGTGCACGCCGAGGCGCAGCTCTACCACGAGTTCGGCCAGGCGCCCGGCACCAGCCGGCAGTCGGACGGCGACAGCGGCGAGTTCGCCGCCCCGGCGCGCTTCCCCGGCACCGCCCCGCAGGTGCTGGAGGTGCGCTCGCGCAACGCCTCCTTCATCGGCCGCGGCAAACTGCTCGAACTGCTCCGCAACCGCTTCACCGGCGGGCCCGCCGCCGTCCGCAGCCAGGTGCTGTACGGCCTCGGCGGCGCCGGCAAGTCGGAGATCGCCGGCGAGTACGCGCACCGCTTCAAGGCCGCCTACGACGTGGTCTGGTGGGTGCCCGCCGAGGACCCGGCGAACATCCCCGCCGAACTCGCCAAGCTCGCCCCCAAGCTCGGCGTGCCGGGCAGCGACGACGTCGCGCACACCGCCGCCGCGGTGCTCGACGCGCTGCGCCGCGGCCAGCCGCACGGCCGCTGGCTGCTGGTCTTCGACAACGCCAGCACCCCCGAGGAACTGGCCCCCTGGCTGCCCTCCGGCGCGGCCGGCGGCCACGTGCTGATCACCTCCCGCAACCAGGGCTGGTCCAAGCACGCGGGCCTGGTCGAGGTGGACGTCTTCCTGCGCGAGGAGAGCGTGCGGCTGCTGCGCCGCTTCAACACCGGCCTCAGCCAGGACGACGCCGAGCAGATCGCCGCCCGGCTCGGCGACCTGCCGCTGGCCGTCGGCCAGGCCGCCGTCTGGCTCCAGGAGACGCCGATGCGGATCGCCGACTACCTCGGCGAACTCGACCGCGCGCTCACCGAGATGCTCGAACGCACCGCGCTGCACGCCGCCGACTACCCGCACTCCGCCGCCGCGACGCTGCGCATCTCGGTCCAGGAACTGCGCCGGATGAACGAGCCGGCCGCCCAGATCCTGGAGATCTGCGCCTTCCTCGGGCCGGACGCCATCCCGATGCGGCTGCTCTACAGCCGGGCCGTCGTCCGCGCCCTGCGGCTGGCCCCGCGCGCCCCGCGCGACAAGCTCGCGATCGGCGAGCTGCTGCGCGCCATCAGCCGGTTCGGGCTCGCCCGCACCGACCAGGGCAGCGAGACCATCACCGTCCACCGGCTCGTCCAGGCCGTGCTGCGCGACCAGGTCGGCGAGGAGCGGCAGGCCGAACTGCGCGAGGTCGTGCACGCCGCGCTGGCCGCCGCCAACCCCGGCGACCCGGACGTGCCCGCCGACTGGGCCGAGTACGCCGAACTGCTGCCCCACCTGTGGCCGTCCGGGGCCGTCGACAGCGCCGACGAGGACGTCCGGCAGTGGATCATCGACTCGGTCCGTTACCAGTGGAAGCGCAGCCTGCACGAGGCCGGCCGGGAACTCGCCGAGCGCACCCTGCGGCACTGGCGCCAGGACGGCTACGGCGGGCCGGACTTCAACGTCGACGACGACGCCCAGACCCTGATGCTGCGCACCCAGCTCAGCAACATCCGCCGCTCCCAGGGCGCCCTCCAGGAGGCGTACGAGATGGACCGGGACATCCTGGAGCGCTTCACCGCCACCCTCGGCCCCGAGCACTCGCACACCCTCGCCGTCGCCAACAGCCTCGGCGCCGACCTGCGCTTCCTCGGCCGCTACGACGAGGCCCGCGCGCTCGACCGCCGGACCCTGGAAGCCGCCCGGCGCACCCTCGGCCCGGACCACCCGCGCACCCTGATGATCACCAACAACCTCGCGGTGTCCGACTACCTGGCCGGCGACCGGCGGGCCGCGCTGGAACGCCACCGCAGCAACTACCTCCAGCAGCGCGACGCACTCGGCGCGCACAGCCTCTACGCGCTGTCCTCCGCCTCCAACTACGCCCGCGACCTGCGCGAGACCGGGCGGCTGCGGGAGGCCCTGGACCTGCTGGAGGAGACCGTCCGGACGTACCAGCAGACCATCGGCGACAACCACACCGACACCCTGCGCGCCCGCAAGAACCTCGCCGTCGCCCTGCGCCGGGACGGCCGCTACCACGAGGCCGTGGAGATCGACCAGGACATCTACCAGCGCTACCTGGACATCAACGGCCCGGAGCACCCGGACACCCTGGCCGCCGCGACCAACCTGGCCAGCGACTTCAACGCGCTCGGCGAGACCGCGCGGGCCATCCCGCTCGCCGAACGCGCCCTCGCCCGCTACCGCGACTACCTCGGCGAGGACCACCCGGTGACCCTGGCCGGCGCCAACAACCTCTCCGTCTACCTGCGGCTGGTCGGGCGGGTCGACGAGGCCCGGGAGCTGTCCGGCCGCACCCTGGCGCAGTTCCGCCGCGTCCTCGGTGAGCACCACCTGTACATCCCGATCGCGATGATGAACCACGCCAACGACCTCGCCCTGAGCGGGGAGACGGAGGCCGCGCTCGCCCTCGAACTGGAGGCCGCGCCGCTGATGGTCGAGGCGCTCGGCCGGGACCACTACGACTCCATCGGCATCAACTCCAACCTGGCGCTCTCGCTCGCCGCGGTCGGGCAGACCGAGCGGGCCGCCAAGCTGCGCAACGACTGCATCCGGCGGGCCCAGGTGACGCTCGGCGACGACCACCCGACCACGAAGGCCGTGAAGGCCGGGACCAGGCTGGACTCGGACGTGGAGCCGCCGCACGTGTGACGCGTGATGACGGATGGTCAGCAGGGGCTCCCGGCCGGCACTAGGCTCGCGCGCATGGTGCCGTTCCGGCAGTTCCTGCTGAAGATCCACAGTCGGTGCAACCTGGCCTGCGACTACTGCTACGTGTACCAGGGTGCCGACCAGAGCTGGCGGCGGCGGCCGCGCCGGATGGAGCTGCCGACCGTCAGCCGCACCGCCCGCCGGATCGCCGAGCACGCCGCCGCGCACGGGCTCGACGAGGTGACCGTGGTCCTGCACGGCGGTGAGCCGCTGCTCGTCGGCGCCGCCCATCTCGACGCGCTGCTGCGGGAGTTGGCCGGAGCCGGGCCGCGAGTGCGGTTCAGCCTGCAGACCAACGGGCTGCGGCTGCTCGACGAACCGGCGCTGCTCGACGTGCTGCACCGGCACCGCGTCGCCGTGGGCGTGTCGATCGACGGCACCCGCGCCGACCACGACCGGCACCGGCTGCTGCCCTCCGGCGCCGGCAGCTGGGCCCGGACGGCCGAGGCCGTACGGCTGCTCGGCTCCGCCCCGCACCGGGACCTGTTCGCCGGGCTGCTGTGCGTCGTCGACCTCGCCGCCGACCCGGTGGCCACCTACCAGGCGCTGGTGGACTTCGCCCCGCCCCGGATCGACCTGCTGCTGCCGCACGCCACCTGGGCCGCCCCGCCACCCGGCGTCCACCGGCGGACGGTGCCCGGCGCCCCGCCGTCCGGGGAGGAGCCGGCGCCGTACGGGGAGTGGCTGATCGCCGCCTTCGACCGCTGGTACGACGCGCCGCGCCGGGAGACCGGGGTGCGGCTGTTCGAGGAGCTGTCCGTGCTGCTGCTCGGCGGGCGGGCCGCCAGCGAGGCGGTCGGGCTCGCGCCCGTCGACCTGGTCGTGGTCGAGGCGGACGGCACGATCGAGCAGGTGGACAGCCTGAAGGTCGCCTACGAGGGGGCGGCCGGGACGGGGCTCGACGTCTGGCGGCACGACTTCGACGCGGCGGCCGCGCACCCGGCGTTCCGGGCCCGGCAGCACGGGCTCGCCGGGCTCGCGCCGGTGTGCGGCGACTGCCCGCTGGTCCGGGTGTGCGGCGGCGGGCTGTACGCGCACCGGTACGCGGGCGGTGGGGCCGGTGGGGGGTTCGGGCACCCGTCCGTGTACTGCGCGGACCTCGACCGGCTGATCCGGCACATCGCCGGACGGCTGCGGGCGGGAGTGGCGAAGGTGGCGCGGGCGCGGGTCTAGCGCGGCCGCCGGGACTGGGCGCTGATGGACCGTCACGGCAGGTGCGCCGCTCGGTAGGATGCGCGGCGCCCGAGGCCGTGGTCGGGGTGCCCGAGGGGGCCGCTCGCCCGTTCGGGTCATGTGCGGCACCGGATCGGCTGATCCGCGGCCGGGCGGGGAAACTGCGGGCGGGCGCGGCGGGTTGGCCGGAGCGGGCCGGAGCAGGAGGAGGACGACCGGTGGCTGGTGGAAGCGAGACGGTGGCGGCGGCGGAGGCGGCCGGGGTGCCGGGTGCGCGGGCGGCGGACGGGCTGCCGCGGCACGGGGTGGACCGGGCGACGTTCCGGGCGATCGCCGCCGCCCGCGGCGGTCCGGAGGCCGTCCGGCTGCTGCGCGCCGGGCAGTTGAGCAAGCGGGCGCTGCTGCTGCTGGCGCTGCGCCGGGCCGCACCGGGCGACCGGGACTACCGCACGGCCTACGCCCGGGTGTGCGCGCTGCAGCGGGACGACCGGCCGCGTTGGGAGGAGGCCCTGCTGCGGCCGGAGTTGGACGCCTGGGCGGCGGACTGCCTGCGCGGCCTCGCGGCCGGTGAGGCCGTCCCGCTGGACGGGCTGGGCGAGCTCCTGCGGGCCGCGCCCTCGTCCGCGCTGCGACTGGAGCTGGAGTGCGACGGGCTGCGCTGGGCGCCGACCGTCGAGCACGCCGGGACGCACCGGGTGGACTACGGCCGGCCGCCGGCCGGTCCGCTGTCCGATGCCGAACTCGATCAGTGGGCCGACGAGTTGGAGCAGGCCTGGCGGATCCTGGTGCGGCGCCACCGGCGGCACGCGGCGGCGGTCGCGGCCTGCGTCGGCGTGATCGTGCCACTGCGCCCGGCGCCCGGCGGCGAGGCGGTCAGCGCCGCCGCCCGGCGGGCGTACGGCGCGGTGGCGGCCTCGCTGCCGGGGGAGCCGGTGCTGCTGGCGCTGGCCCTGGTGCACGAGTTCCTGCACGTTCAACTCGGCGCCCTGCTGGACCTGGTGCCGCTGCACCGCCCGAACGGCGCCGCTGTCTACCACGCCCCGTGGCGGCCCGACCTGCGCCCGGTCGGCGCCCTGCTGCAGGGGACGTACGCACACCTGGGGGTCGCGGACTTCTGGGCCGCCGAACTGGCCGCCGGGACGAGCGAACCGGCCCGTGCGGAACGGGAGTTCACCTGCTGGCGCACGCACACCCTGGCGGCCGGCCGGACCCTGCTGGAGTCCGGTGAACTCACCGCGCACGGAAGGGAGTTCACCGAGGAGCTGGTGCGCGCCGTCCACGCGCTGGACGGATCGGCGGCGACACGGTGAGCGCCGGGGCACCCCGGCTCCGGTGAGGTCCGGATTCCGGGTGTGCCGGTCCGGGCGACCGGGGATGGTTCGAACGCCAGCTCCGAACAACGCGCTTCGGCGCGCGCCGAAGCGAAGTGCGCGACCGCTGAACGGGTGAATTCTCGGGGCGCCGGGCGCCGCCGTACTGCGCCGACCGGCCGGGCGGACGAACTTGAGGACACAAGGTGCCGCGCGGAGTCCGCACGGGCACTACATTAAGTCGCAACCGGGTGGCCTACCCGCCCTCGGCAGGTCCTAACCGCGCCTAAGGAAACGAATATGACTCCGGTAACCAGCACCAGGCCGGCCGGCAACCTCACTGACACTCAGGAGACGCCGGAGCGCACCTCCCTCGCCGATCTCGCCGCCCTCGGCGCCGAGGAACTCGCCACCCGGCTGCAGCGCGCGCTCCCCGGCGCCGACTCCGGCCGCGTGCCGGTCGCCGCCTTCAACTCCTCGATCTGACCCGGCCGCTCACACCGACCGGACCCAGGCCGAGCCGACCACACGAGAACGCCGCAGACCATCACCAGGCCCATGCCGACACGAATTCCGGTGCCACTGACGCAATTCGTGCTCAAGATGCACAGCCGGTGCGATCTCGCCTGCGACCACTGCTACGTCTACGAGCACGCGGACAGCAGTTGGCGCACCCGCCCCAGGGCGACGGGGGACGAGATCCTGGCCAAGACCGCCGAGCGGATCGGCGAACACGCGGCCGCGCACCGGCTGACCGCCGTCCGGGTCGTCCTGCACGGGGGAGAACCCCTGCTCGCCGGCCCGGACCGGCTCCGCCGCGCCGCCGAGGCGCTCCGGGCGGCGCTCCCGCCCGGCTGCGCCCTCGACCTGCGCATCCACACCAACGGCGTGCTGCTCAGCCGCTCGTTCTGCGAGCTCTTCGCGGAACTGGGCGTCCGGGTCGGCATCTCCCTGGACGGCGACCGGGCCGCGAACGACCGCCACCGGCGCTTCGCGGACGGGCGCAGCAGCCACCCGCAGGTCCTGCGGGCCGTGGCGTTGCTGCGCGAGCCGTCGTACCAGCACCTGTACGCCGGGCTGCTGTGCACGATCGACGTCGAGAACGACCCGGTCGCCGTGTACCGCGCGCTCGCCGAACTCCAGCCCCCCGCCGTCGACTTCCTGCTGCCGCACGCCACCTGGGACGATCCGCCGAAACGCCCCTCCGGCCGGGGCACCACCCCGTACGCGGACTGGCTGCTCACCGTCCACGAGCTGTGGGAGGCGGACCGGCGGCCGTTCGCCGTCCGGACCTTCGAATCCGTGCACCGCACCCGGCGCGGGCTCTCCAGCCTCACCGAATCGCTCGGGCTCGAGCCCTCCGACCTCGCCGTGATCGAGACGGACGGCAGTTTCGAGCAGGCCGACAGCCTGAAGACCGCCTACGACGGGGCGCCCGCCACCGGTATGGACGTCTTCCGGCACAGCCTCGACGACCTCGCCCGGCACCCCGGTATCGCCGCCCGTCAATCGGGCCTCGCCGGGCTCAGTGACACCTGCCGCAGCTGCCCGGTGGTGCGTTCCTGCGGCGGCGGGCTGTACGCCCACCGCTACCGCAGCCACCATGGAAGCGGCGGCTTCGACCATCCCTCCGTCTACTGCGGGGACCTCATGAAGCTCATCAACGGCATTGCGGGACAAGGAAGTTCCGTGCCCGTCCCGGCGCAGGGCGGGGAGCCGGTGCGACCGTCCCCGCTCGACCCGGCGCACCTGGACCAACTCGCCCGCGGGTACGGGGACGGCGACACCGTGCGGGCGCTGTCGCGCGCCCAGCTCGCCCTGACCCGGGCGATGCTGGCCGCCGCGTGGGACGCGTCCGGGCGCGGGCGTGGGGAGGCGTGGGCGCTGCTCGCGGCGCTCGACGCCGAGGCTCCCGCCGCCGTCGACGCCGTGCTCGCCCACCCGTACGCGCGGGCCTGGGCGGCGCGGCGGCTCGCCGGGGACCTGTCGGTGGGGCTCGGGCCGCTGGCCGCGCTCGCGGCGGCGGCGGCGGTGCGGGCCGGGCGGGCCGGGCTGGGGGAGGCGGTGCAGGTGGCGGTGCCGGTGCGCGGCGGGTGGTTGCACCTGCCGACGCTCGGGCGGGTCGCGGTGCCGGACGGGGAGGCCGTCGTCACCGGGCTGGCGGACGGGTTCCGGGTGCGGGCCGCGGACGGTTCGGAGCGCGGGGAGCTGGACGAGCCGCTGCGGCGGGTCCGGCTGGCCGGGGGGTGGACCGTCGCGCTGGAGGACGTCGACCCGCTGCGCGACAGCCACGACCACGCGGTCGCCGGGCGGCTCCCGGCGGGTGAACTGCTCGACTGGACGGGCGCGTTGCGCGAGGCCTGGGAGCTGCTCGGGCGGGACCTGCCGGGCTACGCGGAAGGCCTGCGGGCGGGCCTGACCACGATCACCCCGCTGCGGCCCGGGCCGGCCGGGCGGGACGTCAGCTCGGCGGCGCGGCAGGCGTACGGGGCGGTCGCGATCGCCCGGCCGTCGACGGCCCCGACGCTGGCGCTGCTGCTCGCGCACGAGTTCCAGCACGTGAAGCTGGGCGCGGTGCTGGACCTGTACGACCTGTACGACCGCGCCGACGACCGGCTGTACTTCGCGCCGTGGCGGCCCGACCCGCGGCCGCTGGAGGGCCTGCTGCAGGGCACGTACGCGCACCTGGCGGTGACCGAGTACTGGGGCACCCGGACCGCCGCGTACGACGGGCTGCCGGGGGACGCCGCCGAGCGGGCCCGGGCGCAGTTCGCGCTCTGGCGGCGGTACACGGCGGAGGCGGTCGAGCGGCTGGCCGGGTCGGGCGCGCTGACGGCGCTCGGGGCGCGTTTCGCGGACGGGATGCGGGAGAGCCTGACACCGTGGCTCGCCGTACCGCTGCCCGCCGCGGCGGAGCGGGACGCCGAGCGGATCAGGGTCCGGCTCCAGCCGGTCGAGGCCTGAGGGGCCTGAGAAGCCTGAGAGGCCTGAGAGTGTGAGAAGTCCGAGAAGCCGAGAAGTTCTCGAAGTTCGAGAAGTTCGATTCGAGGGGGATGTGCCGTGATCTCCGCTGCCGCGCTCGCCGCCGCCTTCACCGAGCTGGGCGTCCGCCCCGGCATGGTGCTGCACGTCCAGGCCTCGCTGCGGGCCCTCGGGCCGGTGGCGGGCGGGGCGGCGGCGGTCGTCGACGCCCTGCTCGAAGTCCTGGGCGAGGAAGGGACCTTGGTGGCGTACACCGCGACGCCCGAGAACTCCTCGACCTCGCGCGTCCACCAGGCCGCCGTCGCGGGCCTGTCGGCGGCGGAGCGCGCCGCGTACGAGGCCCGGATGCCCCGCTTCGACCCGGCCGCCACCCCGTGCTCGCCGACGATGGGGGCGCTGTCGGAGGCGGTCCGCACCCGGCCCGGCGCGGTGCGCAGCAGTCACCCGCAGACCTCCTGGGCGGCCATCGGGCTCCGGGCCGAGGAGATCACCGCCCGGCACCCGCTCACCTCCCACCTCGGCCCCGACTCGCCGCTCGGGCGGCTCTACGAGCTGGACGCGCGGGTGCTGATGCTCGGCGTCCAGATGGCCAACTTCACCGCCTTCCACCTCGCGGACCTGCGCCAACCCGGCGTCGTCCGCCGCGAGTACCGCTGCGTGACGGCGGACGGCTGGACCACCTTCCGGGCCCCCGACCTGGACGACCTGCACTTCGCCGACCTCGGCGCCCGCGTCCTCGCCGACCTCCCCGGCGTCACCACGGCGCCCCTGGGCGGCACCACCGCCCGCCTCGTCCCCGTCCGCGAGGCCGTCGACCTCGCCACCCGCCTGCTGGCCGCCTGACCCTCCGCGCTACGCCGGTGCCGGTCCGGCGAGCAGGCCGATCGGGCTGAGCTTCCGGTGCGAGGCGGGGCAGCGCCACCAGGCCTCCCCGGCGTCCGCCACCGGTTCCAACGGGTGGGTGTGGCCGGGGCATTCGGGCCACTGGACGAACGCGTAGCCGGTGAGGTGGTCCTGGACGAGGTCCGCCACGAAGAGGGCGAGCCGGGCGTCGGGGAGCGTCACGTCCACGCCCCGCCAGAACAGCGGCTCCCCCGCCCACCACCCCAGGGCCGGCCCCGCCGGCAGGCCGTCCGGGCCCTCCTCCGCGAGCATCCAGCGGAACCCGGCGGGAAGCCGCTCCGGGATCGTTCCCAGCAGGTCCCGGCCGACCCGCAGGCAGGCGTCCGCGAGCCCGGCCGGCACGCCGCCGGCCGGCGTGCCGACCGGGCTCCAGGTGCTGAGGATCGTCATTCCGCCACGCTATCAGCGCGGCGGAATTCCGCCCGCCTGTTTTCGGTCGATCGTCAGTCGATCGTGACGGCGGCGGTGAAGGGATTCTTTTCACCGCCGGGCTTGGTGGGGGCGAAGGGCGGGAGGCCGCCGTCGCCCACGACGTAGTCGAACCGGAAGTTGACGTTCGCGGTTCCGGAATTCCCGTTGACGTTCACCCTGAACCTGCAGTTCCCGCTGGCCTGCATGTTGTCGCCGAGGTAGTTCGTGGGGAACGTCCAGTGCCAGAAGTAGCTCGTCGGGATGTTCGCGTGGTTGTCGCTGGTGCCGGTGAACGCGCCGTTCCTGAACTGCCAGGACGTACACGTCATCGGGGACGTCGAGATGCCCACCAGGTAGGCGCTGAGCCGGAAGGAGAGCGCGACCGGGTTGCCGTTGCCGTACGAGACCTGGGCGGTGAAGGTGCCGTTCGAGTCGGTCGCCTCGAAGTACGGGTCGTTGATGGAGAAAATCTTGGAGCCGTAGTCGCCCGCCGCGTCGGCGGGAGCGGCCAGGCCGATCGCGGTCGCCAGGACGCCGAGTGCGACGACGGAAAGCCGACGCGTCCGGGCCGATTTCGTGGTGCCGTGAATCGCATTCATGGCCTCAGCGTGCAGCGGTCAAGTCGGCACGGGGAATGGGCGGGTCGCATGCTGACGCGATGTGTGCGGACGGTTGGCCGAATCGGCGTCGATCGCCCGATCGCCCGATCGCCCGATCGCCCGATCGCCCGATTTTCCGTGGCGGTGGGGGTGACGATGGAGGCGGAGGCGGAGGAAATGGATCCGTTCACTTTTTCTTCATGCCCTCGTTCCAGATCAGTTTGGCGATATTCGGCTTCACGGCCGTGGTGATGACGCCCATGGCCGTACGGACGTACCGCCGCTCCGCGAGCTCGCGCAGCATGCTCGCGGCCAGGTCGGCGCGGGCGGTGAAGACGCCGTCCGCGCTGGTCTCGGCGGTGCGGTAGGCCGTGACGGCGGGGTGGTCGAAGAGGCCCGAGGGCCGGACGAGGGTCCACTCCAGGTCCGTGGCGCGGATCAGGGACTCCATGCGGCGCATGTCCTCGTGGAGGGTGCGGCCGAGGCGGCGGTTCACCAGCGGGTCGAGCACGTGGTTGAAGAAGTGGGCGCCGGTGGGGCGCCAGTGCGGGTCGGCGATGCTGGAGCTGACGGCGAGCAGCCGCTCGATGCCGTGGTGGGCCATGGCCCCGGTGATGGCGGTGGCGCTCGCCGAGTAGGTGGTGATGGTGTCCTTGCTGAAGCGCGCGCCCAGGGCGGAGAGGACGGCGTCGGTACCGTCGAGGGCGGCGGAGACGGCGACCGGGTCGGTGGCGTCGGCGACGGCCACGGTGAGGCCGGGCCGCGCGGCGAGGGAACCGGCGCGGCGGGTGACGGCGACGACCTCGTGGCCGGCGGCGAGGGCCTGGTCGGTGAGCCGGCGGCCGGTCGGCCCGTTGGCGCCGAAGACTGCGATGCGCATGGTGTGGGTTCATCCGTTCGGGTGGCTGGCGGAACGCCCTTGACTGTGCCGACCACGCGAAGCAGGCTCAACGCCGATGAATAACGACGCCCCCGCCCCCGCCCGCCCCCGGGGCCGTCCCCGCGGCAACCCGCGGACCCGCGAGTCGATCGTCCCGGTGGCCCGCGCGCTGTTCCTGGAGCGCGGCTACCGGGGCACCACGCTGCGCGCGGTGGCCGGGGCGGCCGGGGTCGACGCGGCGCTGATCGCGTACCACTTCGGCTCGAAGAAGGGCCTGTTCGCCGAGGTCATGCAGTTCCAGTGCGCCGACGCGCTGGCGGTGGAGGCCGTCCTCGGCGGCGACCCGGCCACCCTCCCCGAGCGCCTGGTCGACGCGGTGACGGGGCTGTGGGAGGACGCCGAGTTCCGCCGGCTCACCGGGCAGGGCGTGGAGGCCGCGGAGGTGATCCGCGAGTACCTGGAACGCGAGCTGCTGGCCCGGCTCGGTGAATTCCTCGGCGGCCGGGACGCGACCGCCCGCGCCACGGCCGTGGTGACGGTCCTCGGCGGCCTCATCTACACCCGCTACCTCAACCCCCTGCCCACCCCGGCCGCCCTCAGCCCCTCCGAGGCCCGGCGCATCCTCACCCCGGCGCTGCGCGCGGCGCTGGCCCCGAGGCCGCGCGA
This sequence comes from Streptomyces rubellomurinus, assembly GCF_000961885.1. Classification (GTDB taxonomy): domain Bacteria; phylum Actinomycetota; class Actinomycetes; order Streptomycetales; family Streptomycetaceae; genus Kitasatospora; species Kitasatospora rubellomurina. Next base: position 145,376 of record NZ_JZKH01000003.1, read on the forward strand.
CGCGGGACGGAGGACGGGCCGACTTCCCGCGTAGGGGGGCCGGGCAGGGCGGGTCCTGCCGCCGCCGGAACAGGCCGATCAGGTTGCCCTCGCCGTCCTCGAACCAGCCGCCCAGCAGGCCGTCAGAGGGGTGTGCCAGAGTCTGCGCATGCTGGAGATCGTGCTGGAGATCGTGGTGGAGACGGAGAACCGGGAGCGGCGCGTCCGCGTGTCCGCCGAGGAACTGGCCGGGCTGGTCCGGCGGATCGGTGCGGACGGCGACCGGTTCCTGGTGCTGCAGCGGGTACCCGACCTGCCGGATGTCTTCGCCCAGGTGTGGCACGAGGCCGGCGGCGACTACACGCTGGAGCACCGCGACGGTGCCGCCGACCGGCACTTCGAGGCGAGGGTCGACGGCCCGGAGGCCGTGATCGCGGTGCTCGCCGGCTGGGCCGCCCGCGCGGACGGCTGGGGCGCCGGGGTGGACTGGTCGCCGCTGGACCTGGGACCAGTCGGCGAGGTGCCGCCGCTCGACCTCGCCGAGGACGAGCGCGCGGAGCTGGAGGCGCGCGTGCGCGAGGTGCTGGTCGGCGGCTACGCCTCGCGCGCCGAACTGGCCGAGCTGGCCGAGGAGCACCTGGTCACCGAGGACCGCCGCCCGGTCTCGCGCGAGCAGGCGCGGGTGCTGGCCGACCGGCTGTGGCTGGAACGCGTCGAGGAGCAGGCCGCGTGGCAGGGCGAGACCGACCCCGAGCGGCTGACCCGCGCGTTCGCCGCGCTGGAGGGGACCGGGATCACCGCCCGCGAGAACTTCACCTGCTGCCGCGGCTGCGGCCAGGGCGAGATCGGCGCCGAAGGCGGGCCCGACGCGCGCGGCTTCGTCTACTTCCACGCCCAGTGCACGGACTCCGCCGCCGCCGGGCACGGCCTGACGCTCCTCTACGGCGGTTTCGACGGCTCGGCCGGCACCACGGCGGCCATCGGCCGGGAGGTCGTGGCCGCGGTGGAAGCGGTCGGCCTGCCCGTCGAGTGGAACGGTGACCCGTCCCGGGCGATCACCGTGACGCCGCTGGACTGGCGCCGCCGCCTGGTCGGGTAGGGACGTGGTGCGCAGGAAGTCGGCTGGGCCGACTTCCTGCGCACGGGCTCAGCGGCGCTGCTCCCACTGGGCGCGGGTCAGCTCGTACTCGACCTCGCCGTGCTCGGAGCCGGGGATGGTGTCGGGCCAGTCGCCGAAGAAGCTGCGGAGGAAGGTCAGGCCGGACTTCTCCATGACGCGGCGGGAGCCGGAGTTCACGGCCATGGTGTTGGCGGTGACGCGCTCGGTGCGGAGCTCGGTGAAGCCCTTGTCGATCAGGGCGAGGGAGCCCTCGGTGGCGTAACCCCGGCCCCAGGAGGCCCGGTTGAGGCGGTAGCCGAGTTCGACGACGGCGGGGGAGCGGTCGTCGAGGGGGCGGAACTCGAACCAGCCGAGGAAGGTGCCGGTGGCCCGCTCCTCGGCGGCCCAGAAGCCGCGGGTGCCGGTGCAGGGGTGGTCGTGGAGGAGGCGGGGCAGGACCTTCGCCCGGACGGTCTCCGGGGCGGTCGGCTTGCCGCCGTTGATGAAGCGCATCACCTCGGGGTCGTTGTCCAGTGCGAAGAGGTGGTCGGCGTCGGCTTCGGTGAACGGGCGCAGGGTGAGCCGGTCGGTTTCGAGGAAGGCAGGCATGACGCGATCTTCGCCGTGGGGTCCGGGGCGATGCCACCGGATATTCCCGTACCACCGGCTCGTCCGTACGGCGGTCCTCCGCTCCCCGGCGGGTGGGGAGACCCGCCCGACCCCGGCGAGGCTCCTCGCCCGTCGCCCGCCCCTGACCGACGCTGGCGCGAGCAGTCGGCTGCCGTGCCGCTGGAACCGAGGAGGCTGGACCGTGAAGTTCGTTCAGATCATCGAATACAAGACGAGTCGCATCGACGAGTTCAACGCCCTGCTGGACAGCTGGGTCGAGAGGAACGCGGGCCGGCGCCTGGCGACGTGGTCCCTGCAGACCCGCGACCGCGACCGCGAGAACGTGTACCTGAACATCGTGGAGTTCCCGTCGTACGAGAAGGCGATGGAGAACTCCGACCGCCCGGAGACGACCGAATTCGCCGCGCAGGCGGCGGGGTTGTGCGACGGGCCGCCGGTGTTCCGCAACCTCGACGTGACGAACGAGTGGACCTTCCAGGACTGAACCCGGGCGGTCGTCCTCGTGCCCCCGGCGGCGCGCCGGGGGCACGAGGAGGGGCGTTCGGCCTCAGGCGATGAAGTGGTCGAACTCGCCGGCCTTGGCGCCCTTGATCCAGGCGTCGAGCTTGCGGCGGGTGGTGGTGACGACCAGGCCCGGGTTGGTGTTCTCGCGGATGTAGACGTTGTCTCCCTCGGAGGCGATCTCCAGGTAGTTCGGGGTGTTCTCGTCGACGCTGCTGGGCTTCTGCCACTCCAGGTGGGACAGGTCCTTGGTCACCGTGATTGCCTTTCCTTCGTGGGTGCGGGGTCCATGATGCGGCAGCGGGGGCGCGGATGCCGGTGACGTCGACCGGGGGGCGCGGGTGCGGGCAGGGCGACGCTCGCGCGGGCGCTGGAGGCGTCGGCGCCGCGCGCGGTGACGGTGTTGCACGGGGACGACCACGACTTCTCCCGGCCGGGGCTGGGCGCATGGCTTCTCGTCGTGGACGGTGAGGCCGAGCCGGAGGTGTCGGCGCGGCCGATGTGGGAATTGATCATTCGTCAAACCATGTGACCGGTCCGTCGAAAGTCCGGCCCGGCCGCCCGAGGCGGTCGTTTCGGTCATGTCAATTCGTACCGGTCGATGTGCTATTCCATTGGGGCGTCAGTCGTTCCTACACTGAAGCCCCGCCGCACGGGGGCTGCGGGAACCAGGTTGCCTACGGGCCCGGGGGAGGCGCGTGTGAACGACCGTGGCTGGGACGAGGACGACGCCCGGCCGTACTTCTTCCTCTCCTACGCGCACACCCCGAAAGCCGGTGCGCGGGGCGCGGGCGATCCGAACCACTGGGTGCGGCAGCTGTTCCGGGACCTGTCCGAGGCGGTGCTGCAACTGACCACCCTGCCGGGCGGGGTGCCGGTCGGGTTCATGGACGAGTCCATGCACCAGGGCGAACTCTGGGCGGAACGCCTCTCCGCCGAGCTGGCGACCTGCCGCGTCTTCGTGCCCCTCTACTCCCCCCGCTACTTCAACAGCGTCCCGTGCGGCCAGGAGTGGCACGCCTTCACCCGGCGCCCGGTCTACCCGGCCACCATCGACGCCGAGCGCACCAGCGGCATCGTCCCCGTCCTGTGGGCGCCGATGAGCCGCTACCGGCTGCCCAAGGTGGCCAGCGAACTGCAGTTCAACCACGCCGGGTTCGGGCCGGACTACGCCACCGAGGGCCTGTACGCCCTGATGAAGCTCACCTACTTCCGCTCCGCCTACGAACTCGCCGTGCACCGCCTCGCCGCGCGCATCGTGCAGGTGGCCGAGGAAACCGTCATCCCGGTCGGGCGCCGGCTCGACTTCAACGCCCTCCCCAGCGCCTTCAACGTCAGCGCCCCGACCAAGCAGCTGCGGATCTCCGTCCTCGCCTACCACCAGGGCGAGCTGCCGGCGGACCGCAACCCCGACTTCTACGGCGCCCGGCGCACCGACTGGCACCCCTACCGCCCGGCCGGCTCACCGATCGCCCAGCACGCGGTGCGCCTCGCCCGGCAGTTGGGCTTCCAGCCGACCGTGCACGAGTTCGACGACGAGGTCGAGTCGATCATCGACGGCAACGCCGAGGCCCCCGGCCTGCTGCTGCTCGACCGCTGGGCGCTGCGCGACCCGCAACGGCGCGAACTGGTCCGCCGCTTCGACCGCTCCGACGCCACCTGGGTCGGCGTCCTCGAACCGTGGAACGCCGACGACCCGGAGTGCGCCGAACGCGACACCGAACTGACCGACCTCAGCGACCAGGCCCTGCGCATCAACCGCCGCGCCAGCCGCCCCAGCTTCCTCGGCGCCACCGGCCCCACCGGGCTGCACACCCTGGACGACTTCGACGACGCGCTGCCCCGGGTCGCGATGAAGGCCAAGTACGCCTTCGAGGGCCGCACCCGCGCCGAACCCGAGGAACCGGCCCCGCCCCGCCCGAGCCTGCGGGACGCCTTCCGACCACCCGGAGCAGCCCCCCACGCCCACGACGACGACCCGTACCGCGACGACGGCGATGACCCCGAGAACGGGACGGCGCCCCTGGGAGGACGAGGACCCCGATGAGCGAGAACCGCACCAGGAACTTCCGCATCGGCGCCGCCGAACTCGTCGCCCAGCGCGAGGCCGAGCGGCAGGCCGAACGCGAGGCCGCCGAGCACGACCGCAACGGCCGGATCATCACCTTCTACTCCTACAAGGGCGGCACCGGCCGCACCATGGCGCTCGCCAACACCGCCTGGATCCTCGCCGCCAACGGCTTCCGCGTCCTCACCGTCGACTGGGACCTGGAAGCACCCGGCCTCGCCAAGTTCTTCCACCCCTTCCTCGACCCGGCCTCCCTCGCCGGCACCACCGGCATGATGGACCTGATCGCCGAGTACCGGGAGGAGGCGCTGCGCCCGGTCGAGCACGCCGAGGGCTGGCACCTGGACTTCGCCCGGGTCCACCCGCACGCGATCTCGCTGTCCTGGCCGCACTTCCCGGCCGGCGGCAGCCTGGACTTCCTCTCCGCCGGGCAGTTCAACCGCGACTACTCCGAGGCCGTCACTCACCTCGACTGGGACATCTTCTACGACCGCTTCGACGGCGGGCAGTTCTTCGACGCCCTCAAGGCCGACATGGCCAAGCGCTACGACTACGTGCTCATCGACTCCCGCACCGGCCTGTCCGACATCGCCGAGATCTGCACCGTGCAGATGCCCGACGACCTCGTCGTCTGCTTCACCCTCAGCGACCAGTCCATCGACGGCGCCTCCCGGATCGCCCAGCACATCCACGACCGCTACCGCGAGCGCGGCATCCGCATCCTGCCCGTCCCGATGCGCATCGACGAGGGCGAGAAGGAGAAGGCGGACGCCGGCCGCGCCCTCGCCCGGGTCCGCTTCGACGGCCTGCCGTCCGGCTTCGGCGGCGAGGAACTCGCCCAGTACTGGGGCTCGGTGGAGATCCCGTACCGGCCGTTCTACGCCTACGAGGAGATCCTCGCCACCTTCGGCGACCAGACCGGCACCCCCACCTCGATGCTCGCCGCCTGCGAACGCCTCACCTCGATGATCACCGAGGGGCGGGTCAGCGGCCTGCCGCCCGTCGACGAGGAGGTGCGGCTGCGCTACGTGGACGCCTTCACCCGCCGCCGCCCGTCCGTCCCCGCCGACCTCTACCTCTCCTACGTCCCCGAGGACCGGATGTGGGCGGACTGGATCGAGTCCGTCCTCACCCGGGCCGGCTTCCGCGTCCTGCCCCGCGACCTCAGCGCCGGCACCGACCCGCGCGAGGAGACCGAACGCGGCATCGACTCCGCCTACCGCACCGTCGCCGTCCTCTCGCCCGCCTACCAGCGCTCCCCGCAGGCCCGGGCGCTGTGGGAGTCGGTGGTCAGCTCCGACCCCTCCGGCACCCGCCGCCAGCTGCTGCCCGTCCGGGTCGGCGACGTCCGGCTCACCGCGCCGTTCAGCAACCGCAACCCCGTCGACCTGGTCGGCCGCGACGAGGCGCAGTCCGTGCAGAGCCTGCTGCGCGCGCTCGGCCGCGGCGACGTCGCCCTCGCCGACGCCCCCAGCGGCGGACCGCGCTTCCCCGGCAGCAAGCCCAGCATCTGGGACGTCCCGCCGCGCAACCCCTCCTTCACCGGCCGCTCCGCCGTCCTGGAACAGCTGCGCAACCAGCTGCGCGGCGGCATGGCCGCCGTGCTGCCCACCCCGCAGACCCTGTACGGGCTCGGCGGCGTCGGCAAGACCCAGGTGGCGCTGGAGTACGCGCACCGCTTCATGTCCGACTACGACCTGGTCTGGTGGATCGACGCCGAACAGACCGAGCTCGTCGCCCCCGCCCTCGCCGACCTCGCCCGCCGGCTGCCCGGCCTGCGCGTCGGCGACTCCGTCACCGAGGCCGCCGAGGCCGCCCGGGAGGCGCTGCGCCGCGGCACCCCCACCTCCCGCTGGCTGCTGATCTTCGACAACGCCGACGAGCCCGCCGAGATCCGCCGCTTCTTCCCCGGCGGCTCCGGCCACATCCTGGTCACCTCCCGCAACCAGGCCTGGACCGGGCACGCCGAGGCGCTGGAGGTCGACGTCTTCACCCGCGGCGAGAGCATCGAGCACCTGTGCCGGCGCGCCCGCAGCCTCTCCCGCACCGACGCCGACCGGGTCGCCGAGGCGGTCGGCGACCTGCCGCTGGCCGTCGAGGTCGCCGCCGCCTGGCTGGACACCACCGGAACGCCCGTCGACGCCTACGTCGCCCAGCTGCACGCCGAGGCCGCCCGGGCGCTCGCGGTCGGCAGCCCCGTCGACTACCCGACCCCGGTCGCCGCCACCTGGAACGTCTCGATCGCCCGGCTGCGCCAGCAGTCCCCGGCGGCCGTGAGGCTGCTGCAGCTGTGCGCCTTCTTCGCGCCCGAGCCGATCTCCATGAACCTCTTCTACAGCGACCAGATGATCCGGGCGCTGGTGCGCTACGACGCCGACCTCAGCGACAAGTTCATGCTCGGCAAGGTCATCCAGGCGATCGGCCGGTACGCCCTCGCCAAGGTCGACGCCGGCAGCAACAGCTTCCAGGTGCACCGGCTCGTCCAGTCCGTCATCCGGGCCGGCATGAGCGCCGACGAGCAGGAGATCGCCGTCCACGAGGTGCACCGCATCCTCACCGGCGCCCGGCCCGTCCTCGGCGACACCGACGACCCGGCCAACTGGCCCGCCTTCGACGAGATCTGGCCGCACCTGTCGCCCTCCAAGGCGCACAACTGCGACGAGGCCGACACCCGCCAGCTGCTCATCGACCGCGTCCGCTACCTGTGGAAGCGCGGCGAACTCGACCGCGCCCGCGACCTCGGCCACGCCCTCGACGCCGAATGGACCAGCAAGCTCGGCGACGACGACCGGCAGACCCTGCTGCTGCGCTTCCAACTCGCCAACGTGCTGCGCTCCCAGGGCAACTACGCCGAGGCGCTGGCCCTCGACGAGTCCACCCTGGAACGCCAGCGCGCCCTGCTCGGCGAGCACCACCCGTACACCCTGATGACGGCCGGCTCGCTCGGCGCCGACCGCCGGGCGCTCGGCCGCTTCCAGGCCGCGCTCGACCTCGACCAGGAGATCCTCGAGCAGTTCCGCGAACTGTTCGGCGACGACAACCCGCGCACCCTGTCGATGGCCAACAACCTGGCCATCGACTACCGGCTGGTCGGCAACAGCCAGGCCGCCCGCGAACTCGACCAGGAGACCCTGGACCGGCGCACCGCCGTACTCGGCCCCAAGCACCCCTACACCCTGTCCACCAAGTCCAACCTCGCCCGCGACCTGCGCGAACTCGGCGACTACCGCGGCTCGGTGGACCTCCTCCAGGAGGTCACCTCCGACCTCGGCGACGTCCTCGACCCGGACCTCCCGGAGAACCTGCGCAACGCCAAGTCGCTCGCCGTCTCGCTGCGCCGCACCGGCCAGCTCGCCGAGGCCCGCCGGATCACCAAGGAGACCTACGAGCGCTACCTGGAGCGGTACGGCGCCGACGCCCCCGACGCGCTCGCCTGCGCGCTCAACCTCGCCGCCGACCACAGCGCCTCCGGCGACAAGGAGGCCGCCCGCGACCTGTGCGCCACCGTCTTCGAGGGCCACCGGCGGCTCTTCGGCGACGAACACCCCTTCACCCTCGCCTGCGCCAACAACCTCGGCATCTACCTGCGCGGCAGCGGCGACGTCGCCGGGGCCATCGAGCGCGGCCGGCTCACCGTCGAGGGCCTGACCGCCTCGGTCGGCGCGGACCACCCGTACACCCTCAACGCGCTCATCAACCTGGCCAACGCGTACGGCGACGACGGGCAGATCCAGCTCGCCGAGCAGCTGGGCCGCACCGCGTACGCCGGGCTGTGCGAGCGCTACTCGCCGCAGCACCCGGACGCCGTCGCCTGCGAGGCCAACCTGGCGATCACCCTGCGCACGGCCGGCCGGCACACCCAGGCCGCCGAACTGCGCTCCCGGGCGATCGCCGAGCTGATCCGGCAGTTCGGTGAGGAACACCCCAACACGGTGTCCGCGCGAGGCTGGAAGCGGATCAACCGGGACCTGGAGCCGCAGCCGGTGTGACGGCGGAAGGGGGCGGGTACGCTCGCGAGTCATGAGCATCGACCCGCCCCCGGTCCTGGTCACCCGCCGCCTCGCGCCCGGGGTGATCGACCGGCTCACCGCCCAGTACGCCGCGACCTGCCCCGACGACGACCGGGCGATGGACCGGGCCGAACTGCTGGCCGCCGTGCCCGGCCGGCGGGCCGTCCTCACCACCCTCGACGACCGGGTGGACGACGCGTTCCTGGACGCCGCGGGCCCGCAGCTGGAGATCGTCGCCAACCACGCGGTCGGCTACCACAACATCGACCTCGCCGCCTGCGCCGCCCGCGGCGTCCGCGTCACCCACACCCCCGGCGTGCTCACCACCGCCACCGCCGACATGGCCTGGGCGCTGCTGCTCGCCGCCACCCGCCGGATCGGCGAGGGCGAGCGGCTGTTGCGCTCCGGCACGCCGTGGTCCTGGTCGCCGACCTTCATGCTCGGCCTGGAGCTGGCCGGCACCCCGCTCGGTGTGCTCGGCATGGGCCGGATCGGGCAGGCGGTGGCCCGCCGGGCCCGCGCCTTCGACATGCCGGTCAGCTACCACAACCGGACCCCGCTGCCGCCCGAGGAGGCCGAGGACGCCGACTGGAAGCCGCTGGACGACCTGCTCGCGACCTCCACCGTGCTGGTCGTCACCTGCCCGCTGAGCGATGCCACCCGGCACCTGCTGGACGCCGAACGGCTGGCCCTGCTGCCGCCCGGCGCGGTGGTGGTCAGCATGACCGCCGGCGTGGTGGACGAGGAGGCGCTGGCCGCCGCCCTGGACTCCGGTGCGCTGTTCGCCGCCGCCGTCGACAACTTCGAGCACGAGCCCGCCGTCCCGGCCGCCCTGCTCGCCCAGGAGCGCGTGGTCCTCGCCCCGCACCTGGGCAGCGCCACCGTCCGCACCCGGCAGGCGATGGGCGGGCTCGCCGTCGACAACATCCTGGCCGTGCTCGGCGGCGGCGAGCCGCTCACCCCGATCGGGGGCTGACTCCCCTACTGAACTAGCCCGCCGCCCAGGCCAGGGCGGTGGTCATCACCCGGAACGCCCCGAAGTGCGCCGCCCCGGGCTCCAGGAACAGCTCGGCGCCCGGGATCCGGTCGGCCAGCCAGCGGGAGTGGTCGACCGGCGAGAACTGGTCGTCCGCGCCGTGCCACAGCCAGGTCGGCACCCGGATCGACCCGACGTCGAACCCCCAGTCGGCGGTGAACGCCAGCACGTCGTCGATCCAGCCGTCCGCGCCGTGCCGGAACGCCTCCCGGTAGTTGCTCTGCAGCATCCCCCGCAGCCCGCTGTCCGCCACCACCTCCCGGTCGGCGGGGGAGAGTTCGGTGCGCAGCCCGTTCAGCAGCCGCACCGGGTCGTCCTTGATCTGCCGGGAGCGGAACTCCATCGCGTCGGCGATCTGCTCGTGGCCGCGCTCCGCCTCCCGGTAGGCGCGCACGTTGGACGGCGTCATCCCGGCGTACCAGTCCAGCCCGGCCGCGTCGCGCGGCGCCAGGCCGACCAGCACCGCCACCCGGCTCACCCGCTCCGGCAGCAGTGCCGCGCAGGCCAGCGCGTGCGGGCCGCCGCCGGAGCGGCCGAGCACCGCGAAGTCGTCCAGCCCGAGGCAGTCCGCGATGGTCCGCACGTCCTCGGCCGCGGCGGACACCCGGCGGCCGAACAGCCGCGTCGAATCGCCGTAGCCGGGGCGGTCGTACGAGATCAGCCGCACCCCCAGCCGGTACAGCACGGTGCTGCGCGGGTGCGGGCCGACCCGGCTGCCCGGCATGCCGTGCAGCAGGAACACCGGGCGGCCGCGCGGGTCGCCCAGGGACTCGACGGCGAGCACCCGGCCGCCGGCCGCATTCACCATCCGTAACGCCACGCGCCTGCCTCCTCAGTGTTCGCGGTCGGTGGTGGTGCGGATCTCCCGTCTGGCCTGCCAGGTCGTGTGCTCCCGGGACACCGCGTCCTCCGCGTCCCGGGCCAGCCGGGCCCACAGCTCCTCGGCGTCCGGCGACGCCAGGTCCAGGGTGGTGAGTTGACGTCGGATCAGCTCCAACTCGTCCGCCGCCAGGGCGTACGCGGCGGCCAGCGGACGGTACTGGCGCAGCTGCGCCCACGCGGTGACCGAGGCGGCCACCGCCGAGACCGTGCCCAGCGCGTCGTAGGTGAACGCGCCGAGCGCCCGCAGCACCGCCAGCACCAGGCCGAGCGCCGGCAGCAGCACCCCCAGCACCCCGGCCCAGTGGCCGGCCCGGGCGCAGTAGCGGGCCTTGCTGCGGTACCAGTCGTGCTGCACCTGGATGCGCTCGCGCAGGTACACCTCGCGCCGCACCGCCAACGGCCGCCCGCGCAGCTCGCGCATCCCCTCGGTGATCCCGACCGGCTCGGACTCGGGCTCCGGCATCACCCGGCTGCCCCGGAACGCGTCCAGCACGCCGCCGAGTTGGAAGCGGTACAGGCCCTCGGCGTCGGGCAGGGCGCGCGGCGGCGGCCGGTAGGCGTCGGCCCGCACCGCGTACTTCCAGGCCAGGGTCTTCACCGACTCGGCGGCCGCCCGGCCCTCGTACCAGAGGCCCTGCGGGTTCTGCCGGCTGATCACCACGGCGAGCGTGATCGCGCCCAGGTAGGCCACGGCGGCCGGCCAGGCCCACGGCTCGCCGTCCGCCGAGCCGGTCGCGGCGGCGACCACCAGCAGGGCCAGCTCCCAGGCGGAGAGCAGCACCGAGCGGCGCTGGCCCTTCAGCGAGGCCGAGTCGGCGGCCCAGAAGAAGCCGGGCAGCAGCTCCCGCTCGCTCACCCACCCGGTCCGTCCAGCCCCAGACGCCATGCTCGGCCCCCACCCGTCGCTCCGGTCGCACCGCTCCGCTCTCCTGCCCGGGGCGGCTCCCCGGTACGCCTGACCGGGCCGGGGGCCGCCCGCAATGGCCGGGAAGGCACGGTGATTCGCCCAGATCAGGGCGTACGGCACCGGCGCTAGTAGGAGTAGTAGACCCGGTCGGCGTTCTCGGCCATCTGCTTCGCGTTCCACTCGGTGCCGCCGGGGACGTTCCCGGAGCGGAACAGCGGCGGGGCCGGGCGCTCCCCGGCCGCCGCCAGGTCGGCGAGGCGGCCGACCGCGGCGGCGACCACGGCCTGCATGATCGCGCTGGTCACGATCGTGGACACCGGGCCGAAGCCGGTGCCGGCGCCGGGGTGGCTGAGCTCGGCGTCGCCGACCGCGATCTTGCTGTCCAGCACCACGTCGCAGTGGTCCTTCAGATAGGTGCCGGAGGGGTGCGCCGAGGGCACCTCGCCGGGGTAGGCCAGCGAGGTCAGCCCGATCACCTTCAGCCCGCGGTCCCGGGCGTACCGGGCGAGCTCGACCGGCATGACCTGGCGGCCGGACAGCGAGATCACGAACAACAGGTCCCCGGTGGTCGCCGGGGTGAGGTCGAGCGTGCTGGTGGCCAGCCCGGACACCCGCTCCAGCGCGCTGGCCAGCGGCGCGGGCATCCCCGTCACCCCGGCCATGCCGGGCACGTTCAGCAGGTTCATCGGCACCAGCCCGCCCGCCCGGTACACCACGTCCTGGGCCGGCAGCGAGGAGTGCCCCGCCCCGAAGGTGAACACCCGGTGACCATCCGCGATCGCCTCCGCGAGCAGCGCGGCCGCCGCCTCGATGGTGTCGGCCTCCTCCTCCCGGACCTTCTGGAGGTGCGCGACCGCGGCGTCGAAGTACCGGCCGACCAGGTCGTTCATCTGTTGCCTCCGCTCTCTGCCGGTGAGGGAGCCGGCCGGGTGGGGCGCGCGGGAGGGCCCGGGCGCCGATGGAGAAAGCTACGGCGAGCACCGTGTCGCCCCGGCGCCGCCGCTGTCAACAGCGACGAAAAGCCCTCCCGCGGGCCCCGGGCGGGCTCGGTTGTCGGCGCGGTACGTCAGAATTGGCGGTGAGGACACCGAGGAACGGAGCCAGCGGCGATGTCTGGGCTGATCGACACCACTGAGATGTACCTGCGCACCATCCTGGAGCTGGAGGAAGAGGGCATCGTCCCGATGCGCGCCCGGATCGCCGAGCGCCTGGAGCAGAGCGGGCCCACGGTCAGCCAGACGGTCGGCCGGATGGAGCGCGACGGCCTGCTCCAGGTCGCGGGCGACCGCCACCTCGAACTCACCGAGGAGGGCCGCCGGCTCGCCGTCCGCGTCATGCGCAAGCACCGGATCGCCGAGTGCCTGCTGGTCGACGTGATCGGGCTGGAGTGGGAGCAGGTGCACGAGGAGGCCTGCCGCTGGGAGCACGTGATGAGCGAGACGGTCGAGCGCAAGGTGCTCGCCATGCTCGGCCACCCCACCCAGTCCCCGTACGGCAACCCGATCCCGGGCCTGGACGAGCTGGGCGACACCAAGGCCGAGGGCGAGGGCTTCGACGCCGCGCTGGTCACGCTGGACACCGTCAAGCCGGGCGACGCGGGCGCCAGCGTGGTGGTCCGCCGGATCGGCGAGCCGATCCAGACCGACGCCGAGCTGATGAGCACGCTGCGCCGGGCCGGGGTGCGGCCGGGCTCGACGGTGCAGGTGAGCACCGGGGTCGGCGGCGTCCTGGTCGGCACCGGGGACAACGCGGCGGAGCTGGGCAAGGACATCGCGCAGCACGTGTTCGTCGCCCAGGCCTGAGCCGCACGGCCGGTCGGACGGCCGATGGTACGGAGAAGGCCCGCCGCTCCCCGTGCGGCGGGCCTTTCCGTCCTCCCCGTCCCTCCCGGTCCCCTCCGGTTCCCCTCCGTCCCTCCCGATCCCCTCCGTCCCTCCCGGTTTCCCCGCCACCGCCGCGCCCGGCTTCCCCGTCCGAGCGCCCCTTCGGCGTTCCCCTCACGTCGTCATTCCTCCCCTCGGCCGATCATGGCAATCCTTGAGCGCTGTCACTCGTACGAGGGGCTTCCCCCCGCTGACCAGCGGGTATCTCCGGGCCTTATCCGCACATGCGTATGACGGGCCCCGCCTCCGGTGGGAGGCGGGGCCCGTCGGTCGCGGCGCGGGGTTTCGCGCCGTACGCACCCTCACCCGATAGGCGTAGGGCGGCCATCGGCCGGACGGGCCGGACGAGCCGGACCGGTCGAACGAGCCGGACGGGCCGGACCGGCCGTCAGACCGTCGCCGGCTGGGCGGGCTGCGGGCGCTGGGCCGGCGCCTCGCGGCCGCAGGCGTACGCGAGCGGGCTGATCAGCTCGGCCGCGTCCGGCAGCCAGCGGTTGAGCGCGGAAGGGGAGCGGGCCCACTGGGCGTAGCCGGTGGAGCCGATCCGGGACGGCGGGGCGATCGTCCAGTCCCCCTCGCCGCGGGCGACCAGGTCCAGCCGGCCGGGCGGCCAGCCGAGCTTGCGCAGCATCTCCGGCAGCTTGGCCGCGACCCCGGGCAGCACCAGGAAGTGCAGCCGCCGGCCGACCCGCCCCGGCGAGGCGGGCAGCACCACGACCGGCCCGAGCTGGAGGTCCATCCGCTCCATCCGGGCCAGCGCCAGGCAGCCGGCCGTCTCCGGGACGTCCAGGACGTCGAAGGAGCGGCCGGTCGGCAGCAGGATCGAGGCCTGCGGCCGCTCGGTCCACCAGCGCCGCACCGCGCCGGGGCCGGCGCTCGCCTTGCGGGCCCAGTCCGCGTCCAGCGGGTGGGCGCCGGGCAGTGCGCAGCGCGGATCGCCGCAGGAGCAGCGGGCGGGCCCGTCGCCGTCGACCAGCCAGGCGCCCGGGGTGACCTCCCAGTGGCGGCTCTCGGCGTAGTTGACGGCTTCGATCAGCAGCGGGGGCAGGCCGGCGTTCTTGCCTTGGTCAGGGGATCCGGGGGAGTCGGGGATGTCGTCCACGCGCTGCTCAACTACCGTGTGTGGGGCTGGTTACGGCCGGGCGGGGCCCGGTCGACCGCGGTCCGCCGATGTCACCCGATCCGGTTACCCGGCCGGGTCGCGGCCGGTCGACGCGGGGGCGCGGCCGGCCGGTGCCGGGCCGAGCGGCCCGGCGGGGGCCGGGCGCAGCGGGGGCGCACGGGAGCATTTCCCAGGGCGCAAGGGGGGTGCGGCCCGTCACCGTGGGTATCCCGCTGGCGTTGCTGATCGCTAACCTGGTGTCAGATTCCTTGGACGGTCGGACAGTCGGCAACAGATCAGCAGAATCGTCGCCCGCCGGCCGGGACCGGAGGGTGTGGGGAGGCGAAGCCCAATGGCCGCGAGACCACTCGTCGCACGACAGCCCAACGAGCGCCTGCAGCAACTGATCCAGGAGGCCGGCTGCTCCAACGCGGGCCTGGCCCGGCGGGTCAACCTCTGCGGCGCTGAGCACGGCCTGGACCTGCGCTACGACAAGACCTCCGTCGCCCGCTGGCTGCGCGGCCAGCAGCCGCGCGGGCAGGCGCCCGCCGTGATCGCCGAGGCCCTGGGGCGCAAGCTCGGCCGCAGCGTGTCGGTCGAGGAGATCGGCATGGCGGACGGCAAGAACCTCAGCTCCGGCATCGGGCTGCAGTTCGCGCCGACCCTGAACGCCGCCCTGGAGCAGGTCTGCGAGCTGTGGCGCAGCGACGTCGGCCGGCGGGACTTCCTGACCGGCGCGACGGTCGCCGCCTCGGCGCTCGTCGAGCCCAGCCGGGACTGGCTGATCACCCCGCCCGACCCGATGGTCGCCCGCGCCGGCGGCCCCCGGGTCGGCCCGACCGACGTGGCCGCGATCAAGGCCACCACCGCGATGCTGGTCGACCTGGACCACCGCTTCGGCAGCGGGCACGTGCGCCCGGTCGTGGTGCACTACCTCAACTCGGTGGTCTCCGGCCTGCTCGGCGGCGCCTACCGCGAGGAGACCGGCCGCCAACTCTTCGCCGCCGTGGCCAGGTTGACCGAACTCGCCGGCTACATGGCGGTGGACACCGGGCAGCCGGGGCTGGCCCAGCGCTACTACATCCAGGCACTGCGGCTCGCCCAGGCCGCCGACGACCGCGGCTACGGCGGCTACGTGCTCGCCGCCTCGATGAGCCACCTCGCGGCCACCCTCGGCAACCCGCGCGAGATCGCCCAACTTGCCCGGGCCGCCCAGGAGGGCGCCCGCACGGTCGCCACCCCGACCGCGATGGCCATGTTCTACGCCGCCGAGGCCCGCGGCCACGCCCTGCTCGGCGACGCCCGCTCCTGCGAGGCGGTGTCGGCCAGGGCGCTGGAGATGATGGAGAAGCGCCGCCCGGAGGACGACCCGGACTGGATCGCCCACTTCGACGACGCCTACCTCGCCGACGAACTCGCCCACTGCCACCGGGACCTGGAACAGGCCGGCCAGGCCGAGCACTACGCCCGCCGGGCGCTCGACCTGCACCCGCCGACCCGGGTGCGCCGCCGCGCCGTGGACCTGGTGCTGCTCGCCACCGCGCAGCTGCAGCAGCGGGACCTGGAGCGCGCCTGCGAGACCGGCGCGCAGGCGGTGCGGCTGCTCAGCGGGCTGCGCTCCAACCGGGGCGTCGAGTACCTGGACGAGTTCCGGCGCAGGCTGGAGCCCTACCGGGAGCAGCGGGTGGTGCGCGAGTTCCACGCCCGGGCGGATGCGGAGGCCGCCTGAGAGCAGGTCCTGAGGGAGCGTGAACGTTCCGCCCACGTGGTCACCCGGTGAGGCGAACCGGTAGCGTGGGCGCGACGTCCAAGGAACTGTGATGCTCCCAAGAACCGACGAGGTGTGGTCCGCCGACAGCGCGCGGTCGTGCACAGGTGAGGAATCGCGTTGAGCCAGCGCCGCTCGTATCCCAACTCGGGTGACTTCAACCTGGACGACCTGTTCCGCCCCGAGCCCGGCCAGCAGCAGGGCCAGCCGGGCCAGCCGGCCCAGCCGGGTCCGCAGGCGCCGCAGGGCCAGCCGGGCCCGTACGGCCACCCGCAGGGCCCGGTCGGGCAGGCCCCCGGGCAGGCGTCCGCGCACCCGTCCGGGCAGCCGGAGTACTTCGGTGACGGCGGGCACACCTGGGGCGGCGGCCTGCCGCAGCCCGGCTACGAGCCGGCGCCGGAGACGCAGGCCCTGCCGCCGTACCCCGGCGCCGACCCGCACGCCGGCGGCTACCCGCAGGCCCAGCCCGGCTACGGCGGGCCGCCGCAGCAGGCCGCGCCCGGCTACCAGGGCTACCCGCCGGCCCAGCCGCAGCCCGGCTACGCCGCGCCCGGGCAGCCCCCGCAGCCCGTCCAGCCCGTCCAGGACTACGCGCCGGACGCCGCCGACGTCACCTACGCCGGCCCGCCCCCCAAGGGCGGCCGCCCGTCCAACAAGCTGATCCTCGGCGGCGTGGTCGCGGGCTGCGCGGCGGCCGGGATCCTGGTCGCCGTCCTGATGAGCGACGACGGCTCGAAGACCGACCCGAAGACCACCCCGGTGGCCGCGAGCAGCAGCGCCGCCCCCGGACCGACGGCCACCGGCGGCTCGGGCGCCGCCGTCGACCCGGCCGTGAAGGCGCAGGCGCAGCCGCTGTCCGACCTGCTGGGCACGGCGAGCGACAGCCGCAGCTCGGTGGTGTCCGCGGTCGCCTCGGTGCAGAAGTGCGACAAGCTGCCCGACTCGCAGCAGGCGCTCACGGCGGCGGCCGGGAAGCGGCGCGAGCTGCAGACCAAGCTCAGCCAGCTGAAGACGGACAAGCTGCCCGGCGGCCAGCAGCTGGTCGACCAGCTGAACGCGGCCTGGACGGCCTCGGCGCAGGCCGACGACGAGTACGCGGCCTGGGCGGGGGACGCGCAGGGCGGCTGCGACCCGAAGAAGCAGGACAACCAGCACTACAAGAACGCGGTGAACTCCAGCGGCACCGCGACCACCGCGAAGAAGCAGGCCTCGCAGCTGTGGAACACGATCGCCGGCCAGACCGGCCTGCCCACCCGCAGCGACGGCGACCTGTAGGAAACGGCGACCTGTAGGAACGGCGACGGGCGGGCCCGACCGGGCCCGCCCGCCCTCACCCGCGCGGGATCATGCCGGGGGCCTGCCCTTGGTGAGCACCCAGCGGACGTCCACGAAGCCCGGCTGCTGCAGGGCCATCCGCCCGCCCTTGACCACCTGGTAGGTGACCCAGGTGTTCACCAGCCGGGGCGACTCGTTGCTGGGCAGCATGTTGGTGGTGCCCCAGTTCAGCGGCGGGGTGATGCCGACGTCGACGCCCTCGCCGCTGTCCAGCAGCGCGGCGATGGACTTCCCGGTGACCGGCTTGCCGGCGGCCGTCAGCTTCTCCACCACCACCCGGAACACCTCGTACGAGACCCAGGTGGTCTGCACGCCCGGGTCGGACACGTCGATGGGCCGCCCGTCGGTGGTGTCGGAGCGCACCACGCCGCGCAGCCCGTCCCAGATCTTCGCCGACTCCGGCGGGTACCAGCTGGTGACCATGGCGCCGGCCAGCGGGCCGCTGTCGCCGCCGGTGGAGTCGACCACCGACTGCTGCACGCTGCCGATCACCGAGGCGATCCGGGTGTTCTTCGGGGTCAGCCGGCGGTAGGAGTCCAGCAGGTTGCCGGTCGGCTCGGCGGTCAGGGCGCTGGTGACGCAGTTGCCCGGCTCGTCCTTGCCGATCGCCTTGCGGGCGACCTGCGTGTAGTCGCTGGACTTCTCGGGCGCCTTGACGTCCAGCAGCTTGATCCCGGCCGGCTTGAGCGCGGTGCCCAGGTAGCCGAGCAGCACGTCGCCGGCCGGGGTGTCCGGCCGCACCAGCGCGACGGCCTTGCAACCGGCCTCGACCAGCTGGCGGCCGCTGCCGCCGATCAGCGCCGGCAGGCCGCCGTCCACCGGGTAGGACAGCGGGCTGGAGAACTCGGGCTGGGAGATCCCGTACCCGCCGATCAGCGGGATCCCGGCGCGCTCCAGCACCGGCATGAAGTCGTCGCCGAACTGGCTGTACGAGCCGATCACGGCGACGGCCTTGGCGTCCACGGCCTGCTGGGCACAGGCCTTGGCGCCCTCGGGCCGGTTGTGCTCGTTGCAGGTGAGCACCCGCAGCCGGCGCCCGCTCAGCCCGCCCTTCAGGTTGACGTCCCGGCCGATCGCGTCGGCCAGCTCGGTCATCCCGGGGCGGTCGGCGGCGCCGGTGCCGGACGGCGCCCAGGTCATCACGACCAGGTCGGAACTCGTGGAAGCATCGGCCGGTCCGCCGCACGCGGAGGCCGAGAAGAGGGTGGGGAGCAGCACCGCCGTGGTGACGGCGGCGGCGATCGCGGGCCGGCGGCGGTGCCGGGCGATCGGGGGACGGGCCCGGAACGAGTCCCTTCGGCTGGTCATCGGTCTTCCCTCTCTGGGGCGCCCTCCGGCGCACCGGGGAACAAGCCAAGCCCCCGGAGACGCACGCCGAGAGGGCAGAAGTCCGAACGTTCGGCAAACGGAAGCTGAAATCCGGGTCGGTACGCGTGTAGATCGCGAGTGGA
Source organism: Streptomyces rubellomurinus (assembly GCF_000961885.1). Taxonomy (GTDB): domain Bacteria; phylum Actinomycetota; class Actinomycetes; order Streptomycetales; family Streptomycetaceae; genus Kitasatospora; species Kitasatospora rubellomurina. The sequence continues at coordinate 164,027 of NZ_JZKH01000003.1, forward strand.
GCACGAACGGACGGGGAACGTACGATCGTTCTTCATGTCCGCCAGCACGAATTCTTCGCACCGGTCTGCCGGAAGCCCTTCTCGTCCGGGCCACCGCTCCAGCACGATGGGCGGTATGCCGCTCAACGACCTGCCCTGGTGGCGCTGGCGTGCCCGACTGCGCTCCGCGCTGCACATGCTCTCCGACCCCGGCTTCCAGCAGGAGGCCTGGCTGACCGGCCGGGACGGCTACGGCGACGTCACCGACGCCGTCTACCGACTGGTCGAGGACACCTGGCTGGACCGCTGGTCGGCCGAGAAGTACGTCGGCGCGATCTTCCGCGACTCCACCGAGGCCGCCCTGGTGGACACCGCGGTGCTGCGGGCCGTCCGACTGCTGCACGAGGTCGGCGCGGACGCCCCGGCCGCCGCCTACCTCGGCCACCCCGACTGGCCGGAGACCGTCCGGGCCGCCCGCGAGGCGCACGTCGCGCTGGCCGTCAACGACGGGGACGACCCGGACGCGGCGCCCAAGTCGCTGGACGTGCTGCGCATCCTCACCCAGGTCTGATCCCTTCCGCCCGCGCCCGCCCCGCCGTCCCCGTCCAGCTCGTGGGCAGCGGGGCGGCGGCCGTCCGGAATGTGACACGCTGGACCATTCACGCACGCACGACCAAGGACGGATTACCCCAGTGGAACAGCAGCCGGCCAGCGCCCAGTACGTCCTCACGCTGTCCTGCCCCGACAAGCAGGGCATCGTCCACGCTGTCTCCAGCTACCTCTTCATGACCGGCTGCAACATCATCGACAGCCAGCAGTTCGGGGACGCGGACAGCGGCCTGTTCTTCATGCGGGTGCACTTCTCCGCCGCCGAGCCGGTCACCGCCGAGAAGCTGCGGGCCAGCTTCGCCGCGATCGGCGCCTCCTTCGGGATGGACTGGCAGATCCACTCCTCCGCCGAGCGGATGCGGATCGTCCTGATGGTCAGCAAGTTCGGGCACTGCCTGAACGACCTGCTCTACCGCACCCGGATCGGCGCCCTGCCGGTCGAGGTCGTCGCCGTGGTCTCCAACCACACCGACCTGCGGGACCTGACCGAGAGCCACGGCGTCCCCTTCCACCACATCCCGGTCACGAAGGACACCAAGGCCGAGGCCGAGCAGCAGCTGCTCGACCTCGTCGCCAAGGAGGACGTCGAACTGGTCGTGCTGGCTCGCTACATGCAGGTGCTCTCCGACCAGCTGTGCACCGAGCTGTCCGGCCGGGTGATCAACATCCACCACTCCTTCCTGCCGAGCTTCAAGGGCGCCAAGCCGTACCACCAGGCGCACGCCCGCGGCGTGAAGCTGATCGGCGCCACCGCCCACTACGTCACCGCCGACCTCGACGAGGGCCCGATCATCGAGCAGGAGGTGGCCCGGGTCACCCACGACGTCAGCCCGGACCAGCTGGTCGCGCTCGGCCGGGACGTCGAGTGCCAGGCGCTGGCGCGTGCGGTGAAGTGGCACAGCGAGCACCGGGTGCTGCTGAACGGGAGCCGGACGGTCGTCTTCGCCTGACGCGCTGAGCGGCGGCTAGGGCCGGGACAGCAGCGGGAGCGCGTGCAGCACCTCGCGGACCGCGGCCCGGTCGCCGTGCGCGCCGACCGGCAGCCGGTCCGGGTCGCGGTGCGCGGCGGCCAGCTGGCACAGCTCCAGCGCGTCCAGCACCATCGTCGCCACCGGCTCCCCGCCGGGCGGCCCCGCCTCCGGGCCGTCCAGCGGCACCAGCCACTCGCCGGCCGCCGGGCCGTCGACCAGCAGCCGCAGCCGCCGCCCGCCCGGCTCCTCGGCCGGACCGGCACCGGGGACGCCCGGGGCGCCCGCGTGCTCGGGCCGTGCAGCCCGCAGCCCGGCCAGCGCGCCGGGCAGCAGCCGGACGGTCAGGTCCACCATCTGCCGCAGGTGCTGCGCCGCCGGCGGATCGTACGGGTAGGCGACCGCGCGGGCCACGTCCTCGCCGTGCACGTAGCACTCCAGCGCGCGGTCCACGAAGGCGTCGCGCAGCGGCAGCACGGCGAAGCCCAGGTCGACCGGGGTGTTGCCCCGCGGCGCGAGCGCGGCACTGCGCACCAGGTCGTGCGCGTGCCGGCGCCAGCGCGCCCGCACCGCGCCCGGCGGCTGCCCGGCCTGCTCGGCGACCAGCCGCGCGGTGCGCGCCGCGATCCCCGCGTACGGGCCGCCCTGCGGCGGGACCCGGGGAGCGGGGGACGGCCCGGCGGCGTCCTGCGGCGGCACCCGGGGCTCCGGCGCCGGGGCGGGCGGGCTGCCCGGGGCGGCCGGGACGGGGTCGGGCAGGCCGAGGGCGAGCGCCAGCAGCCCGTCCACCGCGGTCAGGTGGCCCAGCACCTCGGCCGGGCGCAGGTGCTCGGTACCGCCGTGCCACGGCAGTTCGGCCACCTCCTGCCACTCCTGCGGGCCGAGGTCGCGCAGCAGCGCGTCGAGCTTCGCGGTCTCCGCGGCGAACGGCAACCCCCAGGCGGGGACGGGCAGTTCGGCCGGGCGGCGGGTCAGGCACCAGTCCAGCACCTGCTGGCGCAGCGAGCCGGGCTGGTCCAGCGGCTCGTCGAGGGCGAGCCAGCCGGCCGCCTCGCGCAGCCGGGCGGCCTCCTCGGCGCACTCCGGGCAGGCGCGCAGGTGCTGCTCCAACTCGGCGGCCTCGTGCGGCGGGCAGGCGCCGAGGGCCCAGGCGCCGAGCAGCGAGCGCAGGGCGTCGTGCCGGTCGTCGGTGGTCGTCACGTGCCCCCGTCCCCCTCGTGCCGGCGGCCCCCGCAGTCGGTGTCCTGCCCGGTGTCCGGGTGTCGCTCGGTGTCCGGGTGCTGCCCGGTGTCCGGGTCGCGGGGCCGGTCCGGGCGGGTGGCGTCCTCGGCCAGTTCGGTGGCCAGCAGGGCCAGGCCGAGCCGCATCCGCTGCTTGGCGGCCTGCTCGCTGATGCCGAGCAGCCGGGCCGTCTCCTGGTAGGTGCGGCCGTCGTAGTAGGTCACGGTGATCGTCTCACGCAGGGGAGCGGGCAGGGATTCGACCACGTACTGCGCGCGTGCGGCGGCGGCGACGGCGCGGATCTCCGCCTCGGCGGACTCGGGGGCCTCGGTGGCCGCTTCGGCGGCCGCGGGGTCGTCGGCGGTGCCGCCCGCCGCCCGGGTGGGGACGAGGTCGGCGGCGCGCCGGGCCCGCAGCCGTTCCACGGCGAGGCGGTGGGTGAGCGCGCCGAGCCAGGAGCGCAGCGAGCCCTGGGCGGGGTCGAAGTCCTCGGGGCGCTCCCAGACGCGGGCGAAGACCTCCCGGGTGAGCCGCGCGGCGGCGGCCTGGTCGCCGAGGACGCGGCCGGCCAGGCCGTGCACCATCGGCGAGAGCTGGTCGTAGAGTTCGCCGAGCGCGGTCTCCTCGCCACGGGCGAGGCGGCGCTGCAACCGCTCGTCCCAGCGCGGGGTCTCGTCCGGGGCGGCCATCGGGAACCACCCCCTCCTGCCCGGGTTCGCTGGCTTACTCCACGGTATCTTGCGGCCGGTCCGCGGCGGGAGGGAATCCGGCAAGAACGGAACGGGCTCTCACGGATCGTCACATGGTGGGACAGTCCGCTGGTGGGACGGTCCGGCGATGCCGCTGTTCGAGATCGGCTGGACATATGTCGCACGGGTGGTTCGCGAGTGGCGGCGGCGGTGCGGGGGGTGTGCGGCGGTAGGTTCCGGTCTGCGGAAAACCGGCCGGTCGGCCCGGGCCGGACGAGCGCCGGTGCGAAGCTCGCGAGAGTGAACGGGACAGTATGCACTGCCCTGTCCCCCGATCGCTGGAATATGCCCGAAGCGCTTGCTGCGGCCCGTCAGCCCGCCCATCCTGAGGCGAGTTCGTGTCGCGGCCGGTGTGCGGCGGCCAAGAGACGGGCCTTGGGCGGCGCGGACGAGCCGACGTGGGCGGGCAGGCCGGGCGGGCGCCCGGAAGTGACGGCCCGGGTGGCACCGGGCGAGGTGCGAGGACCCGCCGGCCGGCCGATCCGGCCCGATCGGGACATGGCCGAACTGCGAGTGCAGGTGGTGGAGCGGTGCAGGTTCTTCAGGTGCAGCTGGCGGTGCAGGCGGACCCGGCCGAGGTGGGCCGGGCCCGCCGGTGGGTGCGGTCGCGGCTGTTGAACCACGGGGTGGACCCGGACGCGCCGATGGCCGAGACGGTGGTGCTGGTGGTCTCCGAGCTGGTGACCAACGCCGTCGTGCACACGGGCTGTCCGGCCGTGCTGCGGCTGTGCCTGCCGGTCGTCGAGGACGGCCCGGCGGGTGGCGGACCGGCCGGCCTGCTGCGGGTCGAGGTCGCCGACGCGAGCACCCGCGCGCCGGCCCCGCGGCACGCCGGGGCCGACCAGGACGCGACCAACGGGCGCGGGCTGGAGCTGGTCGAGCTGCTCTGCGAGCGCTGGGGCTGGTACCCGGACGGCTCGGGCAAGCGGGTGTGGTGCGAGATCGGCGCGGACGCCCGTCCGGTGGACCCGCTGGCCGACGTGGACTGGGCGGCTCTGGCGCAATAGCGCCGCCGGGGCGCGGGCCCGCGGCCGGTGACGATCACCCGGCCGAAAGGTGACGCAACCATTCCGAATTTCCGACAACCCATTGACGTGACGTATCCGACTGATCACGCTTGGGTCCGGCTCTCCGTTGCGAGGGGACGCCGAGGGGACGTCCGTCCGCCGTCACGGTGCTGCTGTTCAGGGGGAACGCGTCAGCAGGGGGAGCCGTGGACCGCCGGAGGCGGGCCGCTCCTCGGCGAACGCGGAGGGTGCGACCCGGGTCCAGGACCCGAGCGTCGCGATCGGACGGCGGCCCGTGGCGCCGCGCGCGGGGGGTGCGCGGCCGGGCGCCGTCCGATCCCGTACGTCCCGGATGCCGCCGGCGTGGCCCGGCGGCGGTTCGGCAGCGGTGCGCGGACGGCGCGGCGGTGGATCACCGGTGGCTCGCCGACGGCCGGGTGACGGCCGGGTGACGGCCGGGCGGCGGCTCGGCGGGCGGCTCGCGGGCGGCGTTTTCCGGCCAACCGCCCAGTCTCTTCCCAGGCTTCACTCAGGCACGCTTCACACGACCGGAACCTCAGGAGGTGCGCCGCACCCCCGGGTCGGCCCGGAAGGTCCGCCGGTAGGCGCTCGGCGCGACGTCCAGCCGGCCGCGCAGCTGCAGCCGCAGCGAGGCGGCGGTGCCGAAACCGGACTCCCGGGCGACCTGGTCGATGCTCAGGTCGGTGCGCTCCAGCAGCTGCCGGGCCCGCTCGGCGCGCTGCACGGTGATCCACTGCCCGGGGCTGGAACCGGTCTCCTCGCGGAAGCGCCGGGTGAAGGTCCGCACGCTCATGCCCGCCCGGTCGGCGAGCTGCTTGAGCGCCAGCGGCCGGTCCAGGTGCTCCAGCGCCCAGGCACGCACGGCGGAGGTGCCCTGGCCGGTGGCGGCCGGCGGGCTCGGCGCCTCGACGTACTGCTTCTGGCCGCCCTCGCGCCACGGCGGCACCAGGCAGTTGCGGGCCACCGCGTTGGCCACCGCGCTGCCGTGGTCGCGGCGCACCACGTGCAGGCACAGGTCCACCCCGGCGGCCACCCCGCCGGAGGTGAGGACGTCGCCGTCGTCGGTGTAGAGCACGTCCGGATCCAGCCGCACCTGCGGGAACAGCCGGGCGAACCGCGCGGTGTAGCGCCAGTGCGTGGTGGCCGGGCGGCCGTCCAGCAGCCCGGCGGCGGCCAGCAGGAAGGAGCCGGTGCAGATCGACATCAGCCGGGTGCCGGGCCGGATCCGGGCCAGCGCGGCGGCCAGGGCGGGGGTGAAGGCGGCGTCCACCGCCTCCGGGCTGGAGTCGGCGGAGGCCGGGACCACCACGGTGTCGGCCCGCTCCAGCAGTTCCGGCCCGTGGTCGACGGCGATCCGGAAGTCGGCGCTGGTGGCGACCGGGCCGCCGTCCAGGGTGCAGGTGGCCACCCGGTAGAGCGGGCGGCCGGCCGGATCCCTGGCGCCGCCGAAGATCCTTGCCGGGATGCCGAGTTCGAACGCGATCACGCCGTCCAGGGCGAGCACCGCGACCAGGTGCGTCATGCCGTTCCCTCCCGAGTGCGGTGGCTGCCGGCCACCACGGTGGCCGGTGCGGTGGTCCGGGCCATGGTACGCCCGGTGGTGGCCCGATCCTTGCGAAAGCTGTCATTCAGGCCACTCGTGGCGGCCCCGGCGCCTCGGGAGACTCGTCCGCGTGACCGAACGCCGCGCCTCCGCCCCCACCGCCGCACCCCCCACCGCCCCCGCCGCGGACGGCCCCGCCGCCGACCGCTCCGCCGCCGACCGCTCCGCCCGTCGCCCCCGGGTGCACTACGCCTGGGTGGTCGCCGCCGTCGCCCTGCTCGTCCTGCTCGGCTCGGCCGGCTTCCGCTCCACGCCCAGCCTGATGATGGACGCCCTGCACAACGAGTTCGGCTGGTCGAACGGGACGATCGCCAGCGCCACCTCCGTCAACCTCACCCTCTACGGCCTCACCGCCCCCTTCGCCGCCGCCCTGATGGACCGCTTCGGCGTCCGCCTGGTCGTCGTCTGCGCCCTGCTCACCATCTCGATCGGCGCCGGCCTCACCATGCTGATGCGCCAGCCCTGGCAACTCGTGCTCTGCTGGGGCGTGTTGGTGGGCCTCGGCAGCGGCTCGATGGCCGGCGCCTTCGCCACCACCATCACCGGCCGCTGGTTCCAGGCCCGCCAGGGGCTGGTCACCGGGGTGCTCACCGCCGCCGGCGCGGCCGGGAACCTGGTCTTCCTGCCGGTCGGCGCCTGGCTGGTCGAGCAGCACGGCTGGCGCTCCGCCGTCGTCGTGGTCTCGCTCGCCGCCTGCGCCGTCGCCGTGCCCGTCCTGCTGCTGATGCGCGAACGCCCCGCCGACCTCGGCCTGCTCCCGTACGGCGCCACCGAACCCCCGCCCGCCCCCGCGCAGGACGGCCGGGCGATCGCCCGCTCGCTGCGGGTGCTGCGCGAGGCCGCCCGCAGCCGGGCGTTCTGGCTGCTGTCCGGCTCCTTCGCGATCTGCGGCGCCACCACCGCCGGCCTGGTCGGCACCCACTTCATCCCGGCCGCGCACGACCACGGCATGCCCGTCACCACCGCCGCGAGCCTGCTCGCCCTGATCGGCGTCTTCGACGTGGTCGGCACCGTGTTCAGCGGCTGGCTCACCGACCGGGTCGACTCCCGGCTGCTGCTCACCGTCTACTACGGGCTGCGCGGCGTGTCCCTGCTCCTGCTGCCGCAGCTGTTCGCCGGCTCGCTGCAGCCGCCGATCCTCGCCTTCGTGATCTTCTACGGCCTGGACTGGGTCGCCACCGTGCCGCCGACCGTCGCGCTGTGCCGCCGGAACTTCGGCGAGGACGCTCCGATCGTCTTCGGCTGGGTGCTCGCCAGCCACCAGATCGGCGCCGCCGTCGTCGCCGGGCTGGCCGGCCTGGCCCGGGACGCGCTCGGGAACTACGACCTCGCCTGGTACGGCGCCGGCGGGCTGTGCGTGATCGCGGTCGGGCTCTGCCTGGCGCTGCGCGGCGGGCGTGCGGCGGCTCCGGCCGTGGCCTGAGCGGGGTGAGCGGCGTGGGGGCGGCCGGGCTTCCGGGGTGTCAGACAAGCCCTAGGCTCCGGGTATGGCGCTGACCTTCACCCTGGACCCGACGCTCGACCGCGGCCTGAAGTCGGACATCGTCCGGCTGTGGACGGACGTGAGCAACGCCGGCGGCGCGGTCGGCTTCGTGCCGCCGGTCACCGAGGACGACGTGTGGGACACCGCCGAACGGCAGTTCGCGGGCGTCGCGCCGCAGGGCCCGGACCGGCTGCTGGTCGCGCACGAGAGCGGGACGGGCCGGCTGGTCGGCCTGCTGTTCTTCGAGTCGACGCGCTACGAGATCATGGACCACTGGCGCTCGCTCAGGTCGGTCATGGTGCACCCCGACCTCCAGGGCCTCGGCCGCGGCGCCGAACTGCTCGCCGAGGCCGAGCGGATCGCCCGGGCGTGGGGCCTGCAGTCGCTGCGGCTCACCCTGCGCGGCGGCCAGGGTCTGGAGCGGTTCTACGGCCGCGCCGGCTACCAGGAGGTCGGCCGGGTGCCGGCCGCGATCCGGGTCGCCCCCGGCGACGACCGGGACGACGTCACCATGTGGCTCGACCTGCGCTGACACTCCGCCGGGCAGGCGTTCGGCGGCCCGGCTCCGGGTGCCCCGTTCCCCCCGCCGGCCGTCGGGCATGCTTCACTGGGAGGCCGGCCCCCGCCCCCCACGCCCAGCGAGAAGGAAGTGTTCCAGTGAGCAGCAACGGCCAGGAGAAGTCGCACGCCACGCTCCGCTACACCTCCCTGCGGGTCAGCATCTTCCTCGGCTGCCTGCTGGTGGCACTGCTGCTCGGCCACTTCGGGATCATCCCGGTCAGCGGCGAGGCCGGCGTGATCTTCCTGTTCCTGCTGGCCGCGCTCGCCTCCGCGCCGCTCAGCTACGCGCTGCTGAGCAAGCAGCGCGACGAGATGTCCGCCCAGATCAGCACCAAGGTCTCCGGGATGCGCAGCCGCACCGCCGAGCGGATCGCCGCGCAGAACGCCGAGGAGGACGCCGCCGACGAGGCCGCCCGCGCGGCCGCGGCGCGGCAGAACTGACCCCGGCCGGAGCCCCGCCCTTGCCCGCCACCGACCCGGGGACGCCCGCCACCGACCCCGCCGGGACGCCGTCCGCCGGGAGCACGGCCGGGACCTGGCCGCCGCCCGCGCGCCGGCCCACCGGGCGGGACGTGGCCCGGCTCGCCGGGGTCTCCCAGGCCACCGTCTCGCTGGTGTTCTCCGGCTCCGAGGCCGGCCGCCGGGTCTCCGAGGCCACCCGGGAGCGGGTCCGGCAGGCCGCCGACAGCCTCGGCTACCGCCCGCAGGCCGCGGGCCGTCAGCTGCGGCTCGGCCGCAGCGGGATGATCATGCTGGCGGTGCCGAACCTGCAGGGCCCGTTCTTCGGCCGGGTGCTGCAGGGCGTCCACCAGGAGGCCGGCCGGCACGGCCTGGCCGTCGTGGTCAGCTCCGGCTGGGGCAGCGCCACCCTCGCCGAGGCCGCCACCGCCGGCCGCTTCGACGGCCTGCTGATCTGCTCCCCGGACGACAGCCAGCTCGGCGAGCTGCCCCCCGACACCCCCGCCGTCTTCCTGGACGCCGACCCCGGCACCGACCGGGCCCGCCCGACCGTCGAACTCGACGTGGCCGGCGGGATGCGCGCCGCCGTCGAGCACCTGGCCGCCCTCGGCCACCGCCGGATCGGACACCTGCGCTCCACCCACGCCGCCTACACCTTCCGCCGCCGGCAGGCCGCCTTCGAGCAGGCCGTCCGCGAACTCGGCCTGGAGGTCGTCGAGTTGGGCGTGAGCCTGAACGACGGCCACGCGGCCGCCCGGATCGTCGCCGGGCAACTGCTGGAGCGGGCGGACCGCCCGCGCGCGGTGGTCTGCGACGACGACGTGGTCGCCTCCGGGGTCTACCAGGCCGCCGCCGAGCGGGGGTTGCGGGTGCCGGACGACCTGTCCGTGGTCGGCATGGACAACGTCACGGTCGCCGCCCTGCTCGCCCCGCCGCTGACCACCGTGGACCTGCCCGGCGAGGAGCTGGGACGGGCGGGCGCGGCGGCGCTCGCCGGCCTGCTGCACGGCGAACCGGTGCCGCCGGTGCCGCCGTTGGCGACCTCGCTGGTGCTGCGCTCCTCCACCGCACCCGCGTAGGCCGGGGCTCCCCGGCTGATCGCGCGGGCGCGGCCGCAGCGGACCGCGCCCGCCGGGCCAGACCCCCGGCGGGCGCGGTCGTTCGTGGGGCGGGTCAGCCCACCGGGACGGGCCGCGCCGCCGGTGCGGGCGGCGCCGTCTCCAGTCGGCCCCGGGCGGCGAACAGCAGCAGCCCGCCGAGCGCGATCCCGCCGGCCGCGCACAGCGCCACCGGGCCCAGCGGGCCCTCGGCGAGCTTGCCGGACACGGCGTAGCCGAGCGAGTTGCCGGTCGCGAAGAGCGTCACCAGCCAGGCGAAGGCCTCGGTGACCGTCCCGGTCGGCGCCAGCTCGGCGACCAGCACGAAGGCGGCGGCCAGCAGCGGGGCCAGCCCGATCCCGGAGAGGAAGGCCAGCGCCGCCATCGGGTACGGGCCGGGCAGAGTGACCAGCGGCAGGTAGGAGGCGGCCATCGCCAGCGCCATCAGCCAGGTGCGGGCGGCGGTGCTGCGCCGCCAGGTGACCGCGCCGTAGGCGAGCGCGCCGAGCAGGCCGCCGAGCGCGGCCAGCGCCAGCAGGGTGCCGGCGCCGCCCGGCAGCGCGTCGGGGTGCCGCTCGGCGTAGGCGATGAACAGCACGTTCTGCGCGCCGACCGCCCAGCCGGCCCCGGCCAGCCCGACCAGCAGCAGCACCAGCCCGGGGGAGCGCAGCGGACCGAGCAGCCCGGCGGACTTCTCCCGGGCCGGGGCGCGCCAGGCCCGGGCGGGCCCGGTGGTGGCGACGATCAGCGCGCCGGCCAGTCCCAGCCCGGCGGCCACCCAGAGCGCGGCGACCGGGCTGAACAGGCCGGAGATCGCGGCGACGGCGAGCGGCCCGGCGACGTAGAGGATCTGCTGGGAGGCGGAGTCGAAGGCGTACGCGGTGTCGAGCTGCTCCTCGTCGACGACGTCCGGCCACAGCGAGCGCAGGCAGGGCTCCAGCGGCGGCATGGCGAGGCCGGCGATCGCGGCGCCGACCGGCGCGGCGATCGCGGAGCCGGGGTCGAGGGCGAGCAGCGCGTACCCGCCGCCGGCGACCACGGCGGCGGCGAGCAGGACGCGGGGCTGTCCGGTGCGGTCGACGATCCGGCCGAGCACCGGTCCGCCGATGGCGGCGGCGATCGCGTAGGCGGAGGTGGCCAGACCGATCCGGCCGTACGGCACCCCGGCGTCGCGCAGGGCGAGGGCGATGACCAGGGCGGTCATGCCGGCGGGCAGGCGGCCGAGCAGGGTGCCGAGCAGGAGTCGGGTGACGTGCGGGGCGCGGAGCAGGGCGAGGTAGCCCATCGGCGGGTCCTTCTCCGATGCGTGGCGGGCGGGCAGGGGTGGTGTGACGACCAAGTTATACGTATAACTGCCCGCCGGTCAACGCCATCTCAAACAACTACTTTGAACATCTCAAACCTTTACTGCTAACGTGTCGGCCATGACAGCCTCAGACGCACTGCGGATGCACGGCCCGGGCCAGCTGCCCGGCGCCGCCCGCCCGTGCGCTCTGACCGGTGCTGTGGACAGCCCGCGCCGTTGTCGCGCCATGAGCTGCACCGACCTCAGCTGTATCGGGGCGGCACGCCCCTGACCGGGGCCGCGACCCCTGCCGTCCGGCCACCGCGCGCCGTGCCGCCGTCCCCACCCCCGCCCACCCCCCGCCGTCAGCAACGCCCTCCCCCGGAGTCGCACCCCCATGTCCACAGCGCCCGAGGCGACCTCGTCGCCGTCCGTGCTCGCCCGCATCCGCAAGACGCCGTTCTGGGTGCAGATCGTCGCCGGCCTCGTGCTCGGCGTCGGCCTCGGCTACCTGGCCCGCGCCGCCGACATCTCCTGGCTGGCCACCACCCTGGAGACCGTCGGCAAGATCTTCGTCCAGCTGCTCAAGCTGGCCGTCCCGCCGCTGGTGTTCACCGCGATCGTGGTGAGCGTCGCCAACCTGCGGGGCGTCACCAACGCGGCCCGCCTCGCCACCCGCACGCTGCTCTGGTTCATGGTCACCTCGCTGATCGCGGTCGGCATCGGCCTGGGCCTCGGCCTGCTCACCAACCCCGGCAAGGGCACCAACCTCAAGACCGAGGGCCTCAAGGCGCTCGACGACAAGGGCTCCTGGATCGACTTCCTGACCGGGATCTTCCCCACCAACATCGTCGACGCCTTCGCCAAGGTGAACGTGCTGCAGATCGTCTTCATGGCGGTCGTCGTCGGCGCCGCGATCATCAAGCTCGGCGCCAAGGCCGAGCCCGTCCTCAAGCTCAGCGAGTCCGTGCTCGAGCTCACCCAGACCGCCCTGTGGTGGGTCATCCGGCTCTCCCCGCTCGGCACCCTCGGCCTGATCGGCAAGTCCGTCGCCAAGTACGGCTGGGACCTGCTCAAGCCCTTCGCCACGCTGACCCTCGACATCTACGTCGGCTGCGCGCTGGTGCTGTTCGTCGTCTACTCGCTGGTCCTGCGCTTCGCCGCCGGCCTCAACCCGCTGCACTTCTTCAAGGGCGCCTGGCCCGCCATCCAGCTGGCCTTCGTCTCCCGCTCCTCGGTCGGCACCCTGCCGGTCACCCGCCGCGTCACCGAGCGCCTCGGCGTCCCGAGCGAGTACGCGTCCTTCTCCGTCCCGTTCGGGGCCACCACCAAGATGGACGGCTGCGCCGCGGTCTACCCGGCCGTCGCCGCGATCTTCGTCGCCCAGGTCTACAACATCGACCTCGGCATCAAGGACTACATCCTGATCGCCTTCGTCTCGGTCGTCGGCTCCGCCGCCACCGCGGGCCTCACCGGCGCGATCGTCATGCTGACGCTCACCCTGTCCACCCTGGGCCTGCCGCTGGAGGGCGTCGGCCTGCTGCTCGCCATCGACCCGATCCTGGACATGATGCGCACCGCCACGAACGTCGCCGGCCAGGTGGTCGTGCCGGTCGTGGTCGCGGCCCGGGAGCGGATCCTCGACGTCGCCTCGTACAACAACCCCTCGGGCGACCTGTACGAGGCCCCGGCCGGTGCCGTCGGTGCCGGAGCCTCCGGCGCCGCCGTCGCGAAGGCCGCCTGACGGACGGCTGATGTGCGCGCGGGAACGGCCGGACGGGCGTCCGGCGGCCGAAAACCGCCGGATGGCCGAAAAGCGAGGGGCTGTTTTTCGCTCGCCATGAGTGGGTGAGCGGAAGAATGGCCGAAAAGGCCCGGTCCCGAACCGATCATCGGTTCGGGACCGGGCCTTTTCGCGTGATTCCCCGACTTCCGACTCCCCGACTCCCCGACTCCCCGACACGTCGCTGCCGCGACATTGCGTTTCGTCGTTTCGTCGTTTCGTCGGCCGTTGGGGAAAAGGCAGGGGGCCCGCCGATCGGCGGGCCCCCTTGGGTACTGCTCTTGTGCTCATGGTGGCGGCTGTCGGGAGCCGCCGGCGGACCCGTACAGGTCCCGAGCGATCAGAACACCAGAGGATGGTCAGACAGCGGTGACGTTCTCCGCCTGCGGGCCCTTCGGGCCCTGGGTGACGTCGAAGGTGACCGCCTGGTTCTCCTCCAGCGAACGGAAGCCGTTCGCGTTGATGGCGGAGTAGTGGACGAAGACGTCGGGGCCGCCGCCCTCCTGGGCGATGAAGCCGAAGCCCTTCTCAGCGTTGAACCACTTGACGGTTCCCGTGGCCATGCCGTTCTCCTTGCGATGCGTGTCGGGGGCCACACCGTGTGACACCCGGTCCGCTGCGCTGATCGCCCTGCCTTCGGACGAGTCCGAAGTTTTTCGATATTGCTGAAAAACTACAAAAAGCCCGCGGTTACATGCTCCGCAGGCTTCAAGTACTGCAAGGGGAATCAAACTGCAACTGAGGGCAACGCTAGCATGCGGCCGCTGTGACGACCAGGGGTGACTTGCGGCGCGGACGGCGCGTGTCGTAAGGCCTCCGGAGGGGTGCCGGGAAGGCCGTGGGACGGGTGCGGCGAGGCCTCCGGGCCCGCCCGCCGCGAGCCCCCGAGCGCGTGTCGCGAGGCCCGCCGCCGGACCCCGCCGACCCCGGGCATACGCTGCTGAGTAGCCGTACGAACAGCAAGGGAGCGGCACAGTGGCAGCACCGGACGCGCACTCACCGGAGCACTCGGAGCCTTCCGAGCCCTCGAACCCCGCGAAGCCCTCGGACCCCTCGAAGCCCCCGGCGCCCTCGAACCCGGCGAAGCCCCCGGCGCCGGAACAGGACGCACCGATCAGGCCGCGCGTCGGCCACATCCAGTTCCTGAACTGCGTCCCCCTCTACTGGGGCCTCGCCAGGACCGGCAACCTGCTCGACCTGGACCTCACCAAGGACACCCCGGAGAAGCTGAGCGACCAACTCGTCGACGGCTCCCTCGACATCGGGCCGATCACCTGCGTGGAGTACCTGCGCAACGCCGACGACCTGCTCATCCTGCCCGACATCGCGGTCGGCAGCGACGGCCCGGTGATGTCCTGCCACATCGTGAGCAAGGTGCCGCTCGCCGACCTCGACGGCCGCCGGGTCGCCCTCGGCTCCACCAGCCGCACCTCCGTCCGGCTCGCCCGGCTGCTCCTGGAGGAACGCGAGGGCGTGCGCCCCGACTACTTCAGCTGCCCGCCCGAACTCGGCCAGATGCTCGCCGAGGCCGACGCCGCCGTCCTGATCGGCGATCCGGCCCTGCGCGCCCACCTCGGCCAGGCCGCCGAACTCGGCCTCACCGTGCACGACCTCGGCGCGATGTGGAAGGAGTGGACCGGCCTGCCGTTCGTCTTCGCCGTCTGGGCCGTGCGCCGCGAGTTCGCCGAACGCCGCCCCGAGCTGACCGCGGCCGTCCACCGGGCCTTCCTGGAGTCCCGCGACCTGTCGCTCGTCGAGGCGGCCAAGGTCGCCGAACAGGCCGCCCGCTGGGAGACCTTCGGGGCCGACGTGCTGGAGAAGTACTTCAGCGAGGCGCTCGACTTCTCGCTCGGCGAGCGGCAGCTCGCCGGGATCGCCGAGTTCGCCCGGCGGGTCGCGCACGACAGCGGGTTCGCGCCGGACGTGGCGGTGCGGCTGCTGGAACCGGTGGCGCTGCCGGTGAGCGCCGCGCCGGCGGTGTAGGCGGCCGGTCGCGAGCCCGGGCGTTCGGGTGTCGGGGCGGGCGCGAGGGAGGGCGGGCCCGGTACGGTCTGCTCCCGGAGCGGGTCCGCTCCCGGCGCGCCCGAGCGGCACGGCGACGGCGACCGCGCGGGCGCGGGGCGAGGGGAGCGTACGGGCATGCGGGCACTCGGGGCGGACGACCCGCGCCAGGTCGGCGCGTACCGGCTGCTGCGGCGGCTGGGCGCGGGCGGGATGGGCCGCGTCTACCTCGGCCGCACGGCCGGCGGGCGCACCGTCGCCGTCAAGGTGGTGCGCGGCGAACTCGCCGACGACGCCGAGTTCCGCGCCCGGTTCCGCCAGGAGGTGGCCGCCGCCCGGCGCGTCGGCGGCGCCTGGACCGCGCCCGTCCTCGATGCCGACACCGAGGGCGAGCAGCCCTGGGTCGCCACCGGCTACGTGGCCGGCCCCGCGCTCGGCACCGCCGTCCAGGACTTCGGGCCGCTGCCAGGACCCGCCGTGCGCGCCCTCGGCATCGGGCTCGCCGAGGCGCTGCAGCACGTCCACGGGCTCGGGCTGGTGCACCGGGACGTCAAGCCGTCCAACGTGCTGCTCACCCTGGCCGGGCCGCGGCTGATCGACTTCGGCATCGCCCGCGCACTCGACGCGAGCAGCGGCCTCACCCAGTCCGGGTACGTGGTCGGCTCACCCGGCTTCATGTCGCCCGAACAGGCGAACGGACAGACCGCGGGCCCGGCCGGCGATGTCTTCTCGCTCGGCGCCGTCCTCGCCTTCGCCGCCACCGGGGTCCACCCCTTCGGGGAGGGCGTCAGCGCGGCCGTCTTCCTCTACCGGGTGCTGCACGAGGAACCCGACGTCGCCGGGCTCACCGAGCCGCTGCGCGGGATCGTCCTGGCGTGCCTCGCGAAGGACCCGGCCGCCCGACCCACCCCGCGGCAGCTGCGGGACCGGCTCGACCCGGACGGCGGTGCCGCCGCCCGGCTCGGGCAGGGCGGGTGGCTGCCGCCCGCGCTGGCGGCGGCGGTGGGGCGCAGCGCGGTGGAGCTGCTGGACCTGGAGGGGGAGGAGCCGGGCGGTTCGGGGGGTTCCGGGGGGTTCGGGCCGGCGGAGCCCGCACTGGTGGAGCCCGTGCTGGTGGATCCGGGGCCGACGGATCCGGGGCCGGTGGTGTCGGACGTGCCGGCAGGCGCGGCGCCGGCGGGGGCGGAGCGGTCGCGGGCGGGCCGGTCGCGGACCGGGCGGAGGACCGCCGGGGCGGCGCTGGCGGTGGCGGTGCTCGCGGGCGGCGGGTACGGGCTGTACGCGGGGCTGCACCGGGACGAGCCGGTGGGGCCGGTCCGGCCGGTCGGGCCGGTCGCTGATGCGACGGCGTCCGGGAGCCCGGGGGCCACCGGGCCGTTGCCGGCGCCGTCCCCTCCTCCTACGGGGCCTACTGCGGGCACTGCCTCGGGCACCGCTTCGGGCACCGCTTCGGGCACTGCGTCGGGCACTGCTTCGGCGGCGCCCGTGGCGTCCGGGACGGGCGGGCCGAGCGCGGTGCCGGCCGCGTTCCTCGGCACCTGGCGCGGGGAGATGGCCACCGAGAAGGGTCTGTCCGCCGGGACCACCACGGTCACCGTCCACCCCGGCGCGATCGGGCAGGAGAGCACCACCAGCCGCAACGCCCTCACCGGCCTGTTCTCGATCAGCTGCGAGGGCGCCTGGACGCTCAAGTCGGTCGCCGACGGCAAGCTGGTGTTCCAGTCCCGGCTGCTCCACTCCTCGATCCCCGGTGCCTGCACCAGCGGCTCCAACACGGAGACGCTCACCCTGCAGACCGACGGCACGATCCGCTTCAACTCCGCCGATCCGGCGGCCGGGAACCCGTCCGGCACGCTGCGCAAGGTGGACGGGACGGCGCCGGGCACGGGCGCGGCGGGCTGACGCGGGCGCCTGAAATCAGCTGGCGTAGGCTGGTTCGGCCGTACCCGGACGCCCCTTGTCCGGCCTCCGGCAGCGCTGGACGAGCAGCGGAAACGCACCAGCGGAGCGGGGACCGAGCAGTACCCGGGCAGCACCGGGGCAGTACCCGCGCAGCACCGGGGCAGTACCCGAGCAGCATCCGAGCAGTATCCGAGAGAGAGAAGGCCGACAGGTGACCGAGATCGCAGCGACCACCCTCGATGCGTCCAGCACCGACCTGCAGGCCGTGCTCGACCGCGCCGCCGCCGGCGGCCGGATCACCCCGGAGGAGGCGCTCGACCTCTACCGCTTCGCGCCGCTGCACGCGCTCGGCTCCGCCGCCGACGCGGTGCGCCGCCGCCGCTACGCCGGCACCGAGCACATCGCGACGTACATCATCGAGCGCAACATCAACTACACCAACGTGTGCGTGACGGCCTGCAAGTTCTGCGCCTTCTACGTGCCGCCGAAGAGCGACAAGGGCTGGTCCCGCGAGCTCGACGAGATCCTGCGCCGCTGCGCCGAGACCGTCGAACTGGGCGGCACCCAGATCATGTTCCAGGGCGGCCACCACCCCGACTACGGCGTCGAGTACTACGAGCGCGCCTTCTCGGCGATCAAGGCCGACTTCCCGCAGCTGGTGATCCACTCCCTCGGCGCCTCCGAGGTCGAGCACATGGCCAAGGTCTCGGGCGTCTCGATCGAGGAGGCCATCACCCGGATCCACCGGGCCGGCCTGGACTCCTTCGCCGGCGCCGGCGCCGAACTGCTCCCGGAGCGGCCGCGCAAGGCCATCGCCCCGCTGAAGGAGTCCGGCGAGCGCTGGCTGGAGATCATGGAGGCCGCGCACGGCCTCGGCGTCGAGTCCACCTCCACCATGCTGATGGGCACCGGCGAGACCAACGCCGAGCGGATCGAGCACCTGCGGATGATCCGCGACGTGCAGGACCGCACCGGCGGTTTCCGGGCGTTCATCCCGTACACCTACCAGCCGCAGAACAACCACCTGAAGGGCTCGACCCAGGCGACCGTCTTCGAATACCTGCGGATGATCGCGATCGCCCGCCTGTTCCTCGACAACGTCGCCCACATCCAGGGCTCCTGGCTGACCACCGGCAAGGAGGCCGGCCAGCTGTCGCTGCACTACGGGGCGGACGACCTCGGATCCGTGATGCTGGAGGAGAACGTCGTCTCGGCGGCCGGCGCCAAGCACCGCTCCAACCTCACCGAGCTGATCCACCTCATCCGGGCCGCCGACCGCGTCCCGGCGCAGCGCTCCACCACGTACGAGCACCTGCGGGTGCTGGACGACCCGGCCAACGACCCGGTCGACCCGCGGGTCGCCTCGCACATCGCCTCCACGGCGATCGAGGGCGGCACCGCGCACCCCGAGCTGAAGATCCTGGACAACTGAGGCCGGTCGCTCCCGTGCCCACCCGGGGCTGCCGCGCCGGCCCCGGGGCCGGCCGTTCTCGTGACGACGTGTTGACCCCGGAGCTGATGTGTTGACCCTGCACCGGGCGGCGTTCGTGCTGCCCGACCCGGCCGACCCCGCCGCCCCGTCCCTCCCGGACGGGGCGGTGCTGGTGCGCGGCGAGCAGGTGGAGGCGGTCGGGCCGTACCCGGAGCTGGCGGCGGCCCACCCCGGCGCGCGGGTGCGCGACTGGGGCCCGGGCTCGCTGCTCGCGCCCGGGCTGCGCCACCCGTCCGGGCACCGGCTGCTCGAACGCGACTACCACCCCGACCCGCGGGAGGGCGTCGGGGTCGAGCCGGTCGCGGACGGGCTGGTGGGCTGCGCCGACGAGGCGCGGTTCGGGGCGAGTGCGCGGCGCGGGCTGCAGCGGATGCTCGGGTACGGGGTGACGGCGGTGGCCGGGCCGTTCGAGCGGGCCGCGGTGCGGACGGCGGTGGCGCGGTCGGGGCTGGCGGTGCTGCCGTCGGCGGCCGGGGCGGTGGGGGCGCTGGACCCGTTGGCGGTGCTGCCGTTCGCGGAGGCCGTCCACGGGCGGGTGGCGGCCGGCGGGCGGGCGGACTTCGCGGTGTTCCCGGTGGTCCCGGTGTTCCCGGTGGTCCCGGTGGTCCCGGTGGTTCCGGTGGTTCCGGTGCAGGGCGTGGTGGACGGCTCGGGGGAGGGGCGCCCCGGACCGGCGGCGGGCGGGTGCCTGGCCACCGTGCTGGGCGGGCGGCTGGTGTACCGGCGCCGGTGAGGCCCGGCCGCGGCGGGGGCCGTCCGGTGCGGGCCGGACCGCACGGGCCTTCCGGTGACGGTGTGACGTACTCGTCAGTAGTCGGATTCCCGTGTGGCGTACGGGACTTCCTTCGTGTGCACCCGAACTCCGGTGTCCTCGTAAGGGGGTGATTCCCCCTTCGCCGTGACCTGAAGGCCCGCCAGCGGATACGATCCCCGACAGCGCTCACTCCGTACCCTCACCACACCACCGTCCGTGCCCGCGGGCGGCGGGGCCACGTCCCAGGCCCCGAAGGCAAGCCAGGACAGGAACCATGCGAACCGCGATCGTTCCCCCGCCGCGCTCCCCGCGGATGGGCCGTGGTTGGTACCTCGCCGCCGTACTCAGCGCCGTGATGGCCCTCGGCATGTGCCTGCTCGGCTGGCGCCAGGCCGACCAGGCCGACCGGATCGAGGCCCACCCGGTGCGAGTCGAAGGCGTCGTCACCCAGCTCCCCACGGGGGGCGGCAGCTACAGCGCCGTCAGCTACCGGGCCGCCGGACAGCCGCACACCGCCGCCGCGCTGCCGCTCGCGGACGGCACCAAGCTCGGCGACACCATCTGCCTGGAGCACGCCGCCGACGACCCGGGCGCGGTGCGGATCTGCGGCGACACCTATCCGCAGCCGGTCGGCGTCGGGCTGGCCCGGTACAGCGTGCCGGTCGCCGTCGTGCTCTTCGTGATCTGCGTGCTGCGCATCCGGCGCCACCGGCGGGCCCTCGCCGTCCGCACCCGGCAGGGGCGGCTGGCCGCCAACATCGCGCTGGCGACCGGGGCGCTGGCCGAGGGGATGCCGGCGATAACGCAGGGCAAGCGCTCCCGCCGGCGGCGGCGCGCGGGCGGGCGCCGCGGCCCGCGCTGAACGGGCGGGGCCTGCGGCGCGGCGCGCGGCGCGGTGGTGGCGCGGCGGCGGCACGGTCGCGGTGCGTCGGCGGCGGCGTGGCCGGGGTGCGTGGTCGGTGAGCGGACGCCAGGGTGAACAATGGGGGGCGTGACCCGAGCCTCCCTGGACAAGAAGCCGCACGAAGTCGCCGCCATGTTCGACGACGTCGCGGCCAAGTACGACCGCACCAACGACGTGCTCTCCCTCGGCCAGGCCCGCTTCTGGCGCCGGGCCGTGGCCGAGGCGGTCGCCGCCGGCCCGGGGGACCTCGTGCTCGACCTCGGGGCCGGCACCGGCACCTCCTCGCTGCCCTTCGCCGAGGCCGGGGCGCAGGTCGTCCCGTGCGACTTCTCGGTCGGCATGCTCGTCGAGGGCAAGCGCCGCCACCCCGAGCTGGCGCTCACCGCCGGCGACGCCACCCGGCTGCCCTTCGCGGACGACACCTTCGACTCGGTGACGATCTCCTTCGCCCTGCGCAACGTCCACGACACCGACGCGGCGCTGCGCGAGATGCACCGGGTCACCAAGCCCGGCGGCAAGCTGGTGATCTGCGAGTTCTCCACCCCGACCTGGACGCCCTTCCGCACGGTCTACACCGAGTACCTGATGCGTGCCCTGCCGCCGGTGGCCACCGCCGTCAGCAGCAGCCCCGACGCGTACGTCTACCTCGCCGAGTCCATCCGGGCCTGGCCCGACCAGCCCGCGCTGGCCGGCCGGATGCAGGAGAGCGGCTGGTCCAAGGTCGCCTGGCGGAACCTGACCGGTGGCATCGTCGCGCTGCACCGGGGGTACAAGCTCGCGTAGCGGCTGTGCTGTGCTGTGCTGTGCTGAAAGGCGTCCGCACGGGTGGGGCGGGGGCGTTCCCGGCGGCGTGAGCGGAACTAGACTGCCGGGGACGAAGCCGCCGTCCCCCTCCCCCCGACCCCGTCGCAGCTCCAGGAGTGTGTCCACGTGTCCGAGACCGCAGCCGATCTGACGAAGCCGGAGAGCACGGTCGAGAGCACCGCCGACGTCATCGTGGTGGGCGCGGGCCCGGCCGGTTCCACCACCGCCTACTACCTGGCCCAGGCCGGGCTGGACGTGCTGCTGCTGGAGAAGACCGCCTTCCCGCGCGAGAAGGTCTGCGGCGACGGTCTGACCCCGCGCGCCACCAAGCAGCTGGTCGACATGGGCATCGACGTCTCCACCGAGAACGGCTGGCTGCACAACCGCGGCCTGCGCATCATCGGCGGCGGCGTCCGGCTGGAACTCGACTGGCCCGAGCTGTCCTCCTTCCCCGACTACGGGCTGGTCCGCAAGCGCGCCGACTTCGACGAACTGCTCGCCCGCCAGGCCGAGAAGGCCGGCGCCCGGCTCTACGAGCGGTGCAACGTCAGCGGGCCCGTCCTCGACGACCGCACCGGGCGGATCGTCGGCGTCACCGCCAAGCTCGGCGACGAGAAGCGGCCGGTCACCTTCCGCGCCCCGCTCGTCGTCGCCGCGGACGGCAACTCCACCCGGCTCTCGCTCGCCATGGGCCTGCACCGCCGCGAGGACCGCCCCATGGGCGTCGCCTACCGGACGTACTTCACCTCGCCGCGGCACGACGACGACTACCTCGAGTCCTGGCTGGAACTCTGGGACACCCGCGACGGCCAGCGCAAGCTGCTGCCCGGGTACGGGTGGGTCTTCGGCATGGGCGACGGCACCTCCAACGTCGGCCTCGGCATCCTCAACTCCTCGCCCGCCTTCGGCGAGCTCGACTGGCGCGAGGTGCTGAAGGCCTGGTGCGCCGGCATGCCCGAGGAATGGGGCTACACCCCCGAGAACATGACCGAGCCGATCCGCGGCGCCGCCCTGCCGATGGCCTTCAACCGGCAGCCGCACTACACCCGCGGACTGCTGCTCGTCGGCGACGCCGGCGGCATGGTCAACCCGTTCAACGGCGAAGGCATCGCCTACGCGATGGAATCCGGACAGCTCGTCGCCGGGGTCATCGTGCAGGCACTCGCCCGGGTGACCGCCACCGGACGCGAGCGTGCCCTCCACGCGTACCCGCGCGTCCTCAAGGACACCTACGGCGGCTACTACACGCTCGGCCGCGCCTTCGTGAAGCTCATCGGCAACCCGAAGGTGATGCAGCTCGCCGCCCAGCGCGGCCTCACCCACCCGCTGCTGATGCGCTTCACGCTCAAGCTGCTCGCCAACCTCCGCGACCCGCAGGGCGGCGACGTGATGGACCGCGTCATCAACGGCCTCACGAAGGTCGCGCCCAACTCCTGAGACATCGCGCCGGATGCTTGGCCTCGGGGCCTCGGGGCGCCTGGCGTGTGTCAGGGCGTGGGGGCGGTGGTGCTCCGGGGCGTGTTGCTGGTGCTGTTGGTGTGGGTGTCGCCGTTGAGTGCTTCGCCGTCGCCATCTTCGCCGTCTTCGTCGCTGGGGGCGTCGTCGCCGCGGGAGGCGGCTGAGCGCTGCTCCACGTAGGCGAGGCGTTCGGCGAAGACCCGGGACGCGTCCGGGGTGAGCGTCCTGAGCGCGACGAGTGCGGTGAAGACGACGTCGCACAGCTCGTGCTGGACGTCCTCCCAGGTGTGGGTGACACCCTTGCGCGGGTTCTGACCGGTGGCCCCGATCACGGCCGCGCCGACCTCGCCGACCTCCTCGGAGAGCTTGAGGAGCCGCAGCAGACGCTCCTCCTGGGGCGACTGCGTGCTCTCCTCGTCGAGCCATGCGACCAGGTGGTCGACGCTCTCCCAGATCCGGCTGTCCATGCGGCGCTGCTCCCGTGCGGTGTGGTCGGTGCCTGCTGCCACCGTACGGGAGCGGCGACGGTCGATCGGGTCCAGTGGGCGAGGGGCCTCCTGTCCGATCAGTTGGTGCTGATCTTCACGTGGCGGATGTTCACCGGGAGGTTGGGGAAGCCGTCGCCGGGGTTGTTCTGGTCGTCCTCGCCGCCGGCGGCGATCTTCTGCAGGACGTCCAGGCCCTCCGTGACCCGGCCGAACGGGGTGTAGGCGGGGGAGAGCTTGGTGTCCTTCCAGACGAAGAAGAACTGGCTGCCGTTGGTGTTCGGGCCGGCGTTGGCCATGGCGACCGTTCCGGCCGGGTAGGTGGCGCCGGTCAGGTTCTCGTCCGGGAACGAGTAGCCGGGGCCGCCGCTGCCCGTCCCGGTCGGGTCCCCGCACTGCAGGACGTAGATCCGCTGGGTGGTGAGGCGGTGGCAGTGGCTGCGGTCGAAGTAGTCGTTCTCGGCAAGGAAGCGGAAGGAGAAGGTGGTGCAGGGCGCCTTGTCGGTCAGCGCCTCGAAGGTGATCCGGCCCTGGCTGGTCCGCAGCGTCGCGCGGTACGGCTCCGCTGCCTCCTCGGGGTCGAAGACGGGGATGCCCTTGAAGTTGTCGGCCGGCACGGCAGGCGTGTAGCTGCAGGCGGCAGCAGCGGTCGCGGGCCGGGGTGCGGCGTCCGCGACGGCGGTGCCGGTGCTCGCGACGAGCGGCAGGACGGTGGCGGCGGCGACCAGAGCCCAGTGCTTGCGCTTCACGTGACGGGCCTTCCGTGGGGTGGTGGACGGCTGGATTGTCATGGAGGAATCATCCACGGCGGGGTGGGCGTCCGATAGAGGGCGGGGCGGTTGCGCTTCCTTCGGCTGGCCGGTGCCGATGGTCGGTCAGTTGTCGTTCGGGGTCATCGATTTCCGTTGGGTGGTCGGGGCTTCGGGCGTCGAGGCGGGTTCGGCGCCCGGGCCAGGTCCGGGCTCGGGCTCGGGGTCGAGTCCGGGGCTGGGATCGGGCTTCGGGCTCGGGGTGAACAGGCCGGCTCGGGCGGCCAGGGCGGCGGCGTCGGCAGCCCGCTCGGCTGTGTGGGCGTCCAGCGGTTCGCCGGTGACGAACAGGCGGTAGTAGAGCGGCGCGGTGGCGGCCCGCACCACTTCCGCGCCATCCGTCCCTGCGGGCAACTCCCCCCGGGCGACGGCCCGTTCGGCCACCCTTGCGGCCTGGTGGTGGCGGGCCGCGAAGAACGCGCGCAGGGCGGCGGCGCCGGTGTCCGAGCGCTGGGCGGCGGCGATCAGCGCGATCGGAGTGGGGGCCTGGTCCGGGTCGGTGAAGACGGCATGCACCTCCTGCGTAATGCGGCGGAGATCCTCCTGGAGGTCTCCGGTGTCGGGTAGCGGCCAGGCCTGGTCGGCTGACGCGGTCAAGGCCTCCGCGACCAAGCCGTCCACTCCGCCCCAGCGTCGGTAGAGCGTCGCCTTGTGGACCCCGGAACGGGTGGCGACGGCTTCGACGGTGAGGCCGTCGTAGCCCTTCTCGGTGACCTCGGCAAGCGTGGCGGCGACCACGTCCGCCCGCACGCGGGAGCTGCGCCCGCCGGGCCGTGGCGTCGGCGTGCGGGGTCGATCGGGGGCCGCGGCGCGGGGGCGCCCGGATCGCTCGGCTCCCGGGTGGCTCGCCGGTTCGTCGAGCGGCAGGCCGGCCCGCGGGCCGGCCGAGTGGTCGCGCTCGGGGTGTGGGGCTGCATGCAAAGTCGACTCCAGTCGCATTAGTGCTTGCCGTGAAGGTGGCAACCTGCCATGATCATCGTAATGCGACGCCAGTCGCATTACGAGAGGAGTCCGCTTGTCCGCCACCTCCATCCCCGATCCCACCGCCCTTCACCCGCTCACCGGCCACGACCGAGTGGTCCTGCTGCGCCCGCTCGTGACCGACCCCCGGATCGAGGTCGGCGAGTACACCTACTTCGACGACCCGGACGGAGCCACCCGCTTCGAGGAGCGCAACGTCCTCTACGCCTACGGGCCCGAGCGGCTGGTGATCGGCAAGTACTGCGCCATCGCCACCGGGACCCGGTTCCTGATGGCCGGTGCCGCCCACCCGGCCATCGGCGTCTCCACCTTTCCCTTCACCATGTTCGGCGGCGCCTGGACCGAGCGGACCCTCGACATCGTCACCGGCCTCCCCAGCCGAGGGGACACCGTGATCGGCAACGACGTCTGGTTCGGCTTCGGCGCCACCGTCCTTCCCGGCGTCCGGATCGGCGACGGAGCGATCATCGCGGCCGGAGCGATGGTCACCGCAGACGTCGAGCCCTACACCGTCGTCGGCGGCAACCCCGCCCGCCCGATCCGCCGCCGCTTCGACGACCCCGACACCGAGCGCCTGCTTCGCTCGGCGTGGTGGGACTGGCCCGTCGAACTCGTCACCGAGCACGTCCGCACCGTCATGTCCGGCACGCCGGCCGAGATCGAGGCGATCGCCGCTGCGAACGGTCTGCTCGCTGCCTGACCCTCAGCGAGCCGAGCCGGGCATTGCCCGCCGGCGGGCCGATACGCGAGGATGGCGCACCCCTGCCCCACGCCCCGCCCTGTTCACCACTGGGCCTGCCGCCCAGCACCTGGGTCCGTCCGACGCCGTACGGTACTCGCGCCCGCCGGTTCCGTCCGCTCGGAGGGTTCTTCCTCATGCGTGCCTCCCTGTCCGTGTCCTCGTCCTCATCGATGCTCCGCGACCTACCGGTCCTGCTCGTGGCAGTCGTGTGGGGGTCGAGCTTCCTCGCCGTCCAACGAGTGGCCGAGCCGAGGACGGCCGTGGCCATGCTCGTCCTGCGGTTCGGGCTGGTGCTCCCCCTGCTCGGAGCGGTCGCCTGGCGGTCGCTGCGAAGGCTGAGCCGCGCCGAGTGGCTCGGCGGTGCCGCCCTCGGGCTGGTGCTCAGCGGGATCTTCCTGCTCGAGACCTACGGCGCCGTGCACACCTCCGCCACCAACGCGGGGCTCATCATCAGCCTCGCGATGGTGCTCACCCCGCTCGGCGAGAGCGCACTCGCCCGAACCGCGCCACCGCGAGCCTTCCTCGCGGCAGCCGGGCTCGCCGTCGCCGGCGTCGCCCTGCTCACCGGGGACGGCGGGCTGCGCCCTCCCACGCTCGGCGACCTCCTCGTCCTGGGTGCCGCCCTGGTCCGTTCGGCGTACGTCCTCGCCACCGCGCGCACGCGCGCCGTCCGCGACACCGACACGCTCGCCATCACCTGGATCCAACTCACCGTCGCCACCTCCGTGTTCGCCGTCGTCGCGCTGTCCGTGGGCCCCTCGCCCTGGGCCGTCGCCCGCTCGTACGGGGCCGGCCAGTGGGCCTGGCTGCTGCACCTGTCCTTGTTCTGCACGCTCTTCGCCTTCTTCGTTCAGACGTGGGCCGTCCGGGAGAGCTCACCGTCCCGGGTGAGCCTGCTGCTCGGCACCGAACCGCTGTGGGCCGCCGTCTTCGGCATCACCATCGCCGGGAACCGGATGGGCCCGCTCGCACTGCTCGGGGGAGCCCTGGTCCTGGTGGCGACGGAGTGGGGCCGCCGCACCGCCCCGACCCCCGAGCGCGACGAGGCGTCCGAGCCGGTGCCGGAGTCCGTTCCGGTCTGACCCGTGGTCCTCGTCACTGCGGTCCTCGTCACCGCGGCCGTCATCACCGGCGCCGCAGGGTACGGCGCGCGAAGTCGACGGTGACCGCCCCGAGCAGCGGCCCCCACGCGACCAGCGGCAGGTAGGCGAGGGTCATCACCGCAGCGGCAATGCCCTGAGGCGAGTCCGGGTCTGCCATGTCCCGCGCCCATCCCCCGAACAGTGCGGACATGCCCGTCCAGGTGAGCACCACCGAGCCCAGTGCGGCCGGGACGATCGCGGCGAGCGGGCGGACCCTCCGGCCGCCGATCAGCGGTATCCACCGGGGCGCCACCTGCCCCCACGGCCGGACCAGGCCGACGGTCAGGAAGGCCAGCGACTCGGCCACGGCGCTCAGCACGATCACGTAGACGGTGCCCCAGCCCGGCTGGTGCTCGGCGAACGCCGCGCCCGTGGCTCCCGTGAAGCCGACCGGAACACCGAAGCCGAACGCGATCCGCCACACCCCCGAGGGCACGGTCGTCCACAGGGTGGCCCTGGCGGCCAGTTCGGCCCAGCGCGGCGCGGGCGGCACGCCGGTGGTGACGGCCGCGGCGGGCCGGTCGCGGACACGGGACTTGAGCATGATCTTCGACATGGCGGTGAACCCCTCCTCGAACCGGCGCCCTTGGCCGGCTGCGATGACCCAAGACTGACCGCACTCCAGGGCTTCGCGGCAGTGCCGATCGGGCTGTTCCTCCAGCTCAACAGGCCGATGAAATATGCCGATCGGCACAAGCGCGCCACCTGGGCGGCGTCGTAATGTGACGGCAGTCGAAGAGACGAACACGCGGAAAGGAGGCGGTGACGGTGACTCAACTCCTGTCGGGAGTCGTCCTGGTCCTGCTGCTGCCGGCCTGGGCGGCACGGCGGCGGTACGGAGCGGCGGCCGTGACCACCGCACTCGGGGCGGTGTCGGTGGCCGTCACCGCCGGTGTCTGGATCCTCGGCCGCTGGACCGAGGAGGATCGCTGGCCTGGCCTGCTCGGCCTGGTCGAACTGGCCGCCCTGCTCCTGGCGGTGATCTTGAGCCTGCGCTCCGAGGACGGCCCGCGCTGCGCGGCGGCGGCCTGGACGGCCTGTGGAGCGGTCACGCTGTGGCTGTCCCGCTTCGAGGCGATCGCCGGGCCCGGCGACACCCTCACCCTCTTCGGATTCGGGTCGATGCTCTCCCTCCCCGCCGTCCTGGTCGGCCTTTACCTGCGGGGCGTGGATGAGGCCCGCAACCGCGCGGTGGCCGAGGCGAAGCGGACCCAGCGTCTGGAACTCGCCCATGACCTGCACGACTTCGTGGCACACGACGTGAGCGGCATGGTCGCGCAGGCGCAGGCCGGGGCCTACCTGGCCGCGATCGATCCGGCGCGGGCGGTGGAGATGTTCGAGCGGATAGAGCAGGCCGGCCAGCGGGCCCTGGCCTCGCTGGACCGGACGGTGCAGCTGCTGCGCTCCGAGGACGGCGGTGGCCGGGACCCGCAGCCCGGATTGGCCGAACTCATCGAGGTGGCCGAGCAGTTCACCGCATCGGGAGGTGCGGACGTTCGGCTGGAGCTACCGGACCAGACCGTCCCGCGTGAGGTGGAGGGCACGGTCCACCGGATCGTCGTCGAGGCTCTGACCAACGTCAGGCGGCACGCGGCGGCAGCGCGCACGGTCGAGATCCAGGCCCGCTGTACGGGCGGATGGCTGGAGCTGACCGTGATCAACGACGGTTGGGGCCAGACTTCGGCCCGGCCGCGTCGAGGCGGTGGGAGCGGACTGCCGGGGCTGACCGCCCGGGTGGAAGCCCTCGGAGGATCACTCGATGCGGGTCCGCACGGACAGGACTCCTGGCGGGTGGCAGCATCGCTGCCCGTGGAGGGAGCCCACCGTGGGCAGGAGCGGTCGGTGCAGAAGCAGGGCCAGGCCGTGAGAGGGGTGATTCACGTATGAGCAGCAAGGCGGGGCCGATCCGCATCCTGATCGCCGACGACCAGGCGGATGTCCGCAGCGCGTTCCGCATGGTTCTGGACGCCCAGCCGGACATGACGGTGGTGGCGGAGGCGCCGGACGGTGCGCTCGCGGTGCAGGAGGCGCGGCGGCTGAAGCCGGATGTGGTCATCGCGGACATCCGGATGCCGAAGCTCGACGGCCTTGAGGTGACGCGGCAGTTGGAGGGCCAGTGCAAGGTCGTCGTGGTGACGACCTTCGACCTGGACGAGTACGTGCACACGGCCCTGCGGCACGGTGCGGCGGGATTCCTGCTGAAGCGCTCGGGCCCGGTGCTGCTGATCGAGGCGGTCCGGGCGGCGATGGCCGGGGACGCGTTGATCAGCCCCCAGGTCACGGTGCGGCTGCTGCGGCACATGGCGGTCACCGAACCGGATGTACGGCCCGTGCCCGATGCCGGGCCGGGTGTGGCCGGGCCGTTGATAGCCGGCCCGGCGGAGGAACTGACTGCGAGGGAAAGGGAGATTGCTGAGCTGGTGGCCGATGGCGCGACCAACGCAGAGATCGGCGCCGGGCTGTTCATCTCACCGGGGACGGTGAAGAACCACCTCGCCAACGTCCAGCGCAAGCTCGGTGCCCGTAACCGGGTGGGCATCGCGGCCTGGGTGTGGGAGCAGGCGGCCGGTAACCGGTGACCGGCCCCTGGCCCGAAGTGGCGAGGGCGGATCGGAGACAGGGCCCGCAGGAGGGCGACGCGCGGAAGGGAAAGGGAGGCAGGGTCAAGGGGTGATGGCGGGCCCGGGGGTCGGGCCGGGGATTGAGGACCGCGCGAGAAAGGGTGGTCTGCCCAGAAGGAGGTCGGGCCGGGGCCAAGGTAGCCCCTCGCCGAAGGGCCATGGGTGGGCGGGCACGAGGGCGTGCGGGTCCGCGCGAGCGCAAGAGCGCGGAGGCGCGGAGGAGTAGGTGCACGGGAAGTGCACGGGCACTGCGCGGGAGCGCAGGCGTGAGCGCGCGGGTAGACGGG